>NZ_FCON02000067.1 GCF_001544535.1 Caballeronia choica | reverse complement strand
GGCGTCGGCGGCGAGCGCAGCCGTGCTGCTGGTCTCGATGCCCGCCGTGCTACCGCACGTGCCGCATCACGAGGCGCATGCGAAGGCATCTTCGTCGAACCGGTGGCGCTCGACCGCGCTGTGGGCGCTGGGCGGCGTCGCGTTGATCGCGCTGATCGCCGAGGGCGCCATGTACGACTGGGCGACCGTCTACATGCGCGACGTCGTGCTCGCCACGCCCGCGCTGTCGAGCGCGGCCTACGCGGCGTTCACCGGCGGCATGGCTGCGGGCCGTTTCGCCGGCGACTTCGTGCGGGCCCGCTTCGGCGCGCCGCAACTCGTGTTCGGCAGCGCGGCGCTGGCCTTCGTCGGGATGGTCATGGCGCTGGTGCTGCCGAACGCGTTCGTCACGATGACCGGCCTCACGCTGATGGGACTCGGCCTCGCGAACATGATGCCGGTGCTGTTCGCCGCGGCGACGCACGTCAAGGGCGTGACCGCAGCCGAAGGGCTCGCGCAGGTGGCGGGTCTCGCCTATTTCGGGCTGCTGCTCGGGCCGGTGTTGATCGGCGGCGTGGCGCAGGTGAGCACGCTGCCGATCGGTCTCTCCGTGGTCGCGGCGTGTTGCGCGCTGATCGCGCTCGTCGCGCCGAGGATTTTGAGGCGGCTGAGGATATAAGGACCGCACGAAGCGCAAACAAAAAGGCACGCCGCAGCGTGCCTTTCAGATCCACTAAGGGCGATTCCCGAAGAAATCGCCCCGTCTGCGGAATTTACATCTTCACCACGTCGAGCAACGTCTTCTTGCCCTGCTTGTAGTCATACAGCGAGATCACGCCGTGCTTCAGGTCGCCCTTCGAATCGAAGGTCGTCTGGCCGATCACACCCTTGTAGTCGGTGTTCGGCATTGCAGCCAGGATCTTCGCCGGATCGGTTGAGTTCGCGCGCTTCATCGCGTCGACGACGATATACACCGCGTCATACGTGAACGGAGCGTAGATCTGGATCGGCTGGCCGAAACGCTTCTGATACTTCGCCGAGAACGCCGCGCCGCCTTCCATCTTCTCGAGCGCCATGCCGGCTTCCGAGCACACGACGTTGTCGGTCGCGTCGCCGGCCAGGTCGGCCAGCTTTTCGGTACACACGCCATCGCCGGCCAGCACCTTGGCGCGCAGGCCGAGTTGCTTTGCCTGCTTGGCGAACGGGCCGCCGGTTGCGTCCATGCCGCCGAACATCACGGCATCCGGGTTTTCGCCCTTGATCTTCGTCAGAATCGCGCGGAAGTCGACGGCCTTGTCGTTCGTCGCGTCATGCGAGATCACCTTCAGGCCGAGCGACTTGGCGGTCTTCTCGAATTCGTTGGCGAGACCCTGGCCGTAAGCCGTCGAGTCGTCGACGATCGCGACGCTCTTGATCTTCAGTTGCTTCGCGGCGTAGTTGGCAAGTGCCGGACCTTGCTGCGCATCGGTCGCGACGACGCGGTACGTCGTCTTGAAGCCTTGCTGCGTGTAGGTCGGGTTGGTTGCCGACGGCGAGATCTGGACGATGCCCGCGTCGCTGTAGATCTTCGATGCCGGGATCGACGTGCCCGAGTTCAAGTGACCGATGACGGCGACGACCTTGTCGTCGACGAGCTTCTGTGCGACTTGCGTAGCGGTACGCGGGTCGGCCGCGTCGTCTTGCGGGTCCAGTTGCAGCGTGATCTTCTGGCCGCCGATCGTCAGGCCCTTCGCGTTGATTTCCTCGACTGCGAGGCGCGCGCCGTTTTCGTTATCCTTGCCCAGGTGAGCAATGCCGCCGGTCAACGGTGCAACGTGACCAATCTTGACGGTTTCGTCGGCTGCTGCGGTTGTTGCCAACGCCGCGAACATCATGGCTGCAGCGCTGATCGGCAACAATTTTTGAAGCTTGGTGTTCATGTAAGTCTCCAGTTTCGGTCCCAAAAACAACGTAATCGCCCTGTGCCCCGTCTTTCATCACGATCGCTCAGTCCCGTGGACGACCACGCCGGATGCATCGTCATGCACTTGGCAAGTCCTTCAGGACGGCCGTTTTTGACAGCCGCCATCCGCACTGCGCGCAAGTGTAGGGTTGTCAAAATAATTTAAGGGAGATTTTTAAGGTAGTGGTGTGACTACTGATCAAAGTCTTGTTGAGAAGCGCTTCGGAATGTGCTGGAGATTCGCGCAAAGCCCCTGTACATGCGGGTTTCGGAGCAGTTGCCGAGCGCCGCGCGTGAACCGGTTCAAGTTTTGCCATTGCGCGCCGTTAATCGTCGATGGGTTTTTTATTCGTTTGTTTTTAAAAGCTTATTTGTAGAAGCAATGCTCTAAATCAGAAACGCCGTCAAGCGGCGTGCCCGGTCGCTTTTCCTTACGTTTCCGCTACGTCCGAACGCTATCCGAAGCCGCTGGAAGCCGCGCCAGCATTGGCGATCGAATGGTGGCAAACTCCCTCTCCTGGCGTTTTCCTCCCTTCTTTCACGCACTACAAGGAGCATCGACGTGACCACGACCGTGACTTCCCGATGGATCGACATCCCCGCCGACGGCGGCAGCTTCCAGGGTTATCTCGCGCTGCCCAAGACGGGCAAGGGCCCGGCCGTCATCATCCTGCAGGAGATATTCGGTGTGAATTCGCACATCCGCAGCGTCGCCGATCAATACGCGGCCGATGGCTATATCGCGCTGGCGCCGGACGTCTTCTGGCGCACGCAGCCGCGCGTCGAGCTCGGCTACGAAGGCGCGGACCGCCAGAAAGCGATGGAATTGCTGCAGAAGACCGATGCCGAGAAAGCCGTCGCCGACATCGGCGCGGCCGCGAAGGCGTTGCGCGCGCTGCCGGAAGTGACCGGCAAGGTCGCGGCGATCGGCTACTGCTTCGGCGGACGCCTCGCCTACCTGGCGGCAGCGCAAGGCACGATCGACCTGGGCGTCGCGTATTACGGCGGCGGCATCCAGACGCAACTCGACAAGGCCGACGCAATCAAAGTGCCGATGCAGTTCCACTACGGCGAGTTGGACGCGCATATTCCGGTGTCCGCTGTCGGCGAAGTGCGCGAGCGGTTCACAGGCCGCAACGACGCTGAAGTCCATCTCTATCCGAACGCCGATCACGGCTTCAATTGCGGCGATCGCGCGTCGTACAACGCGCACGCTTCCGCGCTCGCGCACGGCCGCACGCTCACCTTCCTTGGCGAGCATCTGCTGTAATCGGGCCCTGGCGTCGCGCAAACAAGTAGTGCGCGACGCCCCACTCGCGGCCCTGCGCGTAACCGAACAACTCCGCGACCGCCATGTAGAACATGCGCCAGCGCTGAAACCAGCGCGGTGCGTCGGCGGCGCCGTAGGTGTCGGCGAGAAGCGGCATCAGCCGGTCACGCGCCGCGTCGAGGCCCGCGAGCCAGTCGTTCGCGGTGCGCTCGTAGTGCGTGCCGTTCAGCCACCACTGGCGCTCGATTGCCAGATCGTCCTGGAAATGCAGCAGCAGGGATTCCGATGGCATCGTCCCGCCGGTGAAGAAGTACTTCGACATCCAGTCGCTGCCGTCCTTCACGTCGAAGTGGTACGCGAGCGTACGATGCGCGAAGACATGCACGAAGAGCTTCGCGTCGCTGCGCATCCAGCCGGCGATTTTCTTCATCAGCAGCCGGTAGTTCTTCATGTGCTCGAACATCTCGACCGACAGCACGCGGTCGAAACCATCGTCGGGCGGCATTCCGTCCAGATTGAAATCGAAATCGAACTCGACGACGTTGCCCGTCACCACGCTCAGGTTCGACAGCCCGCGTTCCGCCGCTCGCGCCTCGATGAACGCCCGCTGCCCACGCGAATTCGACAACCCGACGACACGTGCATTCGGATAGCGCGCCGCCAGCCACAGCGAAAGCGATCCCCAGCCGCAGCCGAGATCGAGGATGCGCTGGCCGTCGGCGAGTTGCGCGCGCGCCGCGTATTCCTCGAACATCGCGCGTTCCGCTTCGGCGAGGGTCTCGCTGCCGTCGCGGTAGAGACAGCACGAGTATTTCAGGTGCGGCCCGAGATGCGCGCGGAAAAACGCTGGCGGCAACTCATAGTGCTGCGCGTTGGCGGCCTGCGTTTCGATCGCGATCGGACTGGCGCGCAGTTCGTCGACGAGCCGGTTGAAGCGGAGCGAGCGCGCTTCGCCGTCGCCAGCGGATTCGTCGGCGAGACGGCGTCGCATGAGTTGGCGCATGGCAAGGCGGACGAGCGCGTCAGGGATGCGCCCACGTTCGCACCAGTCGATCAGCCAGCCGTCCGAAGGCTTCGGCCGGGCCAGAGTCGCGTCATTCATGGTCGTTGATTCGTGATGGATTGGGTCGTGTCGGGTGTGCGTCCGCGCTCGCACCATCGATCAACCAGCCAATAGCGCCGGTTGTCCAAAAGCCGCG
This sequence comes from Caballeronia choica, assembly GCF_001544535.1. Taxonomy (GTDB): domain Bacteria; phylum Pseudomonadota; class Gammaproteobacteria; order Burkholderiales; family Burkholderiaceae; genus Caballeronia; species Caballeronia choica. Next base: position 36,530 of record NZ_FCON02000067.1, on the reverse strand, counting down.
TCGCTCGTGATCTTTAATTCACGTTGAATTGCGTGGCGGCCACGGAATCAGCGCACTCGTCGTGCGCATGTAGTCGGCATATCCGGTGCGCTTTCTCGCCGATTCGGCCTCGACCATCGGCACGCCCGAGACGCGCATCAGAAGCCACGCCATCAGCACCGGCGGCAACAGCATCGCCCACGCAAACGCGCCCGCGCCGCCCGGCCCGACGGCGAGCGGGACATACGCGACCCAGTGCACGCATTCGAAGAAGTAGTTCGGATGCCGCGAGTAGCGCCACAAACCGGCGCGACACACTTTCCCCGCGTTGGCCGGATCGGCCTTGAAGTCGCGCAACTGGCGATCGGCGAGCGCTTCACCCGCGATCGATGCCGCCCAGATCAGCGTCGCAAGCGCGACCCAGCCGGCGGCGGGCGGTCCCGGCCGGTACGCGGGGACGAGGAACGCGAGCGAGAGCAGCATCGAAATCACGGCCTGCAGCAGGAAGAACAGCAACATGTTTCGATTGGCGGCTGCGCCCCACTTGTCGCGCAATTTTCGATAGCGCGCGTCCTCCGCATGCCCCGCGTTGCGCTTCCATAGGTGCGCACCGAGCCGCGTGCCCCACACCAATGCACCGATTCCCACGATCAGCCGCGTGTGCGGATCGCCGTTGGCCAATGACGCATACAGCACCGCGACGCCTCCGAGCGAAAACGCCCACACCGGATCGATCATGCCGGCGTTGCGCGATCGAAGCTGCCACGCCCAGATAGCCGTGAATACCACGGCGAGCGCGACGAACGCGATGGCGGCAGCAGCGAGTGGCGGCATGGATTCCTCGTTAAGTCATCGATGTGCATACGCAAGCGCGAGCCGGATGGATGCGCACGGCGCATGCCCGGGACACGGAGCGCGGAACTTGGCGCGGGATGCAGGAGTGTGGCGTGCGGGAGACCCGAAGCAAGGAACTCGGGATGCGAACTGTGGTGGCGTGCGGCGCTGTTCGGAGCTAGGACGCAGAACGCGGGATTAGAAACGCGGGACTCGGCTGAAGCGACTTCGGGGCTGGCCGACATACTCACGCCAAGCCTACGCGGTCGGGCGCGAACAGAGCTAAGGTGGAAAGCAAAGCGAACCAACGCGCGCGTACTTGCCCCGAACGCATCGGCGCACATGCACAAGCGCCGCGCGTCATCGGGTGCAAGCAGCCGCGCGACACCAACACCGCGGCAGAGCGGGCGTCGGGCCCAGCCGATACAGTGCGTTATATCAGCGCCGGCAATCCTTCAACCAGCAGGAACGCCACCAGCGCGCCAAGCAGCGCGCCGAATGCCCTGAGCACATTGTTCTTGAGATGCGAGGCGCACGGAATCGCGCCCAGAAACAGCGCGCCGGCGAGCGCCATCGGGATGATCAGGATGAAGTCACCGATTGTGAAGTACGTCGTCATTGCTCGTCTCCCATCGTCTTGCTTTGCGTCAGGCGGTTCGCCCGGCGCTGCACTGGCGATTCGAGTATAGGCCGCGCTTTCCGGCGTGTCGCCGGATATCGGCGTCGAAGTGCGGCCGCGCGAGCATGGCGCGCCTTGCCCGGCGGGGATTTCAGGCCCGCTCAATTAAGCAGACGCGCAAAAACCCTGATATTCCAACGTTTTCGTTTCCCTTTCGAAAGCGTCTTGAACGCCGTTACGCCGACAGGCCGCGCTCACCCTCGCGCCGATGCAAGTAAATCGCGCCCGCCAGCCCGAACAGCAGCAACGCGCCGATGAGTCCCGCGACGCCGCCCCATCCGAAGGCCGTCCAGAAGTGGCCGCCATAAGAACCGATCACGCTCGATCCAATGTAATACGCGAGCAGATAGAGCGCCGCCGCCTGCCCCTTCGCCTGCGCGGCGAGCCGTCCCACCCAACTGCTCGCCACCGCGTGACCCGCGAAGAACCCGAACGTCACGCAAGCGATCCCGCCGATGATGACCGGCAGCGACATCGACAGCGTCAGCAGTACGCCGCCGATCATCAGCAGCAGACTCGCGATCAGCACGCGGCCGCGCCCGAAGACGTCGGCCATTTTCCCGGACCACGGCGATGCCACGACGCCCGTCAGATACACCGTGAAGATCGCGCCGATCTGCGTCTGGCTCAACCTGAACGGCGCGCCGAGCAGACGGTAGCCGACATAGTTGTACAGCGTGACGAAGCTCCCCATCAGCACGAAGCCGATCACGAACAGGAACGGCAGGTCGCGATTGGCGAGATGCGTCGCGAGCGCCCGCCGATGATGGTGAAAGCCCATGCCGCGCCGGGGCACGAAGCGTCGCGAGGGCGGCAGGAGCGCACGGAACGCGAGCGTCGAAAGCAACCCGAGCGCGCCGATGCCGCCGATCGCCACGCGCCACGAAAAGAAATCCGCGAGCACGCCGCTGATCACGCGCCCGGCCATCCCGCCGATCGCCGTGCCGCCGACGTAGAGTCCCATCGCGAGGCCGAGTCCTTCGGGTTCCACTTCTTCGGCGAGATACGCCATCGCGACGGCCGGCACGCCGCCGAGCGCGAGCCCTTCGAGCGCGCGCACGAACAGCAGCCCGTGCCAGCCCGGCAGAAACGCGGCGATGATCGTCAGCACCGACGACGCCGTCAGCGACAACGTCATCAGCCGATGCCGGCTCCAGCCCTCGGAGACGAAGCCGGCGACGAAGACCGCGATCGCGAGCGAGGCCGTCGACACGGACACCGCCAGCGCACTTTGCGCGGGACTGACGCCGAAGGCCGCGGAGAATTCGGGCAAAAGTGGCTGCACGCAATAGAGCAGTGAGAAGGTCGCGTAGCCGGCGAAGAGAAGCGCGAGCGATGCGTGCCAGTACGCGCGCGAGCCGCGTTCGAGATAAGGCGTGGAATCGGGTGAAGGAAGATGGCGTGCGATGGAAGACGAGGGCCGGTGCGGCGCCGGCGAAGCAGTCACGACAATGCCTCCGGAAGTCGAAGTCCATCACCTTACGCCGATTGCCAGCACTCCGCCGCAAAGCGATCGCGCCGCTTTCGATGCCCTTTCATGGTGCCGCGCGTTGTCGCGCGCACGTAACCGAAACGCGTTTCGATGGATTCTGAGAACGCGACACTTGGCCCCGGCGAGCCTCGATGCGCTAAAGTAGTAGCGCAACGTTTGGAACAAAGCCGCTCGCGCTCTTTCGCAACGACGCTTCACGCGACGCAGACGCGGCCAGCAGTCTGGTGCACAAGCCTTGGAAAGCCTGTGCTTGGTAAAGATAATTCGACCGGCGCGAGCGCGTCTTCAGCCGGCACTCTGACGGGGAAATCATCATGCAAATCGGCTCGATTGTCCGCTCCGTTCATATCGCCGTGCCTCATGGCGCGCGCGGCATCGTGATGCGAATTCTTGGCGACATGGCGATGGTCGCGTGGTATGCGGGCGAGCCGGGCGTGTCGCAGTTGCTCAACACCGAACCGTTCTTCCTCGAGGACCTGATCGATACCGGCGATGTCGTGCGGCCGGCGAACTCGGTCGTTCATTAAGCGTCCGCCGCCGCCTTCGCCCGCTCGCACGCACATCGATGCGTGCCTGCCGCGCCCAATGCGCGGCACAATGCCGGAATGAACCACGACCATTCCGAAGCACCCGGCGCGCCGTCGTCCGGCGACGCGCATCCGGCGCCCCCTTTCGCCGGTCTCACGCCGGAGCGCGTCCTCGATGCGCTCGACAGCGTCCTCCTGCCGATCGGCGAGCGCACCGACGGCCGAATGCTGCCGCTCAACAGCTACGAAAACCGCGTCTACCAGGTCGGCATGGAGGACGGGCCACCCGTCGTCGCGAAGTTTTATCGGCCGCATCGATGGACGGATGCGGCGATTCTCGAAGAGCACGCATTCGTCGCGGAACTCGCGCGGCGCGAGATTCCCGTCGTGTCGGCGCGCGTGCTCGACGGCACGTCGCTGCATCACTTCGAAGGCTTTCGGTTCTCGATCTTCGAGCGCCGCGGCGGCCGCGCGCCGGACATCGACCGCCGCGACACGCTCGAATGGCTCGGGCGCTTCATCGGGCGAATTCACGCGGTCGGCGGGATCGAGCCGTATCGCGAGCGGCCGACGCTCGATATCCAGAGCTTCGGCTACGAGCCACGCGAGTTCCTGCTCACGCACGGCTTCGTGCCTGCCGATGTGCGCGACGCGTATGTGAGCGTCGTGCGGATGGCGCTGGAAGGCGTCGAGCGGTGTTTCGAGCGCGCGGGCGAAATCGGGCAGATCCGCCTGCACGGCGACTGCCATCCGAGCAACGTGCTGTGGACCGATGCCGGCCCGCATTTCGTCGATTTCGACGACAGCCGCATGGGCCCGGCAATCCAGGATCTCTGGCTGCTGCTGCCGGGCGAGCGCGCGGAGGCGTCGCGCGCATTGACCGACCTGCTCGCCGGTTACGAAGACTTTTGCGATTTCGATCCGCGCGAACTGCATCTGGTCGAGGCGTTGCGCACGCTGCGCCTGATCCACTACGCGGCATGGCTCGCGCGCCGCTGGGACGATCCGGCTTTTCCCGCCGCGTTTCCGTGGTTCAACAGCCAGCGTTACTGGGAAGACCGCATCCTCGAATTGCGCGAGCAAGTCGGCGCCATGCAGGAAGGGCCGCTCTGGCCTGTCTGATTTCTTACGCTTTATTTCAACGGGTTGAGTAAACCTGGCGGCCATGTAATGATAACGATTCTCATTTGTGGCCAAAGTGGATCGTGCGTCAACGCGGGTGATCGGCTTGGTCTTTTTTTACTGCCGAACAACGGAGAGACGCGTGAACGCGCCCGAAACCCTCAAGCCAGAAGCGCCATCGATTGAATCGTCGATGCAGTACAGGCAGCACGCAAGGCATCGTCTGATCGACGACGCCGAACAGACCGTCCGCAAAGGCCGCTCGCGGCGGGCGACGTTCATCAAGTGGCTGCGCAAGGTGCATGGCTGGGTCGGCTTGTGGGGCGCCGTGCTCGGGCTTTTGTTCGGCACGACCGGGTTCCTGCTCAACCATCGTGGCGGGCCGCTCAAGATCTCGACCGGCGAACCGCAGGTTTCGCAGATGCAGCTTGCGGTGCCTGCTCAGGGTCTCAAGTCGCCCAAGGAACTTGGCGCGTGGCTCAAGCATGAACTGAAAATCGACGGCAATCTCGGACGCACGAAGCGCGATCCGGCGCGCGCGGTCGCCTGGGGCGATCAGAAGACGATGCAGCCCGAACTCTGGACCGTCGCGCTGGCTTCGCCGAGCGGCGGGGTATCGGCGGAATACTGGGTGGGGAACGGGTATGTGTCGGTGAAGCGGTCGGAAAACAGCTTCCTCGCGACGATGACCAATCTGCACAAGGGCGTGGGGTTGAGCGTCGGGTGGGTGCTGCTGATCGATACGCTCGCCGGGAGCATTATTTTGCTGTCGCTGACGGGGGTGCTGCTCTGGACCGAGTTGAACAGGCGGAGGACCGTGGGCGTGGTGCTCGTGGGGGCGTCGATTGTGGCGGCGGTGGTTTGCGGGATGATGTGATCGTCCTGCCGCGGGTTTGATCGTCGTGAGTTGCACAAAGCAGAAGGCCGTTTCGACTTGCGTCGAAACGGCCTTCTGCTTTAGCGCTTGCGTTTGTTGTGACGCGTGAGCCACAGATAAAGCCCGCTTCCCAGCACCACGATCGTCAGCAAATCGAACGCCGCCCAGAACAGCTTCAGCGGCATCCCGCCGAAATCGCCGAAATGCAGCGGCTGCGAGCCGAGCAGCAGCTTGAGGTACCACGGCAACTCACGCGAATCCGTAAGCGCACCCGTCGATGCATCGACGAGCACCGGGCGCAGCATGCGCGTCGTGAGAAAGCCGTCGCCGCGCATGAACACCGTGTAGTGATGCGGACTGCTGAAGCGCGTGCCGGGAAACGCGACGAACGACGGAATCATGTCCGGCGCGACGTCGCGGGCGATCTTCACCGCGTCGTCCACCGATGCGCTCGCCTTCACCGGCGGCTTGCCCTGGTACGGCGCGAGCATCTGCGCGAGCTGGTCGCTGCGCCACGCGTCGAGCAGCAGGTCGGCGAGCGTGTTGATCGACCCGGTCGCGCCGACGACGATCGCCCAGACGAGCGTCAGCATGCCGATCGCGTTGTGCCAGTCGAGCCACACGATGCGACGCTTCTTCTTCAGCCGCACGCGCCCGAGCCCGACCTTCCGCCAGAACGGCAGATACACGACGACGCCCGACACGACCGCCGCCAGGAACATGACGCCCATCGCGCCAAGAAACAGCTTGCCCGCGAGGCCCGCGAACATGTCGACGTGTAGCTTCAGCAGCACGAACTTCAGCGATCCCTTGCCGGGCGGAACGCCGAGCGCCTGCGCGGTGCGCGCGTCGATGATGGTGCTTTGCGTGTCGTCGGGCGGCGTGTCGGCACGCGGCGCGGTGACGATGACCGGCAAGAGCGGCTCGTCCGGCTCCCAGATCATGTATTGCGGGACGTGGCCGGGATTTTGTTTGAGCGCGGAACCGAGGATGTCGTCGTACGTCGCGCGCGCGTTTGCCTGCGATGCGGACAGTTGCGGGGCTTCGATGGCATCGCCGAGAAGGATGTCGAGTTCGTGTCCGAAGACGAGCGGGAGGCCGGTCAGGCAAAGCAGCAGCATGAATGCGGTGCAGATCAGGCTCGTCCACCGATGCGCGATCGACCAGACGCGTAGTGAACGCTGGCTCATCCCGCGTTTGGGATGGGCGTCGAGCGTGCGTTGCGAGGCTTCGATCTCGGGCGATGAGGCCGCCGGCCGGCTGGATTCTCCGTCGGTCAGGAAATTGCCTCGCATTCGGTGGTCCTTGGGTTCTTCTTTAGGGTACAGACGGCCGCAGCGGCTCCTCCGCAATCGCCGTCCAAATGAGAATGATTATTATATATGGCGTGTCGGCGTGATCGCTGGGCACCCCATGGTTTCTCTCAAACCCCCTCAAACCCCACAAACCACCCCACCCCCACCCTCAACCTCTTTCGCCGCCTTAGCCCCTTCAACCCTCAGCAACTCCGGCAACGAGACCCCATTCTTCGCCGCCGTCACCTCGGCGAGAATGGAAACAGCAATCTCCGGCGGCGTCCGACTCCCGATATAAATCCCCACTGGCCCATGCAACCGGGCCAACTCAGCCTCCGACAAATCGAACTCCTTCAACCGCTCCCGCCTTGCCGCGTTATTCCGCCTCGACCCCAACGCCCCCACATAAAACGCAGGCGTCTTCAAAGCCTCCATCAACGCCAGGTCATCCAGCTTCGGATCATGCGTCAACGCGATCACCGCGCACCGTTCATCGAGCTTCATCTCCATGACCGTGTCATCGGGCATGGTCCGCACGACCGTCGTCCCGGGCACGTCCCACTCCTCGGTGTATTCCTCGCGCGGATCGCAAACCGTCACCTGATAATCCAGCCCGACGGCGATATTGCACAGATACCGCGACAACTGCCCCGCCCCGATCACGAGCATCCGATACCGCGGCCCGTGGATCGTCAGCAGCGTCACATCGTCGAAAAGAACGCCATCGGTCGCCTCGGCGGGCTCCATGCGCACCTCGCCGCTCGCCATGTCCAGCGACCGCGCGACGAGCCGCCCCGCCTCCACCGCATCGCAAAGCCCGGCGATCCCGCTTTGCAGCGACAACGGCTCCAGCACGAGCTGGATCGTCCCGCCGCAAGGCAGCCCGAACCGATGCGCCTCCTCCGCCGTGATCCCGTACTTCACGGCTTCGGGCCGCGCCTGCTCGATACCGCGTTGCCGCACGCGCTCGATCAGATCGTCTTCGATGCACCCGCCCGACACCGAGCCGACCACATGGCCGTCGTCGCGTACGGCGAGCATCGCGCCTTCCGGTCTCGGCGACGATCCCCACGTCTTCACCACCGTGACGAGCAACACGCGATGCCCGTCGTCGAGCCATCGAGCGCTGTTCCTCAGGACTTCGAGATCCACGCTGTCCATGATTTCTTTTCCTTGCTTTCCGAATCCGCGTCGGCATCGGCGAGAGGTTCCCCTTCCGCCGATGCCTCGTTACCGTCCGCCTCAGGCGCGCCCTGCAACTGCGCGCTGAAGCGCTTGAAAAATTCCGCGGCGATCTTGCGCGCCGCGCCATCGACGAGCCGCGAGCCGATCTGCGCCAACTTCCCTCCGACCTGCGCGTTCGCACTATACGAGAGCACCGTCGACTCGGCATCGTCGCCGGGTTCGAGATTCACCTTCGCGCTGCCCTTGCTGAAACCCGCCGCGCCGCCCTGGCCCTCGAACACGATCGTGTACGTATGGGGCGCGTCGATCTCGGTAAGGTTCATGCGCCCCTTGAAACGCGCCTTCACCGGCCCGACCGATGCCGTCATCGCCACCGCGTAGGCGTTCTCGCCATCGGCATCGATGCTCTCGCAGCCGGGAATGCAGACGCGCAATATCGCAGTGTCGTTCAGTGCTTCCCAGGCGCGCTGCTGCGGCACGGGCAAGGTTTGAGTATCGGTCAGTTCCATCGCGTGTCTCCTGTTTTGCGGGGCGCCGTGCGTCCGCCCATCGACGCCAGTTCCCGCCCGACAGCGGCGAGGCTGTCGAGGTTATGCGCCGCGAGCATCGCATCGACGTGCGGCAGGATCGCGCGCACGCCTCGCGCGCGCGGCGTGAATTCCGGGTATCGCAACAGCGGATTGAGCCACACGAGCCGATGCGCAAAGCGCGCAAGCCGTGCCATCTCGGCATCGAGCACGTCGATCGCTTCGTGATCGAGGCCGTCGGTCACGAGCAGCACGGTCGCGCGGCCGGCCAGCACGCGCCGCGCCCAGCGCCGGTTGAATTCGGCGAGCGCGGCGCCGATCCGCGTTCCGCCCGACCAGTCGACGACCTGGCCGCTCAGCCCCGCAATCGCGACATCGGGATCACGCTCGCGCAACGCGCGCGTCGCATTCGTGAGCCGCGTGCCGAACAGGAAGACCTGCAGGCGTTCACGCGATTGCAGCAGCGCATGGCAGAAGTAGAGCACGGCGCGCGAATACGTGCTCATCGAGCCGGAGATGTCGAGCAGCAGCACGAGCGGCGGACGGCGCTCGACGATCGCGCGATATTTCCACACGGTCCAGTCGCCTCCGGAACGCACGGCGTTGCGTGCGCTCGCCCGCAGGTCGGCGTGCGTGCCGTGCGACGCCGCCTTCAGGCGCCGCGTCGGCTCGGTGGCGAGCGGCATCCGGTGCGAGCGGATCTGATGGCGCAGCGTGCGCCATTCGTCGGCGCTGAGCGTGTCGAAGTCGCGATGACTCAGACGCTCCTGTGCGCTGAACGTCATGCGCGCGTGCAATTGCTCGGGGTCGCGGTCGTGCGTTTGCGGTGGCTTGGTCGAAGCCGCGGCGCGCGCCGCCAATGCATCGGCGAGGCGGTTGTTGCGCTTCGGCGGCGGCACGCCGCTCGTCACCTTCGGCAAGAGCATCGCGCGCAGCTTGCCTTCCCAGTCAGGATCGCGCCAGAAGAGATCGAACGCGGCATCGAAGATGTCCCGTTCATCGGGCGCGCGAACGACGAGCGACGCGAGCGTCGCATGCACGTCGTCGCGGCGGCTGATGTCGATCCAGCGCAGCGCGTCGAGCGCATCGACGGCCTGCGCCGGCGACATCCCCATCCCCGCGCCGCGCAGCAGGCGGATGAAATGCACGACGTTGCGGGCGAACGGTTCCATGACCTTGTCCGCTCACGCCGGTGCGGCGAGGCACTGCGTGATCGCAGCGCCGTCGACGCGCGCGAGGTCGTCCTGGTACTTCAGCAGCACGCCGAGCGTATCCTGCACCGACTGCGGGTCGAGTTCGCTCACGGAGAGCGCGGCAAGCGCGCGGCACCAGTCGATCGTCTCCGCGACGCCCGGCGCCTTGAACAAATCGAGTGTGCGCAACCGGTGCACGAACGCGACGGCGCGCGTCTGCAACTCGGCGCCGGCTTCGGGCGCGCGCGCGGCGACGATCGCGAGTTCCACTTCACGTTCGGGATAGCCGATCCATTGATACAGGCAGCGGCGCTTCAACGCGTCGTGAACCTCCCGCGTGCGGTTCGACGTCATCACGACGAGCGGCGGCCGCTCCGCGCGCACCGTGCCGTACTCCGGTATCGACACCTGGAAATCCGACAGCAATTCAAGCAGGAACGCTTCGAACGGCTCGTCGGCGCGATCGATTTCATCGATCAACAGCACGCGCCGCGCGCCCGGGTTCAACGGATCGGGCATCAGCGCCTGCAACAGCGGGCGCTTCAGCAGAAACTCGCTCCGGTACAGCGAATCGTTCGACGGCTGTTCGCCCGACGCCTCCGCCAGCCGCAACGCCATGATCTGGCGCGGGTAGTCCCACTCGTACAGCGCGCTCGCGGTGTCGAGTCCTTCGTAGCATTGCAGCCGCAGCATCGACGTGCCGATGAGGCCCGCCGCCGCCTTCGCCAGCTCGGTCTTGCCGACGCCCGGTTCGCCTTCGAGAAACAGCGGCCGCTGCATCTTGAGGGCGAGAAAGAGCGCAGTCGCGAGTTCGCGGCTGGCGAAATACTGCTGCTCGCCCAGGCGGGCGAGCGTTTCATCGATCGACGCGGGCTCCATGAAGCTCCTGACAATGACGAACGCAGCGGGCGTGCAGCGCCCGCCGCGAGCGGGCCAGCTAGAACGCGTTGGCCCGCTCGATCGCGCGCCCGGCCAGCACGGGGATCAGGTGCGCGCGATAGATTGCGCTCGCGTGCATGTCCTCGTTGAGGTTGTCGGGCGAGACCGTGACGCTGCGCGCCGACGCGACCGAAAAGTCCTTCGACAACGCCGCCTCCAGTTCCTTCGCGCGAAACACAGACGAAGCCGCGCCCGTCACCGCGACGCGCACGCCGTCCGCGCCGCTTCCGCGTTTCGCGACGAACACGCCGACCAGCGCGAAGTGCGACGCCGGATTGCGAAACTTCTCGTAGCCGGCGCGCTCGGCGAGCGGAAATTCGACGGCGGTGATCAGTTCGTCGGGTTCGAGCGCGGTCTCGTACATGCCGACGAAGAAGTCGTCGGCGGCGATGCGGCGGCGGTCGGTGATCACCGTCGCGTTCAGCGCGAGCACTGCGGACGGATAGCACGCGGCGGGATCGTCGTTGGCGAGCGACCCGCCGATCGTGCCGCGCTCGCGAACCTGCCGGTCGCCGATGCGCCCGGCGAGATCGGCGAGACCCGGCAGCGCCTTCTTCACGTCGGCGTTGGCGGCGACCAGCGCATGACACACCGCGCCGCCGATCGTCACCGTGTCGCCGCTCACCCTGATTTCCTTCATCGATGCGATGCGCGTCACGTCGATGAGCGCCGCTGGCTGCGCGAGCCGCAGGCGCATCGTCGGCAACAGGCTTTGTCCGCCCGCGAGAAACTTCGCGTCGCCATTCGCGGTGAGCGCCGCGACCGCTGCGTCGGCCTGACCCGGCCGTTGGTAGTCGAATGTGTACATGTCGAACTCCTCAGGCTTTGGCGTTGGAAGAAGCAGCAGCGGCATGCATCGCCGACCACACGCGATGCGGCGTCGCGGGCATCTGCAAGTCCTTCACGCCGAGCGGCGCGAGCGCATCGATGATCGCGTTGATGACGGCCGGCGGCGAACCGATCGCGCCGGCCTCGCCGCAACCCTTCACGCCGAGCGGATTGTGCGTGCACGGCGTGCCCTTCGCCGTCTCGACGGTGAAATTCGGCAGGTCGATTGCGTGCGGCATCGCGTAATCCATGAACGAGCCGGACAGCAACTGGCCGCTGTCGTTGTCGTAGACGCAGCGCTCGAGCATCGCCTGTCCGATGCCTTGCCCAAGTCCGCCATGCACCTGGCCTTCGACGATCATCGGATTGATCACGTTGCCGAAATCGTCGACGGCGGTGAATTTCTGGATGCGCGTCTCGCCCGTGTCCTGATCGACTTCGACTTCGCAGATATACGCGCCCGACGGATACGTGAAGTTGGTCGGATCGTAGAACGCGTTTTCGTTGAGGCCGGGTTCGAGCGTCTCCAGCGGGAAGTTGTGCGGCACATACGCGGCGAGCGACACGTCGACGAAGGTCTTCGTGCGGTCCGTGCCGGCGACGCGGAAGATGCCGTCCTTGAACTCGATGTCCTCCGCCGACGCCTCCAGCAAGTGCGCGGCGATCTTCTTGGCCTTGGCCTCGATCTTGTCGAGCGCCTTCATCAGCGCCGAGCCGCCGACCGCGATCGAGCGCGATCCATACGTGCCCATGCCGAACGGAATGCGGCCGGTGTCGCCGTGAATGATCTCGACATTGTCGATCGATACGCCGAGCCGGTCCGCGACCACTTGCGCGAAGGTCGTCTCGTGCCCCTGGCCGTGGCTGTGCGAGCCGGTGAACACGGTGACGGAGCCGGTCGGATGCACGCGCACCTCGCCCGCTTCGAAGAGGCCCGCACGCGCGCCGAGCGCACCCGCGATGTTCGACGGCGCGAGTCCGCACGCTTCGATGTAGCAGGAATAGCCGAGCCCGCGCAGCTTGCCCTGCTTCTTCGCTTCATCGCGACGGGCGGGGAAGCCTTTCACGTCGGCGATTTCCAGCGCGCGGGAGAGACACGCTTCGTAGTCGCCGGTGTCGTAGGTCAGGCCGACCGGCGTCGCGTACGGAAACTCGCGGATGAAATTGCGCCGGCGGATCTCCACCGGATCGATGTTCATCTCGCGCGCCGCCGTTTCGACCAGCCGCTCGACGACGAAGGTCGCTTCAGGACGACCCGCGCCGCGATAGGCATCGACGGGCACCGTGTTCGTGAACACCGCCTTCACTTCGGCGTAGATCGCGGGCGTCGCGTACTGGCCGGCGAGAAGCGTCGCGTAGAGGATGGTCGGCACCGACGACGCGAACGTCGACAAGTACGCGCCCATGTTCGCGGTCGTGTGGACGCGCATCGCGAGGAACTTGCCGTCGCGGTCCAGCGCGAGTTCGGCTTTCGTCACATGATCGCGGCCGTGGGCGTCGGTCAGGAACGCTTCCGAGCGCTCCGCCGCCCACTTGATGGGACGCCCGACCTTCTTCGATGCCCAGGTGAGCGCCACGTCTTCCGCATACAGGAAAATCTTCGAGCCGAAGCCGCCGCCGACATCCGGCGCGATGATCCGCAGCTTCGACTCCGGCAAGGACAGCACGAACGCCGCCATCAACAAGCGCTCGACGTGCGGATTCTGGTTCGCCACGTAGACCGTGTAGCTCTCGTCGTGCTTCGAATAGCTCGCGTTCACCGCGCGCGGCTCGATCGCGTTCGGGATGAGGCGCTGGTTCACGATGTCGAGCGTCGTGACGTGCGCGGCTTGCGCGAACGCGGCCTCGGTCTTGGCCTTGTCGCCGTGGCCCCAGTTGTAGCAGATGTTGTCGGCGACGCCATCGTGCACGAGCGGCTTGCCGGGGTCCGATGCGCTCGCCGTATCGACCACGGCCGGCAGCACATCGTAGTCGACGTCGATCAGTTCGAGCGCGTCCTTCGCTTCCTTGATCGACTCGGCGACCACGAGCGCCACCTGATCGCCGACATGCCGCACCTTCTCATGCGCGATGACGGGATGCGGCGGCTCGTTCATCGGCTTGCCGTCGGTGCTGTGGATCAACCAGCCGCAAGGCAATCCGCCGATGTTCTCGGCCGCGAGATCGGCGCCCGTGAAGATGGCGATGACGCCGGGCGACTGCTTCGCCGCGGCGATATCGATGCTGCGAATTTTCGCGTGCGCGTGCGGCGAGCGCAGGAACACGCCATGGCTTTGCTGCGGAAGAACGACGTCGTCGGTGTACTGGCCCGCGCCCGTCAGGAAGCGATAGTCTTCCTTGCGTTTCACGGCGGCGCCGATCATGTGCTGCTGTTCAGGGGCATTCATCGCGGTCTCCTCTTTTAGGCGCGATTCATAGAAATGAATTCAGGGAATGACACGGCGGCGGCGTATGTCAGCCGCCCGCCTTCATTGCCTGCGCGCCCTGCAGGACCGCTTTCACGATGTTGTGATAGCCAGTACAGCGGCACAGATTGCCGTCGAGTTGTTCACGGACTTCTTCTTCGGTGAGCTCGGGGCTTTGCTCGGCGAGCGCGCTCGCGCTCATCACCATCCCCGGCGTGCAGAAGCCGCATTGCAGCCCGTGGCAGTCCTTGAACGCCGCCTGCATCGGATGGAGCGCGCCGTCCTTCGTCATGCCTTCGATCGTCGTGACTGCGGCGCCGTCCGCCTGCGCGGCCAGGATGTTGCACGACTTGATCGCGCGGCCATCGAGATGGACCGTGCACGCGCCGCACTGCGCGGTGTCGCAGCCGACGTGCGTGCCGGTAAGCCTCAGTTCATCGCGCAGGAACTGGACGAGCAGGATGTGAGGTTCGACGTCGGCGGTCACGGGTTTGCCGTTGACCGTCAGACTGATGCTGAGCGTCATTACAGTGTCTCCTTGGGGATGGACCAGCCGGCCAACCCATAGCGCACACTCACGATCTGCGTCCTGCACCTGCCTTGCTGCCGCTGTGAGCGTCCGGCTGGTAATTCGCGTATTCGTTGTTATCGCGACGAGTAAAACACAAATCCGCAACAGTCGCTATCGGCCTGGAAATGCGGGCCGTTACGCTGCTTCGCAGCAATGCGCGGATGCTTCGCTGTATTGATTTCGTTGGACACGCGTGCCGTCGAAAGCAAAACGCCGCCCTTGAAGGCGGCGCTTTGCGTATCAAGAAACCCCCGGCGTCAGTTGCGAATGCCGCGACCCAGATTGGAGTTCCCGCGCGCATAACCGAAGTAGATGACCAGCCCGATCACGAGCCATACGACGAACGCGATCCATGTCATCGCCTGAAGATTGATCATCAGAAAGAGACACGAAGCCACCGCCAGCACCGGCACGACCGGCACGCCCGGGCAGCGGAATGCGCGGGGCAGTCCGGGATGCGTGCGGCGCAGGATCAGCACCGCGATCGACACCATGCAGAACGCCGCCAGCGTGCCGATGTTGATCAGTTCGGCCAGCACGTTCAGCGGCACCAGCGCGCCGATCAGCCCGAAGAAGATGCCGACGAGCCACGTCGTGAAGAACGGCGTCGCGAAGCGCGGATGCAGCTTCGAGAACCGCGCGGGCAAGAGGCCGTCGCGCGACATCGCGTAGATCACGCGCGTCTGGCCGTAGCTCATCACGAGGATCACGGTCAGCATGCCGAGCACGGCACCAAGATCGATGAAACCCGCGACCCAGTTCTGCCCCGCCACCTGCAGCGCGTACGAAACCGGATGCGAGATGTTAGCGAATTGCGCGGAAGGCACGATGCCGGTGACGACCGCCGCCACCGCGACATACAGCACGGCGCACACCGCGAGCGACGAGATGATGCCGATCGGCAGATCGCGCTTCGGGTTCTTCACCTCCTCCGCCGCCGACGACACCGAATCGAAGCCGATGAACGCGACGAACATCACGGCGGCCGCACCGAACACGCCGGACCAGCCGTTCGGCATGAACGGATGCCAGTTCGCCGGCGTGACGTGGAACACGCCGACCCCGATCACGAGCAGCACGACGATCACCTTGATCGCGACCATTACATTGTTCACGCGCGTCGATTCCTTCACGCCGATCGAGAGCAACGCCGTGATCGCCATCATCACGAGGAACGCGGGCAGGTTGAAGAACGTCGCGTGGCCGGGCAGCGCGCCCGGCGCGGCGGTCAATGCGATCGGCAGCGAAATGCCGAAGCCCGACAGCAGCGACTGGAGATATCCCGACCAGCCAACCGATACCGCCGACGTCGCGAGCCCGTATTCGAGCATCAGGTCCCAGCCGATGATCCATGCGGCCAGTTCACCGAGCGTCGCGTAGGAATAGGTGTAGATCGAACCGGTGACGGGAATGGTCGAGGAAAACTCGGCATAGGCGAGCGCCGCGAAGCAGCACGCGATCGCCGCGACGATGAACGCCACCATCAGCGCCGGGCCAGCCTGCACGGCGCCGGTTCCGGTCAGCACGAAAATGCCCGTGCCGATGATCGCGCCGATGCCGAGAAACGTGAGATCGACGGCGCCGAGCGTTTTCTTGAGCCCGGTGCGATGCGCACCGGCGAGCATGTGCTCGATGTTTTTCTTGCGGAACAGCGACATGGGCGGGTCTCCTTTCAAGCGCGCGGCGCGCGCCGGTTTCGGGAAACCCGCGATTTTATCGGAGCCAGATCACTGAACTTGCTGATACCCAATTATTGAGATAAGTCTCGTTTGCGCATTTGGCGGCTTTTGCGGTTACGACATTTCGCCAATCGCAGCCAATGCGTTAAAACGACTCCCAACGCGCCGCGCGCGAGGACAGATGCACTAATGCACGCGAATGGTGCAGGATTCAACCGGCCACGGCCGGATTCATGTCGATGAGCCGGTTGCTCATCACGTAAAACGTCAGTTCGGCGTTATTGGCGAGTTTCATCTTTTCGAGCAGCCGGGACCGGTACACGCTCACCGTCTTCACCGACAGCGACAGCGCGTTGGCGATATCCGTCAGGCGCTTGCCAGACGCGAGCATGCAGAGCGTCTGATACTCCCGGTCCGAGAGCTTTTCGTGCGGCAATTGCTCCGAATCCAGCGACACGTACGCCGCCAGCGCCTCGGCCATCGCCGGACTCACGTACTTGCGGCCGGCCGCGACCTGCTGGATCGCGCCGATCATCACGGCGGGATCGGCGGACTTCGAGAGATAGCCCGCCGCGCCCGCCTTCAGCGCGCGCACGGCGAACTGGTCCTCGCGATACATCGAGAACATCAGGACCGGCAGGCGCGGCGTCTGCCGTTTCAGGCGCTTCAGCACATCGACGCCGTTGACGTCCGGCAGCGAAATGTCGAGCAGCACGACGTCCAGCGGGCACTGGCCGGCAAGGCTGAGCGCCTGCGCGCCGGTCTCGGCTTCCAGCACCTCGGATGCAATGCCGCGCTCCAACAGCAGTTGCGAGACACCGCGGCGGACGATCGCGTGGTCGTCGGCGAGCAGGATCCTGAGTGTCAAGACAAGGCCCTCACGAGTTGAGCGCACGCAACGCCGGCCGCAGAGCCGACACGGCGCCGGGCGAAGTCGTCAACGGGAAACGCGCGCGCACGGCCGTTCCGCCCGCCTTTGCCGTGGTGACGCGCAAGCTGCCGCCGAGCGCGTCGCAGCGCGCGCGCATGCCGGACAAGCCGAAGCGCCCGCGTTTCGCACGCGCGGCGCCCGTCATGCCGATGCCGTCGTCGGTCACGACGAGCGTCAGGAAACGCGCGTCGGCATCGATGCTCAAGGCTACTTCGGTCGCCCGCGCGTGGCGTGCGACGTTGTTCAACGCTTCCTGTGCCACGCGGAACACGGCGAGCGCGGTGGCGTCAGGAAGCTGCGCGAGACGCTCGTCGGCGGAACATGCGAAGGCCACGCGCAGTGACGTACTCGCCGCGAAGCGCGCCGTCCAGTCGGCGAGCGCGCGGCCCACGCCGCCATCGAAGCTCGGCGCATGCAGGCCGGCGACCGCCCGGTGGTTCGCCTCGCACGCCGCATCGAGCGACTGTCTGGCGATGTCGAGCGCTTCGGCGCATGGCGCGGGCGCGTCGCCGGGAAGCCAGGTCTCGATCCGCGCGAGCGCGAAGCGCGCGGCGGTCAGCGCGGAACCGGCGTCGTCATGCAGATCCTGGGCGAGCGAGCGGCGCGCGTGCTCATCGGCGGCGGCGAGTTGCGCCGACAACTGATGCACGCGGGCGGAAAGACGCTGAATCTCGCGATCGGCGGCGAGCTTGGCGTCCATCAACGCGGACAGCGCTGAGCGTTCCCCCGCGGATTCGTTGGAAGGCGCGCTCGCCGGCGGCTGCAGGACTCCAAGCCCCGCGCGCGGCGGCAGACTCTGATCCGGTACGGCAGCGGTCGACGTCTTCATCTCATTCTTCTCGTAAGGAGCGCGGTCGAGTCGCGCCGCGATCCGGCAATCCGACGTCGCGACGTAACCGAATTTACACTCTGTAACAGGAAGGACGGCAGGCGGGTTGCCGATGCGATCCCCCTCCACTTTCGCGGATCATATCTCAAAAATATTATAAAACCATGTCCCTACAAGGCTTCCAAGCCAGAACCTCATGTTATTTCACAAGTTTGCGACACTTTCGCGCGTAAGAAAAACCCTTACGCAAGAAGTCACGCTAGGGGAGATTTGTAACTGCGGAAATCGGAAGCAAAAGCGGCACGCGAAAAAAAACCGGAGCACGAGGCTCCGGTTTTTCGATTCTGCGATCGTCGTCGCGATCGCCGCGACTTGGTCCATCCGATCAGCCCACGAAGGCCTTCTCCACGACGTAATGCCCCGGATGGTTGTTGCTGCCTTCCTCGAAGCCCATTTCGTCGAGCAACTGGCGCGTATCGCGCAGCATGTGCGGGCTGCCGCAGAGCATGACGCGGTCGTTTTCCTTCGAGAACGGCGCGACATCGAGATCGGCGAAGAGCTTCTTCGTCTCGATCAGGTCGGTGATGCGGCCGCGGTTCGCGAATTCCTCGCGCGTGACGGTCGGGTAGTACACGAGCTTTTCCTGGATCAGCTCGCCCAGATGCTCGTGTTCCGGCAAATGCCCGGTGATGAAGTCCTTGTACGCGAGTTCATCGACGAAACGGCAGGTGTGCGTCAGCACGATCTTGTCGAAACGGTTGTAGACGTCCGGGTCCTTGATGATCGACATGAACGGCGCGAGCCCCGTGCCGGTGGAGAGCAGCCACAGCGTCTTGCCGGGCAGCAGGTTGTCGGCGACGAGCGTGCCGGTCGGCTTCTTGCCGATCAGCACCGGATCGCCAACCTTCAGATGCTGCAGGCGCGACGTGAGCGGGCCGTCCTGAACCTTGATGCTCAGGAATTCGAGATGCTCTTCGTAGTTGGCGCTCGCGAGGCTGTAGGCGCGCAGGAGCGGCTTGCCGTCGACTTCGAGGCCGACCATCGTGAACTGGCCGTTTTCGAAGCGGAACGCGGAATCGCGCGTGCAGGTGAAGCTGAAAAGCGTATCGGTCCAGTGATGGACGCTCAGGACGGTTTGAGGATTAAGGTTGCTCATGGCTTCTTGGATAGTGCGAAAACGGTGGCGTCAGCGGCACGCGGCCGGGGCAGACAGGAACGATGCGCTGCGCGAAAAGGTCTGACGAGTGGGCTGGCCCGCGCAACTTCGATGCAAATACAGCGCCTCTCGCGAAGCGAGTGCGGTCGTCTGCGCAGCCCGGCGCAATCCGCTATTTTAACGCGACACTCATTTTGACGTTGCGGCGCGGCAAATTGTCGAATGGCCGGCGCGGCAAGTCGGCGCCGTCGCTTCGTGAGCGGCGGGCGCACGCAAGGGGAATGCGTCGCGGCGGCGCTTGGGGTCCGGTCGCGGCGAGCGTCGCCGCAAGACAGACCGGCCCGCTGAAAAACACGCCGAGCCCGCATGATAGCAATCGAAAGCGCGCGCGCCGGGCAATGTCCCTTCTGGCGTCAGGCCGCCAGCCGCGCGCCGGAAACCGTCAGACGCGCTGGTCCGTCGACGGCTTTTCCCACAGATTGACGCCGCCGTCCTGCGCGTGCTTGTCGATTTCGGCGAGTTCCTCGCTCGAAAATTCGAGATTCTTCAGCGCGCCGACGTTTTCGGCCACTTGCTCGGGGCGGCTCGCGCCGATCAGCACCGACGTCACCCGCCCGCCGCGCAAGGCCCACGCGAGCGCCATTTGCGCGAGGCTCTGGCCGCGCCGCCCGGCGAGTTCGTTGAGCTTCTTCACGTGCTCGATGTTGGCCGCGCTCAGATGCTCTTCCTTCAGCGAACCGCCGCCGGGCTTGTTGACGCGCGCATCCTGCGGAATGCCGTTCAGGTATTTGCCCGTCAGAAGCCCCTGCGCGAGCGGCGTGAACGCGATGCTGCCCGCGCCGATTTCATCGAGCGTATCGAGCAGTTCTTGCTCGATCCAGCGGTTGAGCATGTTGTACGACGGCTGGTGGATCAGGAGCGGCACTTTGTGTTCGGCGAGCAGCTTCGCCATTTCGCGCGTCTTGCCCGGCGAATACGACGAAATGCCGACATACAGCGCCTTGCCCGAATGGACGGCGGTCGCGAGCGCGCCGGCGGTTTCCTCGAGCGGCGTGTCGGCGTCGAAGCGGTGCGAGTAGAAGATATCGACGTAGTCGAGGCCCATGCGCTTCAGGCTCTGGTCGAGGCTCGCAAGCACGTACTTGCGCGAGCCGCCGCCCGTTCCATACGGCCCCGGCCACATGTCCCAGCCCGCCTTCGACGAAATCAGCAGTTCATCGCGATACGGCCGGAAATCGTCCTTGAACAGCCGCCCGAAGTTGGTTTCCGCGCTGCCGTAGGGCGGGCCATAGTTGTTCGCGAGGTCGAAGTGCGTGATGCCCAGGTCGAAAGCGGTGCGCAGGATGTCGCGCTGCGTGGAAATCGGCGTGGTGTCGCCGAAGTTGTGCCAGAGCCCCAGCGACAACGCAGGCAACTTCAGGCCGCTTTTGCCGCAGGTGCGGTATTCCATCTGCGAATAGCGTTCGGAAGCTGCTTCATAAGCCATGACGGAATTCCTCGATCGATGTGGATGTGGACGGTGGTTGACGCCGGACAGGCGAGCAGCGGTTTCGCTGTGCCGAGCCTGTCATGTTAGCCAATCGCGCGATACCGCGCAGGTCCGCTCGCCATCGTCCCGTTATTCGAGACTGGCCGGATGGCCAATCATCGGCCGCGAGCGGGAACGATCTGGTCCGAGGAAAGCCCAATGCAATTCTTCAAGCAAGGAGCATCTCCGATGGACCCAATCCAGAAATTACGTCCGGCCTACGACCTGCTGCTGACCGCGGTCCTCAAATACGGCTTCGATATCGCGATGGCGCTGCTGATCGTCGCGATCGGCTGGTGGCTGTCGAACCGCGTGGCGAACACGCTCAGGCGCACGCTCGGCCGCACCAACGCCGACGCCACGCTGACGCCCGTGCTCGCGAGCCTAGCGCTCTGGGCGATCCGCGTCATCGCGATCGTCGCCGCGCTCGGCAAATTCGGCATCGCGGCGGCGAGCATCCTGACCGTGCTCGGCGCGGCGGGCCTCGCCATCGGGCTCGCGCTGCAAGGCACGCTGCAGAATATCGCAGCGGGATTGATGTTGTTGCTGCTGCGGCCGTTTCGCGTCGGCGATTACATCGAAGGCGCCGGGGCGACGGCGGGCACGGTGAATGAAATCGGCCTTTTCACGACGCGCCTCACGAAGAACGACGGCATCATCATGTTCGTGCCGAACAGCACGATCTGGGCGAATCCGGTGACGAACTACAGCGCGAACGAGCGCCGCCGCGTGGTGCTGACGTTCCAGGTGCCGCATGCGCAGAGCGTCGAACATGCGCTCGGCTCACTGCGAAAGCTGGTGGAAAACGATCCGCGCATCGTCGACGAGCCGGCCAAGCCGTGGATCGCCGTCACCGACTACACCGATACCGGCGTGAAACTGAATGTGGGCGTGTGGACACGCGCCGGCGACCACGCGAACGTCCAGGCCGACCTGCTGCGTCAGATCCAGCCGCTGACGAAGCCGGAGCCGGAGGTCGAGCCCCGGCCGGTGCTGGACGCGCCGCAGACTGCCTAGTAATCTGCGCGCCGTCCATCCCAATCAAGAGGAATCCATGATCAAGGCGATTTCCGCGGCTCTGCTCGTCGGCGGGGTCGTGCTGCTTTACTTCGGCGGCACGTCCTTTCATTCGCTTTCCAATGACGTCTCGCGCTTTTTCACCGGCTCGCCGACCAACAAGACGATCTGGCTGATCGCCGGCGGCGTCGTCGCGACGCTCGCCGGCCTGATCGGACTGACGATTCCTTCCCGGCGCTAGACCAGCGCGACTTCCGGTTTCGCCGCCGAACGCGTGCCCGGCAACGGCGCGTTGCTCGCGCCACGATAGGTGTAGACGAGCGAGAACTTCACTTGGGTCGTGAGATTCTTGCCGGCCGAGTGCAGCGTGTTGCAATGGAAGAAGACGACGTCGCCCGCCTGCAATTCCGGCGAAACGGCGGTGCGGATCAGCGCCTCGTTTTCCGGCAGGTCGGAGCGGAAGAACTTGGCTGCGTCGAAGCGCTCGGACGTGAACGGCAGCGTGTGCGACTGCGGCACGAACCAGAGCGCGCCGTTCTCTACCGTCTCGCTGCCGAGCGCGATCCACGCCGAAACGAGATCGTCGCGCTCGAACGCCCAGTAGCGCGCATCGCGATGCCAGCCGGTCAGGCTGCCGTACGTCGGATGCTTGGTCATCAGGCAGTTGTGATGCGCGCGTGACAGATACGGCGTCTCGCCGAAATACAGCTCCATCCAGCCGCGCACTTCCGGCGACGTCGCCCATTCGGCGAACAGCGGATCGCGCACGTAAGCATCGAGCAGACGCCGCACCGTATGCCCGCCCGGGGCGTCCTTCGAATCCGGCGCGCCCGGATATTTCAGATCGGCTTCGAATTCGGCGGGCAGCGCGGCTTCGGCCAGTTGCCGGCGCGCGACTTCACGCAGCGCCTCGCAACGCGCCGGTGGCACGAGCCCGCGCACGACGACATAGCCGGTCTCGCGCAACTCGCGAACCTGTTCCTTCTTCGATTTCAACAACGATTGATCGGGCATTTCCAACTCACGGGTGTAGAGCGCGTCTGCATGCTCGCGTGGGGCACGCTCACAGCAAATTAGGGCGAAAACACGATTGTAAATCCGCAGACGCATTCAAGGCTTTCGCCCGGACATTTCGGACTTCCCAGCGGTGAGTTTGAAGCGTCCGCTTCATAAAACTGCAGGGAAAACGCGGTCTTACCCGGGTCACACTTGTCTTGTAAGCTTCGCGCTTCAATTCGGTGCAACTTCGGTGCCGCACCCGAATCGAAGATCGAACACAACAATTGAACGACTTTTTTGAGACGACTATCGTCGAGTCTGCGTGACCTTCCTGTCGTGCAACCGACGAATACTGAGCCCATGAACAACCGATTTGCCTCGAGTCTTACCCGCGTCGCCGCTCGTGCGGCACGTCCGGCGCGGCGCGGCGTCATTCGCGCGCTGCGCCACCATTCAGCACGCACGCAGGCCATCGCGGAGCAGTTGAAGCATGTGCATCCGGTCGACGGCATTCGTTCGTGGTTTCGCGGATTCTTCCTCACGCTGCGCGTGCGCGCGGCTTCAAGACGCGTGTCGCTGAAGGCGCTGCTGCGCCGTCCGGCGCAATTGCGCGCACCGGTTCCGAAGCCGAAGGCGGCAGCGCTGACGAGCCGTCGCCCGCGACGGCTTTCGACGACCAGCACTGGCTGGTTCGCGTTCGCCGCGCGGTAGGACTGGTTTTTGGCTTCACGGCAAAGCCTTGTCGCCGGCGAAATTCCAGGGCTGGTTCGCGCGGATCAAACCTTATCGCCGCGCTGCCGTTGGCGAAATTCAGGTGTCTGTTCCGCGTTCCCGGGCTTCACTCGTTGTCATCGAGCGCCGGATAATCGGTGTAGCCTTCTTCGCCGCCGCCGTAGAACGTTGCCTCGTCGGGTTCGTTGAGCGGCGCACCGCGCCGGAACCGCTCGACGAGATCCGGGTTCGCCAAAAACGCGCGACCGAATGCCACGGCGTCCGCTTCGCCGCATTCGATGCGCGCCTCCGCTTCCTCCGCCGTATATTCCCCGCACGCGATGATTACGCCGTCGTAGGCGTCACGCAGGGTTTGACGGAAATTCTCCGATAACGGCTCGCCGCCCGCCCAGTCCGGCTCCGCGATGTGCAGGTATGCGATGCCGATGCGCTTCAGTTCCTTCACCAGATAAATCGCCGACGCCTCGGCCTCGGCGTCCTTCAAATCAAAGCCGACGAAGTTCGGCGAGATGCGGATGCCCACCCGATCCGCGCCGATCACGCCCGCCACCGCCTCCAGCACCTCCACCGTCAACCGCACGCGATTCTCGACGCTGCCGCCATATTCGTCGGTGCGGCGGTTGGTATGGGTCGACATGAATTGCTGCAACAGATAACCATTCGCCGCGTGCACTTCGACCATGTCGAAGCCGGCGCGCTTCGCCCGCTGCGTGGCATCGACGTATTGCAGGACGATGCCGGACAGCTCGCTCGTCTCCAGCGCACGCGGTTCGTCGACGTCGACGAAACCGAGCGTGCCGTCCTCGTTCTTCACGAACACCTGCGTGTTTTCCGCGCGAATCGCCGATGGCGCGACCGGTTGCGCGCTGTCCGCCTGCGCGAGCCGGTGCGACACCCGCCCGACGTGCCACAACTGCAGCGCGATCCTGCCTTGCTTCGCATGCACCGCGCCGGCGACGTTCTTCCAGCCGGCCTCCTGCGCATCGGAATAGATGCCGGGCGCGGCCCAATAGCCCTGCCCCTGACGCGAAATGTGCGTGGCCTCCGACACGATCAGCCCCGCACCCGCGCGCTGCGCGTAATAGCGGGCGTTCATTTCAGAAGGCACGTCGCCCGGCTGCGACGCGCGGTTGCGCGTGAGCGGTGCCATCACGACGCGATTCGGCAATTCGAGATTGCCGATGCTGATCGGCGACAGCAGTTTTTCCAGCGGCATGAGCGCTCCCTTCCGGTTTGATGCATGGCCGACTTACGCAAGCGCAAGAACTGCACCGCGTCGGCGACGCCTGTGCGCGAACGAAAAAAAACCCGGCGAGCCGGGTTTTTCGTTCGAGCGATGCGGAAAGTGCCTTATGCGACCTGGACCACCGGCTCCGTGCCGGCTGCTTCGGCCAGCACGAGCGCCTTATCGGCGAATTCCCACGAGAATTCCGGCTCTTCGCGGCCGAAGTGACCATATGCCGCGGTCTTCTCGTAGATAGGACGCAGCAGATCGAGCATCTGGATGATGCCCTTCGGACGCAAATCGAAGTGTTCGAGCACGAGCTTCGTGATTTCCGCATCCGACACGCGGCCGGTGCCGAACGTGTTGACCATCACCGAAGTCGGACGTGCCACGCCGATCGCGTACGAAACCTGGATCAAGCAGCGCGAAGCCAGCCCTGCCGCGACGACGTTCTTCGCAACATAACGCCCGGCATAGGCTGCCGAACGGTCTACCTTCGACGGGTCCTTGCCCGAGAACGCGCCACCGCCGTGCGGCGCCGCGCCGCCGTACGTGTCGACGATGATCTTGCGGCCCGTCAGGCCGCAATCGCCTTGCGGACCGCCGATCACGAAACGACCGGTCGGGTTCACGAGGAACTTGATGTCGCCCTTGATGAGCTCGGCGGGCAGCGTCGGCTTGATGATCTCCTCGATCACCGCTTCGCGCAGTTGCGGCAGTTCGATGTCCGGCGCGTGTTGCGTCGAGAGCACGACGGTATCGATGGAATGCGCCTTGCCGTCGACGTAACGCACGGTGACTTGCGACTTCGCGTCCGGACGCAGCCACGGCAGACGGCCGTCGCGGCGCAGGTTCGCCTGACGCTCGACCAGACGGTGCGACAGGTGGATCGGCAGCGGCATCAGTTCGGGCGTTTCGTCGCAGGCGTAGCCGAACATCAGGCCCTGATCGCCGGCGCCCTGGTCGAGGTTGTCGTCGTGAGCGGTGTCCACGCCCTGCGCGATGTCCGGCGATTGCTTGTCGTACGCGACGAGCACCGCGCAGCCGCGGTAGTCGATGCCGTAGTCGGTGTTGTCGTAGCCGATGCGCTTGATGGTTTCACGCGCGACCTGGATGTAGTCGACGTTGGCCGTGGTTGTGATTTCGCCCGCAAGGACGACCAGTCCGGTATTGCAAAGGGTTTCAGCCGCGACGCGCGAATACTTGTCCTGAGCCAGGATAGCGTCGAGGATGGCGTCGGAGATTTGATCGGCGACCTTGTCCGGGTGGCCTTCGGAAACAGATTCGGAGGTAAACAGATAATCGTTTGACACGCTTCAGACTCCATTAGAGGTACGTTGGGTTGCTCACGTAGCCACTTAGATTGGAGTCTGAAGCGGCGACGCTTTAGCGGATTACATTTACGACCAGCGCCTTTCGGCGCCGGCCGGCTTCGCCCCGCAAGTTGTCCATTAACTCGGCGAAGGTCTTATTATAGCGCTTTCTCACCTTTGTCACAGAGCCTGACGCTTGCCGCCAATCATCCCGCTCCCATTTTTGTCTCGCTCCGATCGGCCGTCCAAGTGCCGGGGCGTGTCATGCTAGGCCGCATCGGCATTGCGCTTGCAGTCGGCTTCCTGAAATTCCTCGCGGTCCTCCCATACGGCATCACAGCGCGCTTCGGCGATGGCCTCGGCTGGCTGCTCTACCAGGTCCCGAGCAGCAGAAAGCGCGTCGTCCACACCAACCTCCGCCTGTGCTTTCCCGACTGGGCACCCGAGCGCCGCGAGGAAGTCGCGCAACAGCACTTCCGGCACGCGATCCGCAGCTATGTGGAGCGCAGCGTGCAATGGTTCGGCTCGGCAAAGAAGCTGGAAAAGCTGATCGAAGTCGATAGCGCCGTCGATCTTTCGGATCCCAATCTGCCGCCGACGCTCTTTCTTGGGCTGCATTTCGTCGGTATCGAGGCGGGGTCGATCTTTTTGAATTACTCGCTGCACCGGCAATGCGGGTCGCTCTATCAGCCGTTCTCGAACCCGCAGATCGAGGAAATAGCGAAGACGCAGCGCGCCCGCTTCGGCGCCGACATGGCGAGCCGTGCCGACAGTGCGCGCATCGTGCTGCGCTGGCTGCGCGACCGCAAGCCGGTGATGCTCGGCGCCGACATGGATTACGGCATGCGCAACTCTGCGTTCGTGCCGTTTTTCGGCATTCCGGCGTGCACGCTGACGGCCGTCGGGCGGCTGGCGAAAGCGGGGCACGCGCAAGTGGTGCCGTTCATCGGCGAGGTGCTGCCGAACTACAAGGGCTATCGGCTGAAGATATTGAAGCCGTGGGAAAACTATCCGACCGGCGACGACGTGGCCGACGCGCGCCGCATGAACGAACTCCTCGAAGAACAGATTCCGCTCATTCCCGAGCAATATTATTGGGTTCACAAGCGCTTCAAGACGCGTCCGCCGGGTGAGCCGGGGGTTTATTGACTCACAGCGCCTCCTGATCGCCCACGTTGGCCGACCGGCCAGCGGTCCGGCGCGCTCCGGTCACATACAATAGCGGCCATGAAACTCAAATTCACCAAGATGCACGGCGCGGGCAACGACTTCGTCGTGCTCGACGGCTACACGAAGCCGCTCAACCTGAGCGCCACGCAGGTGCGCGCGCTCGCGAACCGGCATTTCGGCGTCGGCGCGGATCAGTTGCTGCTGGTTGAAAAGCCGACCATCGATGGCGTCGATTTCAAGTACCGCATCTTCAATTGCGACGGCGGTGAGGTCGAGCATTGCGGCAACGGCGCGCGCTGTTTCGTCAAGTTCGTGCGCGATCGCGGGCTCACCGGCGCGGCGAGCGTGCGCGTGCAGGTGCAGCAGGGCGTCATCACGCTGACGATGCTGGAAAACGGCGACGTCGTGGTGGACATGAGCAGTCCGGTGTTCGATCCGCCGCGTGTGCCGTTCGACACCCAAGGGCTCGAAGGCCGCACGGAAGGCGCCGATACGCTCTGGCCGCTCGCCGTCGATGGAGAGAAGCACTGGATTTCGGCGGTATCGATGGGCAATCCGCATGCGGTGCAGGTCGTCGATGATGTCGAGGCCTATCCGGTTTTGTCGGTGGGGCCGCTGATCGAACAGCACGCGCGCTTTCCGAACAAGGTGAACGCCGGCTTCATGCAGATCGTCGATCGGAACTCGGTGAAGCTGCGCGTCTACGAACGCGGCGCGGGCGAGACGCTCGCGTGCGGCACGGGCGCGTGCGCGGCGGTCGCGGCAGGCATCCGGCGCGGCCTGCTGGATTCGCCCGTGCGCGTGCAGACGCACGGCGGCCTGCTGACGATCACCTGGGCCGGCGCCGCCGACGAATCCTCGCCGCTCTTGATGGCCGGCCCCGCCGCAACCGTCTTCGAAGGCGAAATCGAACTTTCCGACGCGAACTGACCGAACCCAGGCGCCACTCACGTCATTTAGCCTCAATCAGCCGAAACCATGAACGAACGCGAAGTCGCCGATTACCTGCTCGCCAACCCCGATTTTTTCGCCGAACACGCGGAACTGCTCGGCAGCATCCGGCTTTCGAATCCGCACGGCAAGTCGGCGGTGTCGTTGCAGGAACGCCAGATGGAAATGCTGCGCGACAAGAACAAGCAACTCGAGCGGCGTCTCGCCGAACTGCTGCGCTACGGCCACGAAAACGACAGCATCGCGTCGAAGTTCAATCGCTGGACGATTCGCGTGATCGCCGAGCGCGATCCGCACGCGCTGCCGAAGACGATCAGCGCGGGCCTGTGCGAAATCTTCGACGTGCCACAAGCCGCGCTGCGCGTGTGGGATGTCGCCGAGCCGTATTCGCAGGCGGAATTCGCGCGCCAGGTCGGCGAGGAAGTGCGCCTCTTCACCAGCAGCCTCGCGACACCCTATTGCGGCACCAACACCGGCTTCGAGGCCGCGCAGTGGCTGACGTCGGCGAGTTCCGTGTCGGTGGCGTCGGCGACGACCGATGGCGTCGTCGATGCCGCGAACACCACCGAGTCGATCGCGCTGCTCGCGCTGCGCGACCCGCTCGCCGGTCCCGAAGCTCCGACCTTCGGCCTGCTCGTAATGGGCTCGCCCGACGCGCGGCGCTTCCACGAAGGCATGGCAACCGATTTCCTCACGCAAATCGCGGCACTCGCCAGCGCGGCGCTGAGCCGCCTGCTGCCGCACTGAAGCGATGAACGCCGCCGATCCGGTCGCCGATTATCTGTCGATGCTCGAACACGAGCGGCGGCTGTCGGAACACACGCTGCGCGGCTACACACACGAACTCGACGAACTGAAGAAGCTGGCGAACGGCCGCGCGCTGGAGACGCTCACCGCGACCGACATGCGCGGCGCGGTGTCGCGCGCGCATTCGGGCGGGTTGTCCGCGCGATCGATCGCGCACCGGCTCTCGGCGTGGCGCGCGTTTTATCGGTGGCTGGCGCAGCGCGTCGAAATGGCCGCGAATCCGGTCGCGACGGTGCGCGCGCCCAAACGCGCGAAGACGCTGCCAAAAGCACTTTCCGTCGACGATGCCAACGCGCTGATGGACGCGCCACAGGCGGGCACGCCCGAGGCGCTGCGCGATCACGCGATCCTCGAACTGTTTTATTCGTCGGGCTTGCGGCTGGCGGAACTGGTCAATCTCGACGTGTACTACGTCGACACGGAAGGCCACCGTTCCATCGGCTGGCTCGATCTGCCGAACACCGAAGTGACCGTGCTCGGCAAGGGCGGCCGGCGCCGCTCGGTGCCGGTCGGACGCAAGGCCATCGACGCCTTGCGCGCCTGGATCGACGTGCGCGGCCAGTTCGTGAAGCTCGATCCGCATGCTCTGTTCCTGTCGGTGCGCGGCAACCGGATGTCGCCCAACGTGGTGCGCGAGCGCGTGAAACGCATGGCGCTCCTCGCCGGCATTCCGTCGAACGTGCATCCGCACGTGTTGCGGCACTCGTTCGCCACGCACGTCCTGCAGTCGAGCGGCGACCTTCGCGCGGTACAGGAGCTGCTCGGCCACGCGAACATCACCGCCACGCAGGTCTACACGTCGCTCGATTTCCAGCATCTCGCACGCGTCTACGATTCGGCGCATCCGCGCGCCAAGAAGCGCGACTGATCTTCCCCGGGCGCCAGCGAACGGCGCCCCAACCACGACCTCAATGAACACCATCACGCTCAAACCGGCGAAGGACAAGTCGCTCGTGCGCCGCCATCCGTGGATCTACGCGAACGCGATCGAACACGTCGACGGCAAGCCGGCGCCGGGCGCAACCGTCGTCGTGCGCTCGCACGACGGCCGCTTTCTCGCGCGTGCGTCGTTCAGCCCGCACTCGCAGATCCGGGCGCGCGTCTGGAGCTTCGACGAAGCCGAGCCGATCGATCACGCGTTCTTCAAGCGCCGCGTACAGCGGGCGATCGCGCACCGCGCGGCGATGATCCGCGACACGGGTGCGACGCGTCTCATCTTCGGCGAGGCGGATGGCCTGCCGGGCCTGATCGTCGATTACTACATCGCCGACGACGACACGAAACGCGGCCAACTCGTCTGCCAGTTCATGGCGACGGGCGTCGAGGCCTGGAAGGAAGCGATCGTGAACGCGCTCACCGGCGCGACCGGCTGCCCGAATGTCTACGAGCGCTCGGATGTGTCGATTCGTCAGAAGGAAGCGCTCGAACAGATCACGGGCGTGCTCGCCGGCGACCCGCCACCGGACACGCTGATCGCGAACGAATGCGGCGTGCGCTATCACGTCGACGTGATGAACGGCCACAAGACGGGCTTCTACGTCGACCAGCGCGACAACCGCGTGCTGCTCGCGGAGCACGCACACGACCGCGACGTGCTCAACTGCTTCTGCTATACCGGCGGCTTTTCGCTGGCCGCGCTGAAGGGCGGAGCGAAGCGCGTGGTGTCGATCGATTCGTCGGGCGAAGCGCTCGCGCTCGCGCGGCAGAACGTGCTCGCGAACGGTTTTGACCCCGAACGCGCACAGTGGCTCGACGCCGACGCGTTCAAGACGCTGCGGCGCCTTTACGACGAAGGCGAGCGCTTCGATCTGATCGTGCTCGATCCGCCGAAGTTCGCGCCGTCGCGTGAACACGTGGATCGCGCAGCGCGCGCCTACAAGGACATCAACCTCACCGGGTTCAAGCTGCTGCGCCCGGGCGGCCTGCTGTTCACCTATTCCTGTTCCGGCGCGATCGACGCCGACCTGTTCCAGAAGATCGTCGCGGGCGCAGCGGCCGACGCGAAGGTCGACGCGCGCATCCTAAAGCGGCTCGGCGCAGGCGTCGATCATCCGCTCCTGACCGCGTTCCCGGAAGGCGAATACCTGAAAGGCCTGCTGTTGCAAATCGCCTGAGCGGCCATAGTTGGTCTCATCGGCGGCGGATACGGAAAAGCGTCCGCTTGACAAATATGTTTCAATAATCGGCTGACTCGCCGCTTTCCGGTGCAAGACGAAAGCGGCGCGCATACCCTTCGACTCCAAAGCAAGGCGACAACATGATTCCCGTTACCATCCTGACCGGCTTCCTGGGCAGCGGCAAAACCACGCTGCTCAAGCGCATCCTGAACGAGAAGCACGGCATGAAGATCGCCGTGATCGAGAACGAATTCGGCGAAGAGAACATCGACAACGAAATCCTCGTGCAGGAAACGAACGAGCAGATCATCCAGATGAGCAACGGCTGCATCTGCTGCACGATTCGCGGCGACCTGGCCCGCGCGCTGGAAGACCTCGCCGATCGCAAGAAGGCGGGCACGCTCGACTTCGACCGCGTCGTGATCGAAACGACGGGCCTGGCAAACCCCGGTCCCGTTGCGCAGACGTTCTTCATGGACAACACCATCGCCGACGAATTCCTGCTCGACGCGATCATCACGCTGGTTGACGCGAAGCACGCGAATCATCAGCTCGACGAGCACGAAGTCGTGCAGCGCCAGGTGGGTTTCGCGGACCGGCTGTTTATCACGAAGTCGGACCTCGTCGATGCCGCCGCGCTCGACGATCTGAAGCACCGGCTTGTGCACATGAACCCGCGGGCGGCGATCAAGGTCGTGAATTTCGGCGATGCCGACATCAAGGAAATCTTCGACCTGCGCGGCTTCAACCTGAACGCGAAGCTGGAAATCGACCCCGATTTCCTGGCCGAGGACGATCACGATCACGACCATGCGCACGCCCACGACCATGCGCACGACGACGATCACGACCACGCGACCTGCGGCCACGACCACAGCCACGATCACGAGCATCATCATCACCATCACGCGCACCACGACGACAAGATCAAGTCGTTCGTCTACCGCAGCGAGAAACCGTTCGACCCGAATCGTCTCGAAGACTTCCTCGGCGGCATCCTGCAGATCTACGGCGAGCGGCTGCTGCGATACAAGGGCGTGCTCTATATGAAGGGCGTCGATCGCAAGGTCGTTTTCCAGGGCGTGCACCAGATGATGGGCAGCGACCTCGCCGGCAAATGGCAGCCGATCGAAAAGAAAAACAGCAAGATGGTTTTCATCGGTATCGAACTGCCGCAGGACCTGATCACCGACGGGCTGAACGCCTGTCTCGTCAAGTAATGCCGAGACCGCCGCGCGCCGGCCGGGCATGCATTTAGCATGCTCGTTTCCGGCGGCGCAACGTCCGGATCGAACGAGTTACCCACGAAAACGCCGCTGCTCACGGAGCGCGGCGTTTTTTTGACTGCCTTTCGGCGCCAATCTGTTGGCCCACACACGAACGTGGTTCGCTTTTTCACCGTTCAGGCGTTATATTTTTGAGATTCGGGCGGCAATTGACAGGGTTTTCCTCGGTTATCGTCTGAAATTGCAGTTCAGATACAATACAGCCCCACTGAAGAAGGGCGGCGGTCCGTTTGACGGGTCGAACTGCTCCTCGGACGAGAGGAAAACTGAAGGGGAAGACTGAAGGGACCTGACGAATGCGGCGTGTCGGTTTTGCCTGGGGGAAGGCAAATTCGAGATCAGACATTCGACGGTCGGAGGGTCACGGAAGACGCACCGAAGTTACGTTCGGACGTCGACGTGATACTCCAAATCGGTTTCCAGAGGAGTTCGGCCCCGCATCGACGCGCAATAACAGAAAACGCGTCACGGCAGCGCGCCATCCGTGCAAGGCATTCGCACCGGACGCTGCCTGCGGGCAACGCAGAAGTGCGGGCGATGCGAAAGACATTGCTCCACATTGAAGAAGCAAGCCAGATGACGACGAAACGACTCTTGACCGAAGCCGAAATCCTGAAGATGAGCGAGAAGGATTACATGAACGAGGATCAGCTCGCTTTCTTCAAGAGCCGGCTCGAACAGTTGCAGGCCGACATTCTGAAGAATGCCGGCCAGACGACCGAGAACCTGCGGGAAACGGTGATCGTGCCGGATCCGGCGGACCGCGCGACGATCGAGGAAGAACATGCCCTCGAACTGCGCACGCGCGACCGCGAGCGCAAGCTGCTGAAGAAGGTGCAGCAGTCGCTTGCCCGCATCGACTCCGGCGATTACGGCTGGTGCGAGGAAACGGGCGAGCCGATCGGCATTCCGCGCCTGATCGCGCGCCCGACCGCCACGCTGTCGCTCGAAGCGCAGGAACGCCGCGAATTGCGCCAGAAGCTGTTCGGCGACTGATCGGCTGTTCGGCCAGCACTCGTTGCGGGTCTTGCCCGCCGCGGGAAACCCGCCGCCTCGGAAGGCACACGCTGTTGCGTGTGCCTTTTTGTTTTGCGCAACGTCGGCGCCGTCATTGCAATTTCTTCGCGCTTCCCGAAAACGCGCCTTGATAATCCCGGGCCCGCCCTAAAATTCCCTCAACGTGCCCAAGAACGGCCCGTGCGCGGCGCGTCCGCCTCAAACGCGACGATGCGTGGAACCCCGCGCCGTGCACTCCATCGAATTCTCGACAGCGCGGTGGCCTCGAAGCCGCCCGCGTCCTACGTTTTCAAAAGGAACGCACATGGAACAATTTCACGGCACGACCATCGTCTCCGTGCGGCGCGGCGGCAAGGTCGCTCTCGGCGGCGACGGTCAGGTGACGCTCGGCAACATCGTCATGAAAGGCGGCGCGAAGAAAGTGCGCCGCATCTACGGCGGCAAGGTGCTGGTCGGCTTCGCCGGCGGCACCGCCGACGCGTTCTCCCTCCTCGACCGTTTCGAAGCCAAGCTGGAAAAGCACCAGGGCAACCTGACGCGTGCTGCCGTCGAACTGGCGAAGGACTGGCGCACCGACCGCATGCTGCGCCGCCTGGAAGCCATGCTGATCGCCGCCGACGCGCAAGCCACGCTCGTCATCACCGGCAACGGCGACGTGCTCGACCCGGAAAACGGCATCTGCGCGATCGGCTCGGGCGGCGCGTATGCGCAGGCCGCGGCGCAGGCGCTCGCCGAGAACACAGACCTCGGCCCGCGCGATATCGTCGAAAAGTCGCTCGCGATCGCTGGCGACATGTGCATTTACACGAACCACAATCGCGTCATCGAGACGATCGAGTAAGACCCGACCACAGGCCAAAGGACTTAAGCGATGACCACCATGACTCCCGCCGAGATCGTCTCGGAACTCGACAAGCACATCATCGGCCAGGGCCGCGCGAAGAAAGCGGTTGCCGTCGCGCTGCGCAACCGCTGGCGCCGCCAGCAGGTAGCGGAACCGCTGCGCCAGGAAATCACCCCGAAAAACATTCTGATGATCGGGCCGACCGGCGTCGGCAAGACTGAAATCGCGCGGCGTCTCGCCAAGCTCGCCGACGCGCCGTTCATCAAGATCGAAGCGACCAAGTTCACCGAAGTCGGCTACGTCGGCCGCGACGTGGACAGCATCGTGCGCGACCTGATCGAAATCTCGGTCAAGCAGACGCGCGAGTCGGAAATGAAGAAGGTCCGCACGAAGGCGGAAGATCGCGCGGAAGACCGCATCCTCGACATCCTGCTGCCGACGGCGCGCCCGGTCGGGTTCGGTGCGTCGACGGCCGCCGAAGCCACCGACGACAGCAACAACGCCACGCGCCAGACTTTCCGCAAGCGCCTGCGCGAAGGCGTGCTCGATGACAAGGAAGTCGAACTCGATGTCGAGATGCCGCAAGTCGGCATGGACATCATGGGGCCGCCGGGCATGGAAGACATGACCGAGCAGATCCGTTCGATGTTCGCCAATATCGGCGGCGGCAAGAAGACGCGCCGCAAGGTGAAGGTGAAGGAAGCACTGAAGCTCCTGACCGACGAGGAAGCCGGCAAGCTGCTGAACGACGAAGAGGTGAAGACGAAGGCCGTGCAGAACGTCGAGCAGAACGGCATCGTATTCCTCGACGAAATCGACAAGATCGCCTCGCGCAGTGAAGCGGGCGGGCCGGAAGTGTCGCGCGCGGGCGTGCAGCGCGATCTGCTGCCGCTCGTGGAAGGAACCACGATCAACACCAAATACGGGATGATCAAGACCGATCACATCCTGTTCATCGCGAGCGGCGCGTTCCACCTCGCCAAGCCGAGCGACCTGATTCCGGAATTGCAGGGCCGCTTTCCGATTCGCGTCGAACTGGATTCGCTGTCGGTGGAAGACTTCGAATCGATCCTGAACACGACCGATGCCAGCCTCGTGAAGCAATACAAGGCGCTGCTCGCCACGGAAGACGTGCAACTCGATTTCGCCGACGACGGCATTCGGCGTCTCGCGGAAATCGCGTTCTCGGTGAACGAGAAGACCGAGAATATCGGCGCGCGGCGTCTTTACACGGTGATCGAGAAGCTGCTGGAAGAGGTGTCGTTCGCGGCTGGCAATCATGCCGGCCAGCCCGTGAGAATCGATTCGGCCTACGTCGATCGCGCATTGAACGACGTCGCCGACGACGAAGACCTGTCGCGCTACGTGCTGTAAGGTGAGCGACTCGGCAACTCACCTTGAGTTTCGGTTCAGTGCCTGGGAGAGTCGTGTCTGCCTAACGAATAAGCGCAAGCGTCATTTGAAGGCCGCATGGACAGTGCTCCCAGCGGTGTCCAAACTGATGCCCGTCACTTCAAGTGGTGGGGACTACTTTGGATGCACGGAATTCGAGATCGCCGAACCGGAAGGACCGACGAACTACGCGATGGAGCTCGCCACTATCGGCTTGGGGCCAGATAAAACGGCCTCGTTCAAGCCGCTTCGCGAGAAGCCAGATTCCGTCCTCCGTTGCCCAAAGAATCTTCACCAGCTCGCCGCGACCGCCCCGGAAGATGTAGACGTTGCCACTCAGCGGATTCTCGTTTACCACCGCTCGACCGATCCGGATCTCGATCGTGCCGCCAGGTGAGCCAGGCTTCGTGTCCTGCGCTTTGAAGCTTAACCGGCGATGATCCAACGACCTCCGTCGGCGTGTCGCTTACCAGTATGACCGGAATGAGCCCGGCAGACTGAGCTTGCTGCTCGACCCATATTGCCGCCGCCAGGTAAACAGCATGTTCGCGTTGATGCCGTTCTCCCGCGCCAGCTTCGCGACCGATACGCCCGGCTCGCAAGCCGCTGCCGCCAGTCGCTCACGAAGTTCCCGGGCGTAATTCGGGCGGCCCGTTCGGGTACCCGGCTTCTTCTCTTCAGACTGTGACAAAGTGGTGCCCATCAGATCGGAAATGATGGGCATCACTTTGATGTCTCTCGTAGTCACCGTAAGCGTCCGACCACGGCCGTTCTTGACAGCGTGTTGGGTTCAGGCGACGTCGAAGTGAAGCTGATCGGCAACGACCCATGGCAGAAGTTCGTCGACGCGATTGACGGGATGCTCGGCGATGCGAGCGATGACGTGGCGCAGGTAGGCCTCGGGATCAAGACCGTTCAGTTTGGTGGTGCCGACCAGCGTGTAGATTGCGGCGCCGCGTTCGCCTCCGCTATCAGAGCCGAAGTGCAGGAAGTTTTTTCGGCCGAGAGCGAGTTCGCATTCATTCTGCCCATATCGGGCAAGAAGTTGAAGTCCATTATCGTTGGCATGCGCTATATGGTCGCC
>NZ_FCON02000066.1 GCF_001544535.1 Caballeronia choica | reverse complement strand
TCAACCCCACCCCTTGTACCCAGTAATCGTCTCACTCGCAAAAGAATAATCCTGATAAATCAAAGGATTATGCGCGCGGGCGCTCAAAGTTCGGTCTAGGAAATGCCATCCTTGGGCGCGCCCCTCTCAGCGAGAGGGGTCGAGGGGGCGGGCGTGTTTCGCCTTTCAGCCAGCACAGGAATACAGGATGCTTCCCTTCCGGCGGCCGAACGCCTACAACGATAGTGAGCGGCTTTCGTTCGTGACGCGTCGTGGCGATGCCGCGGCGGTCGGAGCGAAGCGCAATGTCGACGACCGCGCGGCGTTTTCGGTGTCAACCGATGGCGGAGGCGGAGATCGGCTATCAACTGAAGGGCAGCATTCTGGAAGTGTGCGATTGCAATGCGCCGTGCCCGTGCTGGATCGGGGGAAACCCGGATACGGAACCTTCCGGGCCAGCATGGAGTATCACTATGACAACGGCTTAATCGACGGCTGGACGTGTCGGGGCTGACAATCACGTTCGCTTCGTTCCAATCCGGCCTCAACCCGCGTAATCAGACCGTACTGGATGGCAGATCAACCCAACTGCTGGCAGCGCTGGCCCTGCGATGTCGAGGGTGTTGAGAGGCGATGCTGTCAACCCAGCGCCGCTGCAGTTCGTGCATCCCCGCAAGAGCAGGTGGTTTTGGACGTTTCAGCGGCGCTGGCCTGAACGCCGACGGACATCAAGACTACGGCCGAAGGAAGCGATCGTGGGGTAAGCGCGGCCGTGCGCGCGCCCGGTCGGGGGGCTTCCTTTGCATGCCACCTGGCGAACCACGAAGACGTTGGTTCTCCGCTGCAATATGGATCGTAGGGAGAGAGCAAACATGGACTGGAATCGCTGGTACAGCTTAAAGAGCTACCTAAGATCTTCGCTGTGGACTGTGCCGCTCATCGCAGTCGCGATCTATGCCGTGGTGAAACCTCTGACTGAAATGCTAGGAAGGTGGATGATCAGGCAAGCGATCCTTGATCCGAAAACCGGTTTTCTTGGACTGTCCATGACTGGGGCGCGGTCGTTACTTGGTGACATCGTTTCCGCAGACATGACGTTCCTGGTGTTTACGTTCGGTTCGCTGCTCGTCGCAATCCAGATCGCTGGCGGGCAGTACACCCCGCGGATCATCGCGACGACACTGCTGCGCGATAACATCATCCGTGGCGTCTCGGGATTGTTCGTCTTCACCATGCTGTTCGCCGATAGAACGCTGGGCTGGATGGGTGAGAATGAGGTACACCAGCTTCAAGTGTTCCTTGCCGCGCTATTCGGATTCGCTTCCGTCGTCGCGTTTCTTTTCCTGATTGACTACGCCGCGAAATCTCTACGTCCCGTAAGCCTCGTAGCAGGCGTTGGGAAGCACGGGCTGGCGGTCATAGAGAGCGTGTATCCCGCTCCCACCAGAGGGGTGGCTACCCCGCCGGAACGTGACAACGAGCGAGGCGCCCCTGATCGCATTGTTCGTCACGGCGGCAGATCCGGCATTGTTCTGGCCGTGAATCTGGAAAGGCTGGTGGCCAAGGCGCGGCGCACTGACTCGGTTATCGAATTCGTGCCGCAAGTCGGTGATTTCGTCGCGGTGGACGAACCCTTGTTCTATTTGTACGGAAACGCTGGCGCAGTCGATGAGCGCAGGCTGCGCACGCTGGTCGCTTTTGGGACGGAACGCACGATGGAGCAGGACCCTATGTTCGCGTTTCGCATCCTGGTCGATATTGCGCTGAAAGCGCTGTCGGCGGCGATCAACGATCCGACCACGGCCGTGCTTGCGATCGACCAGGTGCACCGGCTATTGCGTGTGGTGGGCAAGCGATCTCTGCATATCGAAGAGATTGTGGATCGCTCGGGGCGGGTGCGCGTGATCTTGCGGACGCCCAATTGGGCAGACTTCGTACATATCAGTTTTCGCGAGATACGACAGTACGGCGCGGACAGCATTCAAATCGCGCGGCGTCTACGCGCGGCGATAGAGAACCTCATCCAGGCCCTGCCGGAACATCGTCATGACGCATTGCGCGTCGAGTTGGCACTGCTCGATCGCGCGATCGTCTCGATGCACCCATTTCCCGAGGACCTGGCGTTGGCCCGTATCCCCGACTCGCAAGGGCTTGGAGGTTCGGCAACTTCGACAGCAAACGACTAGCCCTTTCGGACGCGAGTCATGGACAAACTCATAATCGGCATCGTTGAATTCCGCGAGAAAATGCTGCCGCAATACGCGCAGCAGTTCAGCAAACTCGCGCTCGCGCAGACACCTGATGCGCTCTTCATCACGTGCTCGGACAGCCGGGTTGTGCCGGACCGGCTTGCCTCGACCCATCCGGGCGATCTGTTCACGATGCGCACCGCCAGTCGACGTGAAGGTGCTGCATGCGAAGATCGGGCAATTGACGTTGGAGAATGTTTTTTGGAAGCGCGCTCTGCAAGGCGGGACTGCTGGGTTCACAGCTGCGATTCGATCGGCAGAATGCCAAGAAACCAGATGCCTATATTGCGCAGCGCCGACACTTCCGGCTCGGAATCAAATACCGTCATCGTGCCGTCCGTGGCCGTCTCCATCCAGACGATATGGCTTGTGCCGTTCGGATCGGTGCGTAGCTCAAGCCGCCACGCAACACGGTTTAGGTTCGACTCGACACGGTCGGTCACTTGCTGGGCTGCACTCTGACTTTCGCAGTAGACGCCGATCTCAGTGTTCAGCTCGACCGAACGCGGATCGAGATTCATCGAGCCGATAAAGATGCTCTTGCGGTCGAACACGTACGTTTTCGCATGCAACGACGCCTTTGACGAACCGAACACCGACTTCTTCTTTTCGTCGGTGCCGCTGGCTGTGGCACCAGGTTTCAGTTCGTACAGTTGCACGCCCGCTTCCAGCAATGCTTTCCGGTAGCGCTGATAGCCGGCGTGCACCGCGGTAACATCCGTTGCCGCCAGCGAATTCGTCAGCACCGTCACATGCACGCCGTGCTGTGTGAGGCCGCTCAACCACGCGACTCCGCGTTTCCCGGGAACGAAATACGGCGAAACGACCAACATTTGCTGGGTTGGTTGCAAGCTCAACGCCCTCAACTGCGAGATGAGATTCCCTTCGGCGTCACTGGGTGCACGCGTGATCTTTGACGGGTCGTCGTAGAGCAGCGTCGCCTTACCCCACGAGAACTCGGCATCGCGTGAGTGGATCGCCTGCGTCAGGCGCGCTCTCACCTGCTGCACATATGCACTATTTTCTTGAGACTCAAACCAAGCCTCCCGTTTCGCGCGGAGCGACGCGAGCGCCGACGGATCGGCTTGGTGGCCAAGCAGGGTCTCGATTGGGTACGACGCGCTGGAGTTCCAGTACTCGTCGAATGCCGTCGAAACCTTACGCACGATGGGTCCGTGCACCAGCACGTCCAGATCGCCGAACGTAACGGTACTCTCCGCGCCGAAGTATTCGTCGCCGATGTTGCGCCCGCCGAGAATTGCGCCCTGGTTGTCGGCGATCAGAGCCTTGTTATGCATACGGCGGTTGACGCGAGAAAACTCAGTGGCCATACCGAAAAACTTGAACCTGCGGTTCGCGACAGGATTGAAGATCCGGATTTCCATGTTCGGATGCGAACTGAGCGTAAGCAGCAATTGGTCGTCCGCACTCGCGCCCAGATC
The DNA here is from genome assembly GCF_001544535.1 of Caballeronia choica. Classification (GTDB taxonomy): domain Bacteria; phylum Pseudomonadota; class Gammaproteobacteria; order Burkholderiales; family Burkholderiaceae; genus Caballeronia; species Caballeronia choica. Next base: position 37,640 of record NZ_FCON02000066.1, on the reverse strand, counting down.
GTCGAGTAGGACGCGCACGCGCACTCCGCGGTCCGCCGCTCTCAGCAAGGCCGCGGCGAGTGCGTGGCCAGTCAGGTCGTTGTGCCAGATGTAGTACTGCAGGTCGAGCGAGCGGTCAGCAGATTCTATCAGCACCATGCGTGCGACGAGTGCGTCGACGGAATCGGGCAATAGGTGGAACGCGCTGTCGTCCGGATGTTGCTGCTCTCGCGGTGTAAACGCTGCGCCGAGGCGCGTGGTTTCTGTATCGGTGAGCGCGTGGGTGGGCGCGCGGCCGACCTGCGATGGAAGGCTTGCGCATGAAGTCAGCAGGACGACGACTAATGCGGCCACGAGGCTTCGAACGTTGATCACCCCGTTCTCCGCAGACACGAATGTGGATAAGATTAGAGAGACACCAGCGTTTCCAAGCGCGCGACGTGGCGCCTTGCCTGGGCCAAGTCATTGCATCATGCGCGCGGTCCCGGACGACGCCATCAATGCCGCCAGCAGCGTGACGACCCCCACGGATCAGCGGCTTCAAGCAAGTGCCATCGATGCCGTGGCGGCGCATATCGTCGCGGTCGTTCTCGGATTCACAGGCAGTCTAGGCTCGAATCAGGATTCGCCCTGGCCTCCGATTCACGCCAGGTCTCGCGACCGCGAGTCAGCGAGCCATGGGTGTCCCCCAAACCACACCTGATATCGAATGCTGCTTCGAACCGAATTACGGTGAACGAAATCCGTCGTAGCGTCAATTGGCCTTTACTCTAATCCAAAACGCGCACCCCGCCGGTGACGCTGCCGCAAGGCCCTCTGACCAGCACCACTGGCATCGACCCTCGACACCGCCGGGGTGGTGAGGAGCGTGGCCGGTAATTGCATAGACCGATCAGCAGCATTGCGGCCCCCCCAGGCCAATCTCCCGGGTGCAGAACGTGCGCCACTCGCTGATTTGGTTTTAGTGGTGGTAGCAGACCACCGGGCGCAATTGCCTCCAATCGCTAGATGCTGCCATCACTTAAGGCTTGGGCAAGGCGGCTAAAGCACATCGTGACATGCAGCGATTTCCCGTCCAGAACCCGGCCCCGGGAATACAAGTTTGGCCCCGACCATGCACGCGATGTACGGAAGTCCCCAGGCATTGACATGAAACATCGGCACAACGGGCAGAATCACGTCGCGCGCCGAACAGTTCAGCGCATCAGGCAGCGCGGCCGCATAGGCGTGCAGCATCGACGATCGATGGCCGTAAAGGCTCCTTTCGGATTGCCCGTTGTGCCAGAGGTGTAGCAGAGCGTACTGGCGGCGTCCTCGTCAAGGATCGGCCAAGAGTAAACGGACGAACTCTGCTGGATCAGATCTTCATAGCACAGCAGGTTGTCAATGCCGGCGTCGTTGGGCATGTGAGCGTGGTCGGTCATGGCGATGAACGCCTTGACCGTCTTGCAGCGGCCGGCGAGGGCCTTGATCAACGGCAGGAAGGTCAAGTCGAAGAAGATGTACTGGTCTTCGGCATGATTCGCGATGTAAGCGACTTGGTCTTCATGCAGGCGAGGGTTGATCGTATGCAGAATGGCACCCATACCGGAGACGCCGTAGTACAACTCCAGGTGACGGTAGCCATTCCATGCCAGCGTGCCGATCCGGTCGGAGGGCTTGACATCGAGGCTGGTCAGCGCGTTGGCCATCTGCCGCGCGCGACGGTAGCTGTCACGGAAAATGTAGCGATGGATATCGACCTCCACCCGCCGGGACACGATCTCCGTATCGCCATGATGGCGGTCGGCATGCACAATGAGTGAGGAGATCAACAACTGCTTTTGCACATCATCAAGCCGTTCATGGCGTCGTTCCGTTCGTAATGTCTGTGATCGGGGAGCGGGCACATGGCCGCCCCCTCTGTCAGGTTCCGCTTCAAGGGCGCGAACTGAGACCGCGTGTTTCCGCTTTGCTGGGTCTTTGTGATCAGGCAACAATTCTGGCGACGGGAGCGAAAGCGCGCGATGTGAAGTGGGTTGCGTGGTCACGGAGCACGCAGCCTGCTTCTCAGCGCCATTGACTTGCGATGACTCGGCGTGGTGCCCAAGCGTTGACATGGCCGTGCCTTTTCCAGCGTCTTGCGGGTGAAGTGGAAAGACACGGGCCCCCGGATATCGAGAGTCCGCATGAAACTCAGATCAGTTGAATGCCGTGAGGTCCTTCGGCTTGAGTCCATGCTGCTCGCAATAGGCAAGATAGCGCTGCAGCCCGGTCTTCCAGTTTTCGAGCGCGACGACTTTGTCCTTATCGTCGAGGAACAAGAGATCGCCGGTCACCGTAACCAGTGTGAGCACATATCCGGTTTCGCCTTCCGCGACAACTTCAAACGTGTGGGTCGATGCGGCGGTCTCGTACACGATGCTGCCGGGTCCGGCGACCCAGTCGTGCTCCTTGTATTTCCACTTCCCTTCGATCGTGTAGACCATGACCGTACCGGTGTGGTGGTGCTTGGGCAATTGTGCGCCGCGCGGTACTTTCATCAATACGATCCATTCACCCCGGATCGGGTCAAGTTTGAAATACTTCAGCAGGATGTCTTCTGAATAGGGCATCAATGGTACCCACGGCAGCGATTCGCCAGCGATGACTGCGGTGTCGATTTGTTCGTAGAGCATAGTTGTTTCCATTAGTTTGTGTGATGTGGTCGAAAAACGTGCCAGGGCTGGCCGCTATCAGAGACTGGTGGAAGCCTGGATTTGGCGGAGCGACCCGTTCGGTTTAAACCAGCGGGGTGCCCGCGAGGGTGGCGCGCAGCATCTTTCGTGGCGCGTTGCCGTAGTCCGCCACTGCGTAGTGCTGAACCTGCAGGTTGTCCCACATGGCAACCGTGTTGGTTCTCCATTTCAGACGTACCTGGTATTCCGGAATCGCGGCCTGCGAGGTCAGATAGTTCATCAGGTGATGCGACTCTGGCATGAAGTCCTGGCCGTACCGGATGTCCTCGAAGTTGAAGAAATTCGCGAAATGGGTCGTGAACGCAGAGTTGACGAACAGGACCTTTTCGCCCGTCTCGGGATGGATAAGCACAACCGGGTGCTCAGCGCCGGGGTTCTTCGCGGCCATCGCGTGACGTTCTTCGATCGGCATCTGGGCGAGAAAGATGTGTTCGGCACTGTGCTTTGCGTACAGGCCGTCGATTCGTTGCTTGATGGTGTCGGGCAGCTTTTCATAGGCCATCACCATGTTGGACCACATGGTGTCGCCGCCGGTCTCCGGCCCCATTTCGCAGCGCAACACCGCGCCGCGGGGCGGCGCCTTCTTGTAGGTGACATCGACATGCCAGGCGTTTTCGCGACTGGTCTTTTCGACGAAGTTGGGCTTGCTCGGGTCGAGATTGCGGTACAGCATCAGCAGCTTGTCTGCCTCCGGATGACTCGGGGCAAGCGGATGGGCTTCCAGTTCGGCGAATTGCGCGGCGAAGTTCTGTTGCTCCATCGGCGTAATGTTCTGATCGCGGAAGAACAAGACTTTATGCTTCAGCCACAGCGCCCGGATTTCGGCAATGGCGTCAGGGTCCTGGGCGGCATCAGCCAGGCTGATGTTGCTGAGTTCGGCGCCGATGGCGGGCGTGCAAATCTCCACCGTGATCGAGTGCTGGCGTACCGATGGTCGGATAATGGCCGGTGCCATGGGCGTGGTTTGGGAAGTGGTGTCTTGGGTGAGGGTGGTTGCTGTCATTGATGTCTCCAATCTGTGCCTGTGCGGCGGCGAACAATATATGCATCCGGCGGATGTAGCTGGCCCTGTCAGCGGAGCAGCGCACTGTCCCGTCGGACAACGGAATTGATAGTACGTGTTGCGGCCGCGACACCATTCGCTTTACGGGACAATTTATTAGCATGTTGGGCCTTGAGGCCGCGAGGTCGACGGGAAGGCCGGTGGCAACAGCTCCCGCGCAGTCCAAGCGGCAACGCCGGCAATCGCGGGATTGGAGATTTGTAGCGTCTGGAACGTGTGGGTGCGGCTGGTTCAGGCGGTGCGGCCGACCGGATGACGGAGGGGCGCGTGAGCCGACCGACCCCCGGGACCTGCCTCTCCTAGTTACGCGAGACGGGTCCGGCGGTCGCCTTGCTCTCTCGGTAATGGGCGGCCCACTCCGACGGTGTCTCGCCAAACTGGCCTCGGAACCAGCGCGAAAAGTCACCGGCAGAGGAAAAGCCGAGGAGTTCGGCGACCTCATACAACCTGCGTTTGCTGCTGGCCAGATACTCCTCGGCGAGTTCAGCACGTGCCGCATTGATGATCGTGGTGACACTCTCACCGTTCGCCGCGAGGTGCCGGTTAAGAGTGCGTCGATGCATGCCAAGATGCTGGGCGACCTGGTCGACGGAACAAAGTCCGCTTGGTAGCAGCATCCTGGCGATCTGGCGCGCCCGCTGCGCCGGCTCGTCGTCGACGTGGGCCAGCTGCATGTCCAGCGATCGCTTCACCTCGCGATTCAGCGTCGGATCTGCGGCAGGGATTGGCATATTTAGATCGCGGGCCGCGGCAGACAATGGCATTGCATTCCTGTGAAAACTCGATAGCCGTGCCCAGCACGCGGTGATGCACTTCAAGGCTGGCGGGCCGTTCATGGGTGAAACTGATCCTTAACGGCCGGAAGGTATTGCGACTCAGCATGCTAAACATCCGCAATCCGATCCCGGTCGACATTTCGATAGTTTGACGCCAGACGCCAGACCCCCCTGGATATTCGCGCCCACATGCAGCAGCACGGCGTCGCCTGCATCGTCGAGCCGTAATTGCACCCCGGCGTTGTGCAGTCGCATATAGCGGACGCAAGATTTCATTGCTGCGCGCAACGTTGGTTCTTCCCGGAGAACCAGCGCCAGCATGCCCAGGTTGGCCAGGCTTCTCGTCTCCGCAAGCAACAGTCCGAAAGCCTCCTGGCCGGACAGGCGGGCCGACTCCGCCAGCAGATACCCCACCGAATCGGCACTGATCATCAGATTTGGATCGTCGAGGACCCGGGCCGGCAGTCTGGCCATCCGCAGCATACGAAACGGGTCGAGTCCCACCGAACGGGCCACGTGCTCATAGTCGGTAAGGCTGGCACTTCGCGTCAGGGTATGCACGGACTGTCCCAATTTCATAAGAGTATGTCCTGACAAGCTTAGTGCAAGTTGCCTATCAGGGCTACCTTAGAGGCCGAGAACTTCAACAGATGGAGACAGACAATGGACACCAACGCTGCAATGCACGTCGGTCAACCTCCCGCCGCATTGGGGCAAGTGGATGCCGACGACCCCACCGCATTCAACCACTGCTTTGCCGAAGTCAACGGCATTCGCATGCATTACATCGACGAGGGGCAGGGCCCGCTCGTTATTCTGCTGCATGGTTTTCCATACCTGTGGTACATGTGGAGGCGCCAGATCGGAGCCTTGGCCGCAGCCGGCTTTCGAGTCGTCGTCCCCGATCAACGAGGATTTGGGCAAAGCGATCGGCCAGATTCCATCGAAGCCTACGACATTGGCCAGTCAGTCGGAGACATGGTTGGCTTGATGAAGGCTCTGGGTGAGACGTCTGCGGTGATCGTCGGACACGACCTGGGTGCATGGGTGGCTCAAGCGGCGGCCATGCTAAGGCCGGATCTGTTCCGCGGCCTCGTGATGCTCAATACTCCGGTGCCACCGCGCGGAAAGGTCCAGCCGACCATCGGCTTGCGGGAAATGGCGAAGGGCCGGGTGTACCACCACCTGTACTTCCAGCAGATCGACAAGCCGGATCGCGAGTTCGCCAGTGATCCGCGCAAGACATTGCGCAGCGTCTTCTACTCGGTCTCCGGTAGCGCCGTCGGCGCCGAACGCTGGCGCCTGTTCGTCGAAGCCGGCGAGCCCATTCTCAACGCCTTCACTGAGCCGAAGGAGTTCCCGTCATGGTTGAGCGCACGGGCGATCGACTACTACGTCGACGAATACACGCGCACGGGATTTACCGGCGCCATTAACTACTACCGCTGTCGCGACCGGAACTGGGAAATCACTTCGTTTCTGGATGGTGCGGTGGTCCGCCAGCCGAGCATGTTCATCGGTGGCGCCGCCGACCCTTCCCTCGAGCCGGTCGAAATCCGCCGTGTCTACGACGGACTCGATAGCTATCTACCCGGACTGCAGAAGAAGGTGTTGCTCCCCGGCGTGGGCCACGCTGCGGCGGAAGAAAGCGTTGATCAGGTTAACGAATTGCTCCTGGAATTTCTCGGGCAGTTCAAGAGCTAGCGTCCAGGTTGTCCGGCTGCGCTGCCCAGATCGGGGCGTCCAGCGACATGACAGCTTGAGCAAAGGGCAAGTTTCACTTCCCTGAGAGCCTCCAGGATGAATGAGTGGCCGAGGGAAAACTTGGCACACGCCCCCGTGGACGCCCGAGATGAAAAGAGAGCGCTGCGCACAGGAGGCACCAGCAGCAGCAGCAATAACAGGAGACAGAATTGTGGCAGTGAATATGCAAAACGGCGTGCTATGACGGCGAGCGGTCGCAGCGCATTCGCGTTTATGCATGGGTCATTTTTGCGACAGTCGGAACGCTCGCCTTGGCCTTCAACCCGCTTGGGTTGGCGCTAGGTTCCGTTGTGACGGGAATATTGGCGGATCGACTGGGGCTCACGCCCACCTTGCAACTGTTGCCACTCGCCAGTGTCGCGTACGCGGTCGTCTTGTTGATTGGCGTGCGTCACTTGCGCGGAGAGAGATGACACGAGACTGCGGAAGTCCTTACGAACGTTGCCAGTTTCACGACGACGGCTGCGTCGCCGAGAAATCGTCAAGAGTGGTGTACGCGGGGCGGTCGGCATAATCAGGCGGCCAGCGCTTGAGGAGCCGGTGTGCTTTCAATCACCGGGGTTCCGTCTTTGAAGGGGATGCCTTGCAGGAGTGGCCCGATCTTGTCGGCGCCACGGATTTTCTTCCAGGATTGCTCAGCTGCTTCGATCAGTTTGAATGCCATACCGAGGAACGTTGCGCGCGACAGGCAGTTGCGTGTGCGCCCGGTGCGATGACGCACCGTCGCGAAGGTCGATTCGATCGGATTCGTGGTCCGCACATGCTGCCAGTGTTCGGCAGGAAAGTCATAGAACGCGAGTAGCTCGTCGCGATCTTTGGTGAGCTTCTCGACGGCCTTTGGATACTTAGCCGCGTAGGTGTCGACGAACTGGTTGAACGCGACGATCGCGTCAGCGCGTGTCGCGGCATTCCAGATTTCTCCGAGCGCCGCCTTGGCACGCCCGTGCTGCGACTTGGGCAAGGCGTTGAGTATGTTTCCGATTTTATGAAACCAGCAGCGTTGATGGCGAACCTGCGGGAACACCTCCTCGAGCGCCGCCCACAGCCCCATCGCGCCATCGCCAACGGCCAGCAACGGCGGCGCCTGCAGGCCGCGCGCCTTCAGATCGAGCAGCAGCTCGATCCACGACTCTTTCGATTCGCGATAGCCGTCACTGAGCGCGACGCGCTCCTTCTCGCCGTCCGGCTTTACACCGATGATCACGAGCAGGCACTGGCCGTCGGAATCCTCGGTACGCGCCTGTGTATGGATGCCGTCTGCCCACCAGTAGACCCAGCGCGAGCTCGACAGGTCGCGTTTTTTCCACTGCTCATACTCGTCGGCCCAGACGGCCTTCAGGCGGCTCACAACGCCCGCAGACAACCCTTTGGCGTGCTCACCGAGCAGCTCCGACAGGGCCTCGCCCATGTCACTTGTGGACACGCCGCGCAGGTACAGCCACGGCAGCGACGACGACACGCGCGGCGACTTGCGCACATAGGGCGGCACGATCGCCGAATTGAACTTGATGCCCGAGCCCGAACGGTCGCGCACCTTCGGCACCTGGACTGGCACAGGGCCAACAGCCGTGACGATCTCGCGCTCCGGCAGGTAGCCGTTGCGCACAACGGCCCGACGGCCATCGATCGTCTTCACATTCGAATATTGCTCGAACATTGCTGCCAGTTCCGCCTCTATGGCCTGCTGGATGATACGCCGCGCGCCTTGCTGGATCAGATCGTCCAGACCGGGCGCACCCTTGATTTCGACTTCTGCTGCTTGACTGCTGTTCGTCTCTTGCGTACGTTTCGCCATGGCGGTGGAGTCCGATTGGGGAAGTGTTACCTTGGTAAGCAACATTCTCCTTCAATCGCCACCGCCTTCTCCTGCTTCCCTACGCCGCATACACCAGATTCAACGATAGCTCTGCGTCGCCACTGCGAAGTGTCGCGACTTTCTGATTGTTTTGTTTAAAGAAAACACTGTGCAAATCTCCTGGACTGCAGTCCAGAAAAATCGGGCAGTTGATTGAGGACCGTACATACTCCTGCTGGTGCTTACGAAGCTGTCAACCGTATTCGATGTCGTTTCGTTATGAACAAGGGAGGTAGCAAACGACCACCCACAAGCGCGAACGGTCTTACCGTCTTAGCGGACCAGATCCCTGTCGGGATCTGCCATGACTCTTGACAACTGGAGCGAGCAATGAAAGTTATCAGAACACTCAGGCTGGTTGGCGGCGCATTGATGGCTGCGGCATCCGTTGCTGCATGGTCGCAGACCAGCGAACCTGCTGCCACGCCTGCTCAGTCCAGCATGGCGCCAGCAAATGAGCCAAGTGCGAAGGCGACCAAACAGGCGAATCGCGCCCTGAGCAAGAAGGTGCTTCATGCACTCTCGAATGGAGGTGTCAACACGTCCGGAATCAACGTAACCGCTAAAGGTGGTGCGGTTGTGCTTGCCGGACACGTCCCCGAGTCAACCCAAATCAATAAAGCCAGCGAGGTAGCGAAGAGTGTGCCGGGAGTTACGTCGGTGAAAAATGCACTATCTCTTAAAATGATGGGCCAGTAACGGTTTCTCGGCAGTCGGCCGGGTTGCGCCGGCTGGCACGCCGCAGGCATTCACTGCCGCCGTTCTTGCGATCGGTTCCGTCGCGCGCGTGGGGCGGCGAGTATATAGACGCAGTCGCGAACAACGGCGATGTGCGCAATTCTTGCTCTCAACCCTCCGATCGAGTCCTATGCGAAAAGCCCGTACTTGCGATTAATGACCGCGCGGGCGAGAAGGAGCCGTCCGGCTGCCTTGATGACGGACGTTCGCCCCCCGCCCTGATAGCCCTGTCAGCGCAGCTTCGACCGACGATTCGAAGGACATGGTCGGCGAACGAGGGTCCGTTAGACGGGCAGAGCGGCCATTCGAGCGACCGTCCACGAACGCCAGCGAATGGCAGGAACTGGCCGAATCCGGTCCGACGTTGAACCAGCCGAGTGCTCCGCCATTGATCGGTCCGCGTAGGGCAGAAGTCGACCCGGAAGAGACACTCAGCTTTGCCGATAACGGCCGCTCGCCGTTGAAAGTTCTCGTCCATGTAGCTGCGAATAGGGTCGCGAGGATATTGCCCTCACTGGAACGACTTCGCCTTCGTAGAAGATGGGGTCTCAAATCTCTGAAGTGCCGCCGAAACGTCGCGGTGCAGGCGTCCGAGTGCGGCCAGCCGTGGGTTGGGCGGTTGAAGCCCTTGCCATAAAAACTCCGACAAATGCCGCGAGACCGCGTCAATGTCTACGCCTTTCTTGCTTATTGCGTCCCAGAGGACATGCTCCATTGGACCGTAGATAGAGGATCTCAACAGGCTGAGAGGCAGGTCGCCACGGATATCGCCAGCCGCGACGCCGTCCGCCAGCACGGTCATCATCGGAGCGGTGTAACGCCTTTGGAGACGCACTATCTCGTCCCCGAAGGCATCGTCTTTCGCACGTCCTTCGGAAAGAATCAGCGCACAAAGGCCTGGGCCGTCGATCATCAGGTGATAAAGATGCGCGTGAATCAGGAAATTCAATTTCTCGCGAGTCCCTGAAATTGACGGCAAACTCGCCTCTATTTCACCAATGATCTCGTCATACCAGTCGCAGATCACACGGACGCAAAGGTCGCGTTTGCCGTTGAAATACGTGAATACCGTGGCCTCGGACACGCCAAGTCGGCGGGCCATCTCAATGGTTGTTGCCGCCGCGTAGCCAACTTCGGAGAACACTTCACGCGCAACCTTCAGGATGTTTTTAATGCGTTCTTCGGACTTCACAGAAGAAGGTGTCCGTCGAACGCTGGCGCGCTTTGCGATATTCATGTCGGGAGGAATTGATCAGTAACTCGGCATCAGTGTAGCAAGCTGCTAGCGGGCGCTGCATGGACCTCCTATTGACGTCAGGCGTCGGCGTTACTCGCTGCGTCGCGAGCCCGCCGCAGCCCCTAAGTTGAATACGCCTCAACTTTGTGCTATATTTTACACAGTTTATTGAGTAACACTCAATTTATAACAGCAAGAGGAATGTGACAGGGAAGCCCCGTCGCACCCCGGCGCGATCAATGCGTCGCCAATTCGGAGAGACGATGTGAAGGACCGCGTAAATGAATCAGCCAGGGATCACTACCGTTCGGTGTTTCGGCCTGGCCTGTTCGATCAAAAAGTTGTGATGGTGACCGGTGCTGGAAGTGGCCTTGGTCGCTGCACGGCGCATGAACTTACCTCGCTGGGCGCGACGCTGATCATGGTCGGGCGGAATCCGGACAAATTGGCTTCGGTTCGCGACGAGCTCAACGCGGACTATCCGGAAAGTGCGGATCGAATCGGTTTATATGCCTGTGATATTCGCGATGAAGCCAGCGTAAAACAGACGGTAGCTGCGGCTCTCGCAGACTTCGGTCGCATCGATGGCCTATTCAACTGCGCAGGCGGACAATTCCCGGCAAAGCTGGAAAATATTTCACTGAATGGCTGGGACGCTGTGGTCCGTAACAACTTGCACGGGACATTCCTCATGTCGCGCGAGTGCTTTAACCAGTGGATGGCCAGTCACGGTGGTGCGATCGTGAATATGCTCGCGGATATTTGGGGGGGAATGCCCGGCATGGCGCATTCGGGCGCCGCAAGAGCGGGCGTTTGGAATCTGACGGAGACGGCAGCCTGTGAATGGGGGCACGCCGGCGTCCGGGTGAACGCTGTGGCGCCGGGGTGGATCGCCTCCGCAGGCATGAATAGCTATAACGAAGATTACCTGGCATTGCTCCGACAGCTGAAGCATAAAGTGCCGCTGCAACGTTTCGGTACTGAATCTGAGCTCGCGAGCGCCGCAGTTTTCCTACTCTCGGAGGCGTCGGCTTTCATTAATGGAACAGTGATCCGTGTGGACGGCGGCGTTCCGAACGCCCGACATTCATGGCCGCTCGCCAGCGCTGAGCGAATCACCGAATACAACGGATTCGCCCGCTACGAAGCGCCTAAGGGGCTTCAGGACTAACCACCGAGTTACTTTAATAGCGGGGGCGAAGATGAACCCGGAAGGACAGACGTACGAGAGTGTCGCGGCGGAATTCGCGTGGAATATCCCTGCATGCTAGACGGGTCGGTTTCATAAGCGCCAGGTGAATGAAGCAATCGACGTCTGCTCCAAGGCTAACGAACGCCCATACTTCACGCTCAAGGTGGGCATGCGAATTGTCGACGATCTTGACGTGATTCTCGAAGGTCCGTTCCTGGCCGACTACCGTCTATCGCGGACGCGGCGTCGCGCTCTCTGCAGCTAGTGAGGGCGCCGTTAAAAGTGAGATCTCCTATTGCCAAACGGTCCTGTGAGCGGCTACGGAGTCGGTTTTTTGCAACGCCAAAACGCACGTGGCGCATTGTTGTCAAACCGGAGCCCAACCATGTTAGGGCGTCGCGCCGTAGTTCGCCGCCACCAGCAGCGCTACCGACTCAGCGATCAGCTTGCCTGCTACGAATGCGTCAATCACGGCGTCGCCTCCAGAGTCGCGGATTCGCATTCGCGAGCCACAGCAGCCCATGCGGACACGCTGCCCTCGCACGTCATGTCGTAATCGAGCCAGCCGCCCGCGACATAGACGTCGGCCAGCACCGCAACCGGCCAGAGCGCGCGCCAGCAGTCCCGGTCGAGCCGGTAGAACAGCACGGGCCGCTGGGCACACGCCGCCGCCTGCCGCGCGGTCTGGGCCCACCAGCAGCGCAGGTCCGCGCGCGTCGCCCGCGCATGGCGTTTGACCTCGCAGCACCAGCCGGGAATGCCCTCGACGTCGCTGTCGCCTTCGTGCTGGCGCACGCGCCGCCGCACGTCCCAGCCGGTCAGTTCGCGCACCAACGCCGCAAGCTCGCGCTCGCCGTCGCCGCCTTTTCGCCGCTGCATCGCACCCACGTTTCGGCCTCCGTGCTCAAGGGTCACGGTTCAGGGTCGCTTCGCCGTCGTCGGAAACCTTGCAAAAGGATGGCGCGGTTGGTCCACCAACGGCCTCGTCGCCGTGGCCCAACGGAACAGACCGGCAGCCCGTCTGCAAACCAGCAGCAACGAATTTCGCCCGCGGCGTGAACCCGTTTGGTACGTCGACTTCGTATTGCCTTTTGATGGCATGCGCTCTGTCGTCGCGCGCAGATACACACCCGCATGCACGCAGGCATTCCGTGTACAACAGGTTGCGCAGGCGACAGGCCCATGCCCTGTTGCGCGCGCGTTCATCAATCTCGCGTACCGCACGAATCGCCTTGCCGGTAATGCGGTCGTGCACGCATTGCTCGACTCGCTGGACCGCCGGTGCCCACTGCAGATAGCCGCGCCGCCTGCAGAGTTCTGCGGCTATCGGTGCTTCCGCGACCCAGTCGAAACTGGACAGGCCCTCGGCGCGTGCAGCAGCACGAAAGCCCCAATGGTGCTCATGCAACCATGTCGTGACGGCACCCCACTTGTCGGGCGGCGCGTCCCGGTGCGCAGCGCAAATCCACCCGCCACCGCTGCGGTAGGCAGCCGGTGCGGGACAGCCGTTGGCGACACATTGCAGACCGGGCGGCGATTGGCTCATGGCTTCACCTTGCGTTGCAATATCGCAATCATTCTTGCCACTTCAGCCCGTGAATCTTCGCTGCCCAGGATTGCACTTTTCGATGCAGGCGTAACTTTCGCGCCATCGGCTGCTGTTATGCCACAGGCCCCTGTGTGATTTTCCTGTGTGCCTTTACTGATTCCGGGGTCGGCGGGCTGCCCTATTTTTGTCAGTGAAACTGCCCCCTTTCCGTCAATGAAACTGCCCCCTTTGGCCCCGTTCAAGGGGGCAGCGCGCCGACCTCTTTTGGTATCCTTAACGGGTCGGCTGGCTGCCCTCTTTGAAGCGGCTGCGTCATGGTGCTCTGGGTGCCCGTTGCCGTTGCGCATTCCGGTTTCTTTCCGCAATGCGTCATACGATGGCAGTGATAGGCGGTAGACGGGGATTTGCCCGGTACGTCCAACGCGTTCCCCCGTATCGACAAGCAATCCGCTGACGCGTAGCTCGCGCAACGCCTGCTTGACCGTGCTACGGCAGAGCCCGCTGCGCTCGCACAGATACGGAATCGAGGGGTAGGCGCAGCCACTCCTGTCGGCAAGGTCGGCCAGTATTACGGCGACGGGCAGCGCCGTGCCCAGGCGCGCTGTCATCGCTGCGACGGAGCGAAGCGCTTCGAAGCTCACGATAACCCCTTGCTTCCCTGGATGCAGACGCGCGACAGCCAGCGCGCCAGCTTGCGGCGGTCGGCGTACATCAGGTGATAGACGCCGCGCTGGACCTCGCGCCCGTCGCGGTCGTAACAGGGAATGCTCGTACAGGGAATGCCGAGATGGTGGCGGCGCAGTTCGGCCACAAGGTCAGGACCGTTCGAGCAGCCCGTCGCGCGGTCGATGGCTTCGCGCGTTTGCGAACGCACGCGTAGGCGGGCTATCGCGCGCAGATGGCGGGGGTTGTCACTTCCGGCAAAAGCGGCGCGCGGACTCGGCAGGACTTCTGTAGGATGGGCAGCGAGTGTAACGAGTGCGCCTGCTGATTCGCCGTCAAGGGGGTCGGGCGTTTTTTTCATTTCGCACTGCCTGCTGCTGTCAGTTGCTCTAGCGAGTCCGCAGGCCAGAGCAAACGCCCGGACGGAAGTTTCGTCGGCGTCAGACCGAAATAGCTGCCGGTATCGCAGAGGCGGCGACGGATTGTGCTTTGCTCGCGGCTCAGCGCGGCGGCCAGTTCGGCAGTAGTCAACGGCTTAGGCTTGGCGTGCAGCGCGTACGTTTCGGGCGTCGCGACGCGACTGGTACGCGCTTCCGTGTCGGCCAGCACGGCCAGAGCCAGTTGCACCAGCGCACGCGGCACGCCGTCCGGCATAGCGGGCAACGTGGAACGCAGGGTCGCGGCAAGCGCGGCAACTTCGGGGGGATGGCAGGTCTGCATCGTTCGTCGCTCCTGCGCCATCGCAAGTGATGGCGTCACAAACGATTAAGCGCCCGCAACTATCCCTCGCCGCAACCCTCCCTCTATCCCTCAGTTTGAGGGATACCCGGCGAGGGACACTGCTGTTTCCTGTACTTTATGCTTTTGGCCGCGCTCAACCGCTCCCACGCAAGGTCAAACGTCTTGCTTTTTTTACCCTTCTTCCCCGGGGGAAACAGACTCTGGTCCCGTTCGCAAATAGCGCGCACTTCGGCCTTTACTCCCGCCTTGCCACGAGGATTCGGCGGTAGCGCTAGCGGGTCATAACCGAGCTTGCGTATCTCTTCGAGGATGCGGGCTTCCTGCGCGGCCTGCCGTTGCACGGGCTTGGCTCCGTCGTTCGCAGTCGCAGACATCGCCTGCGCGTCGTCGCCAGCAGGGAAATCGAGTACCGGAACGCCGCATAGCGCTGCGAACTGTTCTAGGTGGGCGCGGGTGATAACTGCTGCCTTCGTCAGCACCGCCCACGCAGACGAGCCCGGCATCGGTTCGCGTGAGTCCCGCGAGTCCCAGCAGAGCGTCACAATGCGACCGGCGCTCAGTTCGTCGCGCAGGCGGCGTTCGAACGTTTCAGCCAGTAACGCGGTATCGTCGTGCATCTCTGGCGGCGCATCGTTATTAACGGCTCGTGCCAGAAGCTCAGGGACTGCGAAAAGCTCCACAACCTTAGCCCCGGCTGGCAGATAGAGCCTGCGCGTACCCGGCTCACCCAGGCCGAATGCCTGCGTCCGTCCCTCGGGCACGATAACGCCGGATTCCTGCGGCAGGCTTTCGTCCGGGTCGCAGTTCAGGTGGTAGCCGTACCAGCGCGCGAAATGCTCGAATGTCTCGCGCGACACTGTGTGCGGCTTGACCAACTGAAAGTCGCCGGACCGGATTAGCTCACACAACGCATGCCCATACATGAACCGGTATTTGCCGCGCAAGGTTTGTCGTTGCTCCGGGTCTGCTTCCTCAGCAGCGACACGGGCGAGCCAGTCCGCTGCCTCGCGGATGGTAAGCATTTCAACTTCGCCCGGCAGCACCAGAAGGCGCGCGCGACGCGGTGGATAGACATCAGAAGGCGGCAGCCGCTTCCACCAACGTTTTTTTCGGGGTGCATTGTCCGCAGATGCATCAGGGTGCGCGCTATCATCGTCGGCAGCCATCGCCGTGTCTCCCGAAGACAGGGTATTGGTCAGGCGGCGCGCTAACCGCTTCAACGGTACGCGCCGCCGCTTTCATGAATCGCCTTCAATCGTACTTACACTGCCACCAGCGCGAAATTGCGTCGCTTTGCTCGTGGTGAGGGCGGCCAGTGGGGTACCGCTTCGGGCAGCAGTCCGGGAAATTCCACGATATCGCCCAGCCGCTCCAGTTTGCCAGCCAGACGCAACACCATCGCCCACACGTCTGGACGGCGTAGCGTGGCGAGTGTCAGCGTAGCCAGATGGTCATATTCGTTGCGCGAATAAAGCAGAGTCGCCAATCCCTCCGCTATGGCGATATCGTTACCGCGCCGTAGCCCACCCGCAAGCACGTAGCCACCGATGTAGTCCACAGCCTCGAAATCGTCGTAGTCCACGGCCTCAAACTCGTCGCCGTCAACTGCGTTGTCCAATATGCCTCCGGCTATCGGCCCAGCGAGCAACGCGCAGATGTGCGCGCGCGTTATGCGGTTGGACTCGTGGCGACCGCTCAGCGGAATCTGCGATTGAAGTGAGCGCCAAGCGTTAAGACTCGGGCGATAGGCCCCGCCGTATTCATCTGGGCACCAACTCAGGTAGTCCAGGCCGAAGAACTCCGACGCCTCGCACCATCCGCAAAGGTCACCTTTCCAGGATTCGATACTCCAGTCGGTGCATCCTTCAGGAGCAACAGCCATCCGGTAAACGGATACTCCGCCCAACGCGTAGAAAACCGCGTGCGCAGCCTCATGCACGCAGGTCGCGCGACGCATCGCTTTCGTGAATGTCAACGCCGGCGTTACGTCAGGGCGCGCGGTATCATCGTCAGCAGCCATTTGCCGCGTCTCCCAAACAGACGGGGGTTGGATGGGCTAGGCGGCGCGCCCAGCGCGAACTAGACGCGCCGCCGCTTCACGCGATTATTTCACAGCATGCAGGCCCGGCGTCGCCTGCTCGGGCTTGAAGTCGATTCCGGCCTCAGCCAGAATCCACGCCTCCAGTTTGTCCGCCCAAGCACGCAGCAGGTCGAGCGGGCGCACCTTGTAATGCCGCTCGGCGGTCGCGCTGGGCTTGTGCCCCATGATTTGCGCGACTACGCCGGTTGGCGTCTCCGTCCACTCGGCAAGGCTGGAAAACGAGCGGCGCAGGCCGTGCAAGGTTACAGCCGGAATGCCAGCCGCCGTGCAAACGCGATGCAGGGCATTGTTTGGGGCCGCCAGTCGGCCATCGGCGGCAGTCTTACTGGAAAACACCCAGTCGGACGACTTCCACGTTTCGCCCTTTGCGGCAAGGCGGCGCATCTGCCGCACGTTCGGGGGGGTCTCGTTTATGCGTTTGAGTTCCCGCAGCAGCGAGCCGAAATAAGGCGTCAGGGGAATCCTGCGCCCGCTTTCGGTCTCCACTTTGTCCGCCAGATGCAGGCTGCGCCAGCGAAAATCCACGTCGTCCCAGCGCAGCCCGGCCAGTTCTTCCCGGCGCGCGCCCGTTACCAACAGACCAATCAGATACGCTTCCATCATCGGGTTTTCAAGCTGGCGGACGGCGGCAAACCATCCAGCCAACTGTTCCCGTTGCAGGGCGTCGGTTTTGGTCCCTCGTTTCGGCAGTGCGTCTTTGGATAGCCGCGTTGAGACAGCTTGCGGGTCAATCAGGCCGCGATAGTCCGCCTTTGATTCGCACCACGCCGCGAAAATGCGCAGCAGGTTAAAGGCAAGGCGCGCGCGCGCTGGGCGCTTTTCGGCTTCCACGGCCAGCCATTCGGCCATACAGTCGGCACTGAGGTCCGCCAGTCGCAGGCCCAGCAGCGCGGCGAGCGGTCCCGGCTCTGTTAGGCCCTTCCCGCGTTTTTTCGGTTCGCCGCCAGCGCTGGCAAGCGTGACATGGTCGCGATAATGCAGTTCGCTCCATTTGGGGCGGCGCTCTGCAACATACACGTCCCATGCGTCACGCAAGGTCACAGCTTCCCGCTGCGCTGCATGGCGGCGCGCCTCGGCGGCGGCGCGGTCGGCTTCCATCGTCGCCCGCTTTTCCTCGCGGGGGTCGCGGCCCTCGTCAATCATCCGTTGCAGTTCGCGCGCACGTTCGCGGGCGTGGGCAATGTCCCAGTCGGCAGGGCTGCCGATAGTCATACGCAACTCGCGCCCGTCGCCCAGTGGGGCCTGAAATATGTAAGCTTTCGCGCCCTTCGCCGTGGCGCGCACCGCCATCTGTTCTTCTACCGTGTCCCAGAGAAAAGATTGCGCTTTGCCCGATCCACATTGGAAATCGCGTACCCGCGCCGCCGTCAGTTTGACCCTTGCCATGTTCGCTCCCCCGGCTGCTTACCCGCTCCCCCTTGGTTTCGTGTAAGTGCTGGTGTAAGCGCATTATATCCATATCGCGCCATCAAACGCCATCGTTCTGAAGAACACGAAAGGCGTTAAACCATTGTTTTTTATGAATTTATAAGTCGGCTCGCATCCCCCGCCATGCGAGGCTATGGAACTCTAAGAGGATTGTGATTCCTGTCGTCGTGGGTTCGAGTCCCATCAGCCACCCCAAATTCCCGTCAGCGTTTCCGGCGCACCCTCGTTAAATCTCCAGCATCGAATCCCGTCGAAATTCCCGTATTGGGAACCGAGCGGCATGCGTTCCGCATACGTCCGGACGCGAATCCGCAATGAAAAGCGAAGCCGCTTCGAACACCGTCTGCGCGTCGACGGGCGATAAGCGCGCTCCTCCTCATGCTTCATGAGCGACCGACGCTAACGGCTCGGCCCATTCCGGCCGCGTCGGACCGACAACGTCCCCTTGCGCGAATGGCGGACCAGACGATGGAACGGACGTCCTGACATCCAGACTGACCAAGGACTTGACGGCCGTTGTCGATAGCCACGTGGTCCTTATCAGTCGCCATTCACGACTGTCGGCTTCCGCTTGAAAGCGCTCCCCGTTGCGACCGCCCCAGGTCTCCGCCAGAGACCGTAGAAGCCGTCCTGACCATTGCATCCGGCCGTCCGAAACCGTATATACTGTTTTCGCATACAAGAACAGGAGAAACACATGGCCACACCCGATATCAAGGCGCCGACTAAGAAGGCTTTCCATTTCCCCAAGAGCGCCGCAGGAAAGGGCACGGTCGAGACAAAGCCGGTCGCCAAGGCGAAATCGAAAGCGCCCCCACGGAAGAAGACTCCCGCTTCAAAGAGCACCCAGCCGAGCGCTTCCAAGTCCGCGCGATCGAAGCAGGCCGCAACCTCCGAAGCAGTTGCGCTGCCGGCATCGAACGAAGGAAAAGGCAAACGACCAAAGAAGGAAAAGGTCGTGCGCGACAGCTTCACCATGCCGAAATCGGACTACGCGAAGATTGCTTCGCTCAAGCAGAAATGCCACGAGAATGGCGTGCGCGTCAAAAAGAGCGAACTGCTTCGTGCCGCGTTGGCGATGCTCGACGCCGCGCCCGCCGAGCAGCTACTTGCCACCGTCAAGGAGCTCGAAACGGTAAAGACGGGACGGCCGTCGAACGACTGAAGACCTTCGTCGACCGGGCCGGTCGCCGCGCGGTTCCAACGCGGCCGGTGCTCTTGGAAAGTCGACGCACAGCAGCGCCGATGAATGCCCGGAAGCCCTGGCGCTACCGTTCAGCACATCAATCAACGTCGTGCACCATCATGTCGGCCGGCATCGATCACCCGGGAGGAATCATTGCCCCCCTTGGTTGATCGTCAGTGCATTCTTCACCGACGTTACGCCGCTCACACCCTTCGCTATCGTGCCGGCCTTGTCGATGTCGGCGGGGTCCGCAACGTGTCCCGCGAGCGTCACCGCACTGCCTTTCACCAGTACGTTGATGCCGGCGGTATTGACACCGCCCTTCGTGAGCGACTGCAGCACTTTCTTGCTGAGTGCCCGATTCGCCTTTCTGATGCTCGACTTCGAACTTCCTTCGCTTGACGTCGTCGCGCCGGTCGAAGCCGACGCGGCCGCTGACTCGCTCGTTTGTGACCACGCATTGATGGACGCCAATATGATCAATGCGCCGCCAGTCAACTTGAGTGTCTTGATTGAGTTCATTACACGCTCCAGTATTGGTGAGTCAGGCTAGATCGTTTAAAAATCCTGAAGTGCCGCGGCTATGCCGGTTCTCGCGCTGAGGAGCAGGCATTGGCCGCCGCGTTTGGTCCTTCGATGAATCGATGCGATGAATCGACTTGGCCGACAATTTGACGCCATCAGACTTTGGTCCAATAGGCGGAGGAACGCAAGCGCATAAGGATGTCGCTTTCCCGGAGTATCAAGTGGTTATCCGAGCAAAGAAAACCCATAATCAATATCGTCAGACCAAAAAATCGGTCGCTTCACCGGGTTTCATCCTGGCGTTGGAACCGGCGTCTTGTATCGTTATGCTCGACTGGCTGACCAACACGGGAATTTTCGCCTTGCGCTTTGATTGGGAGTCACCCTTCGACTTTCGCGGCCTGGGAACAGCCGCAGTTGTTCGTCGAGGAGTTCGTGCGGGGTCCAAGCGGTTTCGGCAATAGGAACGGGTTTTGCGGCTCCTTCGCGCGGCCGGAGGAAACGAATCTTCCCGCCGCGCGCCGGTCACACGAAGAAACCGGCACACGCGATAACCCGCGGCGGCGCCGATTCCGGGAGCGAAACATGACCACGAAGACATTCACCGCAGCCGCCCTGCTCGTTTGCTCGACCTTGACCGCGACCGCAAGCACGGTCGTCCTGGCCCAAAAAGCGCTGCCGGGCGACGCCGGCGCGTCGATGGTCAAGCCGCCGGGCGCCGCCGGCGCGAGCACGACGCGCCCCGACAATCCCGACAACATGCCGGTGAAGCGCCCGACGCCCCCACCCGCCAGCGACCGCATGCTGCACAATAGCCCGGCGAGCGACGCGATCGCCAAATAATCGCCTGATGATCGCCAACTAGCAGCGCGCGTTCAAAGCCGCGCGATCGACACCTCCGTCGACTTCACGAGCGCGACCACTTCCGCGCCGACCTT
The DNA here is from genome assembly GCF_001544535.1 of Caballeronia choica. Lineage (GTDB taxonomy): Bacteria > Pseudomonadota > Gammaproteobacteria > Burkholderiales > Burkholderiaceae > Caballeronia > Caballeronia choica. The sequence continues at coordinate 17,188 of NZ_FCON02000066.1, read as the reverse complement.
GAGCTCCAGCTCGTCGATGGAGCGTGTCGTGATGACGGACGTCACGATGCCGAACGGCGTATCGACGTCCACTTCCGACACCACCGGCCCACGGATGATCTCCTTGACCTTGCCCTTGAACTGATTGCGCACGTTGATTGCGGTGATGCCCATTTCGTAGCTCCTGGTGAGCGCTTGAGTGCGCGGGTTGCTTGTGAGATTGTCAGACGGCCCAGCGGATCGACAGCGGATGGACCTCTTGTGAAGCAGCCTCATCGCGAACGGATTCGCCGGGCGCATTGCCGAGCACCCGCGTGAGGACCGCGCCCTCCAGCGCCGCGAACGCGGCCGACGCACGCGAGCGCGGCCGCGCGAGACCGATCGGGGCATCGAAGGAAATGCGGCCTTCCTCGATCAGCACGATGCGGTCGCCGAGCGCCACGGCTTCCTGCACGTCGTGCGTGACGAGCAGCGCCGTGAAGCGATGCTCGCGCCAGAGGCGCTCGATCAGCGCGTGCATTTCGATGCGCGTGAGCGCATCGAGCGCGCCGAGCGGTTCGTCGAGCAGCAGCAGGTCCGGCCGATGCACCAGCGCCCGCGCCAGCGCGACGCGCTGCCGCTGGCCGCCGGAAAGCTGCGCGGGCCAGTCGCCTTCGCGCTCGCTCAGACCGACCTCGGCGAGCACGGCGCGTGCAGCGTCGCGCGACGACTTCGGCAGTCCGAGCATCACGTTCTGCAGCACGGTTTTCCACGGCAGGAGTCGCGCGTCCTGGAACATGATGCGGGTCTGCAACGCGCTGTGCTCGCGTGCGGATCGGCGAGCGAGCGTGCCGCCGCTCACCGCCTCCAGACCTGCGATCAGACGCAGCAGCGTCGACTTCCCGCAGCCGCTGCGTCCGACGATCGACACGAAACTGCCGCGCTCGATCGAGAAATCGAAGTTCGACAATACGTGGCGCTCGCCGTAGCGCTTGTCGACGTTGCGCAGTTCGATCGCGAAATCGGCGTCGTCTGCGCGTGCGGCCTCGCGTCCGAGCGGCGCCGCTTGCCTGTCGCCGACCGTGCGCGTGCGTCCATGCGAGGGCGCATCGCCGGTCACGTCGGCCACCTCGGCCGGGGCGCGCCGCAACTCGGCTTCGAGATCGTCGCCGGCGATGCCTGCGATCCCCAAGGAAGTGATCGCGTTCATCGCTTCGCCCCTCTCTTCTGATAGGCCGGATGCCAGCGCAGCGTGACCCGCTCGATGCCCTTCGCGAGCATGTCGGCGAGCTTGCCGAGCAGCGCATAGAGCAGGATGCCGACCACGACCACATCCGTCTGCAGGAACTCGCGCGCGTTCATCGTCATGTAGCCGATGCCCGATTGCGCCGAGATCGTCTCCGCCACGATCAGCATCACCCACATCAGCCCGAGCGCAAAGCGCACGCCGACGAGAATCGACGGCAGCGCTCCCGGCAGGATCACGTCGCGATAGAGCGCGAAGCCCGACAGCCCATAGCTCCTCGCCATCTCGATCAGGTTCGCATCGACGGAACGGATGCCATGAAACGTATTCACGTAGACCGGGAAAAACACGCCGATCGCGACCAGAAAAAGCTTCGCCTCCTCGCCGATGCCGAACCACAGGATCACGAGCGGAATCATCGCGAGCGCGGGGATGTTGCGGATCATCTGGATCGTCGAATCGAGCGCGGTCTCGGCGGGCCTGAAGAGACCCGTCGCGAGGCCGAGCACGAAGCCGATGCCGCCGCCGAGCGCGAACCCCGTCACCGCGCGCCACGAGCTGACCTTGACGTTCGCCCACATGTCACCGGACTGCACGAGCGACCACGCCGCCTTCACGACGGCGAGCGGTTCGGGCAAGACACGCGCCGACAGTCCGCCGGTGCGCGCGGCAAGCTCCCAAGCGATAAGCACCGCGAGCGGCACGAGCCACGGCGCGGCGTCCGCGGCAACGCGCTTGAGAAGCTGGGCGGCATGACCGGCGTCACGCGAAGCGGCCGGCCGGGCGATATCGATATGAGCCATGTTCGGATTCCTTCCGGCGTTTTCAGCTTTGCGACGCGCGCGGCAGATACGAATTGCCGACGACCTCGCCAAACGGACCCGATAGCGGCCCCGAGACGCGCTCCTTCTGCTCGCGCGGCAAGAGCGGAAAGACCAGTTCGGCGAACCGGTACGACTCTTCGAGATGCGGGTAGCCCGAGAGAATGAACGTATCGATGCCGAGCGCCGCGTACTCCTTCATCAGCCCCGCGACCTGCTCCGGATTGCCGACGAGCGCCGTGCCCGCTCCGCCGCGCACGAGGCCGACGCCCGCCCACAGATGCGGATAGACCTCGAGCTTGTCGCGCCGTCCGCCGTGGAGCGCGGCCATGCGTCGCTGGCCTTCGGAATCCATCTTCGCGAAGCTCGCCTGCGCGCGCTGGATGGTTTCGTCGTCGAGCTTGCTGATGAGCTTGTCGGCGTCGGCCCAGGCTTCTTCCTCGGTCTCGCGCACGATCACGTGCAGGCGAATGCCGAACTTGATCTGGCGGCCCTTCTCCGCGACGCGCTTCCTGACGTCGGCGAGCTTTTTCTCGACATCGGCGGGCGGTTCGCCCCAGGTCAGGTACGTATCGATGTGATCGCCGACGATCTCGTGCGCCGCCGCCGACGACCCGCCGAACCACAGCGGCGGATGCGGGTCCTGCACCGGCGGATAAAGCACCTTGCCGCCCTTCGACGTGAGGTGCTTGCCTTCGAAGTTGATCGAATCGTTCGAATGCGACGCTTCGAGGAGTTGCTTCCAGATATGCAGGAACTCGTCGGTGACTTCGTAGCGCTTGTCGTGATCGAGGAACACGCCGTCGCCTTCGAGTTCCGCCTGGTCGCCGCCCGTCACGACATTGATCAGCAAGCGGCCGCCCGAGAGCCGGTCGAACGTGGCCGCCATGCGCGCCGACAATCCCGGCGCCGACAGCCCCGGCCGGATCGCGACGAGGAACTTGAGGCGCCTGGTCGCCGGAATCAGGCTCGACGCGACGACCCATGCGTCCTCGCATGAGCGGCCGGTCGGCAGCAGCACGCCTTCGTAGCCGAGCGTGTCGGCGGCGACGGCGATCTGGCGAAAGTAATCGGCGTCGGCGGCACGCGCGCCTTGCGTCGTGCCGAGATAGCGGCTGTCGCCGTGGGTTGGAATGAACCAGAAAACATTCATCGGAGCGCTCCTGCGGGCTGGTCAATATTGGAATGAGGCCATGCGGCGCGGCGGGACGAGACGTCGAGCGGGCCTGAAAAAACGTGGGGGTGAAACGGCGCGCGTCAGGTCGCGCAGCGGACCAGCGCGGCCGCCGCCGCGCTCTGACTTTGACCTTGAATCTGGCTCTGACGAGGCGCCCCGGCCAGCGCGACACCCGCGGCTTTCGTGCGCAGTTCGCGCAGTTGCGCCTGCTCATGCAGCGCGTGAGCGAGCGCATCGGCGGAGGCTGTCACGCGCTGCGCGGTCTCGGCGAGCACGGTGTAGCCTGCCTCGGTTGCGGGCAGGTCGGCGTCGGATGCGAACACGTTAGGCAGGTGATGTCGCGCGCCAAGCGACGACAGCACCGGTTTCAGCGCATAGTCGAGCGCGAGCAGATGGGCGAGCGATCCGCCCGTCGCGATCGGCAGCACGATCTTGCCCGCGAGGCCGGCTTGCGGCAGCAGGTCGAGCAGGGTCTTGACGAGGCCGCTGTAGGACGCCTTGTAGAGCGGCGTCGCGATCACGACGGCCTGCGCGTGTTCGATCAGTTCCAGCGCCTCGCAGATCGCCGGATGCGCGAAGTCGGCGTGCATCAGCGCAGCGGGCGGCAGCGCGCGCGCATCGATGCGCCGGACGGTGAGACCGCGCGCGCGCAACGCGTTTTCGGCAAGCGAGAGCAGCCATGTGCTGCGCGACTGGACGGCGGGACTACCGGAAATCGACACTACATAGGACATCGCTGCTGTTTCCCTGCGCTTTTCGCTGTTGCTGCGCGTTGGCGTGAGACGGCCCGTCCGTCTCCCTCGTGAAACAGTCTAGGGATGCCCCCTATCGATTAGAACGATTTTTTCGAGCTTAGGTTTTCCACTTTCGTGATTAGGCCGACGCTTAAGCATCCATCGGGGAGCGCTCCTGCGTCGCTATGCGCTGCTCCGAAACGGGAAGGAACGGCCCGCTTGCGCCCCTATAATGGCGCTCATCTTGAAAAACTGGCGCGAGCGATGGCTCCGCGCCTTACGCGGTGTTCTCAATGCAAAAAGTCATTCTGCCGTTCGTTTCGGGCTTTCTCGCCGCCCTGTTCTTCCGCGAGGCGACCATTGCGCTTCTGCACGCGGCGGGCGTCGTCGATTTCGCTGGCTACTCCACCGCGCCGTTCCTGCCGCTCGGCATCCCCGAGTTCATCGCCAACGCGCTGTGGAGTTCGGTTTTCGGGATTCTGATGGCGTGGCTCCTGCGCGTCGCGCCTGAGCGCAGTGCGCCCTGGGTGGGTGCGCTCGTGTTCGGCGGCATCGTGCTGACTGCGGCGGGCGTGTTCGTGGTCGATCCGGTGCGCGGCATCTGGCCGAGCGGCAACTTGCTGCCGCGCCTCGCGGTCGGGTTTGTCGCCAACGCGATGTGGGGATGGGGGGCGCTCGTGTTCATGCGCGCGTTCATGGCCGAGGGCGATCGGCGCTAGCGGGCTGCTGGCGCCGGAGGTGGGGCAGTAGGTCGGGCGGGTTTTGGGTTACATCCCCCACCCCGCCTCCTAATCCCTCAACTGCTTCAACGGATGACTATCCCGCGACCACGGACTGTCAAACATCCGCTTCACTTCCTCACGCGTGACATCCTCCACCCGTGCCACCTTCCACGCCGGAAGGTTGTCCTTGTCCACGATGCGGGCGCGAATCCCCTCCACCACATCGCCGCGCTCGAACACATTGCGCGTCAGGTCGAGGTCGCGCCGCAGCGTGTCGGCCATCGTCGAAAGCTTCGCACGGTCGACGAGTTCCAGCGCAATCTCGATCGACAGCGGCGAACGCTCGCGCAATTCGGCGATCGTACGCGCAGCCCACTCCGCACCGGCGCCGCCGTCGGCTTCCTTCTGAAGCGAGGCGAGAATCGCCGCCCCGTCGCCCGTGGCGAAATGCTTGTCGATCTGCACGCGGGCCGCGGCGAGCGCGCTGGCGTCCGGCGTCGGCGACACCTTGTGCTTCACGCACTCGGTCTCGATGTAGCGCATCACCTCGACGGCGTCGTTGAAGCGCTCGCGCTTGAGCGTCTCGATGAGGCCGGGCAACGCGGCGTCGTCGAGATACGCATCGGCGAGACGCGCGTAGAGCGCATCGGCGGCGCCGATCGTGGCGCCGGTCGCCGCCATATAGCGCCCGATCGCGCCCGGCGCGCGCGCGAGAAACCAGCTCGACCCGACGTCCGGAAAGAGGCCGATGCGCGTCTCCGGCATCGCCATCCGGGTCGATCCGGTCACGACCCGCAGGCCGCCCGTATGATGCGCGCCCTGCGAGATGCCGACGCCCCCGCCCATCACGACACCGTTCGTCACCGCGACATACGGCTTCGAATAGGTGAAGACCATGTGGTTGAGCCGGTATTCGTCGGTGAAGAACTTGTCGATCGCGGCGCGCTCGCCCGCCTTCGCCGCTTCGTACAGGAAGCGGATGTCGCCGCCCGCGCAGAACGCACGCGGGTGCGGGCTGTAGACGATGACGGCGCGGATCGCGTGATCGTGGCGCCAGTCGCCGAGCGCGTTGCGGATCGCATGCAGCATCGTGGTCGTGAGCGCGTTGAGCGCCTGCGGCCGGTCGAGCGCGATAAAGCCGATGCCGTTGGCGGTTTCGATATGGATGTCGTGGGTTCTCATTGGTGCAAGGGGTTCTGTTCGGGTTTCATGCGCGCGTCGCCGTCATGGCCGAACCACGCGTCGAGCGACAGCTCGGCGAGCGTTTCAGCCGGCATCTGCGGCAGCGCGCCATGCGTGGAATTCGTGGAATGCGTTGAAAGAGCGGAATGCGTGGATTGCGTGAGCGCGACGATGCCGTGCAGGTTCGCCCACAGCGCCTCGGCGTAGGCCGCCGCCGGCGCGTGCGCGCCGAAGCGGCCGGCCGCGCGCAGTTCGACAAAAGCATCGGTCATGAGCGACAAGGCTCTGACGGAATCGACGGCATCGGCGGCGCTCGACATCTCCATGAACATCAGGCGATAGGTCTCGCGGTGCTCGAGTCCGAACTCGACATAGGCGCGGCCCATCGCCTTCAGCCGCGCTGCGGCATCGACGATGGTCGCGTGCGGTGCGAAGGCCGCGAGCAATTGCGCGTGGCCCTCGGCGCAGAGCGCGTGGGCAATGTCGGCGCGGCTCTTGAAATGCAGGTACAAGGCGGCGGGCGAATAGTCGATCGCCTCCGCGATCTTGCGCATGGAAAGCGCGGCGAAGCCCTCGCGACCGACGATCTCGCGCGACGCATCCAGTATGCGTTCGCGCACCGCCTGCCGCTGTTCCGTCCGTCGTTCCTGGATTCCCATGCGGGCACTCTTGGAAAGTGAATCCGGACTGACGATCGTTCAGCCCGGCCGGGCGCTTCAGACGATCATTTTGCGCTCATCGTCGGATCGCCGCGCGGCGCTGAAATACGGTTCTGTCGTCTCGCTCGTGATCGCCGATGCGATCACGATGCAAGCGGCCAGGATCAACACGCCGACGGCTGCCCAGATCAGCCAGAACGCATTGAATTCGACGAGCGAACTCACCAAGGTATGAAACATGACAACCCCCGCGCGATTTTTATAGTGTTGCTTCCCGTGAAAACGTTTTTCAGGGAGCAAGCGACGTGCCGCGCCAATCGCATTGCGCGGCTCGCCGCAGATGAATGGTAAACGCAAATCGAGCGCCGCGCGTGGACCTGGCGCGCGGCTTTTCCGGCGCGGGCGTTTCGAACGGCCGGGGCGGCCGCGACGGCCGCAGCACGGACTGGAGGAAGGGCTTACAAGGACATGGATGGGTTAAGCGAAGCGCACGTCGACGGAAGCAGCGACCAAGCCTCAGGCGATAACCTTGCCGGGCGGGAAATGCCCGCTCTTGAGCAGAACCGGGGTGCCTTGGCTCACGCGAAGATGCTCCCGGGCGACCGCCTCGATGCGCGGACGGCCAGCGTCGAAGGCGCGAATCCAGCCGCCGCTGTCGAAACTCTGCGCGTCGAAGTGATCTTCGAGCGCCTCGACCGAAATCGCACACGGCACGCGCTCGCCGTCGACGAGCGCGTCGAAGGCGATCGTCAGGTTGGCGCTGCGATAGTCGGGAGCGTCCGGGGGAAACTGAATATTCATGATCACCTCGTGACTCGACGGAAAAGACCGTGACGCCGGATTCGCGGGCACACGGCGCGTCATGATCGGCCCGGCGCTTATGGTACTCGCGAGCGAGGCGCGCGGTCCAGCGCGCGCCCGGCACGACGATCATAACCATCACAACAATCAGGCGTCGAAAACGGCGGCGGGCACGTCGACGACGAAGAGCGAAATGGCGCGCGGATCGGCGTAGTCGAAACGCAGGTGGCGGCTCATCTCGCGCACGCGGTCGCACGCGCTCAGGCGCGATTCGTCGGTGAATTCGGGCGCGGCGCGCAGCAACTGCGGGTCAAACCGATAATGCACGCCCCACGCGACGTTGCCCGGATGATTGGCGACGCCGCTCGTGCGCCAGCTCACGAACAGCGAGGGCGTCAGCTCGGGTCCGACCTCGCTCACGTCGGCGTTGCTCGGAAAGAGATCGAGCAGACCTTGCGCGATCTCGTGCAACAGCGGGTGGCGGACGTTCAGTTGTCGCATCAGGGCACGGGCAGCAGCCGGTCGATATAGTCGCGCGCAGCCTGTTCGACTTGCGCGAGCGCTTCGTCCTCGGTGGCAAACCGCTGCTCGCCGCCGAGATCGACGAGCGCCTCGAAGCGATGCGCATCGTCCGGTCCGTGTTGCGCGAGGCTCACGGAGCCGATGTAGATCGGCGCTTCGGCCTGGCCGGTCGCGTTGTCGTGGGGTTGCGTCAGCCTCGCCGATGCGCTGATGTAATAGCCCCGATAGGGGCCGGTCACTCGTTCTGCCATCTGGTTCTCCTGGTTCGGCCGGCTGCGCGGTGCGTTGCCAATTCTGTAAGGTTCGCGATTCGGCAAATAGTTCGCGTCATCGGCGCGTTCGTGCGGAAAACCCTGCCGGCAAATGCCGTGACGACGTCCTGCTGCGACCTCCTGCTTACACGCTCGCAAGCCGCGCGCCCGCATGGCGCCGCGCTAACAACCGCTTACGCGTCGTGCCGCGTCGGTGTGGGAAAATGCAGCGTTCGATCGGGCAAACTGCCCCCGATCCCGTTTTGACAAGCCATGAGGTAGAAATGAAGGAATTTGCGCGGCGCGTGCGCCGCACGTCGTGGAGATTGCCGCTTTGCGCCGCCCTGCTCGCCACCGTCACGGCCGGTGTCGCGAGTTGCGCGTCGTCGAATAACGCATCGCTAATCAACCTGCCCGACGGGCAAACCGGCTACGCAATCAACTGCAGCGGCGCCGATGCGTCGTCGAGCTGGGGAAGCTGCTACGTGCTGGCCGGAAAGGCATGCGGCGCGACGGGCTACGACATCGTTTCGAAAGACAACGAGGAAGGTGGCCCGACGGGCGGCAGCATCACCAACGTGGTCTCCGCGAACGTCAAGAACCGCTCGATGGTCGTGCGCTGCAAGTAAGCCGGGCCTTCATCTCTCGCCGCGCGTGCGGTGTCAATGCGCGCTGACCTTCGAGAACACGTTCAGCACCACGACGCCCGCGACGATCAGGCCCATGCCGAGCACCGCCGGCAAGTCGGGCACCTGCTTGAACAGAAACGCGGCGACGGCCGTGATGAGCACGATGCCCGCGCCCGACCAGATCGCGTACACGATGCCGACCGGCAGCGTGCGCAGCGTGAGCGACAACAAATAGAACGACAGACCGTACCCCGCCACGACGATCAACGACGGCACGAGCCGCGTGAAGCCGTCGGAGGCGCGCAATGCGGACGTCGCCACGACCTCGGCGACGATCGCCACCGCGAGCAGCCCAAACGCGAATGAACGCATGCGCGTTATTCCCGGGTCAGCGCGAGCGCGCCGAAATCCTTGCCCAGCACCGCGCACAGCGCCTCGACCACCATCTGGTGATCCGAGCGCTGCGGCAATCCCGACACCGCCACCGACCCGATCACGCCCGCGCCCGCGACACATAGCGGGAATGCGCCGCCATGCGACGCGAACTCGGCGTTGGACAGACCGTATTTGTCGCTGAGCGTCGCGCCCTGCTGTTCGAGCAGGAGCCCGATCGCGTATGAACTGCGCCGGAAGTGCTCGACGGTTCGCGACTTGCGTTCGATCCACGACGCGTTGTTCGGCGTCGTGCCGTCGAGCGCGGCGAAGAAGAGATTGCGGCCGAACGTGCGCACGTCGATGGCAACGGCCGCACCGCGCGCGTAGGCCATCTCGCGCAACTGCGAGCCGATCTGCCACGCGCGATCGCAATCGAACTGAGGGAAGACGAGCGTTTTTTCCTGATGAGCGATGGCTTGGAGGTCGTGGGGGATGTCCATGGCAGGCGAGTTTCGGGAAGTGTCGTCAATGGGCGCGAGCAGCACGGGATGCACCCACGCGTCGCGAAGGAGAATCAAGGCGTCATTTTGACACGCCGGCCGCACGGTTCCATCCTGCATTGAACGCGAACTTGGCTTAAAGCGACAGGCGCGGCGGGTGCGTCGCCCCAGCTTATCGCACGCGCCCGTCAGACGAGCGGCGCCGCGCGTGCACAGCCACCCGCCTTCCGTCGGGATCGCCGCGGCCGAACCGCGCGCAAGCGACATGCTGCGACGTGTCGTTTAAAGGCTACTCGGGCAATCATTAGGAGTTTTCTAGCGGAACTGAAAATCGTCGCTGCCTATACTTCCGGCCTCTTTATAGCGGAATCCTAACTGTGTGCCGTTCATGACGATTCATGTGCAGCGATTTCCGTACGAAAAACATAAGACCAACCGGGACTACTTAAGAATGAACAAGATCCACCGCTCGATCACGAACTCCACCAGTGGCGCGAGCGTCGCAGTGCCCGAGACTGCGAGCGCGAGAGGCAAGGCTCCATCGCGAAGCCGGCGCCTGTCGCGCAAGCTCTCTGTCGCGGCCCTGCTCGGTGCGGGTCTGGCATCGACGTCGGCGCTTGCCGCGCCAATCCCGACGGGCACTTTCAATGCTGCCCTGTTCAATGACTTCGACGACGACGCATGCACGGCCGTCGCCGACGGCAGCTCAATCTACACTAGGCACTCTGACGCCAATCCAGTCTCCTGCGGGGCGCGTCTCGGCAGTGCCAAAAGCGCGACCGCCCTCGGCATGAACGGAGTGACGCCTTCCACAGGCCTGAACCTGATCTCCAACATCAACGGCGCATTCGTGAATGGCGGCCTCGAGGTCTTCGGTTCCGGCGTGTCCAGCGGCTTGCCGGCCGCCTATATTCACGGCGGCCTGAGCCTTTTCAGCGACGGCACGACATCGGGTACCGCAAACAAGATCGTCGGCGTTGCTGCCGGCACGCTTTCCGACGCCAGCACTGATGCCGTCAACGGTTCGCAACTGAACGCGACCAACAAAAGCGTGACATCGCTTCAGACATTCGCCGACCACATCAACAATGGCGGCGGAATCAAATACTTCCACGTCAACTCGACGCTCGCTGATTCGAGCGCCGCAGGCAGCGAATCGATCGCGATCGGCGGTGCGGCCACTGCGTTCGACAACGGCAACATTGCGATCGGCGTGGACACCATCGCCGATGGCGTAATCGGTACGAATCCGGCAGGCGTATCCGGCGGCGTCGCCATTGGCCACGGCGCGAAAGAGTACGGCACGGGCAGCATCGCGCTCGGCCAGGATGCGCTCGTCGGCACCGCCGTCATTGGCGGCGAAGCCAACGACGCCATCGCCGTCGGCCGTGCCGCCACGGCAACGGGCACGAACAGTGTCGCCATGGGTGCGAAGTCGGCGGCAAGCGGACAGAACGCGGCCAGTTTCGGCTCCGAGTCGGTGGCAAGCGGTCTTTCGGCGGTCGCCATCGGCGCAAGCTCGACTGCAAGCGGAGAAGGCAACGTGGCGATCGGGCATCTTGCAGCAGCGGCCGGAACCTACAACGCGATCGCAATCGGCGAGCAAGTCCGGAGCACGGCGAACGACGCCCTGTCGCTCGGTTCGCAAATCGACAATGCAGCGGTCGGTTCGCTCGCGCTCGGCAGCAATGGCCTCAAGCTTGACGCCAATTCGCAAGGCAGCGCGCTGATCGCGCCCAACGGCGGCGCCGTGGTGGACTCGTCGCATTCGCTCGTCTTCAACCCTTACGGCACCGGTGGCACCGCCGACGCCGCCAACGCCACGACGTCGAACTCCAACGACTCGATCAACCTGTCAGGCACCGTGGCGAACGCCCCGGGCGCGGTGGCTGTTGGCTCCAACTCGTCGATAACGGCGGCAAACGGAGTCGCGATCGGCGCGCGCGCGTCCACGACTGCTGCGGGATCCGTCGCGCTCGGTTCGAACTCGGTCGCCGATCGCGCGAACACGGTTTCCGTCGGCGCGGCGGGCAGCGAGCGTCAGATTGTCAACGTCGCGCGCGGCACGGCCGCCACCGACGCCGTCAACGTCACGCAATTGCAGGACGTCACGACGCTCCTCGGCGGCGGTGCGAAGATCAAGGCCGACGGCACGGTGCAGGCACCGTCTTACGCGGTCACGGGCGCCGCGCAGCCGCTTCAGACCGTGTCGGCCGCCATCACGGCCCTCGACGCATCGATTCAGAATCGCGTCGCCTATGACAGCCCCTCGCATGACAAGGTCACGCTCGGCGGCGCGACGGCGAGCGCACCGGTCGCGCTGACGAACGTGAAGGCAGCCGCCCTCTCCGACACCAGCACCGACGCCGTCAACGGCTCGCAGTTGAACACGACCAACAAGAACGTGACCTCGCTGCAATCGTTCGCCGACAACATCAACAACGGCGGCGGCATCAAGTACTTCCACACGAACTCGAAGCTCGCCGACTCCACCGCGACGGGCACCGACTCCGTGGCAATCGGCGGCGCGGCCAATGCTTCTGCTAACAACGCCGTCGCGCTCGGCTCGAACTCGATCGCCAGTCGCGCGAACACAGTTTCAGTCGGCGCGACAGGCAGCGAACGTCAGATCGTCAACGTCGCGCGCGGCACCTCCGACACCGACGCCGTCAACGTCGCGCAATTGAAGAACGGCGGCATGATGGTCGATACGAACGGCAACGTGACGAACAACTTCGTCTCCTACGACGACAGCGCGAAGCAACGCATCAGCCTCGGCGGTACGGGCGCGTCGAAGTCCGTCTCGATCACCAATCTCGCGGCGGGCAATCTCTCCGACACCAGCACCGACGCCGTCAACGGCTCGCAGTTGAACACCACCAACAAGAACGTGACCTCGCTGCAATCGTTCGCCGACAACATCAACAACGGCGGCGGCATCAAGTATTTCCACACGAACTCGAAGCTCGCCGATTCCACCGCGACGGGCACCGACTCCGTGGCAATCGGCGGCGCGGCCAATGCTTCTGCGAACAACGCCGTCGCGCTCGGCTCGAACTCGATCGCCGATCGTGCGAACACGCTTTCAGTCGGCGCGGCGGGCAGTGAACGTCAGATCGTCAACGTCGCGCGCGGCACCTCCGACACCGACGCCGTCAACGTCGCGCAATTGAAGAACGGCGGCATGATGGTCGATACGGACGGCAACGTGACGAACAACTTCGTCTCCTACGACGACAGCGCGAAGCAAAAGATCACGCTCGGCGGCACGGGCGCATCGAGCGCAGTGTCGATCACGAACCTCAAAGCCGGCGACTTGTCGGCGACGAGCACCGACGCAGTCAACGGGTCGCAACTTTATGCGACGAACCAGACCGTCGCCGGCCTCTCCGGCTTCGTCAACAACGTCAATAACGGCGGCGGCATCAAGTACTTCCACACCAACTCGACGCTCGCTGATTCCACGGCCACCGGCAAGAACGCCGTCGCGATCGGCGGCGCGGCGAAGGCATCGGCGGACAACGCGATCGCGCTCGGCTCCAACTCGATCGCCGATCGTGCAAACACCGTCTCGGTCGGCGCCGCTGGCAGCGAGCGCCAGATCGCCAACGTCGCGGCGGGCACGTCGGCAACCGATGCCGTCAACGTCGCGCAATTGAAGTCGGTTGCAAGCTCGGTGAACGCGCTCGACAGCAGCGCCGTCAAGTACGACACGAACGCGGACGGCTCGTCGAACTACGCGAGCGTGACGCTCGGCGGCGGCAAGGCGGCAAACGGCACGACGCTGCACAACGTGGCCGCGGGCGCGTCCAGCACGGATGCCGTCAACGTCGCGCAGTTGAACGACGCGGTCGGCCGCGTGACCAACATCGCGAACAACGCGTACAACCCGCTCTTCAGCGCAGACGGCAGCCGCGACATTGATGCGGCAACGTCGAGCGGCACGCGCTCGACGGCGGCGGGCGCGAAGGCCGTCGCATCGGGCGCGAACTCGGTGGCGACGGGCGCGGATTCGGTCGCGAGCGGCAAGGGCTCGGTCGCAGTGGGTTCGAGCGCCACGGCCAAGGCCGACAACGCCGTCGCACTCGGCGCGAATTCGGTCGCGGATCGCGCGAATACGGTTTCGGTCGGCTCGTCGGCAGCGAACGGCCAGCGCCAGATCGTCAACGTGGCAGCGGGCACGAGCGGTACGGACGCGGTCAATCTCGACCAGATGAACCGGTCGGTGAACACGGGCGTCAAGCAGGCGAACAACTACACCGATGCGTTGCGCCGCGACGTGAACAGCAGCCTCGCGAAGACCAACAACCACCTCGAAAGCGTCGGCGCGATGAGCAGCGCGATGGCGCTGATGACGGGCAGCGCGGCCGCCATCGTCGACAAGGACAATCGCTTCGCGGCGGGCGTCGGCGTGTATCGCGACAAGAGCGCGCTCGCTGTCGGCTTTCAGCGCCGCTTCATGCGCGATGCGGTCATGACGCTGGGCGTATCGACGACGGGCGAGGAAACGACGGGCGGCGCCGGCGTGGCTTTCGGGTTCTGAGTCGGGTTCAGACCCGAAAGCATCGCAGGCTTTTCCTGAAATTCGGCGCGACGCAGAAGCTTCAATCTCGCGACAAGCCGACGTAATCTTGAAAAGCTTGCGGCGCCGTTGCCGATCCTCTATAATATTCTCTTCAACGGACGCGGGGTGGAGCAGTCTGGCAGCTCGTCGGGCTCATAACCCGAAGGTCGAAGGTTCAAATCCTTCCCCCGCAACCAACAAAGATTCGAAGCGATTCAAAGCAAAAAGCCCGGCTCACTCAGCCGGGCTTTTTGCTTTTCCGACCCCTTCGGATCTTATCGGACCCTTTGCCTCAGACTCGGGCAACCTTCATCGCCCATGGCATAATCGCCGGCTCCTTCCCCCACTCGATGCATCTCGACGCGTTCATGCGCAGCGCCCTGATACGGAAGATCGGCGGTATCGTCGGATTGCTTGCGATCCTCATGACGACGCTCGCCCCCGCCGCATCGCAGATGCTCGAGCGTGGGCGCATCGAATCGATGCTTGCGTCGTACTGTTCGGCTGATGTAGCGGGTCAAGCCAAGGACACCCACAGCGAACCGGCGCTGGCCCACTTGCAGGCGTGCGGCTATTGCAACCTCGCCGCCCACACACCCTTGATGGCGCCGCCGGCGCTTGTGCATCGCGTCGCATCGCAGGCGACCCCGGCGCGGATCGCGTCGGTCACCGCCATCGCGCCGCCCCGCGCGGCCATCATCGCCGCGCAGCCACGCGCCCCGCCCTCGTTCGCCTGACATCGCTCATCTGTCCGCGCGCGCATGAACACGTCATCGACGTCGTGCAAAGCGCGCGGCTCTCCCATGTTCCAATGTCTGCGCCATCGGGCGACAACACCGATATGAACCCATCCTTCACGAAGCGCGGCGTGTTCGCCGTGGCCCTCGCCGTCGCCACGCAATGCGCCTTTGCGCACGCGACGCCCAAACAGCAATCCCCCGCTCCGGATTCGACCGTCAGCGCCCCGCATGGAGTCGCGATCGACTTCGGCGAAGCGCTCGAACCGTCGTTCAGCACGCTCGTCGTCACCGATGCATCGGGCAAAGCGGTGAACACCGCCAAATCGAAGGTCGATGCGAACCACAAGAATCGCATGAGCGTCGCACTCGGCGATCTCGCGTCCGGCTCGTATCGCGTGAAGTGGACAGCCGTCGCCAACGACGGCCATCGCACGCACGGCCAATACAACTTCATGGTCAAGTGAGGCCCGCATGAAAAAGATCACCGTACTCATCGGCACCCTTCTCGGCACGCTGCTTGGCGCCTCGTTCGCTCACGCGGCCACGCTCTCGGTGAGCGACTGCTGGATTCGCTCGATGCCATCGAATCTGCCTTCGTCGGGATACTTCGTCGTCGCCAACAATGGCAACGCGCCCGCGAAGCTCGTCGGCGCCGAGACACCCGCCTTCGGCATGGCGATGCTGCACAAGTCGGAAAACAACGGCAGCACCGCGACGATGTCGCACGTCGAGTCCGCCGACGTGCCCGCGCACGGCACGCTGCGCTTCGCGCCGAAGGGATACCACCTTATGCTCGAGGACGCGTCGAAGCCGCTCAAGGTCGGCTCGACGATTCCGCTCTCGCTCACATTCGCCGATCATTCGAAGGTGAGCACGACCTGCACGGTCAAGCCGGCATCGGCGCTCGGCAACTGAGGCGAAGCTGAAGCAAACCACGATCGCGCCCATGCCGGGCGCACAAAACAAAGCGCGCCACAGTCACCTGCGGCGCGCTTTTTTCATGAGGAGTACAAGAACGATCAGTGCTTGCTGAAGAGATCCATGATCTGCTTGCGCTCGTCGGCGTCCACGTTCGGCGCCTGCATGCCGCCCGGACCGACGCCGCCCGACGTATTGGTCACCGCGCCCGACGGATCGGCCGCATCCATGCCGATGCTCGCGATGAAGCCGCTGCCCGGCGTCCTGTCGGCGTAGAAAAGCTCGCCGTCGACGGTGGTGATGCCATCGGGCATCGGCATCTGCTGCTGCGGTACGTTGCGCAGCGCGCGCCCCATGAAGTCGACCCAGATCGGCAAGGCAAGCTGGGCGCCGAACTCCTTGCTGCCGAGCGACTTGGGCTGGTCGTAGCCCATCCACGCCACGGTGACGAGCGAATGCTGGTAGCCGGCGAACCAGCCGTCCTTCGCGTCGTTGGTCGTGCCGGTCTTGCCCTGCAGGTCGTTGCGCTTGAGCGCGTTGGTGCCCGCGCCGGTGCCCTGCGTGGCGACCGTATGCAACAGGCTGTTCATCATGTACGCGTTGCGCGGCTGGAGCGTTTGCGGCGCGTTGCGGCCCGCCGTCAGCGGATCGGCGCGGGAAATCACGGTGCCGCGCGCATCGGCGACATCGGCGATCAGATACGGATTGATGCGATAGCCGCCGTTCGCGAACACCGAATACGCGCCGCTCAACTGCAACGGAGTGACGAGCCCGGCGCCGAGCGCGAGCGGCAGATAGGGCGGCGTCTTGTCGACATCGAAGCCGAAGTTCTTCGTGACGAAGTCCTGCGCATACGTCGTGCCGATGTACGACAGGATGCGGATCGACACGAGGTTCTTCGAGCGCTGCAAGCCGGTGCGCATCGACATCGGGCCGTCGGGCTGGTCGTCGTCCTTCGGCTCCCAGGCCTGCCCGCCTGGCGTCGTCGGCGGGAAATAGAGCGGCGCGTCGTTGATGATCGTCGCCGGTCCGAGCCCCTTGTCGAGCGCCGCCGAATAGATGAACGGCTTGAAGCTCGAACCCGGTTGGCGCCATGCCTGCGTCACGTGGTTGAACTTGTTCTTGTTGAAGTCGAACCCGCCGACGAGCGCACGGATCGCGCCGTCCTGCGGCACGAGCGAGACGAGCGCGCCTTCCACCTGCGGCAACTGCGTGATCTGCCAGTTGTCCTTCGCGTCCTTCGTCAAGCGCACGATCGAGCCGACCTTGACGCGCAGCGCCGCCGCCGCGTTGCTGCGCAGGCCCGGCGCGGCGAACCGCAGGCCGTCGCCGGAGACGGCCACGGTGTCGCCGCCGACGAACTCCGCCGTCACCTGCTTCGCGTTCACC
>NZ_FCON02000065.1 GCF_001544535.1 Caballeronia choica | reverse complement strand
CCGTCGAGGAACGCGCGGATCGAGGGATGCGTCTTGTAGCGCTGGAATTCCTCGAACGGCGACAGATACGGATTCGAATACCCCAGCCCGACGACGAAGCCGACCACCACCTGGTTGTTGTCCATGTGATAGAGAAACGAGCCGCCGTAGGTGTCGTTCTCGAGCGGCCAGCCGGCCGTGTGGATCACGAGACCGGGCTTGTGCTTGATGGGATCGATTTCCCACAGTTCCTTGATGCCGAGGCCGTAGACCTGCGGGTCGGCGTCCTTGCGCAACTTGAACCGGTCGGTGAGTTGACGGCCGAGATGCCCGCGCGCGCCTTCGCAGAAGAGCGTGTATTTCGCGTGCAATTCCATGCCGAGCTGGAAGTTCTCGGTCGGTTGGCCGTCCTTGCCGACGCCCATGTTGCCGGTGACGACGCCGCGCACCGAGCCGTCTTCGTTATAAAGCACTTCGGCTGCGGGAAAACCCGGAAAGATTTCGACGCCGAGCGTCTCTGCCTGTTGACCGAGCCAGCGCGTGACGTTCGCGAGGCTGATGACATAGTTGCCGTGATTCTTGAAGTTGTCGGGCAAGAGCCAGTTGGGCACTTGCTTCGCGCTGTCCTTCGTCAGGAACAGGAAGCGGTCCTCGGACACTTCGACGTCGAGCGGCGCGCCTTTTTCCTTCCAGTCGGGGATCAGTTCATTCAGGCCGCGCGGGTCCATGACGGCGCCCGAGAGAATGTGGGCGCCGACCTCGGAGCCTTTTTCCAGCACGCACACGCCGATCTCGACGCCTTTTTCCTGTGCAAGCTGCTTGAGCCGGATGGCCGCCGACAGTCCGGCGGGGCCGCCGCCGACGATCACGACGTCGTATTCCATCGACTCGCGGGCACCGTACTGCTGCAACAAAGGGCTTTCCGTCATGCGTTCGCTTTCTCCAACCCTCAGACTACTACGCCAAGTAACACACCGAACTGGTTGCCCTGACGAAGCCTTTAATTATGTTCAAGGCGCGCCGAGGACTAAGGGAATACCGTCGGACGCATGCTACATCCAAGTTCGCATACAAAGGCCTTCGAACCGATGCCTAAGGCCAACTCGCACAACTGCTTCATAGATTGATGATGGCGACTTCAAAACATTGATAGAAGCGAGGGCTCTATATCTGCCCGTGCGTTAAGCCCGCAAAGCCGAAAAGAAGCGGCGCCAGCACGAATTGCGAACTACCAATCGTCGGATCGTCGCGAATTCAGTGCATTGTTCAGCGTTACCATAAATCGCCGCGTGCGAGCCACGATCCCAGTCGTTGGCCTATCGCGCGTTCATCGAAGGAACGCCCACGGTACGAACGTCCTTGGATGGAAAGGTCAATGCGACAAGCGCCGCCAATAGCATCAAGCACGCGATGACCAGAAGACCCCCGTTATAGGAGCCAGTGTGCTGTTTGACGTACCCCATCAAATACGGAGCCCCGAAGCCCGCCAAACTACCGATCGTATTGATTGCAGCTACTCCTGCCGCTGCTCCAACTCCCTTCTTGAGAAACATCGGGAGAAACGGCCAGAACGGAGCGTAGGCGCTGAACGTTCCAAATGCGGCGGCGATCAGAGCAATGGTCTTTGGAACCGCGCCCTCGACCAACCCGGCGGAAAGGTATCCAGCGACAGCGATGAACATAGGTATGGCGAGATGCAGTCGGCGCTCACCGCTTCGGTCAGAGTCGCGGCCGCACACCACCATCCCGATGGCGCCTGCTAGGAAGGGAAGTGCGGTGATAACGCCGGTTTCCATCTTCGAAAAGCCGAAACCGGAGATTATTTGGGGAAGGAAAAACACAATCCCATACGCTCCCGCGATCAGGCCAAGGTTTACGAAGCTCATCAACCAAAGCTTGGGATGCAGCAGGGCGTCACGAAGCGACGAGTGGTCTCCCGAATCGGACCCTTCGACATCGCGCCGCAGATGGTCGACAAGCCACGCGCGCTCCTCTGGCGATAACCACTTAGCGTCGTCCGGAGTGTCGGTAAGGTAGAAAAAGCACACTATCCCTAAAGCCACAGCTGGGATGCCCTCGATGAGAAAGAGCCATTGCCAACCCTGCAGGCCAGCGCGACCCTCGAGATACAGGAGCGACGCAGAGAGTGGCGCCCCGAGAACGATGGATAGAGGTATCGCGGTCATGAAGTAACCAAATACGCGCGCGCGATATCGCGCCGGGAACCAGAAAGTCAGATAGAAGATTACGCCCGGGAAAAATCCGGCCTCGGCGATGCCAAGCAAAATGCGCACGGCATAGAGCCCCTTCGGCCCAGTGACCAATGCCATACATGCCGCAATGAGCCCCCAGGTAATCATGATCCGGGCAATCCATCGACGCGCTCCGTACCTCGAAAGGAGAAGATTTGACGGAACTTCACAAATCACGTAACCAAGAAAAAAAATCCCCGCAGCGAACCCATATTCGGTGGATGACAACCCAAGGCTCGGCATCATTGTGAGAGCCGCAATTCCTAGGTTGCTGCGGTCCAGATAGGCGACGAAATAGCACACGATCAAGAACGGCAACACACGCCGCGTGACTCGTCGGATGATTGCGCTTTCATCTTGCATAATGTCTCCTGCATCGGTTATAGATTGGCGCCGGGTTGCGGGACCGGTCGACGTTCAGAGTATTTATCGAGCTGTCGTCCCCGTACAGACGTCTTGAACAATAGCTATAATGCACTGCATGCATATAACCAGGAAGTTGAATGGCGCGACTGATACAAGAAGCAAAGCACGAGTCCTCGCGGAAGATCGATGCAGAACGGCCCGAGTAGGGTTTCTACGGTCAATCCCGGTGGCGCCAATGTTTGGCAAAGAGTGACACGTGGGCAGACGTTCCGTCACGGTTCGGTGCCTGCTGCGCACTAGCGGTGCGAGTCGCTGGTAATTGGCTCCATTGACATTTAGGACGGAATCGGATGCCTAGCGAGCACGTAGCGTCACTTGACTTGAATTTACTCCGCGTCTTTGACGCAGTGCAGCGAACGAGGAGCATAACTGACGCGTCCGAGAAACTGGGTCTGACTCAGTCCTCTACGAGCCATTCACTTAATCGCTTGCGAGCCTTCTTCGGAGACCCGTTGTTTGTGTTCGTAAGGAGCAAACGGGCAATGGAACCAACGCCCAGAGCCGTCGAGCTGGCCAAGCCAATCATGGAAGCGCTGCTGTTGATAGAAGGGACTGTGGAGCGACGTCGCGTATTCGATCCGCTTACGTCGACACGTACCTTTAATATCGCGATGACAGACATCGGTCAGACGATGTATCTGCCAAAGTTGATGCCGTACTTGGCGACGGCGGCACCCCGTGTGGATCTCGCGATTCACCCGCTGGCACCCGACGCTACGCGCGAGGGGCTACAATCCGGCGCTATAGATTTGGCGATAGGTCCTATCGGGGGATTAGAGGCAGGTTTTTACCAGCAGCGCTTGTATGAAAGCTCTTGGGTCTGTGCCGTACGCAAAGGGCATCCCAGGGTAAAAGACGTATTGACGATCGAAATGTTTCTCGCCGAATCTCATTTGATCGTGGCGCCCCCTGGGACCGCACATGGCGGCTCGCTTTCCACTGCCATCTACAATACCGGGGAAAAAAGACGTGTTGCCCTTCGGGTTCCCGACTTTCACGTCGCCGCACAGATTCTTTCAGCGACCGACTTGATCGCGGCGGTACCGATGGGTTTTATCGAGATCGAGTCGGCAAGCGACTTCTTACGAAACGTGAAATTGCCGTTCGCGACTAACCAACTCGTGATACGTCAGTTTTGGCACGAAAAATTTCACGATGACGAGGATAATCAATGGCTAAGACGGGTCGTTCATCAACTATTCAGCGACGGCGGTTAGCCCGCCGTTGCAAGGCCGGCGCGCAACGGTATATCATCGCCCCAATACAAACGTTCTCGATCTTGGCTGCTCCGCATTATCGCCACCGTCGACCGGATAGCACGAGGTAACGAAAGATCCTCTCCGAACTTCACCAAGTACAAGTTCTGGAATTTCGGCCAGCTTTGCCGGACCGACTTGTAGGATAGCGCCCGCAAGGCGTCGCGGGGTACTTGGCATGGGTGGACCTATGTAATGCATCGACGAAGACGGACCTGGTTGGCCGATTCGGGACAGACTTGGCGATTCGCTTGACCTAGGCGAGAAGTCGAAAATTCCTTAAGAAAAATCATCTCGGTAGCCCGCGTCGCGCACTTCGCCATGATGCTCCAGGCAAGAACAGCAGTACAGTGTTTCTGGCAAACTTAGCGACGGTCGGTGATCCATACCATGTGTGCTGGCTCGTTGGACTTTCCGCTGACGAAGAAAGACGCGCCGTCGCACGTCCAAATGGTAGCAACTCGCCCCCGTGAGGGGGCGCTTGAAGCGCTGATCGGCGCGGCTTTACCTGTGCGCAACTAAAATCTCGTCGCTGACATCGCAGGGAACTTATTGACTTGCGCTCGCCCCTACCCTTGCCTTTTTCTGAGCATTTTGAAGATCTTGAGGATAGTTCGGATCGTTAGCCTTCGCCGGGTTATAGCCCGCATCCTCGAGCTTCTTCAACTCCGCATTCTTCTTCGCTCGTGCCTCTTTTCGAGCTGCCTTTTTCTCCGCTTTTGTTACCGGAGCGGCTTGCGTTGCGCTCGTAGCGTTAGCGCCAGTTTCCTGTGCGTACACTTGGGGAACGGTGGAGGCACTCATAATGACGACGGCAGCCGCCACTAGAATGGTTCGAATCGTCTCGTTCATTTTAATGTCCCAGTCCTTGGAAAGAATTGTCTAGCCTGATTTGAGTATGAAAGGAAACCCGAACGACAGCCAGCGGCGGGAGCCTCTCTTCGGAAAGCCTCGAAAGCATGTCATCGACCCGGTCCGATCAGCTCCACTACACGAAGACCCGCTCAGACGCCAGGATCTCGCGACCAACGATTTCGCGCTTGACCAAGCTTGCGTGTACTCTTTTCTCATCGCCTCGCTTCTCGCAGCGAACCGACGTCTGAATACCGCGTACCTGCTCAAGGAGTCGTTCGGGCAGTTGTGGGACTACGAGCGCGAAGGCTGGGCACGTCGCTTCTTCGAGAGCTGGAAATCCAGCCTGAAGTGGCAGCGTTTGAAGCCCTACGAGAAGTTTGCCGCGACGGTCGAGCGTCATTGGGACGGGATTGCTTCCGATTGCAAGCCAGAAAACAAGGTGCCGCTCGGCTTCGTTGAGGGACTCAACAAGATTCGGGTCATCCAACGACGCGCGTACGGATTGCGAGATGAGGAGTATCTGCGCCTGAAGATCCTCACTTTCATGCTGCCCCGAATCTGAAAAATGGCGATTTTTCATCATGCTTTTCCGCGAAGACCCAGAAAATGGTTGGGCGACGTGATAGCATTTGGCGCTCCTGAGCAAGCTACCAAGTCGGGCACGACCAAATGGCCTGACACTGTCGGTCGAGTCAAATACTGCCGTCTACAAATTAACAGTCGTTCAAGCGATTTCGAACAACGCTGCCGCCCCCATGCCTCCCCCTACACACATTGTAACGACGACATAGCGCGCGCCCCGTCGTTTTCCTTCAATTAGCGCGTGTCCGGTGAGTCTGGCTCCAGTCATACCATACGGATGTCCAACGGAAATACTTCCACCGTTCACATTATATTTGTCGGGATCGATCCCGAGCGCGTCACGGCAGTACAGCGCTTGACAGGCGAAGGCTTCGTTGAGTTCCCACAATCCGACGTCTTCGACAGTGAGACCATGCTGCTTCAGCAATTTCGGAATGGCGTATACCGGTCCGATGCCCATCTCTTCCGGCGCAACGCCCGCCACCGCCATGCCCCGATAAACACCAAGTGGCGCGAGGCCCATCCGCTCCGCAAGCTTTCCGTTCATCAACACACAAGCACTCGCTCCGTCCGATAGCTGGCTTGCGTTTCCGGCCGTAATTGAGCCTCCTTCAACAACCGGCGACAGCTTCGAAAGCGACAGCATGGTCGTTTCTGGACGATTGCCTTCATCTCGCGACAGCGTGAGGGTTTTATAGTCGACTCGCCTCGACTCCTTGTCGATTACCTTCATTGTCACAGTGATCGGGACGATTTCGTCATCGAACATACCATCGAGTTGACCCCTTGCGGTCCGCTCCTGAGACAGCAGTGCATAGTTATCCTGTGCGTCTCTAGAAATTCCATACTTCGTCGCCACAAATTCGGCCGTATGAAGCATCGGCATGTATGTATGTGGCGCTAGCTCAATGACGGCTGGATCCTTGTCCTCCTGCATCCATTCGAAATATCGATTTTGCACCTGCGAGATATTGTCTTGACCACCGGCTACGACGATGTCCATTCCGTCCACCAATATTTGCTTTGCGGCGGTCGCGATCGCCATCAACCCTGAAGCGCATTGACGGTCGATCGTTTGTGCGCTGACGGTATGGGGCAAACCAGCGGCCAAAACGGCTTGGCGTCCGATGTTCGACGCGGCCGTTCCTGCCGTTAAAACAGTGCCGATTACCGCGTCGTCAACGCGTTCCGGGTCAATTTCTGCTCGGCCTACCGCATGCCGTATTGCGTGGCCCATAAGTGTCGGCGATTTAATATCGTTAAGCGAACCGCGGAAAGCCTTTCCAATCGGTGTACGGGCAGTCGAAACAATTACAGCGTCGGTCATTGCGAATCCCTCAGGGACAGTTGCGTTGTTGCCATAACTCATGGTGAATAGCAGGCACCTAGGATAGGCTTAGCTTTTCACCTCCTGAGATTTGTGGGCTGATATCCCAGTAGCCGAAAGCATTGCCACGGATCGACGCGTAGGCCGCCAGCCGCTCTCTAATTTGCGCCGCTCCGACATAAGCAAGCATGTGCATTGGCCCTCCCTTGTAGGCCGGGAACCCATAGCCGTTGACCCACACAACGTCGATGTCACCGGCGCGGTACGCGATCCCCTCACTAAGAATTTGCGCGCCCTCGTTGATGAGCGGAAAGAGACAGCGCTCTACTATCTCCGAGTCGGAGATATTGTCGCGACGCTCGATTCCGTGCGTTTCCGCAAGTTGGTGGCACACCGCCGTCACCTCAGGGTCTTCGACGGGGGTTCTTCCTTCGTAGCGGTAGTAACCCGCACCAGACTTCTGTCCCAGTCGACCCAACGTGAACAATTGCTGGACAACCGCCCGATACGACGGGTCCGGAGCCAATGCGCCGGCCTTCTTGCGTTCAATGACAACCTTCGCTGCGACATCCACTCCGGCCATATCGATCATCCGGCACGGGCCCATTGCCAGCCCGACCTTCTCAATCGCTCGGTCGATCTGGGTTGGACTAGCACCCTCCATCAGCAGTGTCTCTGTTTCGCGCAGGTAGGGTTCGAGCATTCGATTCCCAATAAATCCATAGCACACGCCGGAAACGACCGCGGACTTGCCGATTGTCTTGGCGAGCGCCATAACAGTTGCAAGAACTTCCGGTGCCGTCTTGTCTCCTCGAACCACTTCCAACAGTCGCATGACGTATGCGGGGCTAAAGAAGTGCATTCCGACGACGTCAGATGGTCGCCCTGTCGCTTCCGCAAGAACGTTTATATCGAGCGTCGAGGTGTTGCTCGCAATGATTGCGCCAACCTTGCAAATACCACCAAGCTGCTTACAGATTGTTCTTTTTACGTCTAGGCTCTCAAAGGCGGCCTCGATAACCAAATCGCAGTCCCGCAACTCGAGCATGTCAGTGACACCCGATATCAAACCGACACGCCGCTGTGCTTCATCATTTGTAATGCGTCCCTTCTGAAGACTAGATTCGTAGTTGGTTTGAATTGTTCTTAGGCCCTTTGTCAACGCTTCCTTGCTCACCTCAGCGATGGTCACAGGGAAGCCTGCGTTGGCAAAGCACATAGCAATGCCGCTCCCCATCGTCCCCGCGCCGACGATTCCGATACTCGATATCTCGCGTCGAGTTGTATCACGGGGTAGACCAGGGATTCGCATCGCCTCACGTTCGGCAAAAAAGATGTGGCGCAACGCAATCGATTCTGGCGTATCCTTCAGGACATTGAATTCCGCTCTCTCGAGGCGCAGGCCCTCATCGAATGGAAGGTCAAGCGAGGCCTTGACGCATCGAACAATCGCGTGTGCGGCGAGCCCTCCTTTGTCCGGAGGCGGAAGCGCCTCGGCATACGACGAAAAGAACCCTTCTTCAATAGTCGAAGCGTCCACAGTGATTTCGCGAGTGGGGCGAAGCTGACGTTTGCCTTCGATTAGTTTAACCGCCAGCGCGAGGGCGGCGTCCCGAAGTCCATCTTCAACAACCACGTCGACGATGCCCAATTGCTTCGCCTTGCTAGCTGAAATTGGTACTCCCCCTGTCATAATGTCCAACGCCGCGCGGACTCCTGCAAGTCTCGGGAGCCGTTGGGTGCCCCCAGCACCGGGAAGAATGCCGAGCTTCACTTCGGGCAGCCCTAGCTTTGTCGAGGCTAGCGCGACGCGGTAGTGAGCCGCGAGTGAAAGTTCGAGGCCGCCACCGAGCACTGTCCCATGCACCGCTGCGATCACTGGGCAGGCAAGCGCTTCGACCGCGTTGAAGACGTCGCTATGATCGGGTTGAGGAATCTCCGTCAAATCGAACTCGGTGATATCAGCACCAGCCATGAAAGTCCGACCCGCTGCGCAGAGGATCACTGCCTCAATGGAAGGGTCCACCCGAGCTGCGAGAAGTCCGTTCATCAATTCCTGCCGCACCGTTTGCGATGCTGCGTTTACCGGCGGATTGTCGATCTCGATCCACAAGATGGCGCCGTTACGGGTGAGATGTACTAGTGATGTCATGATCGATCTCCCTATGGTTTCCAGATATATCCTATTGGGCGCGGTTAGAACCACGTCTCTTGCATTCGAAGACATGTATCATCGTGTGTTACACATGGCCTGAGCCACGCTTCTACCTTGGGCAACTCGTATCTGAAAAAGTATCGAGCGGCTTGTAACTTACCCTGGTAAAAATCCGAGTCCCGACTTCCGTCCTGCTTGGCACAGGTGATTGCAGCGGCGGCAATGTCGAGCCATATCCACGCCATCACCGTGTGCCCAAATCCCTGTAGATATAACGTCGCGTTCGCAAGTCCAACTTCGGCGCTTACGTCAGTCAGTGCCGCCGTGGTGGCTTCGGTCAGGTCGATCAGCGACTGCTCAAGGGCGAGGCCGAAGTCACTCAACTCCGTGTGTGATCTAGCCGCTACGATCGTGGCTTCAATCCGTTCGACCAGGAGCTTAAAATCAGCACCGCTGTCCGCAGCGACCTTTCGGCCTAACAAGTCCAATCCCTGTATGCCGTGGGTTCCTTCGTGAATCATGTTGAGACGGTTGTCACGCCAGTACTGCTCGACAGGAAAATCGCGTGTATAGCCCGCCCCGCCAAGAACTTGGATCGCCAGGTTGTTTGCCTCCAGTCCCCATTCACTCGGCCAGCTCTTCGCGATAGGCGTAAGCACCTGCAGCAGACGCTCGGCATCAGCCCTTTCACGGGGCCCGCCAGTGTTCTTTAGGTCGACCAATCGCGCGCAGTACAGCCCGAGGGCGAGCCCCCCTTCAGCGTACGTCTTCTGAGCGAGAAGCATGCGTTTGACGTCCGCATGTTGGATGATGGGGACGGGTGCAATTGACGGGTCCTTTCCTGCACGGCCGTACGGACGTCCTTGCGGACGGTTCTGCGCGTAGTCAAGTGAGGCAAGATAGCCCGCATATGCCAGCATGCTCGCTCCCATGCCGACGTTAATCCTGGCTTCGTTCATCATGTGAAACATGTACTTCAGCCCTTCACCCTGCTTGCCGATCAGGTATCCGATCGCTCCGTTGCCCGTGTCGGTCCCCTCCTCCCCGCCTACCGGAAAGCGGCCTTCACCGAAGTTAAGCAGCGTATTGACCGTCCCACGATAACCGAGTTTATGATTTAAGCCGGCAAGCGCGATGTCGTTGCGACGACCCGTACAGCGTCCGTCACCATCGACCAGCTCACGCGGTACCGCGAAAAGGGAGATCCCCTTAACACCGGCGCGCATTGCGCCGTCTGCGCCAGGGACTTTCGCGAGTACAAGATGAACGATGTTCTCCGATAGATCATGTTCGCCGCCGGAGATCCACATCTTGCTTCCGAAGATCCGATAGCGGGGCCCAAGGGGATCTGCCTCATACGCGCCTGCATCCGGTAATGCGCGTGTCTGGATATCTCCGAGGCTCGATCCCGCTTGCGGCTCACTCAGACACATGGTGCCAAAGAAGCGCCCTTCCATCTCCGGCGACGCAAACGCTCGTATCTGCGCTTGCGTCCCATGTGCTAGCAAAAGGTTGCAATTGGCGTAAGTAAGCATGCCGTACGCGCTCAAACCGATGCTAGCCATGGCGAAGAAGCTGTTCGCCGCCATGTCAATAACATACGGCAATTGCATACCGCCATGTCCATAGTCATGTCCTGCGGCAAGCAGTCCAGCTTGTGCATATGCTGCTACCGCTTCGCCGGTTTCCCTGGGCAAATGGACGCGTTCGCCGTCGAATTGTGGTTCTTCAAGGTCGACAAGCCGGTTGAACGGTGCGAAGCGTTCCCTGGCAATTCGCGCGCTCGTGTCCAGGACCGAATCAAAAGTCTCCCGGGAATGCTCCGCATATCGTTCGCACTCCGTGAGATTCTCCACGTTCAGCCAGTCATACAAAAGGAAGTCAAGAGTTGTTCGCATGAGATTCGGGTTTTTCCTGGTTGAGCAGGTCGTCGACGGGCGACCCATCGTTGGGCCTCGGCTACTATGCGTACGATAGGAGACGCCCTTGGGCGCCGATCATCCGACCGGTCGGGTTACCGCCCGACACTCGTCACACAGCAGTCATTCCGCCGTCAACCGCGACTATCTGACCGGTGATGTAAGCCGATGCGTCTGACGCGAGCAGTGCTGCAATCCCTTTCAGGTCCTCGTCGCCGCCAAATCGCCGCATGGGACACAAAGACACGAGTCCATCCGCCTTATCCAACACGCCCTTCGTCATCTTGGTCGGAAAGAATCCCGGCGCAATGGCGTTGACGGTGATGCCGTATTGGGCCCACTCGGCGGCAAGCGCACGCGTTAAATTCACAACCCCTCCCTTGGTGGCGTTATATCCAACTGTCGTCATATGCCGGGGGTCTACGCCTATAAGACCTTCGATCGAAGCCATATTGAGAATTTTCCCTGACATGCCCGGAATCATCGAAAGCCTCGCGACCGCCTGTGTAATCAAGAAAAGTCCAGTCAGATTTAAGTTGACAAGCTTGTTCCATGCTTCGAGCGGGTATTCGCTTGCGGGAGCGCCCCACGTGGCTCCGGCGTTGTTCACCAAGATGTCGATCGAACCTAGCTTCTCGATAATGTCCTTGACTAACGGTGACACTGACTCGTGCACTGACAGATCGCAAACGAACGCATGGCTCGTGACGCCGCGCGCCTCAAGCGCATTTACGGCTAGGTCAAGCTCTTCTTTCGTTCGCGCGGTAATTACGACCGTGGCTCCCATCTCACCCAAGGCTTCGGCCACTTGAAGACCAAGCCCACGGGAGCCCCCGGTTATAAGCGCTATACGACCCTTCAGGTCAAGCAGGGACTTAAGGCTCATTGCGTACCCCCGTTCTCGCCTAAAAGTCGAGTCAGCTCGGGAACCGCCACAAACAGGTCAGCCACCAGGCCGTAATCGGCCACACCGAAGATCGGAGCTTCAGCATCCTTGTTGATCGCTACGATGACTTTGCTGTCTTTCATGCCGGCCAAGTGTTGGATAGCGCCCGAGATGCCCACTGCGACATACAGTTGCGGCGCGACGATCTTACCGGTTTGACCAACCTGATAGTCGTTGGGCGCGAATCCCGCATCGACTGCGGCACGCGACGCGCCGAGCGCTGCGCCCAGTTTGTCCGCAAGCGGTATCAAGATCTTGGCATAGTTCTCGCCGTCGCCCAGACCCCGGCCGCCCGAAACGATTACCGACGCCGACGTCAGTTCCGGACGATCCAGCTTCGTCAGTTCACGAGACACAAACTGCGAAATGCCTGCGTCGGCAGCGGCTTCGATTTTTTCCACCGATGCACTGCCGCCTTCCGCTGTCGCTGGATCGAACCCGGTCGAACGAACCGTGATGACCTTGATCGGATCTTGTGATTGAACCGTCGCGATAGCGTTGCCCGCGTAGATCGGGCGCTCGAAGGTGTCCGGTCCGTCGACTGCGGTGATGTCGCTGATTTGCGCGACATCGAGGTGAGCAGCGATACGCGGCGCGATGTTCTTGCCGTAGGCCGTTGCCGGCGCGAGGATGTGCGAGTAGTCCTTCGCGATATTCAGCACTGTCCCTTCGACGTTCTCAGCCAGTCCTTCAGCGAGTTGCGGTGCGTCGGCAAATAGGACTTTAGAAACACCGGTGATCTTCGCAGCGGCATCCACTGCGGCCTGTGCGTTCGAACCCGCGACCAGCACATGGATATCGCCACCAATCTTTTGCGCCGCGGCGACTGTGTTCAGCGTCGAGGCCTTGATCGATGCGTTGTCGTGTTCCGCAATTACCAGAATCGTCATTTCGTGCGTCTCCCTTACAGAACCTTGGCTTCGGTCTTGAGTTTCTCGACCAGCGCCTTCACGTCCGGCACCATCGCGCCGGCTGAGCGCTTGGGCGGCTCGACGACTCTCAGCGTTTTGAGGCGTGGCGCGACATCCACACCGAGGTCCGCGGGCTTGATCGTCTCCAGCGGCTTCTTCTTAGCCTTCATGATGTTCGGCAGCGTGACGTAGCGCGGCTCGTTCAGGCGCAGATCGGTGGTCACAACTGCGGGCAAGGTCAAAGACAGCGTTTCGGAGCCGCCGTCGACTTCGCGCGAGACCGTGGCCTTGCCGTCAGAAACCACGACCTTCGCGGCGAACGTCGCCTGCGGCAAGCCGGCCAACGCGGCAAGCATCTGACCAGTTTGATTCGAATCATCGTCGATGGCCTGCTTGCCAAGAATCACCAGCGAAGGTTGTTCCTTGTCGACGAGCGCCTTCAAAATCTTCGCGACTGCCAGCGGCTGCAAGTCCTCGGCTGATTCGACGAGAATCGCCCGATCCGCACCGATGGCCATCGCAGTGCGTAACGTTTCCTGACATTGCGTCACGCCGCATGACACTACGATCACTTCAGTCGCAACGCCCGTTTCCTTCATTCGGACCGCCTCCTCCACAGCAATCTCGTCGAACGGATTCATCGACATCTTCACGTTCGCGACATCGACGCCGCTTCCATCGGACCTCACGCGAACCTTGACGTTGTAATCGACTACGCGTTTCACAGCGACCAGTACCTTCATATTTCATCTCCAGATTTCTTCTATTACGCAGCGGAAAGGCTCGTCTCAACGACTCGAGGCTCGAGATATGCTCTTAACATTTCGCTCTCGCGGCACTTAACCTTCTGAACATTCTGCAGCTTGACGTGACCATAGCCCCGAATTTCAAGAGGAAGTGCAGCTATCGACACTGCCCCCGCAATGTTCTCTTGCGACAAGCGCCCCAGCAGCATGGAGATGGTCTCCTCGTATTCGGTGATCAAGCTACGCTCCATTCGGCGCTCCGATGTGTACCCGAAAATGTCGAGTGGGGTCCCCCGGACAAACTTCAGCGGCGCGAGAAGCTTAAAAAGCCGGAAAGTAGATGGCCCGAAGTTTCTCTTCAACACTGCGCCGGTTTGCGGATCATGCTTCGACAGCAGCGGCGGCGCTAGGTGAAAGCTTAACGTGAACTCGCCCTCGAACTGTTCTGCCAGCTTTTGCTCGAAAGCTCCGCTGGTATAAAGCCGCGCGACTTCATACTCATCTTTATAAGCAAGCAGCTTGAAATACGCTTTGGCAACCGCCCGAGTGAGTGCCAGCTCAGAAGGATTGACACGTGCGACAGCGAGTTCCGCCTCGCGGACTTTCTCGACGAGTTGCCGGTAGCGCCCAGCATAACCGTCGTTCTGATAAGCTCGCAGGTCGAGCGCTCGACGTTCGATGAACTCGCTCAACGGCATTTCCGTCGCCGATGCCCCCTTCGAAGTTTCGTTCTTGAAGCGGCGTGGATCGTGTGCGAAGAGCCTTCCCAGTGCGAAGGAACGCTTTGTTTGGTCAATCGATACGCCGTTTAGCTCGATTGCCTTTTCGATCGACGCGCGAGTCAGAGGAAGCGCCCCGCGTTGATACGCGCAGCCGACGAGAATCATGTTCGCGGACAGGGCGTTACCGGTAAACGCCAGCGCCAGCGCAGTTGCGTCAACCGCAAGCGTATGGTCGATGCCTGCCGCATTTGATACGAGTTCGCAGGTCCGATCGATCTGAAAATCAATGTCGGGATTTCGCTGAAAAGCGCCGGTCGGGACCAGATGCGTATTCATGACCACGTGCGTGTGTTCTCTAAGTACGCTTCGCAGTGCGTCGCGCGATCCGGCTACTAGCGCGTCGCACCCCAACAATAGATCCGCTTCGTCCGAACCGATCGCTACCGCATGGATCTCGTCAGGGTTGGAGGCAATCTTCAGGTGACTAAAGACGGCGCCTCCCTTCTGAGCCATACCCGTCATGTCGAACACGGACGCTCCTTTGCCTTCAATGTGGGCTGCCATGCCGAGAACCGCGCCGATCGTCACGACACCCGTGCCGCCCACTCCTGCGATCAGTATGTTGAAGGTATCGGACTGACGAGCAGGCGACGGTTCCGGAATAAGCGCGAGGTCAGCGTCCTCGAGCTGAACGAGCTTGGGTCTCCGGAGCTTTCCACCGTGCACGGTGACGAATGATGGACAAAAGCCGCTTATGCAACTCAGGTCCTTATTGCAACTTGCTTGGTCGATGACACGCTTACGCCCGAGCTCGGTTTCGAGAGGCTCCACACTCACACAGTTTGATTTGACAGAGCAGTCGCCGCAGCCTTCACATACTGCGTCGTTGATGAACGCGCGTACCGGTGGGTCGATCAGTGTTCCGCGCTTGCGTCGCCTGCGCTTTTCGGCTGCGCAGGTCTGGTCATAGACCAGAACGGAAGTTCCTTTCACCTCTCGCAACTCCCTCTGCACGCTGTCCAGGTCGTGTCGATGATGAATCGATACACCCGGCGCGAAGGCCCCCCGGTCGGGGTATTTGTCCGGCTCATCCGTGACAACTCTTATCGCTGCAACTCCCAGAGCCTTCACCTGGTGGGTGATGGCCTGCACCGTCAACAGGCCTCCGCCTTCAACCGGCTGACCTCCAGTCATCGCGACCGCGTCATTAAACAAGATCTTGTAGGTTATGTTCGCTTTGGACGTGACCGCTCCATGAATCGCAAGCATTCCCGAGTGTGAGTACGTGCCGTCGCCGAGATTCTGAAAGATGTGCTTCGTCTCAGTGAAAGGGGCAATACCGGTCCAAGTAAGGCCCTCTCCGCCCATATGAGCGGACCGTAGCGTTCGGCCCATAAAAATCCCCATCCCATGGCAGCCAATACCGCCTACGGCGACGCTGCCCTCAGGGAGGTTGGTCGATGAATTATGGGGACAACCTGAGCAGAAATAGGGCG
Source organism: Caballeronia choica (assembly GCF_001544535.1). Classification (GTDB taxonomy): domain Bacteria; phylum Pseudomonadota; class Gammaproteobacteria; order Burkholderiales; family Burkholderiaceae; genus Caballeronia; species Caballeronia choica. The sequence continues at coordinate 26,094 of NZ_FCON02000065.1, read as the reverse complement.
TGCGCGGGTTTCCGGAGGTCGCCAATGAGAGTTTGAGCGAGGTCCGCGTCTGGGCGCTAGCAAAGCGTCGATCGATCTCTACGGTAGAAATGCCGCATTCGCGCAACCGGGCGGCAATTGCTCTCGCGATCTCCTGCGGCTCCAGAACGTAATCTGACGACAATAACGGTGCACCTGACCCGTCAGTCTTGCCGGAGATCCGCGGACGTTCGTTTGACGGACAATCGTAAAGCAATCGCGCAGCTTGGTCTTCAAGGAATGGCCGCTTCTCTTCGACGAACAGCAACTCTTGTAGGCCTTTCGCAAAGCGCCTGATTCCTTTCGGCTCCAGCGGCCAGATGAGGCCGGGCTTGTATAGCGCAATGCCCATTTCGCACGCGCTCGCATCGTCGATGCCCAGCAACTGCATCGCCTGCAACACGTCGAGATAAGACTTACCCGCTGCGACGATGCCGAACTTGGCCTGAGGTCCGGAAAAGATAACGCGATCTATCTTGTTGGCTCGCACGAAGGAGTGCACGAGCGGTAGTTTGAAGCGTACGAGCCGCTTTTCGTCAGCAGCGGGCGCAAACTCCAACTGCGAGGACGCGGAGAAGTTCACTCCTTCGGGCGGCAACGCGACCTCCGTTGGCAGCACAACTCGACTTCTGCTCTCGTCAATGTTGACGGACGCCGTATTCTCAACGGTTTCGTTGACGCACTTAAGGCCGACCCATAACCCGCTATAGCGGGACAAAGCCCATCCTGAGAGGCCGAAGTCGATGTAGTCCTGGATCGTCGCGGGGTAAAGGACGGGGATACTGTTCGCGGCGAGCGCCTGCTCGCTCTGATGCGCCACGGTCGAGGACTTCCCTGCGTGGTCGTCTCCGAACACCACCAATACACCCCCTAGTGGAGCGGTGCCGGCCAGGTTCGCGTGCTTCATCGGGTCACCAGCGCGGTCGACCCCTGGGCCCTTTCCGTACCAGATTGAGAAAACACCATCGTACTTTGCCCCAGGAAACGTGTGAGCTTGCTGTGTTCCCCACACGGCAGTAGCGGCCAAGTCCTCATTAACACCAGGAGCGAAGTGGATGTGCTTCTCTTGCAAAAAGGTCTTCGCTTTCCATAATTCAGTATCGTACGTCCCTAACGGCGATCCCCGGTATCCCGAGATATAGCCGGCGGTATTATTGCCATCAGCGAGATCGCGCTCTCGCTGCATGAGTGGCAAGCGCACCAGGGCCTGCGTTCCGGAGATGAAAACCCGTCCCGATTCCTGGGTGTACTTGTCTTCGATCGTAACGTTAGCATTTGTCATGTACTTCCCCTTCCCACCATTCGGGCCCCGCGCGTTCATTGAGCACTCGGGGCCGACAGTTCTTCTAAGGCACGGATCACGGCATCACCCATACCCACGGTCGATAGCTTGCGCTCGTCTGGCCCGGCCATGTCTGCGGTCCGTGCACCATCATCGAGGGCCTTTCGCACCGCCTGTTCCAACAAATCGGCGTCACCCGCAGCACCGAGCGAATGACGCAGCGCCATTGCAAAACTGAGGATGGTCGCCAATGGATTCGCGAGGCTTTTTCCTGCAATGTCAGGGGCACTGCCATGGATAGGCTCATACAGTGCGTTGTGTCGCCCGCGTTCATCGGGTGCGCTGAGCGAGGCCGACGGCAGCATGCCCAGCGACCCGCAAATCATCGCTGCACAGTCGGAAAGGATGTCACCAAAGAGGTTATCTGCGAGGATGACATCAAACTGGCTCGGGCGCCGCACGAGTTGCATCGCACAGTTGTCGGCGTACATATGGGTAAGCTCTACGTCCGCGAACTCCTCGGCCTGCATCCTCTGAACTTCCTCACGCCATAGCTTTCCGGACTCCATAACATTCGACTTCTCGACGGAACAAAGATGCTTGTTCCTACTGCGTGCGAGTTCGAAGGCCACGCGCGCGACCCTTCGAATCTCGCCGCTGGTATATACCTGGGTGTCGACACCGCGCCGTTGACCGTTCGGCAAGGTTTCGATGCCACGTGGGGTTCCAAAATAGATCCCACCGCACAGCTCACGAACGAAAACGAAGTCGACGTCTTTGATCACATTGGGCTTTAGCGTAGACGCATCTCGTAGGGCATCGATCGCTTTGATTGGCCTGAGGTTCGCGAATAGATCGAGTTCCTTGCGCAGGAAAAGCAGTCCGCCGCTCTCGATGACATCTGCAGGCAGGGCCTCAATCTCTGCCCCGCCGGTCGCACCGAAAATGATTGCATCGGCTTGCTTACATTGCATGAGCACGTCCACGGAAATCAGACGTCCGTCGATCCGATATTGAGACATCCCGTACAAACCGTCCGATAGTGTCGCGTTTAGCCCATGCTCCAGGAACCATGCGGCAATCCGTCGCGCTTCTGCCACCACTTCGGGTCCGATGCCGTCTCCGCCCAAAAACAGAACTTTCTTCTTATCAGTCATTTGCTAGCGCTCCATCGGTAGGCAAGTAAATCCATGGACGCCGGATCCGATCTGCGGTCTGAAAAGTATCGATAACGCTTTCGGATAACAGCGTCACGGCGATCTCATCGAGTCCCTCAAGCATCTGAGTGCGCCGCGCAGGCTCTACCACGAACGAAAATCCCTCCCCGTCGGACAGTGTCACCGTCTGACGTTCGAGATCGACGGAGACCGTCGTAGCTGGACTCGCTTCGATCAACGACGCGATGCGAGAAACTGTCTGCTGCGGCAGTACGACGGGCAGCAATCCGTTTTGAAAGCAGTTACCGAAGAAAATGTCGCCGTAGCTAGGTGCGATGACGCATCGAATGCCGAGGCCCTGCAAAGCCCATACAGCGTGTTCGCGCGAGCTTCCGCAACCGAAGTTGGCGCCGGCAATCAAAATCGGCGCGCCGCGGTAGTCGGCCGTGTTCAATACGAAGTCCGGGTTTTCGCTCCCATCAGGCTTAAAGCGCAAAGCCTCGAAAGCGTAGGCGCCTAGCTCGGACCGCTTGAGGGCAGCGAGACGCTCGATTCTGATAATGACGTCGGTATCAATGTTGGCTCGCACAAGTGGGGCTGCACGGCCAGTCAACGTAGTGAACGTTTCCATCACTGCTCCTGCTTACGGACGTCGACAATGCATCCGGCGAGCGCCGCCGCCGCTGCCATCGCTGGACTAGCTAAATGGGTCCGAGCGCGCGGGCCCTGGCGACCAACAAAGTTCCGATTGGACGTGGACACACTTCTTTGACCTGGCCCTACCGTTTCACCATTGACGGCGAGACACATCGAGCAACCCGGACTTCGCCATTCAAAACCGGCGTCCGTGAATACGCGGTTGAGGCCCTCGGCTTCGGCGGCCCGTTTGACGGACTCAGACCCTGGTACCACCCACGCCTTTACGCCCGGCGCAACTTTTCCGCGGCGGGCTACCTTTGCTGCCTCACGCAAGTCGGAGAGACGGCTATTTGTGCATGAACCGATGAAGACAACATCGACAGGCGTTCCCTCGATACGCTGTCCTGGTTCAAGCCCAATGTACTTCAGTGCATCGATCATTTCCTGCCTACGCTTTGGATCCTTCTCGTTTTGTGGGTCCGGAATTGTGCCGCTGACATCAATTACATCCTGAGGGCTCGTTCCCCACGTAATCTGCGGCGCAAGGTTGGATATGTCGATCAAGACTTCCCTATCAAAAGCGGCACCCTCATCACTTTTGAGGGAGTGCCAATTTTTCAGCGCTTCGTCCCAAAGCGGGCCCGCAGGCGCGAATGGTCGACCAGCGAGATACTCGATCGTTACGTCGTCGGGAGCGACCATACCGACCTTCGCACCGAGTTCGATCGAAAGATTGCATAGTGTCAGACGTGCCTCTACTTCGAGCGCTTGAACTGCTTCCCCTGAGTACTCGACGGCGAAGCCGCTGCCGGCGCCTGCTCCTATTCTTCCAATCAGATGGAGCACCATGTCCTTTGCCGTGATTCCGTTTGCCTTGCCAACGAAGACGACGCGCATCAGTCTCGGTTGTCTCTGCACGATTGTCTGGGTCGCAAACACGTGTTGCATTTCACTTGTTCCAATTCCAAATGCCAACGCGCCGAGTCCGCCGTGAGTGCAAGTATGACTGTCGGCGCAGACGATTACCGATCCCGGCAAACTTAGGCCAAGCTCCGGACCAATCACGTGAACAATTCCTTGGCCCACCGTGTCGACGTCAAACAAGCGTATGCCTGCCTCATTCGTAAGCGTGCGGAAGTCCCTGAGAAGCCGCTGCGCAACGGGAATCGTGTCTGCACGACCCGGCGTTGTGGAAATTGTGTGATCCGGCGTGGCAATGGTTAGCTCCGGATTTCGGACCTTTAACCCTCTTGCCTTGAGCTCGTACAGTCCTTCACCGCCCGACAAGTCGTGGACCAAATGGCGGTCGACGTGCAGTAGTGCTGCGTCGGAACCACGCGACGCTACGACATGGGCGTCCCAAACCTTCTCAAACAAGCTCCTGGGTGTTTCATGAGTCATCTCCGTCGCCTCTTCTAGTGCTCTAACGTAGAGGTCATTCTGTTTAGTCTGTCCAAACCTGTACAGACGACCCACTGCATACATTGAATGAATCGGGCGCATGGCATACCGCGCGCCCATAGCCCTATCTAAGCACTGTTGGGGACTATCCCCGCTTGCAAGAACCTCGGTCCGGTTACGGTCGGCCCGGAGTTGAGGCTAGAATTAAGGGAGTGTGTGCGCGAAATTGACATTCGCATTGAGTGTGCGAAGGCACATCGATGCCTGCCGCCGCTGCCAGAACGTCTGGGGAATCGATTCTTTACTGGCATCCGGCCCAGTCGGGCCCCACCGCATTAGAATCGTTCCACCCCATTTGGGAACAAATTGTCCCTGGGAAAGTTGATATGGTGTCGTGTTGTGGCTCACTGTCAAGATCGATGCGGCTGAGCATTGCTTGCTACTTCGCGCGCGAGACGTGCACAAACACGTTTGTAGGGGCGAGATAGCGACAGGGAGGCAGTTAAACCCTCCTTGCCAATGACCGTATGTGAACGATGGCAGTCGCTGTGAAGGCCTGTGCGGGCGCATACTGGCTGGAAGGAACAATCCAATCCAGTGTACTGGCACAAGGTGTGATTGCCCACACTGCAGTTCGGCATACGGTCTTACGGCTCACCTTTGCCGGCGGTTTGTAGCCGCCGCGCGTCCGTCAATGACAGTTGAGCTTGGCTCCTCATCAAGGGTCGGCCGTCACTTCCTCCACGAGTCCGGAAACAACGCGAAAGCCGGCGTGGCCCATGGCAGGAAGACTGCCTGCGGGTGGGAAAAGCTGCCAGGAGCCGTTTCCGTGGCGGAAGAAAATGATTGTCAACCGGTTGTTCTCAAAAGAAGACTCTATGCGGACGCAGCGAGATCTCACTGGCGTACGCACCTCGCATCTCGTTATTCGAACGGGGGCGCCAGCAAACCACTTTTCCTTTTGCCGTCGAAGGGTGCCTCTTTCTTTGGTCATTTGGCATCACACATCAGATCGCGCGCCCACGGAGCCGTTGATCTGCTCATCTTCACTGGCGCGCCGTCCCAGATCGGTCGTCCGCTTCCCGCCTACGGACACCGCCTCTCGCAATGTCACCCGCTAAATCGCCTCGACACCGTCAAAGTCAATTGAGCGATCTGCGGCCGCGGCGAGCTTGAACCCTATCGGCTTAACTCGTTCTTCCGCCAAATGGGCGATCAAGCTCGCCGTGCGTGCCATGATTGGAATACCGCGGAGCGAATCTACTGGGAAGCCCGCGTCCAGCAGAACCGCCGGGATCGCGCCCGAGACGTTGAGAGGGAGCTTTCGGCCATACACGACCTCAACTTGCCGGTCCAGTTCCTCCACCGCCTCAGTATGCTTGCCGCGGGTTCCCAATCGCTGCGCGTACGCGATCAAGCTGGCAGCCCGAGGATCACCGTTGCGGTGAATCGGGTGACCGAAGCCTGGAAGGGAGATCCGCTGTTGGTGCATCGAGGTTAAACGCGTTCTCACGACAGTTTCAAGCGGCGTTCCGCCAGCCACCTCTGCGACAATCTCGACGAGCAGCCGTCCCGCGGTTTCTGATGCACCTAGGATGACGGATCCACAACCCAGCAAGCCTGCGGCGACGGCACCCTGAAGTGCGTCTGGAGCCGACGCCAGCGTCATACGTGCAGCTTGTACCGACGGAACGAGCCCGTGCTCTGCGATGGAAACCATGGAGGCGTCTACAAGTTTGATCAGTTCGGCACTCGGCTTCTCGCCGGACAACAAGAGAAGGAAGTATTCCGTCAAACTCGTTTTGCCAATAACGTCCTCGCACAAATCCAGTCCGCGAACTGTGATTTTATCAATCTGAACTTTTGCGATCGATGATGAGCCTTTTTCGCTCTTCTTTTCTGACATTTCTGCCTCCGTGGAATATGTACGTTCTAAAATTGAGGCGCTACTGATTTTTATATGCGTCGACTGCCTTCAATAGAGATCCCTCGAGCGAACAACCGTCACTCGCGAAAGCGATACGCTTCATTCCGCTTAGCGCCGACGACGACAGCGCCGCAATCTTCAGCGCCCATGCGCGTACTTCGGTTTGGAGATCCTCGGACTTCACTACTCGATTCACCCACCGCCGTTCCAATGCCTGGTATGCGGTAATGGGGCCATCTCCCGTCAGGATTTCGAAGGCCGCTAAGCGGCCGACGTGACGTTCCAGGCTAGGCCAAACGAGAAGAGGCGCGATACCGTGATGGATTTCCGGAAAGCTGAGGGTCGCGTGTTCGGCCATCACAATGCCATCACATGCAAGCGCCAGCGCGGCACCGGCTCCTACGGCCGGACCGTTCAGAGCGGCTAGGACGGGAACCCTCAAGCTGGGTGCAAGCTTCAACAGGTGCGCGTTCCGCTCGGCATATGCGACTATATCCGCCTGACTGGAAGATGCGCGCATCTCTGTCACGTCGGCCCCCCCACAAAATGCCGTACCCGCACCACGAATGACAATGACTTTGACACTTTCGTCTTCAGCGCATTTGACCAGTTGTGAACACAACTGTTCACACAACTCCTTGTTGAGCGCATTTCGGCGATCGGGTCGATTCAATGTCAAATAGGCGACGCGTTCGTCGGCCTCTTTCATTAATAAAGGCATTTCCAGTCCTCTAGCAGCGGTAGACATGTGGTTGAACGTCGCGCAAGCATTTGGTCCATAGGGCTGTGAAGCTGAGGCTTACCGTCGCTTCCGTATCGAAAGCGTCGGTGCCGGTCGTACGAGACGACAAGTCAGCGCGGAGTTCACGATACACCGCGTCCAGGTTCTCCGTCTCGATCTGCCAAATCGCTAGAAATTCTTGAGACCTGGTTCGCCCCATTTGTGAAGAACTTGCTTGGAAACGCTCGCAGGCAACGAATCCGGGCCGCTAGAGCATCTCCGGAATGTGTATCTCCCGGTACCACTTCTCGAAAGCCGCTTCGTTCCCGTCACCGGGCTACTGAAAGCGAGAAGAATATGTTTCATAGCCTATTCAATTCAAACCAAAGCCACGTTAAGACGTTAACCTCTGTCAAGAGCGTTCCTGTCGCCGGTTATCGGAACTTGGGGAAGAGGAGGTTGGGGCCAACTTCCGGCATTGATGCGCCAACTTGCGTCCGACGTTTCGCCGTGCGTGTAGAAGCTGAGTTCAGTACCATATCTCGGCAAGACCATGCGGGACCGTTAGGACCCTCCGCTTATTAAAGAACACGCCCGCTCGCCGCCCTTTTAACCCTGCTTCCATGCTCGCCAAGCAGACAGCTCGATATCAGCAGTTATACGCACCGCTCACGATGTCGCGGGCGACCGAGTTGCGGTGCACTTCGGTCGTCCCGTAACCGATCGAAAGACCTCGTGCGTCACGGAAGTAGCGCTCAAATGGGTATTCATTCGACAGCCCAAACGAACCTCCCATCTGGATCGCCTGATTTGTCACCTTGACCGCCATCTCATTGGCGACGATCTTGGCCATTGATGTCTCGTAAATGGGGACACCGCCGTTCGCGTCGGTACGCAAGGCGGCGTTGTAAATCAACGCGCGTGCCGTCTCGATGCTCGTCGCCATGTCGGCAAGTAGCCATTGCAGCCCCTGATTTTCAATAAGTGCCTTGCCAAACTGGCTCCGGTCTCGCAAATGTTGTACGGCGGCGGTGAATGCTGCTTGAGCAATTCCCAACGCGATAGGTGGATTACCCGCGATGCGGTCTGACGCCATTAAGGTAAATAGATCCTTCATGCGCCCTGGGCGCAAGATCAGATTCTCGGCCGGAACCCGTGCGTCCTCAAATACGAGTTCTGCCATCCCAGTTCCGCGCAGGCCGATAAGATCCAGATGTTTTCCAATCGTCATGCCTGATGTGTCTTTGTCAATCAGGAGCGCGCCGACTCCTCTCAATCCGTCCTCCTCGCCAACGCGCACGAAGACGATAAAGACGTCTGCGACTTGAGCGGCGGTGCACCACAGCTTGCTCCCGTTCACGATATACTCGCCGCCCCTTAGGACTGCCTTGGTCTGCGTGCCGGCGAGATCAGATCCAGCATTAGGCTCAGACATTGACCACGCTGCTAATATTTCCGCCTTCCCCATCTTTCTCAGATATTTTTGCTTTTGCTCTTCTGTGCCCAAACCAATGATCACGCGTGATGCGGCACCTTCCGTGACGTTTAACAACATCGCCGTATTCGCGCAGGCTCGGCTAATTTCTTCAAAAATCAATACGTTTTCAAACACGCCCAATCCGGACCCGCCATACTCTTCGGGAAGACAGATCCCGGTATAGCCGTTTTCCGCCAGAATTTGCAGGTTCTCGAGCGGTGGAGTATAAGTTTGGTCCCAATACGCCGCCTTCGGCGCGAATTTTTCGGTCGCTAGCCGTCGCACGGCATTCTTGATCGCTCGTTGCTCGTCGGTCAATACAATCGGATACATCGAATTACTCCTGGACGTTTTTGTAACGCGGTTAAGCGACACTACGTTCTTTACCGGCCCAAAATGGCGCTCTTAGCGCTTTCTTATCGACTTTGTTTGTGCTCGACAGACGCGGCAGCGAACCGACAAAGTCGATACTCTTCGGCTTTTTGTAGCTAGCTATCTTGCTCTTAACGTAGTCGATCAGTTCTACTTCCGTCGCCACAGCGTTGGTGCGGAGCACGACAAAAGCCTTCACCGCCTCGCCCCACTTCGAATCAGGCACTCCGATCACGGACGCTTCCGAGACCGATGGATGACTCGCAAGGGCTTCTTCGACCTCTCGGGAGTAAATGTTTTCGCCTCCGGAGATAATCATGTCTTTCTTACGATCGACGATGAACAGGTAACCCTCTTTGTCGAGATACCCCAAGTCGCCCGTGCACATCCACCCGTCTTTCAATGCCTGGGCAGTGCTCGTCGGATTTTTCCAGTAACCGCTCATCATTCCGGGAGCACGAGTCAAAACTTCGCCAATCGTGCCGATTTCAGCTTCGCTTCCATCATCGTTGACGACGCGCAGTTCAGTGTCCTCAAACGGCTTACCGGCTGACGCAAGTCGAGCGACCTCGGTCTCGGGCCCCTCGAGGACATGTTGGAATTTGTCGAGGAAGGTGCCGGCGCCGTTTTCTGTCATACCGTAGCTCTGAACGAAGACCAGTCCAAAATGGCCGATCGCCCGCTTTAGCAGCGCGACCGACATTGGGGCCGATGCGTAGTGGACCGTGTGCAGCAGGGGAAATTTTTTGGGCGCCTTATCCAACTCGTCGATGATCTGGTGAATCATTACCGGCGCCAGATGAGCCGCGGTGACCCCATCTTCGAGGAAACTTGCAATGATGCTTTGGGGGTTGAAGGACTTGTGAAGGACGATTGCGGCGCCTTGAGACCGGTACATCATTTCAAGGTTTTTACCGCCGCAGTGGAAAAGCGGCATGACGATCAGCATGCGATCGGTTGCTTTCGCCTTGACCGCCCGAGCGTAGATCTCGGCTTGGGCCGCTTGGCCCCCGTTGGGCAGCATTGCGCCTTTTGGTCGACCAGTTGTGCCGCTCGTGTAGAAGATACACACGGTATCTTCTTCATCTGCACGTGGCGCGTTCTCTTCCGGCAGGCTGTTCTCGATCAGTCGCTCATAAGCGAACTCACTGTCGGCGTCGCCGCCTATTTCGAGGAGCTGCACCGGCTCACCGAGCCCACTTATGATAGCGTCGACGCGCTTCGCGAACTCTTCGTCGTAGGCGAGGACCGCAGGAGTCGCATCGATCAGAATATCCGTCAGTTCCGCATCTGAGAGTCGGTAATTTAAACCAACAGCAACAAACCCCGCTTCCTCACACGCGCCGTACAGTTCAAGGTATTCCGGGGCATTTTGGGCGAGGATGGCGATGCGGCTCTGTCGCTGCAAGCCCTTCGAACGCAGGCCTTGGGCGAGCCTGAGCGTGCGTTCAAGAAAATCGGCATGCGTGACGGCACGGCCATTGCAAATGACCGCCGGCCTCTCGCCGTATAGAAATGCATTGCGACGAAGGATGTCTCCAACAATCATGATTGTTCCCTTAATATTCCGCCTGAATAAGCGATTGGAACGCTTCTCTAAAATCCCTTCCTTCCCAGCGTTCCAGTGTGCGATGTAAGTATCGCGGCCCGTAGGGAGCGATGTATAGGCGGCATCGTTAATGCCGGGAATGCATGCCGTGCATATGAAGAACGTCCCGCATTGACCTATCATTCAGCGATTGCAGGCTGCTATCAATTGTTAGCCGAGTGCAGTGGCGGCAAATCAATCGCTTATTGCGTATCCCGTAGCACCCGGGGAACCCATAAATTGGATAACACTATTGGATAGTATTACCTGATAGTTGATGCGGAGCGAGGAATAACGGTGACGGGCTGTGTTTGACCGTCTTGGCGCGCATGTATCGATGTCCGCGCTTCCAGCGGTAACCACGCGCCGATCGCACGCCTGGATCCCTCATCGCCGTAATTGTGCTGCATGTGGCCATGCGTGCTTAAATTGCAGCTAATCGTCCGCGACCGCCTGATGGGCGCCGGAGATATTCTGAAGCGTTGCGATGGCACACGCGACATAGATGCGTTGATTCCAGACTTGCAGCAAGCCTTCAATGCGCAGGACATCGGCAGCGAAGTGCGTTCGTTCGTGGCGGCAGCAGAGCGGCACGGATGCGCTGGAGGCGGCTACATGACCGATATTGCCTCGCCGCTGCGGTTGCTCGCCGACCTGACGTACCAGTGACCGTTGCATTGTGCGTTCTGCTACAACCCGGTCAATTACACCGATCACAGCAGCGAACTTTCCACCGATCAATGGCTCGGCATGTTACGCGAAGCGCGTGCACTCGGCGAGCCCTCGACGCCGGCGGCTGCCGCTGCCAGGCGTATCTGCTGACCGGGACCCGGCCAACGCCGACCCGGTCTGCGATAAATCACCACACCACGAACTCGTCATCAACGTGGCGCGCAAAGCGGCTATTGAACGCGAGCCTGACAGCACCTGGTTACGTTTCGCAATGACAGCAATTCACTTCGGTTAGCGGCGCCACACTACGGCCGCACCCTAAACCATCAAAGCGTTGCCGATCTCGCCGAGCCCGAAAATGACCGCCGCCGATATATCTGTGCTCCTGGTCGATGACCACGCCGTGGTGCGTGAAGGCTACCGGCGCCTGCTCGAACTCAGTCCCGATGTGGCACGGCAGGCGAAGCCGCTGACGCCGCGCAGGCGTACCAGCGCTTTTGCGCGCTGCGACCCGACGTTGTAGTGCTGGATCTCGCCTTGCCGGGCGCAAGCGACATTGAATCCATGCGCCTAATGCTCGCGCGTGAGCCGGACGCCCAGGTGCTGATCCTCAGCGTTCACGAGAAGACGATATTCGTGCGACGCGCGCTCGATGCTGGCGCACGCGGCTACCTGACCAAGGCAAGCGCTCCCGACGTATCGGAGGAAGCGGTCTGCGGAGTGGCGAGGCGTGCGCGCTAGGTGACACACTGCCGAGCATTGCGGAAAGACTCGGCATGAGCCAGAAGACCATTGCCAATCATCAATCGGTGATCCGGCAGAAGCTCGGCGCGGACAACGGGGTGCAGCTTGCGCAGATGTCAAACCGCATCGGTCGTCATTTCATCGATTTCGCCAACTTGGCCGGTTCGCTAAGCTCGTTCTGCTCGGGCAGTCCGGCCTGAACCGGCACGCGTGCGCAGAACAGAAAGCCGCTGGCTGGTTGGCAATATAGAAGGCGCCGCCGATCGCCTCGACACGCTCGCGCATGCCGGTCAATCCGAGGCCCGCACACGGTTTTGTCAAATCTATCCCTGGAACGTCGTCGGCCATGATCACCATGACCTCGTCATGTTTTTTCCGTTCAGCGTGTCTGTCATTCGCAGTCCGAGTCAGATCGATTTTTTTTCGCTCGCTGTGCACGCGAACTTCGACACCAGAGCCGTGATGCCACGACAGATCCGTGTTGCCGCCCGTATCCCTTGAGCGCTGGAACACGGCCTTGCCCGACGCGGCGTCTTCCATGCGTAGGCCGGCGCTGCTTGTCGCTGTGGAATGTTGCCGAAAAAATGGATGACGGGTTACACTGCAGTTTCGTTTGATAACTTGAGGGAGACGACTATGCAATGGAGCACACCGGGCTACACCGATATGCGCTTTGGTTTCGAGATCACGATGTATATCGCGACGCGTTAAGCGCCTGGCCCCGCCGTCAGCCCGTTTGTCCTTGCAGGTGACTGACGTGCGGCTTAGCGTGATCGTTGAGCGTGCTGTCGGCTGAAAAGCTAAGGTAAGCTAACGGCTCCGCTTAGGATAGTATTTGCTAAGCGGCCGGCCCTTGGTCCGTCGCCGTGACCAGCTTTCCCCGCCATGATTTACGAAGCCATCGTCACGACTGCATCGCGCAATGGCCGGCACCACATTGCACCCGCGGGCGTTCTCTTCAGGACGGTCTGGTGAGCCTTGCGCCGTTTCGCCCCTCCAACACGCTGGACAATAAGTTGCCACGCGCGCAGCCTTACACTTTCACTACGGACGTTCGCGTGTTCGCTGGCTGCGTGACGGGTACTCGAGAGACTGGCCGACACTGCCCGCGCGCCTCTCCCAGATAATGCACCGCTTGGCGGCAGCCCGCGTTTCTTCAGTGACGGCCCGCAGATCAGCAAGATGCTTTCGTATGAAGCGACTGCCGGCTGATGCGGAGCCTGCGTCGCTTCCGCGCGATTGCCCGACGATGCGGCAAGCACTCGCTTGATCGCTGCCCATTCCAGCCGTTCGACGGCCTCGTTCAGCGACAAGTCTGGCAGAGCATCGTTCAACGCGACGGCTTGCGCCAAAGCCGCCGCCGAGGCATCGAGGAAAGCGAGGTCGTCTTCCGTCACGAGCGCACTGCGCGCGAGCGCCCGCAATCGCTCCATCGCGTTCTTCAGTTCGCTGGCGTTACCGGGCCACGCGTGACCCAAAAACCGCCGTTCGGCGCTGGCACTGAGCGTGGGTGCTGCGCTTCCCATCAACACCGCCCACGCGAGAAGATGCCGCGCGAGCGCTCAAAGTTGCGAAGCCGTAGCCCTTCGTCGATTTTAGAAGGATTACTGAGCTTTAAAGTAGATTCGAGCGGATGGACGCGGAAGACAAGTTCCGCGGCAAGCGTCGAACCGCTAGAAAATGAGTCAGGCGCTTCGTCTTCGTCGACGATGCAGATGCGAGCTTCACGATCCGCGATACACCGGTGGACGCTTTTCGGGGAACGACCTCATGCCCTCCTCCTGATCGCTGGTATCGAAGAGAAACTGGAAACGCCTTGCGCCAGCGATGGCTCCATGTCAAAACCTGCGTCGGCTACCTCGGAGACGAGACCATGGCGAAAACCATCTCGGCATCGACCCGCTCGCCGGTCAGGACCTTTCATTGGCAGATACTTCCCGCTGGTCCGTAGCAGACGCATTGCGTTCCACCCGCACCAGGCATGATGCCGACGCAAATCTCGGGCTGACCGAATCGCGCCCCGCGTCCTGCGACGATCATGTCGCGGGCGAACGCCAACTCACAGCCACGGCGCAGGGCATCGCCTTCGACCGCCGCAATCACGGGCTTGCGGCACGCATTGATGGTTCGAAAAACTCGGCTCGTGTCTCGCGCCGCATGTTCGCCGGAGTCATGTGCAACATCTCGCCGATGTCAGTGCCGCCGACGAAGAACGTATCGCTACCGGTCAACGATCACGCACACGTCCGAGTCAGCTTCCGCTGCGGCAAACGCCTCCCAACAGCCGCGTGGCTTCCAGGCTGAGCGGGTTTTGGCGCTCGGGGCGATTAAATGCGGATGAGCGCGACCGTCGGCTCGGGACGCTCGCAGATCAGGACGCCTGCGGCATTCTGTTCTGACGTCCTCGTGAGCTATTCTCGCGTTTGAGTAAATCAGCGACCCTTGAAAACAGGCGCACGCTTCTCAACGGAAGCGCGCGTTGCTTCACGCGCATCCTCCGTGTACATCAGCTTCGTGCTATAGCCCTGCTCGTGTTCATAAGCGGCCTCGAGCGGCATTGATTCGATGTCGTTGAGCGCCTGCTTTGCATAGCGCAATCCAAGTGGGCTCTTGGCGGCAATTTTCGCGGCAAGCTTGAGTGCCGTCAGCATCAAGTCTTCGGGTTCAACCACCTCATCGATCAGGCCGAGCCTGAACGCTTCCTGCGCGCCAATCGGTTCGCCCGTGAAATACATGCGCCGCAATGCACCTTGCGGAATCAGCCGGCCGTGGTGTGCAGCGCCGCCACAGCGCCCGACATTGATTTCGGGCGTGCCAAACCGCGCATTGCTCGCGGCGATGCGAATGTCGCACACGGTGGCCAGCACCGAGCCAGCTCCGAGCGCCGGACCGTTGATCGCGGCGATGACGGGAATCGGGCAGCGATAGACCGCGGAGAACGTCCTGCGCACGATCGCCGCGCGCTCGGGGTCCTGCTCGGGCGTAGCGCTGAGAAATTCGTTGAGATCGAGCCCCGCGCAAAACGCGCGATTGCCGGCGCCGGTGAATATCGCGCAATGGACGTCGAGTTCGTTGCCGAGGCTTTCGAACAGATCGGCGATCTCACCGTAAAGTGCGAGCGTGAGCGCGTTGACCGGCGGCCGGTCCAGCGTGACGATCGCGATATCATCGCTTTTTTCGAGTCTCAGTGACATGGGTTGCCTTTTCGGAAGATGTGTCGCGCGGTCCAGTCATCGAAACGGTAGAAGCGCGCAGGATTATCGACAAGGATGGTGTGACGCAAGGACGCGTCGGTCACCCATTCATCGAACGTATTCACCAGCGCACCCACGTCCGGCGCAGCATCGCCCATGCGTACGTAGGGCCAGTCAGAGCTCCACACGAGTTGCCGCGCGTTGGCTTCAACCATGAGATCGTGGAACGGGCGCAGGTCCTGGTAATGCGGCGGCAGCTTCGACACCCGGCAGAGCGCCAGCTTCACGCCGATTCGACCTTCGCGGATCAGCGCCAGCACGTTTTGAAAGTCGCGGTGGCCGGTGCCAAGCGACGGGTCAAAGCACGTCATGTGCTCGAACACCACCGACAAGCCGACCCGATCGAGTTTCTCTGTGATGGCCGGAACGTCGCTGCATCGAGCCCAGACCTGGGCGTGCCAATCGAGCGCTTTCATGCGGCTCGCAAGCGCTAGCGCGGCATCCAGGCCGACACTGCCCGCGAAAGGCTTGCCGGTCTGCGGGCTCGGCATTTCGTTGAAGCGCAACGCGCACACCCCGCTCAGCTCGAGCCGATGCAGTCCCTCGTCTGGCACGTCCCCATTGACGACCGCGACACCGCGAATCCTGCCGACGCCCGACCTTAGCGCGGCCATCAGCGCGGTGTTGTCCGTGCCGTAGGGTGCCGGCTGCACCAGCACGCCGCGCCTTGCGCCTATCGTGTCCAGCATGGCCAGATAGGTCGCTGCCGGAGCGAGCGGCGGAGGATAGCTTGAGGCGGTAGCAAAGGGAAAATCATCATAGGGTCCGAATACATGCGAATGGGCGTCGCACGCGTTCAGTGGAAGCGGTATGGCTGGCGGACTTGGCATCTTTGCGGGCACGACATCGACCGGACGCAGGGGATCGATTGCGTCGTTCATGGAGCTATTCGCCATCGCCGGGTCCAGTGCGGCGCATCGAATCGCGTTCCGCGAAACGGGCATGCCATGCAGCGAGCGCCGGGTGCCCGTCGCGCCACTGCAGGTCCGGAAGACGGAAATCGTAATAAGACAGGGCACAGGCGATGGTTATGTCGCCGATGTTGATTGCGTCGAGGCGCAGGGAAGGTGCCAGCTTCTCCAGCGCATCGAGCGATGCGGTCGATTTGACGCCAAAGGCGGCGAGCCACTCTGGGCGCTGTTGCTGCTGCGGCTTGTTACGCTCCTGACGCCAGAGCAACAACACGTCGAGCAGGCCGTCCGCAAACGCCTGCTGTTGCAGCGCGACGAACCGTTCGCGGCCCTCGGCGGGAAAAAGACGCGCGCCCGAGTGCAGGGTATCAAGGTATTCACAGATCACCGACGAATCGAACAACGCCAGTCCATCGTCGAGAACGAGTGTGGGCAACTTGCTCAGCGGGTTGTCGGGCAAAAGATCGAGATTGGGCTTGTCCATCGCGACTGGCGAACGCACGCATTCGAACTTATCGGAGTTGCCTGTCTCGTACGCGCACACCATGACCTTGCGAACGAAAGGCGAACGCGGTGACCAGTGAAGTTTCATCTGCGGAAATCCTTCGGGAACATTGCGAGAATGTACGAAACAGGCGGAATCGAACTTCAGCAACGTGAGCCGTCCGCTCTTAGGTTAATTATATGGGTGTTTGACCTATATCGCACAAAAAAAAATTTAGTGAAAACACCGATGGTGCACGTCATGGGGCGCCGAGCGTTCCGACGCCCGCCTGTCACAACGCTACCTTGATATCCAGGCGCACCACATCTCCCCGATACACCCCGTTGCCGACGAAAACGATCGTCCCGTCCGCATCAGTTGCTGTGCGATAGGCGTGTGCGACTGGTGCGT
Source organism: Caballeronia choica (assembly GCF_001544535.1). Lineage (GTDB taxonomy): Bacteria > Pseudomonadota > Gammaproteobacteria > Burkholderiales > Burkholderiaceae > Caballeronia > Caballeronia choica. The sequence goes on along the minus strand of NZ_FCON02000065.1, from coordinate 9,036 downwards.
TGAGAGGAATCTCCAGCATGCGCGACAGTTCGACATCGGCTGTGCCGATCGTGATGGTCTGATGAATCTCCTGGAGTTTGAGATCTGGCATGTCTCGCAGGATTCGCATCGTCGTGTATTGTTTGAATGCGGCCTTCGGGATACGGCGGCTCAACCTTTCATCGATGTAGGCATCCCCAATATAGTACGGCTGACCTTCGCGCGAATGGCGTCTGCGCCAGTGTTGGTAAGACGGCGCGAGCTTGCCTGTGGTGTGCAGGATGTTGGCCGGCATCACGCCCTTCTCGGTCTTGAGAAGCTCAATCTTGGCGCCGTCAGCCGCCAGCAGCAGGCCCGACAGATCGGTCGGTACCTCGCACCAGAGTTGGCTCTGTGGCTTCTGAATGACGAACGTGCCCTTGGCGCGAAAGCGCTCGATGAGCTTGTCTACTTCGAGGATGCCGAGCGCCTGACGCACCGTCGCCCGGGCGACAGCACACTCCTCGGCCAGCTCATCGACGGTCGGAATCTGCTCGCCGACGCTCCATTGACCAGACTCGATCCGGCGCCTGAACAGCGTCGCAAGCTGTATATAACGGGCCACGCCGCTGAGGCTGAAATCGATGGCTGGTTCCTTCAGGGCGGCCTCTGTGCTCATTGCAACTCCGGTTAGCGTCTCGTAGCGTATCCGGCCGGGCTGATCGCCCGGGCCACATGGAGACAATCCCTCCTAGTTTAATCCAAAGAACCGGTTGAATAGGCTACTGACTTTTCGGCGACGCCGCCGCGTGCTCCGAGCGTGCGGACGGAGAAACGGTGACAGTTGAGAATGGTTTCGGCGCGAACGAGCAGCGTGCGAGCGTCGGCAAGGTCTCGCCGTGAGCGGGCCCCGCGCTCGAATGCGGGATCGGATCGAGGGGAGGTGCTACATCATCGGGCAACGGAATCTCATGCACGTTAAGGGTCATCGAAACGAGCGTGTAGTAGCCGATTACCGCTGCGAGTTCGACCACGCCGACCTTGCCCCAGCGCTGCATGATTCGCTGATACACCTCCTCGGCGACATTGCCGGTTTGTTGCAGCTGCCGCGCGAACTCATAGATGTCGGCCTCTTCCGCGTCCCCGAAGATGGGTTCGGCTCCCACCTTGATCGCGTCGAGTACGTCCTGGCTCAGGCCGGCGCGTAGACCCGCCCCGGCGTGGATATGCCATTCGAGTTGGCTGTTCCAGCGCCGCGCAGTGACAACGATAGCAAGTTCTGTCAGGCGCGCGGGTAACGTCGTGCCAAAGCGCAGAATTTCCCCGAAGCGCTGCCAGCGGTCCGCCAGTTCGGGACGATGCAGCGCCGCCCGCAAGGGACCAACAACGGTCCCTCGGGGTCCATCGACGACAGCGCGATAGACGCGCTCCTGCTCGTCGGTCATCGACTCGGGCGAGAAAAGAGGAATGCGGGCCACGTTCAATCCTTGAGAGTTAATGTCATTCGGCAAACTTAGCGGCGCCGGCCTCAGTGTCGTTCAATGCCGAGTTGCCGGAGCACTTCATCCGTGTGCTGTCCGAGCAAAGGCGGTGCGCGATCGAAACTCAGCGGCGCGTTGCGCAGGCGCAGCGGGCTGACCACCTGCGGCACCGTGCCGGAGACTGGATGAGGTAGGTGGCGCAGCATTTGGCGGTGCTTCACCTGAGCCTCTTCGAAAACCATCGGGATCGTGTTAATCGGTCCGCACGGGACGGTCGCGGCATCCAGTTTAGCGAGCCAGACTGCGAGGTCGTCGGTGAGCAGCGCCTCCCGGATGATGGCGAGCAGGGCCGGGAGGTTGCTGACTCGCTGCGCGTTCGAGGCGAAGCGCTCATCGTCGGCGAGGTCGGGGCGAGTGATCACTTCGCAGAATTTTCGGAACTGGCCGTCATTGCCGACAGCCAGCACCAGATAGCCGTCGCGGCACTTGAAGACGTCCTGCGGCTGGATGTTCGGATGCTTGTTGCCATTGCGAACCGGCGGATTGCCGGAGACCAAATAGTTCATCGCTTGATTGGCCAGGAATGCGACCTGAACATCGAGCATTGCGACGTCGATGTACTCGCCTTCGCCGGTTTCCCTGCGGCGCGCGAGTGCGGCAAGAATCCCGATGGTGGCGTACATCCCGGTCATGATGTCAACGATCGGCACGCCGACTTTTTGCGGGCCGCCGCCGTGCTCGTCGTCGCGCTCGCCCGTCACGCTCATCAGACCACCCATTGCCTGTATCATGAAGTCGTAAGCCGCATTCTCGGACTTCGGGCCGTCCTGGCCGAACCCGGTGATCGAACAATAGATCAGATCCGGTTTCACGGTTTTCAAGTCGTCGTAGGCCAGGCCGTAGCGCTTCAACGCACCGGTCTTGAAGTTCTCGAGCACGACGTCGCATTGTGCAGCGAGCGCCCGAACCGTTTCCTGTCCTTCGGGTGTTGCCAGGTCCAGCGCGACCGAGCGCTTGCCGCGATTCACTGAGAGAAAATATCCCGACTCCTTCGACGCGCCGCCGTCAGGATCCTTCAGAAACGGCGGTCCCCAGCTGCGCGTATCGTCGCCTACTTCCGGGCGCTCGACCTTGATCACATCGGCGCCGAGGTCTGCGAGAATCTGTGCGCTCCATGGCCCTGCCATAATGCGGCTGAGGTCGAGAATGCGAATGTGAGAAAGAGGTCCACTCATGATGTTGTCCGTTGATGCAATAATCGGGAAGGAGGCGCTAACGATATAGACGCACAACGCGTTGATACATTAACTTATCTTTTTAACCTTTAAGCCTTCGTCACGAGGCTTTTAAAGGGTGTTAGACCACGCGCGCTTCCCGCAGGCGCCCGATTTCGGACAGGCTCATCCCGAGCAATTCAGTGAGGATTTCGTTCGTATGCTCGCCCAGCAGCGGAGGCGGCCGCTGATAACGTACCGGCGTACCGGAAAACTTCACCGGATTGGCGACGAACGGCAACGCGCCGATCGTCGGATGTTCGAGCGTGCGTCGCAACTCGCGATGGACGACTTGCGGGTCGGCGAATGCCTGGGCAAAGTCGTTGATCGGGCCGCATGGAATGCCTTGTTGCTCCAGCGCGTGGAGCCAATGCGCCACCGGCTTTTCTGCAAGTGCTTCGGCGATCAGCGGAATTAGCACGGCGCGATGCGCCGCACGCTTGGGATTGGTCAGAAAGCGCTCGTCCGTCGCAAGTTCCGGGTGGCCAATAGCGCTAGCGAACTTGCGGAACTGACTGTCGTTGCCCACCGACACCATTACCTGCCCATCGCTGCACTCAAACGCCTGGTAAGGGCATGTGATCTCCGAGCTGGTACCAAGCCGTGGGGGCTGCTTGCCCGAGGCGAAGTAGTTCTGGGCCATGTGGGAAATCGCGCCTATTTGGGCGTCGAGCAACGCGATATCGATGTGCTGGCCCTCGCCTGACACCGTATCCCGATGGTGAAGAGCGGCCAACGTGGCGGCCAGCGCGTAGAAGCCTGCCGTCAGGTCCGACACCGCGTACCCCACTTTTTGCGGACCTGCGCCGGGAGTGCCGTCGGGCGCGCCGGTCATCGCCATCAGCCCGCTCATCGACTGGAAGATCGGGTCGTAGCCGGGCCGGCTGCTGTAGGGCCCGGTCTGCCCGAAGCCGCTGATCGAACAGTAGACGAGCCGCGGATTTATCTCTCGCAGTGCCGTGTAGCCGAGCCCATAGCGGTTCAGGTCGCCAGCCTTGAAGTTCTCGACTAGTACGTCGCACTGTGCGGCGAGCTTCCTCACCAGCGCCTGACCGTCCGCTTGCGAAAGATCGATCGTGATCGAGCGCTTGCCACGGTTCATAGCGACGAATGACGACGTCTCCGCGGTTTCCTCGCCGTCGGCATTGCACACGCGAAAGCCTTGGTGACGCGTGTCATCACCCTGCACGGGCCGTTCGACCTTGATTACGTCCGCGCCAAAGTCGGCGAACATCTGGCCCACCCACGGTCCCGAGAACACGCGGCTCATGTCGAGCACGCGAATGTTGGTCATCAGTTGATTCATCATTCTCTCCATCAGGTCGGCAATCCCAGCACTTGCTTCGCCAGGATGTTTCGCTGGATCTCGTTGCTGCCGCTGAAGATCTTCGCCGCAAGGGCGCTGTAAAGCGGCATATGGACATGCACCGGCTTGCCGCCAGCATCGACAGCACCGCGCTGCATCGCCGATTCGGCTGCCATGTCGTTGAGCAGCATGGCCACACGCTCGTGTGTCTCGGTCGCCCAGATTTTCAGATACGACACTTCAGCAGGCAGCGTGTCGCCGCGCTTGACCATCTCGGCGAAACCGGCGTAGGCAGAGCCCAGATCGGCAACATCAAGCATGGCCTGGGCGTAACGATCGGCCCATACCGGATCGGCGAGAAGCCCGCGCGACTCCGCCAGCTCCCTAACCTGGCCGAGCGTGTATTGTGAGTGCTTCGGGCTGCCCGAGAAAATCCGCTCGAAGCCGAGCAGCTGCTTGGCGATGTCCCAGCCCTTGTGAATCTCGCCCACCAAGTTCTCTACCGGGACCCGGACGTCGTCGAAAAAGACCTCGCAAAACTCTTCGTCGCCCGCGATGGTACGAATCGGCCGCACTGTCACACCGGGCGACTTAAGATCGACCAGCAAAAAGGTGATGCCGTGTTGCTTTTTGCCGCTGTTGTCGGTGCGGACCAGCATGAACATGTGCGTCGCGTCCTGCGCTAGCGTCGACCACGTCTTTTGCCCGCTCACGATGAACACATCGCCATCGAGCGTTGCTTGCGTACGCAGCGATGCGAGGTCAGAGCCGGCGTTCGGCTCCGAATAACCCTGTGCCCACACGTGCTCGCCAGAGAGGATCTTCGGAAGAAAGCGCTCGCGCTGTGCTACGGTGCCGAAACGAAACAAGATCGGCCCCAGCATGATGAGCCCCTGGTCAGGAGGACGCCCGACGCCGTAAAACTCCTGCTCTTCGATGTAGGCGATCAGCTTGTCCGGGGGGAGCGCCATGCCGCCAAACGCCTTCGGCCACGCCGGCGCGATCCAGCCCTGCGCGGCGAGCGTGCGATACCAGCCACCGATCTCGCGCCAGTGCAGCCGGCGCGGCGCGTGGCGCAGTTCTTTGGGGTAATACGTCGCAAAAAAGTCGCGCAGCATCTGCCGGAAAGCTTCATCGGACATGGCTTCCCAGTCAGCGTCGCGCGGGAATACGGTCTGACGCAAGCGGTCTTTCTCGTCATGGGCGTCACGCGCCATTGCTGGCTGGTTTGCGAAGTAACGGCGGCGATGAGCCGACTCGTTGCCAAGTAGCGCGGCAAGCGTGATGGCGCGATGCAGGTAAGTTCCGATCGGTCCCTCTTCTGTATATCCGATGGCACCGTGCAGTTGAACCGCAAGACGTGTCACCAGGAGCGCCGCTTGCGCACAGCGCGCCTTCGCACGGCTGGCAGCGGCCGCGCGTTGGCGGATAGAGTCGAGATCCACATGGGTCGCATCGCGAACGGCCGCGGCGGCAAGCTCGACCTGTATGTACGCATCGACGAGACGATGCTGTAACGCCTGGAACGAGCCGATCGGCTTGCCGAACTGTACACGCGTGTTCATGTAGTCGATCGTAGTCGTCAGCGCCGCGCGTGCGACCCCGACCAGTTCGGCACCCTGGGCGATGCGTGCGACATCATTGGCGCAGGCGACGGCCGCAACCGCTGCTTCACCGAACAGAAGGACTTGCTCCGAAGCCACCCTGATGCGGTTCAGACTTAGCGAGCCGGCTGGCACGCCACCGACTCCCGGCGCGCCATTTGCGGTGATGCCAGGGACGTCCGCGCGAATCCAGATCAGAGCGGGTCCAGCCTCGCCGGACGCAAGGACGAGCCAACCGTCCACGCCCGCGACCGGCGTGACGAAGTGCCGTTCTCCCTCCAGGACGACGCCTTCAGCGCTCCGCTGATAGTGCAGACGCGTGCCGTCGATCGGCTCCAGTTGCCCCGGCTCGTCCTGCCAGGCCACGCCGGCAATCAGATCGCCGGCGATCAGCTCCCTCATCAACTCTTGCGCCATGGCCGACTCGCGTGCCGCAGAGAGCACGACGCCCACGTGGATCGCACTCGCAATAAACGGTTCGGGCAACGCTGCTACGCCAGCCTCTTCCGCAATGGCTACCACCTCGGCCAGACCCAGCCCGAGTCCACCGTCGTCCTCGGAGATCAGCACCGATGTCCAGCCCGCCTCTGCCATCTGTCGCCAGACGACGCGATCCACGGCTCCGTCGCCGGTCAACATCAGAGTGCGCCGTCGCGCTGGAACGCCGCGGCTGATGAGATCCTTGGCGCTATCCTTGAATGCTTGTTGAGTTTCGCTATCCATTCGATCGCCCTCGAATTTGAGTCCGTTACGAGTAGGCCCGTTGACAGCTGTGGATCCGACCAAAACAGTCGTGAGCCTGCCAAGCCGAGGTCTTGGTCGAGCATGTTGGGAGTCCTGCGTCGCATTGTATATGGTTCGTTCGTCAATACTGCTCGTGAAAACCCTATAGGACATGTTATTGACTTTTATGCCGCCAAGTTTTCTAATTCGGCTGTCGAGGCGCTCTCATACCTCGGCTGGGCCAGTTCAAAGAGGAGACATTCGTGACCATACAAACATCCGCGTCGCATACCCGCGAGTTATCCGCAGGCGTTACCGCGGAGAATGCCGTCTACAGAAAGCTGCTCTGGCGCTTGATGCCGCTCCTCATGTTGCTTTACGTGGTGGCTTTCATCGACCGGTCCAATGTCGGTTTCGCCAAGCTCAGCTTCCTGCACGATCTAGGCCTTTCAGAGGCAGTGTTCGGTATCGGGGCGGGGATTTTTTACGCGGGATACATGCTGTTCGAGATCCCGAGCAATATGCTGTTGGCGAAGATCGGCGCACGAAAGACTTTCCTGCGGATTATGGTGCTCTGGGCAGTGTGCTCCGCGGGCCTCGCTGCCATGACCGGCCAGAACAGCTATTACCTATGGCGTTTTCTGCTCGGCGCCTCTGAGGCGGGACTTTTCCCCGGCATCCTGCTCTATCTGACCTTCTGGGTGCCGGTCTCGCGCCGCGCGCGCTTCACCGCGTTGTTCATGGCGTCGATTCCCATCGCGGGCATCATCGGCGGTCCGCTGTCGGGGTTCATCATGCACACGATGGACGGGGTGGCAGGACTGCGAAGCTGGCGATGGCTTTTCCTGATTGAGGGCATTCCGCCGCTGCTACTCGTTTTCGTGGTGTTTCGCCTGCTGCACGATACGCCGGCGAAGGCACCGTGGCTCTCGTCGGATGAAGCCGCCATCATTGAACGCGACTTGCGAGCGGATGGCGAGGCGACCCGCTCGACGGAACACAAGTCTTTTGCGCAAGCGCTTCTTTCGCCGCGTTTCTATTTGCTGACCGGTATGGGCGTCGCCCTGCTCGCCAGCACGTCGAATGTGTTTTTCTGGTTGCCGACGATCATTAACAGGACCGGTGTCACAGACATTGCAACGATCGGTGTCCTCTCATCGCTGCCTTTCATCGCTGGCTTCGTCTGCCAATATTTCGTCGCTCGGCACTCCGACGCCCGCAAGGAACGCAGATGGCACGCTGCCCTTTCGGGGGTCGCTGCAGCAATCGGTTGGGCTGCACTGCCGCTTGTGTCGTCGAATCCCACGCTTTCCGTCGCAGCGTTGGTCGTCACCGCTGCCGGAACCTTCGCGGCTACGGGTCCGTTCTGGTCAATGCCGAGTCTCTATCTCAGCAAGCAGGCTGCGGCGGGCGGCATCGCATTGATCAGCACCCTCGCAGGTCTTGGCAGTCTTGTAAGTCCCGGCATCGTCGGCTGGCTCAACGAGTCGACCCACACGCTCGCGGCGGGCCAGTATTACCTCGCCGCGTTGATGCTGATCGGCGCCGTGACCGTCATCGCGATTGGGCCGCACGGTAGGCCCGGAAAAACACACGGCACCTGAAGTTGCATTCCCGGGTCAGCATCTCGTATCGCTGCGAGCAGACACAGACACGGCATCAATGCAGCGCGTGAGGCCCGCGATGCCGTATGGCGTACAGTCGATGACATGCGGTCTCCATTAGGTGTGGGGGCTCGCCGCCCTATAACAATCCGACAAATGCCCGGTTAAAGATCGGCAGATTGGTCTAACACCCGTCTTCTACGAGTTGTTGCGATACGAGAATTCGGCAACCTTGAAGCCGAAGAAGTAGCGGCCCCTTACGCGCTTGTCAACGTAGAACGCGACATCACCTGAGGCACGCGCAACCAGACGGAGCGTCCGAGCCCATGCGTAAAAGGCGAGCAGCAGCCAGCCGATCATCTCAAGATAGTCATCGGCAACCCGATATGGCGATACCGGGTCGGTTGCGCATTTTTCGATAGTCGTTGCCGTTACTTGCTCGGTATCGAAGCACACCTGTTCTCTGCCCCATTCGTCTCAGCTCCAGTCAGTCAATCAACACGTGCAAATCGATCCGCGACACTACCGCCCGCACTACTTGTGATTGCCATGACCGGCATTCACTGCAGTCTCGACCGAAACAAGGCCGGCGTGCTGCAGCGCGTCTACATCCCGCTTTACCGCGCTCCGGTCTCGGCCAAGCCGCGTTGCAATGCCGGTGATCGACGCGGGCTCAGCCCTGATAGCCTGAAACAGGTCGATTAGACCTAGGAGTGTGCGCGGCAGACGGAATTTGAGCCGTCGATACTGACGCCGCAGCGACCGGCATCAACGCCGGGCCCGGTTTCGCTCTCCAATGCGCGTCAAATGGTTTGCCCGAGAGCGAAATCGGACAAAGTTGCCCCCTCTTCGGGGCTTACGCGAACGTCATTTTCGCCATTCTCCTGAGGTTCAGCGCCGCACAGACGAGTTTCCACTCGGCCTGGGCCTTGGCCAGTCCGCGCATGCTGAATTGTCGAAACCCGAGAACGCTTTTTACCCAGGCATTCGGCGGTTCGGAGAGCCATTTGTGTACCGGCTCGGATTGTCTGGACACGGGTTTGCAACTCAGGCGGCCTCTTTCATGGTGGCTGCGTGACGGGCTTC
>NZ_FCON02000064.1 GCF_001544535.1 Caballeronia choica | reverse complement strand
GTGTCGTGCTTTACATCGGATGGTGGCGTCGCGCGGGCGTTCTCGCGGCAGATCAAGGTCGGCATGGTCGGTATCAACGTGCCGATTCCGGTGCCGATGGCGTGGCACTCGTTCGGCGGCTGGAAGCGCTCGCTGTTCGGCGATCATCATGCCTACGGTGAAGAAGGTATTCGCTTCTATACGCGCTATAAGAGCGTGATGCAGCGCTGGCCGGACAGCATCGCAAAGGGCGCGGAATTCACGATGCCGGTTGCGAAGTGAAAGAAGGCAACCCTTCGCTTGAGCACACGGCGAAGGGCGTAGAACTGCACGCATGCGGCGCACGGTGGCTCGTCAGCAATGACGGAGCATGGGATCAGAGTATCGCTAAAGCCCCAACTCTGATCGAGTTCTGCATGGGACCAGAGTAAGACGCTAAAGCGCCAACTCTGGTCGAGCTCTGCATGGGACCAGAGTAAGACGCTAAAGCGCCAACTCTGGTCGAGCTCTGCATGGGACCAGAGTAAGGCGCTAAAGCGCTAACTCTGGTCGACACACACACAGGAGACAGCGGTGAAACAGAACGCGCGAAAGCTCGAAGGCGAATTCGACTACATCGTTGTCGGCGCGGGCACGGCCGGTTGTGTGCTCGCGAACCGGCTCACCGAAGACCCGGACGTGACCGTGCTGCTGCTCGAAGCCGGCGGCAAGGACGACTACCACTGGATTCACGTACCGGTCGGATACCTGTACTGCATCGGCAATCCACGCACCGACTGGCTCTACAAGACGCAAGCCGAGCCGGGCCTGAACGGCCGCGCGCTGTCGTATCCGCGCGGCCGCGTGCTCGGCGGCTGCTCGTCGATCAACGGCATGATCTACATGCGCGGCCAGCGTGAAGACTACGACGACTGGGCGCACATCACCGGCGACCCGAACTGGTCGTGGGACTCGGTGCTGCCGGTCTTCAGACGCAGCGAAGACCATCACGGCGGCGCGAACGAATGGCACGGCGCGGGTGGCGAATGGCGTGTCGAAAAGCAGCGCCTGAAGTGGAAGATCCTCGAAACGTTTTCGCAGGCGGCGCAGCAAACCGGCATCCGCGCCACCGACGATTTCAATCGCGGCGACAACGCCGGCGTCGGCTATTTCGACGTCAACCAGAAGAGCGGCATTCGATGGAACGCATCGAAAGCGTTCCTGCGTGCCGCGATGAAGCGTCCCAATCTCACGACCATCACCGGCGCGCACACGCAGCGGCTCGTGTTCGAAGGCAAGCGGTGCGTCGGCGTGGAATATCGCGGCGGCGACGTCGACTACCTCGCGAAGGCGCGCAGCGAAGTGATCCTGAGCGCGGGCGCGGTGAACTCGCCGCAAATCCTCGAACTGTCGGGCATCGGCAATGGCGCGCGCCTGCAGCGCCTTGGCATCGACGTCGTGCGGGATTTGCGCGGCGTCGGCGAAAACCTGCAGGATCACCTGCAATTGCGCATGGCCTACAAGGTGAACGGCGTGCGCACGCTCAACACGCTGTCCGCACACTGGTGGGGCAAGCTGTTCATCGGGCTGCAATACGCGTTGATGCGCAGCGGTCCGATGTCGATGGCGCCTTCGCAACTCGGTGCGTTCGCGAAGTCCAATCCCGACGATGCATCCATCACGCGTCCCGACCTCGAATATCACGTGCAGCCGCTGTCGCTCGATCGCTTCGGCGATCCGCTGCACGCGTTCAATGCGTTCACGGCATCGGTGTGTCCGCTTCGGCCGACCTCGCGCGGCAGCGTGCATATCGGATCGCCCGATGCGCACGCGGCGCCGCTGATCGCGCCGAACTACCTGTCGACGGAACGCGACCGTGAGGTCGCCGCCAACGCGATGCGGCTCACGCGTCGCATCGCCGCGGCGCCGGCGCTCGCGCGCTACGCGCCGCAGGAGATCCTGCCGGGCGTCTCATTCCAGACCGACGAGGAACTCGCGCAGGCGGCGGGCAATATCGGCACGACGATTTTCCATCCGGTCGGCACGTGCCGCATGGGCACGGACAACGATCCCGGCGCCGTGGTCGACAGCCGGCTGCGCGTCATCGGCCTGCGCGGGCTGCGCATCGTCGATGCATCGGTCATGCCGACCATCACGTCGGGCAACACCAACTCGCCGACGCTGATGATCGCGGAACGCGCGAGCGAGATGATTCGCGCGGATCGACGCAATATCGAACTGCAGGAAGTGATCGCGACGGCGCTTGCATGACGCGCATGTCAGCCCGCTGACCGGTTCGCGTCAGCATTTGTCGCGCTGGTTGAAGAACGGCCCCACATGGGGCCGTTCGCACATCCGCGGTGCGTGGTGAAAATTGCATCACATGACACTTTATGACGTCGGACCCGCCAAGATTACTAAGTGCAAATCCCGATGATTGCGGTGCATCATTGGCGCGACAATGGCATCGAGCCAATGCATACCCGGTTTATCGCGTGCATTGTTTGTGCAGCACGCAATCCGCAGCGAAAGCACCGACGATCCTGAAGTCATCCATACTCGGGTTCGCGCGAACCAAACCAAAATAATGCGCGGGCGAGCAACTTGCTTAGCGCCTCATTTCGCATGGAAGGGGACATGATTCTCGGCGACACGATTCTGGAAACGCGTGGCCTCACCAAGGAATTCAAAGGCTTCACCGCCGTGAATGGCGTGAATCTGCGCGTGCGCCGCGGTTCGATCCATGCGCTGATCGGACCGAACGGCGCCGGCAAGACCACCTGCTTCAACCTGCTCACGAAATTTCTCGAACCCACGGCGGGACAAATCGTCTTCAACGGCACGGACATCACGCGTGAACGTCCCGCGCATATCGCGCGGCGCGGCGTGATCCGCTCGTTTCAGATTTCCGCTGTATTTCCACATCTGACGGTCCTCCAAAACGTGCGCATCGGATTGCAACGGCAACTCGGCACGTCGTTTCATTTCTGGCGCAGCGAGCGCTCGCTCGATACGCTCAACGATCGCGCCATGGATCTGCTCACGCAAGTCGGTCTTACCGACTTCGCCGATACGAAGACGGTCGAATTGTCGTATGGACGCAAACGCGCGCTCGAAATCGCCACGACGCTTTCGATGGAGCCCGAACTGATGCTGCTCGACGAACCGACGCAAGGCATGGGCCACGAAGATGTCGATCGCGTGACGGCGCTGATCAAGAAGGTATCGGTGGGCCGCACGATCCTGATGGTCGAACACAACATGAACGTGATCGCGGGCATCTCCGACACCATCACCGTGCTTCAGCGCGGCGAGGTGCTGGCCGAAGGAAGCTATGCGGAGGTATCGAAGAATCCGCTCGTGATGGAAGCCTACATGGGCAGCGCCGATGCCGCGCTGGCGGGAGCGCACGCATGAGCACGACGGTTGAGGAACGGCGCCCGGTCGATGCGCGCGGCACCACGGGCAGCGAACCCGCGCTCGAAATCAGCGGCCTGAAGGCGTGGTACGGCGAGTCGCACATCCTGCATGGCGTCGATCTCAAGGTGAACCGCGGCGAAGTCGTCACGCTGCTCGGACGCAACGGCGCCGGGCGCACGACCACGCTGCGCGCGATCATGGGGTTGACCGGCCGGCGCACCGGATCGATCCGCGTCGGCGGACGCGAGACCATCGGCATGTCGACGCACAAGATCGCGCATTGCGGTGTCGGCTATTGCCCGGAAGAGCGCGGTATTTTTTCGAGCCTCTCGTGCGAAGAGAACCTGATGCTGCCGCCGCTCGTCGGCAGCGCGAAAGAGGCGATGTCGCTCGACGAGATCTATTCGATGTTCCCGAACCTGAAGGAACGCCGCAGCAGCCAGGGCACGCGGCTCTCGGGCGGGGAACAGCAGATGCTCGCGGTCGCGCGCATCCTGCGCACCGGGGCGAACCTGTTGCTGCTCGATGAAATCTCGGAAGGGCTCGCGCCCGTTATCGTGCAGACGCTCGCGCGCATGATCCTGATGCTCAAGTCGCGCGGCTACACGATCGTGATGGTGGAACAGAATTTTCGCTTTGCGGCGCCGCTCGCCGATCGCTTCTATGTGATGGAGCACGGGAATATCGTCGAGCATTTCAACGCAGGGGAACTCGAAGCGAAGATGCCGGTGCTGCACGAACTTCTCGGGGTGTGATCGTTCGGCGTTCGTCGCGATGCGGCATGCGCGTGCGTGAGGCTTTGCGCGCGCAACAGCAGATAAGCAACAACCATAAACTCATGGAGACTGGAATGAAAAAGAAGACACTCGCACGCCTCTCGTCATTTTGCTTTGCGGCGGCCGCTGCGGGCGTTGCATTGACCGCCGGCAGCGCGAACGCCGCCGACGGCAATACGGTGAAGATCGGTTTCGTCACTGACTTGTCGGGCCTGTATGCCGACATCGACGGGCAGGGCGGCCTGGAAGCGATCCGCATGGCGATCGCCGATTTTGGCGGCAAGGTGAACGGCAAGCCGGTCGAACTCGTCTACGCGGACCATCAGAACAAGGCGGACATCGCAGCATCGCGCGCGCGTGAATGGATCGACCGCGACGGCGTGAACGTGATCATCGGCGGAACGAATTCGGCGACCGCGCTCTCGACCAACCAGGTCGCCGGCGAGAAGAAGATCCCGTACATCAACATCGGCGCGGGCGCGGACAACCTGACCAACGAGCAGTGCACGCCGTACACGGTCCACTACGCGTACGACACGATGGCGCTCGCGAAGGGCACGGGTTCCGCCGTGACGAAGCAGGGCGGCAAGACGTGGTACTTCCTCACCGCCGACTACGCGTTCGGCAAGGCGCTGGAAAAGAACACGTCGGATGTGGTGAAGGCCAATGGCGGACAGGTGCTCGGCGCGGTCCGCCATCCGCTGTCGGCATCGGACTTCTCGTCGTTCCTGTTGCAGGCGCAAGGGTCGAAGGCGCAGGTGCTCGGCCTCGCGAACGCGGGTGGCGATACGATCAACTCGATCAAGGCCGCCAAGGAATTTGGCGTCACGAAGACGATGAAGCTCGCGGCGCTGCTGATCTTCCTGACCGACATCCACAGCCTCGGACTCGAAACGACGCAGGGCCTCGTCGCGACGGACAGCTGGTACTGGAACAAGGACGAGACGACGCGCAAGTGGGCGCAGCGCTACTTCGCCAAGATGAAGAAGATGCCGACGAGCCTGCAGGCCGCCGATTACTCGGCCGTCACGACTTATCTGAAGGCGGTCCAGGCAGCGGGCACGACCGACAGCGACAAGGTCATGGCGCAGCTTCACAAGGCGAAGATCGACGACTTCTACGCGAAGGGCTACATCCGCGAAGACGGCAGCATGATCCACGACATGTACCTGATGGAAGTGAAGAAGCCGTCGGAATCGAAGGAGCCGTGGGACTACTACAAGATCACCGCGACCATTCCGGGCGACCAGGCCTTCGGAACGAAGGCGGAGTCGCGCTGCAAGCTGTGGAAGTAAGACATCGTTAGGTAGTGCAAAAGCAGGTCAGGACGACACGCGGCTCGCAAGGGCGGCGTGCCGCGTCCTTGCGCCAAAATCACTCTGACGGCAGATTCGATGGAAATTTTCGGCATTCCGCTCGCCGCGATGATGAGCCAGTTGCTGCTCGGGCTGGTCAACGGCTCGTTCTACGCGATCCTCAGTCTTGGGCTCGCGGTGATCTTCGGCTTGCTCAACGTGATCAATTTCGCGCACGGCGCGTTGTTCATGCTGGGCGCGATGCTCGCATGGATGGGCTTCTCGTATTTCAACGTGCCGTACTGGGCGATGCTCGTCCTGGCGCCGCTGATCGTCGGCTTGTTCGGCGTCGTGATCGAACGCACGATGCTGCGCTGGCTCTACAAGCTCGACCACCTCTACGGTCTCTTGTTGACCTTCGGCCTCACGCTCGTGATCGAAGGCGTGTTCCGCTCGATCTACGGCTCGTCGGGCCAGCCCTACGACGTGCCCGCCCAGCTTTCCGGCGCGACCAACCTCGGCTTCATGTTCCTGCCGAACTATCGCGCGTGGGTGGTGGCGGCATCGCTCGTCGTCTGCTTCGCGACCTGGTTCGTGATCGAGAAGACGCGTCTCGGCGCCTATCTGCGCGCGGGGACGGAAAACCCGAAACTGGTCGAGGCGTTCGGCATCAACGTGCCACTGATGGTCACGCTCACCTATGGCTTCGGCGTCGCACTCGCGGCCTTCGCGGGCGTGCTCGCGGCGCCCGTGATCCAGGTGTCGCCGCTGATGGGGCAATCGATGATCATCACCGTGTTCGCGGTGGTCGTGATCGGCGGCATGGGTTCGATCATGGGCTCGATCCTGACGGGGCTCATGCTCGGCATCATCGAAGGGCTCACGCGCGTGTTCTATCCGGAAGCGTCCGCGACGGTCGTCTTCGTCATCATGGCGCTCGTGCTGCTGGTGCGCCCGGCAGGACTCTTCGGCAAGGAAAAATGATGCAGAGAAAAGCGCTTTACTTCCTGTTGCTGATCGGCTTGATCGCGGCACCGTTCGCCGGTGTGTACCCGGTATTCATGATGAAGGTGTTGTGCTTCGCGCTGTTCGCGGCGGCGTTCAACCTGCTGATCGGATACACGGGCCTGCTCTCGTTCGGTCACGCGATGTTCCTTGCAAGCGCGGGCTACACGACCGGCTATGCGATCCAGACGCTCGGCTTTACGCCGGAAGTCGGTGTGATCGCGGGAACGGCGGTCGCGACGGCGCTCGGGCTCGTGGTCGGTCTGTTCGCAATCCGGCGCCAGGGCATCTACTTCGCGATGGTCACGCTCGCGCTCGCGCAGATGGTGTACTTCGTGTTCCTGCAGGCGCCGTTCACGCATGGCGAGGATGGCCTGCAAGGCGTGCCGCGCGGCAAGCTGTTCGGCGTGATCGATCTCGGCCCGGACCTCACGCTCTACTATGTCGTGCTCGTCGTGATGGTGCTGGCGTTCGCGCTGATCGTGCGCATCGTGCACTCGCCGTTCGGGCAGGTGCTGATCGCGATCAAGGAGAACGAGCCGCGCGCGATCTCGCTCGGCTACGACACCTCGCGCTTCAAGTTGCTGGCGTTCGTTTTGTCGGCGGGTCTGGCGGGGCTGGCCGGATCGCTGAAGGTCGTCGTGCTCGGCTTCGAAACGCTCGGCGACGCCTACTGGACCATGTCGGGCCTGGTCGTGCTGATGACGCTCGTCGGCGGCATGAGCACGATGTTCGGGCCACTGCTCGGCGCGGCGATCATCGTGGCGCTCGAAAACCGGCTCGGCGATATCGGCACCGCGGTTGCCAGGATCACGGGCGTGGACTGGTTCAACTCGCTCGGCGAATCGGTGACGATCGTGACGGGGCTGATATTCATCGCGTGCGTGCTGGCGTTCCGGCGCGGCATCGTCGGCGAGGTGATCGCGCGCGTGCGGCCTTTGCAGGGCTAGAAAAACATTCGGCGATCCGAATCAACGGTCAGTTTGTGCAGGAGTTTTATCAAGTCGCCGATAAACCGTCGCCCTCTAAAGGTGCTTTTATGCACCACTAGGGTAAATGCTAGGTTGTTATGAGCTGTTTCGCAATTTAATATGCGTCCTAGTTCTGTTGCACCGAATTTTTGAGGTGGAGAACGAGGAGACAACGAGGCACTAAGTGCCCGACCGAAAGCGCTGTTGGATGATTCCAACAGCGCTTTTTTATTTGTTTTTGAGTTTTTCGCTTCTTTAATATCGGCTGGAATCAATGCCGATTCATGCGCGTTTTCCCTTATTATTTCGTCCGATTTAACCGCTATTTTCGATGCTATCGCGAGAGTCGTGAAACCCTTCAAGACGCTTGCTATGCGTGGCTCAAGTCCGCTACACTCGCCAATCACCGACCATTCGGTCGGTGATTGAAAGCGCTGAATCCATCGTTAATCAGACGAACAAAATCACGGGCAGAAAAAGGCATGAAATTGGCATTGCGCTGGACCGCGGCGGCAATCGTCGCGGGCGCGTCGGTATTCGCAAGCAATCAGGTTTTGGCAGATGTGAAAGTTGGAGTGACCGTTTCCGCGACGGGTCCGGCGGCGTCGCTGGGCATTCCCGAGAAAAATACCATCGCGCTATTGCCGAAGGAAATCGCGGGGCAGAAGGTTCAATACATCGTCCTCGACGACGCCACCGATTCCACGCAAGCCGTCAAGAACGGGCGCAAGCTGACGAGCGAAGACCACGTCGACGCTTTGATCGGCTCGACCATCGTGCCCAATTCGCTCGCGATGATCGATATCGCCGCCGACACGACCACGCCGATGATCTCGATGGCCGCTGCCGCCACGATCGTCGAACCGATGGATGCGAAGCGCGCGTGGGTCTTCAAGACGCCGCAGAACGACATCCTGATGGCGACCGCCATTGCGCAGCACATGTCCAATCACGGCGTGAAGACGGTGGCCTTCATCGGCTTCAGCGATGCGTATGGCGAAAGCTGGTTCAAGGAATTCGGCAAGGCCGCCGACCTCGCGAAGATCAAGGTCGTCGCGAACGAGCGCTTCGCGCGCAACGATGCGTCGGTGACGGGACAGGTGTTGAAGATGATGTCGCAGAATCCCGACGCGGTGCTGATCGCAGGTGCGGGCACGCCGGCCGCCTTGCCGCAGAAGACGCTGAAGGAGCGCGGCTACAAGGGCAAGTTCTACCAGACGCACGGCGTCGCCAATAACGACTTCCTGCGCGTATGCGGCAAGGATTGCGACGGGACTTTCCTGCCGGCCGGTCCGCTCCTGGTCGCGGAGCAACTGCCCGATTCGAATCCGGTCAAGAGCGCGGCGCTGACTTATAAGAAGGCCTATGAAGCCGCATACGGTGCGGGCTCGGTATCGACGTTCGGCGGCCACGCGTGGGACGCGGGCCTCATCCTGCAACGTGCGATTCCGATCGCGCTGAAGAAAGGCCAGCCCGGCACGCCGGCGTTTCGCGAAGCATTGCGCGCGGCCATCGAAAGCACGAAGGATCTTCCCGTTTCGCACGGCATCGTCAACATGAGCGCGAGCGATCACTCCGGCCTGGATCAGCGCGCACGCGTGATGGTCGAGATCGTCGGCGGGAAGTGGAAGCTCGTTAGCAACTGACATCGAAACCTATGTGAACTGAACCAGGAGAAAAAGGCGCGTTGCTCGATACGCGCCTTTTTTTCTGCATATAAGAAGCCCGCACTGAGCGGGACATGAAGCGGGACATGATGAGAGAAGAGAGCAAGCAACGGCGCGTGCACGGTCAGGGAAAACGATGCTAGGCACGTGTTCACGCGCTACATAGATTGACGCAGCGGCATGAGCGGCAAATCGACAACAACTCGCAGCAGCGCACCGACCGGTGCGCGTCAGCAATTCGCGTTCGGAGACAGGTCATGAAAAACACAAAACAATGGGTACGCACGGGGATCGCGCTCGCGATCGCGGGCAGCGCGCTGTGCGGCGCGAGCGCCGCGTTCGCGCAGGTGAAGATCGGCGTCACGCTGTCGGCGACGGGGCCGGCGGCATCGCTTGGGATTCCCGAGAAAAATACGATCGCGCTGTTGCCCAAGGAAATCGGTGGCAAGTCGATCGAATATATCGTGCTCGACGATGGCTCCGACACGAGCCGCGCCGTGCAGAACACGCGCAAGCTGATCGACGAGGATCACGTCGACGCGATCATCGGCTCGACAGTCACGCCGAATTCGCTTGCGATGATCGACGCGGCATCGGCTGCGAAGACGCCGATGATCTCGATGGCGGCATCGGCGGCGATCATCTCGCCGATGGACGCGAAGAAGGCATGGGTCTTCAAGACGCCGCAAAACGATGCGCTGATGGCCGACGCCATCGCGAGCTACATGGAAAAGCGCGGTGTGAAGACGGTCGGCTTCATCGGTTTCGCCGATGCGTATGGCGACGGCTGGTACAAGGTGTTCAGCGCGGCGGCCGGATCGCACCAACTGAAGATCGTCACGAACGAGCGCTATAACCGCACCGACACGTCGGTGACCGGCCAGGTGCTGAAGACGATGGGCGCGGACCCCGACGCGGTGCTGATCGCGGGGGCGGGCACGCCGTCGGCGCTGCCGGCGAAGGTGCTCAGGGAGCGCGGCTACAAGGGCAAGATCTACCAGACGCACGGCGTCGCGAACAACGACTTCCTGCGCGTCTGCGGCAAGGATTGCGAAGGTGAACTGCTGCCGGCGGGTCCGGTTCTCGTCACCGATCAATTGCCGGACAGCAATCCGGTGAAGAAGTCGTCGGCTGCCTATAAGAACGCTTATGAGAAGGCGTATGGGGCGGGTTCGCTGTCGACGTTTGGCGGCCATGCGTGGGACGCCGGCCAGATGCTCCAGCGCGCGATTCCCGAGGCGCTGAAGAAGGGTCAGCCGGGCACGGAAGCGTTCCGCGAAGCACTGCGCGCCGCGCTGGAAAACATGAAGGACCTGCCAGTCGCACACGGCATCATGAACACGACCCCCGCCGATCACAACGGCTTCGACAATCGTGCGCGCGTGATGGTGCAGATCGTCGACGGCAAGTGGAAGCTGCAGAACGACTGACGCATTTCTCGACGCGCCCTCGAAACGGGCGCGATTCGATGTGCAAAGCGGCGCCCCGGAAAACCGGCGCGCCGCTTTAACATGGTTTTGCCGGACTGATTCCGCAGCCGGCTGATTTCGAAGAGGATGTATGGACTTATCGATTGCGGCGATTCTCGCGCAAGACGGGATCACCACGGGCGCGATCTACGCGTTGCTCGCGCTCGCGCTGGTGCTCGTATTTTCCGTGACACGCGTCATCTTCATTCCCCAGGGGGAGTTTGTCGCGTACGGCGCGCTCACGCTCGCCGCGCTGCAAACCCAGAAGTTTCCCGCGACGTGCTACTTGCTGATGGCGATGGGCGCCGGTTGTTTCGTTGCCGAACTGGCCGGCATCGTGCGGCATCCTTCGCGATACCGACAGGTTGCGCGTACGCTCGTCGCGCTCGCCGGCAAGTATCTGCTGTTCCCGATCGCTGTCTACGCGCTCACCCAGGGCGTCTTCATGCAGACGCTGCCGATGATCGCGCAGATCGCACTGACGTTGCTCATCGTCGTGCCGATGGGACCGTTCGTGTATCGCCTCGCCTACGAACCGATCGCGGAGGCGAGCACGCTCTTGCTGCTGATCGTCGCGGTGGCGGTGCATTTCGCGATGGTCGGCCTCGGTCTCGTGATGTTCGGCGCGGAGGGCTCGCGCACGACCGCCTTCTCCGAGGCGAACTTCACGCTCGGCACCGTATCGATTTCGGGGCAAAGCGTTTGGGTCGTGGGCACGGCGGCGGTGCTGATCGTCGCGCTGTATGTCTATTTCGACCGTTCCATCTCCGGCAAGGCATTGCGGGCGACATCGGTGAACCGGCTGGGCGCGCGGCTCGTCGGCATCGGCACGACGCAAGCGGGGCGCCTCGCGTTCACGCTCGCGGCCGGACTCGGCGCGCTGTGCGGCGTCCTGGTTGCGCCGATTACAACGATTTATTACGACTCCGGGTTCCTGATCGGCTTGAAGGGCTTTGTCGGTGCCATTGTCGGCGGTCTCGTGAGTTATCCGCTCGCCGCCGCAGGTTCGCTGCTCGTCGGCTTGCTGGAATCCTATTCGTCGTTCTGGGCGAGTGCGTATAAGGAGGTCATCGTCTTCACGCTGATCATTCCGGTGCTGCTGTGGCGGAGTCTGGCGAGCCCGCATTCGGATGAAGAAGAGGAGTGACGCGATGAAATTCCTGGTCCAGAACAAATTCTTTTGGGTTTTCCTGCTGGTCGTTTTCGCGCTTCCGATTCTGCCTTCGCCTGTCCGCGTGCCGGAATACTGGGTCACGCTGCTCAATTACATCGGCTTGTATTCGATCGTCGCGATCGGTCTGGTGCTGCTGACCGGCATCGGCGGAATGACGAGCTTCGGGCAGGCGGCATTCGTCGGCGTCGGCGCCTATACGACGGCCTATCTCACGACGCAGTTCGGGGTGTCGCCGTGGCTCGCGTTGCTTGCAGGCATCGTGCTCACGGCGTTGGTCGCGTTGCTGCTCGGCATGGTGACGATGCGGCTCTCCGGGCACTTCCTGCCGCTCGGGACGATCGCTTGGGGGCTTTCGCTGTTCTTTCTGTTCGGCAATCTCGAAATGCTCGGCAAGTACGACGGCATCAACGGGATTCCCGTGCTGAACCTGTTCGGCTGGCACCTGGAATCGGGGCGTAGCATCTATTACCTGATCTGGGTCATCGTGCTGTTGTCGGTGGTGTCTGTTCAGAACTTGCTTAATAGCCGTCCGGGACGCGCCATTCGTGCGCTGCGCGGAGGCGGCACGATGGCCGAGGCGATGGGCGTCAATACGGCGTGGATGCGGGTCGTGATTTTCGTTTACGCGGCGGTTCTCGCGGCTATTTCGGGCTTCCTCTACGCGCATTTGCAGCGAGCGGTGAACCCGACGCCGTTCGGCTTGAATCACGGTATCGAGTTCCTGTTCATGGCGGTGGTCGGCGGAGTGTCACATGTTTGGGGTGCGGTGCTTGGCGCCACGATCCTCACCGTCCTTCAGGATTATCTTCAGACGCTGCTGCCCAAGCTCTTGGGCGCGAACGGCAATTTTGAAATCATCGTGTTCGGCGTGTTGATGGTCTTGCTGTTGCAGTACGCCCGACAAGGCGTGTGGCCGTTCGTGTCGCGGATCTTTCCACGTGGGCCGCGCGCCCAGGTTCCAAAGCATGCCGAGGCGTTGCCGCAGCGCAGCAAGCCCGGCGCGGGCGAGCGTCTGTTGATCGTCGATAAGGCGCGCAAGGAGTTCGGGGGTCTGGTCGCAGTCAACGACGTGAGCTTCGAGGTGAAAGCGGGGGAGATCATCGGCTTGATCGGGCCGAACGGCGCAGGTAAATCCACGACGTTCAATCTCGTCACCGGCGTGCTCCAGGCGACGAGCGGTTCGATAACTTTCCACGGCGAGCGAATCGATTCGCTGACTTCGCGAGAGATCGTGAAGCGCGGCATCGGCCGAACCTTCCAGCACGTCAAATTGCTACCGGGCATGACGGTGCTGGAGAACGTCGCCATCGGTGCGCATTTGCGCGGCAAAACGGGTGTGTGGCGGAGCATCGCGAAGCTCAATGCGGCCGAGGAAGCGCGACTGATGGCGGAAGCGGCCCGGCAGATCGCGCGCGTGGGGCTGGAAAAGCATCTCTACGATGAAGCCGGGAGCCTCGCGCTGGGTCAACAGCGGATTTTGGAGATTGCGCGGGCTCTGTGCTGCGATCCGACTTTGCTATTGCTTGACGAACCTGCGGCTGGCTTGCGCTATCAGGAGAAATTGCAACTCGCCGAGCTGCTTCGCAAGCTTAGGGCGGAAGGCATGAGCATCCTGCTCGTTGAACACGACATGGATTTCGTGATGAACCTGACCGATCGGCTCGTCGTGATGGAATTTGGCACGTGGATTGCCGAAGGGCTGCCGGAGGATGTGCAAAAGAATCCGGCCGTTCTTGAAGCGTACTTGGGCGGGGTGGAGTGAAATGAAACAACCGATCTTGCAAGTCAGCGATTTGTCGGTGCGTTATGGAAAGGTCGAAGCTTTGCATCAGGGCAAGCTCTCCGTCGGGGCGGGCCAGATCGTGTCGGTGATTGGTCCGAATGGCGCGGGAAAATCCACGCTGCTCAACGCGATCATGGGTGCGTTGCCTTCCAATGGTCATTCGAAGGGAATTGTTCAATATCTCGGCGACGATATCTCGTCGCTTGCCATTGAGCGACGTGTTTCACGTGGAATGTGTCTTGTGCCGGAGAAGCGCGAGCTTTTTGCAAGCATGACCGTGGAGGACAATCTCGTTTTGGGCGCTTATCGGAGGAAGCGGGCGCGCGAGCGAGACTATCTCGATCAGTTGCCACATGTTTTCGAACTCTTTCCGCGTCTGAAGGAACGCCGGAAGCAAGCGGCGGGCACTCTGTCAGGGGGCGAGCGCCAGATGTTGGCGGTGGGGCGCGCGCTGATGGGCAAACCGCAACTGCTCATGCTGGACGAGCCCAGCCTTGGCCTCGCTCCCTTGATCGTAAAGGAGATATTTCACATCATTAGCGCATTGCGCGAGACGGGCGTCGCGACGTTGCTGATTGAGCAAAACGCGAGGGCGGCATTGCAAATTTCCGACTACGGATACGTGCTCGAAACAGGCGAATTCGCTCTGGAAGGTGCAGCGAGTGATTTGGCCCACAATCCTCGAGTTATCGAAACGTATCTGGGGTTGGCGAAGAAGGTCGCGTAAATTCGCGTTGCTGGAGTTGAAGACGGCGTGTTTCACGTGAAACACGCCGTTTTTTTATCGTTAGCCGTTCGGCCTGAATTCGAGCCGAAAGCTTAAGCGATATAATTCTGCGATATTCCTCTCAAGGCTCGCGTCGTTCGCACGCGAAATTCCGATGCTTTTTCCGACAGAATTTGATGTGATCGTCGTTGGCGGCGGTCATGCTGGCACTGAAGCCGCGCTGGCCTCGGCTCGCATGGGCTCCAAGACGCTGCTCCTTACGCACAATATCGAGACGCTCGGTCAGATGAGCTGCAATCCATCGGTTGGCGGCATTGGCAAAGGCCATCTCGTCAAGGAAGTGGATGCGCTGGGCGGCGCCATGGCGGCCGCGACCGACGAAGGTGGCATTCAATTCCGGATTTTGAACTCATCGAAAGGGCCGGCTGTACGCGCCACGCGGGCGCAAGCTGATCGCTTGCTTTACAAGCAGGCGATCCGGCATCGGCTGGAGAACCAGCCGAATCTTTGGCTGTTTCAGCAGGCGGTCGACGATCTGATCGTCGAGGGCGACCGTGTTGTCGGCGCGGTTACGCAGGTTGGCGTCCGTTTTCGCTCGCGCGCCGTGGTGTTGACTGCGGGGACGTTCCTTGACGGAAAAATTCACGTTGGGCTGAACAACTACACGGGTGGCCGGGCCGGCGATCCAGCGGCTGTTTCGCTTTCCAGCCGTCTGAAAGAACTGAAATTGCCGCAGGGCCGGCTCAAGACGGGCACGCCACCGCGTATCGACGGGCGGACGATCGATTACTCGAAGCTCGAAGAACAACCGGGCGACCTGGATCCAATCCCTGTTTTCTCGTTTTTGGGTCGGGTGGAGCAGCATCCGCGGCAGGTGCCTTGCTGGGTAACGCATACGAACGCTCGAACACACGAGATCATCCGCTCTGGGCTCGATCGGTCGCCTATGTATACCGGAGTGATCGAAGGCGTCGGGCCCCGCTACTGTCCGTCAATCGAGGACAAGATTCACCGCTTTGCATCGAAGGACGCGCACCAGATCTTTCTCGAACCCGAAGGTCTCACCACGAATGAGGTTTACCCGAACGGTATCTCGACGAGCTTGCCGTTCGACGTGCAACTGGAACTCGTGCGATCGATGGTCGGTCTGGAACACGCTCATATCCTCCGTCCAGGTTATGCGATCGAATACGATTATTTCGATCCGCGAGCGTTGAAGGCGTCGCTCGAGACCAAGGCCATCGGCGGTCTGTTTTTTGCCGGGCAGATTAACGGGACGACCGGGTACGAAGAAGCGGCCGCGCAGGGCTTGTTGGCTGGTATTAACGCAGGGTTGCAGGTGCAAGGAAAGGACGCATGGACGCCGCGCCGAGACCAAGCCTACCTTGGCGTGCTGGTCGACGATCTGGTGACTCAGGGCGTTTCCGAGCCGTATCGGATGTTCACGAGTCGCGCGGAATATCGGCTTTCGCTCCGTGAAGACAATGCAGACATGCGCCTGACCGAGATCGGCCGCGAGTTGGGGTTGGTGGATGACGTTCGTTGGGACGCATTCAGCCGTAAGCGAGATGCTGTTTCACGTGAAACAGAGCGTCTGCGATCCACATGGGTGAATCCGAAAACGCTTCCCGCCGATGAGGCCACAGCGCTGCTCGGCAAGCCGATCGACCACGAATACAGCCTCGCCGACCTGCTGCGCCGCCCGGGGGTTTCATATGAGGGAATATGCGGGCTGCGGCAGGGGGCCTGTGGGCCGGAGACAGTGCTTGCAGAAGACCCGGTCATGCTCGCGCAAATCAAAGAGCAAATCGAGATCGGCGTCAAATACCAAGGTTACATTGATCGTCAGGCAGGCGAGATAGAGCGAAACGAGTCGCAGGAGAACACGCGTCTGCCCGAGGGCATCGACTACGCGCAGGTAAGAGGGCTGTCATTCGAGGCACGGCAAAAGCTGACGCAGCATCGGCCGGAGACGATCGGGCAGGCTTCACGGATTTCCGGAATTACGCCAGCTGCAATCTCCTTGCTGATGGTGCACCTGAAACGCGGGCTCGGCCGACGCGCCGCAGCAAGCAAGAGTGACACCGGCAGCGGCAACGCGTCGGCGATCCAGTGACGGGCCGCTCCGCCGGCGCGTCCGGCCGCGACGATCTAGCGCCGCTTCTTCGAAGCGGCGCTACCGAACTCGGGCTGGCTTTGTCCGATGCGGCCTGCAACAAGTTGCTGGACTACGTGGCATTGCTCGCCAAATGGAACACCGTCTATAACCTGACGGCCATTCGCGATCCAGGTCAGATGTTGATCCAGCATATTCTCGATTCTCTCTCGATCGTTCCCACGCTGGCGAAGCGGGGCCCATCATCCGCTCTCGACGTCGGCTCGGGCGGTGGATTGCCTGGAATCGTCATGGCGATCGTGCTGCCGGACTGGCAGGTCACCCTGAACGACATCGTTCACAAGAAAACCGCTTTCCAGTCGCAGGCCAAAGTGCAACTTGGCCTGACGAATCTCACGGTGGTTACGGGGCGCGTGGAAAATTTGCGGCCCGGTGCCGAGGTGCCAGCTAAATTCGACGTAATCGTGTCGCGCGCGTTCGCAGAGCTCTCCGATTTCGTTACACTTGCGCGTCACCTGGTCGCCGACAACGGACGCATCTTCGCGATGAAGGGTGTTCGCCCAGACGCCGAGATTGGGCGCCTTCCCGCAGGCGCGACCGTACTTGGGATTGAACGCCTGCGTGTGCCTATGCTCGACGCCGAACGGCACCTGATCGAAATTGCCGTCGCACCCGAATGAGCACCGCAAAACGTATTGAAGCATTTCACGCACGCCTGAACCAACGCTGATCTTCTGGCAGCGAAGAAACGAGGACACTAAACGATGGCAAAAATCTTCTGCGTCGCGAATCAGAAGGGCGGCGTTGGAAAGACGACGACGGCAGTCAACCTCGCGGCGAGCCTTGCGGCGCTCGATCAGCGGGTTCTGCTGATCGATTTGGATCCGCAGGGCAACGCCACGATGGGGAGCGGAATCGACAAGGCGGCGTGCGAGCACACGATCTATGAAGTGCTGGTGGACGGCGTCACCTTGCGCGACGCGCGCAAGCGCCCGGAAGCCGTCGACTACGACGTCCTCCCGGCAAACCGTGAGTTGGCCGGCGCGGAAGTCGAGCTGGTCGGCGTGGAAAATCGCGAGCATGTGTTGCGCGGGGCGCTGGCAGAAGTCATCGAAGACTACGATTTCGTGCTGATCGACTGTCCGCCGGCGCTGTCGTTGCTGACGTTGAACGGTCTGTGCTCGGCGGACGGCGTGATCATCCCGATGCAATGCGAATACTTCGCACTGGAAGGCCTGTCGGATCTCGTCAACACCATCAAGCAGGTCCATGCAAATCTCAACCGGGACTTGAAGGTGATCGGCCTGCTGCGCGTCATGTTCGATCCGCGCATCACGCTGCAACAACAAGTGTCCGACCAATTGAAGGAACACTTCGGCGGCAAAGTGTTCGACGTGGTGATCCCGCGCAACGTGCGCCTTGCGGAAGCGCCGAGTTACGGTTTGCCGGGTGTCGTTTTCGACAAGTCGTCGCGCGGGGCGCAGGCGTATATCCAGTTCGGCACGGAAATGATGGAGCGCGTGCGCGCGCTCTAACCCAACACACATTCGACGCGGCACGAGACGGCTGCCGGAGGAACCAAGATGAGCGCTGTAATGAAGAAGAAGGGCTTGGGCCGCGGGCTCGATGCGTTGTTGGGCGGGAGCGTCGATATCACGGAAGCCGTGCGCAGCGAAGGCCTGCCGACCGTGCTTGCGCTTTCAAAAATGCAGGCGGGCAAGTATCAGCCGCGCACTCGCATGGACGAAGGCGGCCTTCAGGAACTTGCCGCGAGTATCCGTGCGCAGGGACTGATGCAGCCGATTCTCGTGCGCTCGATCGGTCCCGACCAGTATGAAATCATCGCGGGTGAGCGCCGCTTTCGCGCCGCACGCATCGCGGGGCTCGATGAAGTGCCGGTCCTGGTGAAAAACGTGCCGGATCAGGCAGCCGCCGCGATGGCACTGATCGAAAACATCCAGCGCGAGGATCTGAACCCGCTAGAAGAAGCACAGGGCATCCAGCGTCTCCTCGACGAGTTCAATTTCACCCACGAGCAGGCCGCCGAATCGGTGGGACGCTCGCGTAGTGCGGTGTCCAACCTGCTGCGCCTCTTGAATCTCGCGACGCCCGTCCAGACCATGCTGCTCGCCGGCGATCTCGACATGGGACACGCGCGCGCGCTGCTCGCAGTCGATGCCGCGACTCAAATTCAACTGGCCAACCAGGTCGTGAACAAGCGGATGTCGGTACGCGAGACCGAAAAGCTGGTCACGTCGACGACGACGGAAGTGCCTGCGACAAAAGCGCGCGCAGCGAACGACGGCGGACGTGACACGCGCAGGCTGGAGGAAGAACTGTCGGACCTGTTGTCGGCGAACGTCAAGATCAAACTCGGCGGACGAGGGCGGGGCAAGGTGACCATCGATTTCGGTGACCTCGATTCGCTCGAAGGTATTCTTGGCCGCCTGCGCGGCAGTGTCGACACAACGCGCGTCTAAGCGCTTTGTCGAGCACCAAGGTAACGCGACTCACCGCGACGAGTGCACTCGCGCGCATATGGGCGCTCGTCAGCAAGGAGCCGGTGCTCGCGATCCTCGTGGTCGCGCTGCTGGGTCTGCAACTTCTGCATCCGCGCCCGTGGGCTTCACTGCCGGCGCTCATCGATTGGCAAACGGTTCTGACGCTCGCGGGCCTTCTGATGGTGACGAAGGCCGTCGAATTGTCAGGATTCCTGATGTGGATGGCGCATCGGGTCGTACACCGCATTCATAGCGAGCGGGCGCTCGCTTTCCTGCTGATCGGTTTGGCGGCGGGACTCTCGACGCTCCTCACCAATGATGTCGCGCTGTTTGCCGTTGTACCGCTCGCGCTGTCGCTGCACAAGCTCGCGCCGCTTCCGATCAAGCGGCTCGTGATCTTCATCGCGCTGGCGGTCAACGCCGGATCGATCCTCACACCGCTTGGGAATCCTCAGAATCTGTTCCTGTGGCAAACGAGCGGCGTGTCCTTCGGCGCGTTCGTCTGGGCGCTCGCGCCGCTCTGCGCGGCGTTGATGGCGATGTTGTACGCGCTGACAGCGCTGATGTTTCGCGCCGAGCCACTCGATCTTTCCGGCGACGTCGAGGAACATCGCGTTGATCGCACACTGTGTATCGTCGCGGCGCTGGCGTTCATTGCTTTTGTCGCGCTTGCTGACGCGCATCACGCCGCACCGGGCCTGGGCGCACTGGCGCTCGGGTTCATCGTGTGGCGACGGCAAGTCGTGCTGAAAATCGACTGGTTGCTGCTGCTCATCTTCGTGCTGATGTTCATCGTGCTGCGGAGCGCCGCGGCGTTGCCGTGGGTCCACGATACGATCGCCCGTATTGGCCTTGGCACGCCGCTGCGAGCATACGGCGCGGGCGCGGTGCTTTCCCAGGGCATCAGTAACGTTCCTGCGGCGATCATGCTCGCGGAGTTCTCCAAGGACTGGCGCGCGCTCGCGTTCGGCGTGAGTGTCGGCGGCTTTGGCATCGCGATCGGATCGCTGGCTAATTTGATTGCCGTGCGGCTCGCCGGCGAGAAAAACATGTGGACGCCATTTCACATTGTGTCGATCCCGTTCTGGATCGTGGCAACGCTGATCGGCGCAATGCTGGTGTAATCGAAAGGCCATCGGCAGCCCTTCACGAACTCGTCGAAAACGCAAGAAACATCTCAATTTACGACCTCAATTTTGGGCCGTGTCTGGTTGTTTTTTGACGCACCTAAACTATTGAATCTGTGACAACAATCGCTTACAATCCCCCGGATTTATCAGCTTGGCGACCCCGAAAGCGCGACGTAAGCGCGCGGGTGATGGACGGTGATAACCGGCACTTTGGGCAGATAGCGTGATGACGGTGCGAGAGCAGAATCGAGCGCCGCAAGGCGAACCAGACGGGCGCCGCTCGCACTCCCAGGTCAACACGCCGGACGCATCCGGCCATGAACCGCACGGTCGATTCGACGATTCGTGGGACGCAGAAGCACAAGATAAGAATATCGTTCCGCTCACGCGGGCTCAGGCGGAAACGCTGTTTGGTCCCGAAGTGAGTCGTCCATCGCGTGTCACGCCGTACAAGGTCGTGGCGGCGCAAATGGTTTTGTCCCTGGGTGCGACGCTGGTCTGGTGGCTGTTCTACAGTCCACCGCGTGATGCCGCGCTGTCCGCCTTTCTGGGAGGAGCGATCTGCTGGGTGCCGAGCGCATTGTTCGCGGCACGCCTGAAAGCGAAGAGCGGCGCCGAGACCATCATGAGCTGGATGATCGGCGAGGCGCTGAAGATGGGTGCGACGGTTGCTATGTTCGTCGCGATCGCGTACTGGTACAAGGGTGCGCTGTGGGTGCCGCTGCTGGTCACCTATCTGATTGCGCTGAAGACGTACTGGATCGCGATGGTGTGGCGCTGACCCCTGCTGACGCTGTGTCGACGCAGTGGTCACATGAGCGCGCTGGCTGTAGAGCAGACAGTATCAAAGCAAATACATACGTGCGGATTCCATGTCCTGCACGCGGGCCCGTGCCCTGCGAGTCGCAAAGCTAACGCGGCGGCTCGAGGAATCAGCGGGCGGCGGAAAGATTTTTGACAATTTGGGTGGCTTTAACGATATGGCAGCTAGCGAAGGAACGCGCGCTCTGGATCCGTCCGAGTACATTGCGCACCACTTGCAGAATCTCTCCACTCACGCGCAGACGTCGATCTTCGACATCCACGTGTGGAATCTCGATACGCTGTTCTGGTCGATCGTCTGCGGCCTGGCCACGATCCTGATCCTCGGCATTGCCGCCCGCAAGGCGACGTCCGGTGTTCCGGGCCGCTTCCAGGGCGCAATCGAGATGCTGGTCGAGATGGTCGAGGATCAATCGAAGTCGATGATTCACGGCAACCGCCGTTTCATCGCCCCGCTCGCGCTGACCGTATTCGTCTGGGTCTTCCTGATGAATTCGCTCGACTTCATCCCCGTCGACCTGCCGGGCCGCGTGATCGGCTGGCTCGGTCTGTCGGAAGCCATTCCTCATCATCGCATCGTGCCGACGGCCGACCTGAACGGCACGCTCGGCATCGCGCTCGGCGTCTTCGCGCTGATGATCTTCTACAACGTCAAGATCAAGGGCGCGGGCGGCTTTGCACACGAGCTGCTGTCCGCTCCGTTCGGCGCGCATCCGCTCCTCTGGATCCCGAACCTTGCACTGAACATCATCGAGTTCGTCGCCAAGACGGTTTCGCTCGGCATGCGGCTGTTCGGCAACATGTACGCCGGCGAACTGTTGTTCCTGCTGATCGCGTTGCTCGGCAGCATGTGGACTTTCGGCGCGGATGCCTCTGTACTTGGCTTTCTCGGCCATGTGGTCGCGGGTACGGTCTGGGCGATCTTCCACATTCTGATCGTTCTGCTGCAAGCGTTCATTTTCATGATGCTGACGCTGGTGTACATCGGCCAGGCACATGACACCCATTAATGCGCTTTAAGTAGTTCCAGAATCGTTTCAGGTTTCACGTTTTCGTCTTTTATAAATCCAGTTCCAAAGTCTTTAATTCAAAGGAGTGATCATGCAAGCTTTCATCGCCAACATCCAGGGTCTGACCGCCATCGGTATCGGCATCATCATCGGCCTGGGTGCAATCGGCGCCTGTATCGGTATTGGTCTGATGGGCGGCAAGTACATTGAAGCGTGCGCCCGTCAGCCGGAACTGATGAACCCGCTGCAAACCAAGATGTTCCTCTTGGCTGGTCTGATCGACGCGGCGTTCCTGATTGGCGTTGGTGTGGCAATGCTGTTTGCGTTCGCGAACCCGCTGCTCTCGAAGCTCGCAGGCTGAGGTTCCTCGGAAGTGTGCGTCTGAACAACCATCGTGACGACGCAGGACGGAACGAGCGAGGGCGCTTAATCGATGTTCCAGTCGATGAGCGCCTTACCGTTTCACTCTCCCGAAAAAGCAACGTTTAAGGAAACACCGTGAATCTCAACGCAACCCTGTTTGCGCAAATGGTCGTGTTTCTGATCCTCGCGTGGTTCACGATGAAGTTCGTGTGGCCGCCGTTGATCAACGCCCTCGACGAACGCGCAAAAAAGATCGCCGACGGACTGGCAGCCGCCGAAAAGGGCAAGTCGGAACTCGAAGCCGCGCACAAGCGCGTCGACCAGGAGCTCGCACAAGCCCGCACCGACGGCCAGCAACGTGTTGCCGACGCTGAAAAGCGCGCGGTCGCTGTCGCCGACGAAATCAAGGCTAACGCACAAGCCGAAGCTGCGCGCATCATTGCGCAAGCGAAGGCCGACGCGGACCAGCAAGTCGTGAAGGCCCGCGAAGCACTGCGCGCCGAAGTCGCTGCTCTGGCTGTGAAGGGCGCCGAGCAAATCCTGAAGCGCGAAGTCGACCAGAAGGCGCACTCCGATCTGCTGAATCAACTCAAAACCGAGCTCTGATCATGGCCGAACTTGCAACCATCGCCCGTCCTTACGCAGAAGCGCTGTTCCGCGTGGCCGAAGCCGGTGATCTCGGGGCCTGGTCCAACTTCGTCGAGGAGCTGGCTCAGGTTGCGCGTCTGCCCGAACTGCTGTCGGTCGCCACGAGCCCGAAGGTGAGCCGCGAACAAGTCAGCGATCTGCTGCTCATCGCGGTGAAGTCGCCGCTCAAGGACGACGCCCAGGCGAAGAACTTCGTGCACATGCTGGTCGATAACCATCGCCTGCCGCTGATGCCCGAAATCGCCACGCAGTTCGACGTGCTGAAAAACGCTCGCGAAGGCGCGGCCGACGCGCTGATCGTCAGCGCGTTTCCGCTCGAAGGCGAACAGTTGAACGACCTCGTCGCAAGTCTCGAACGCAAGTTCCAGCGCAAGCTGAAAGCCACCGTCGAAATCGACCCGTCGCTGATCGGCGGCGTGCGCGTGACGGTCGGCGACGAAGTGCTCGATACCTCGGTCCGCGCGCGCCTCGCCAGCATGCAGACGGCTCTGACCGCCTGACGCGCTAGAAGCTGGCACGCAACAGAATTGACTATCAGGAGCGAATAATGCAACTCAATCCCTCTGAGATCAGCGAGCTGATCAAGAGCCGGATCCAGGGCCTTGAAGCGAGCGCGGACGTTCGCAACCAGGGCACCGTGATCTCCGTGACCGACGGTATCGTGCGTATTCACGGCCTGTCGGACGTGATGCAGGGCGAAATGCTCGAATTCCCGGGCAACACGTTCGGCCTCGCGCTGAACCTCGAGCGCGATTCGGTCGGCGCCGTGATTCTGGGTGAGTACGAACACATTTCGGAAGGCGACATCGTCAAGACGACGGGCCGCATTCTCGAAGTGCCGGTGGGCCCCGAACTGCTCGGCCGCGTGGTCGATGCGCTCGGCAACCCGATTGACGGCAAGGGCCCGATCAACGCAAAGATGACCGACGCAGTCGAAAAGATTGCGCCGGGCGTGATCTGGCGCAAGTCGGTTTCCGAGCCGGTCCAGACCGGCCTGAAGTCGATCGACGCGATGGTGCCGATCGGCCGTGGCCAGCGCGAGCTGATCATCGGCGACCGCCAGTGCGGCAAGACCGCCGTCGCGATCGACACGATCATCAACCAGAAGGGCAAGAACCTCTTCTGTATTTACGTCGCTATCGGCCAGAAGGCTTCGTCGATCGTGAACGTGGTGCGCAAGCTCGAAGAAACCGGCGCGTTGGAATACACGATCGTCGTCGCGGCTTCGGCTTCCGAATCGGCTGCGATGCAATACCTCTCGCCGTACGCCGGCTGCTCGATGGGCGAATACTTCCGCGATCGCGGGCAAGATGCGCTGATCGTGTTCGACGACTTGACCAAGCAAGCCTGGGCGTATCGTCAGATTTCGCTGCTGCTGCGCCGTCCGCCGGGTCGTGAAGCGTATCCGGGCGACGTGTTCTATCTCCACTCGCGTCTGCTGGAACGTGCGGCTCGCGTGTCGGAAGACTACGTCGAGAAGTTCACCAATGGTGAAGTGAAGGGCAAGAGTGGTTCGCTGACGGCATTGCCGGTCATCGAAACGCAAGCCGGCGACGTGACCGCGTTCGTTCCGACGAACGTGATCTCGATTACCGACGGCCAGATCTTCCTTGAAACCGACCTGTTCAACGCCGGTATCCGCCCCGCCATCAACGCGGGCGTGTCGGTGTCGCGCGTCGGTGGTGCGGCGCAGACGAAGGTCGTGAAGAAGCTGTCGGGCGGTATTCGTACCGACTTGGCGCAGTATCGTGAACTGGCCGCATTCGCGCAGTTCGCATCGGACCTCGACGAAGCCACCCGCAAGCAGCTCGAGCGCGGCCGCCGCGTGACGGAACTGCTCAAGCAGCCGCAATATCAGCCGCTGCAGGTGTGGGAACTGGCTGTGGCGCTGTTCGCGGCGAACAACGGTTATCTCGACGACCTCGAAGTCAACCAGGTGCTGCCGTTCGAAAAGGGCCTGCGCGAATACCTGAAGTCGAGCCACGCCGACATGGTCAAGCGCATCGAAGACAACAAAGACTTGTCGAAGGACGACGAAGGCGCCTTGCATGCCGCGCTGAAGGACTTCAAGAAGTCGGGCGCTTACTGATCTCAAGATTGATCGGGACTTTGGAGCGGCGCGGGCCGCTTCGAGCCTCAGGGCACGCAGGCAAGAAGCACCCCGCGCCACTTCGATAGCTTTGCATGGGCTCCGAGTAACCGCTAAAGCGCCAACTCGGACCGACAAAGGAGTAAGCAATGGCTGGAATGAAGGAAATTCGCGGCAAGATCAAGAGCGTTCAGAACACGCGCAAGATCACGAAAGCGATGGAGATGGTCGCCGCGTCGAAGATGCGCCGCGCGCAGGAACGCATGCGCGCCGCGCGTCCGTACGCGGACAAGGTTCGCGACATCGCGGCGCACATGAGCGCAGCCACGCCCGAGTACCGCCATCCGTTCATGGTGAAGAACGACGGCGCGAAAGTGGCCGGCATCATCCTCGTCACGACCGACAAGGGTCTGTGCGGCGGCATGAACACGAACATCCTGCGTGCATCGGTTCTGAAGTTCAAGGAACTGGAGCAGCAAGGCACGACGATCGAAGCATCGGCGATCGGCGGCAAGGGTCTCGGCTTCCTGAATCGTCTGCGCGCGAAGGTCGTGTCGGAAGTCACGCATCTCGGCGACACGCCGCATCTGGAAAAGCTGATCGGCGCGGTGAAGGTGCAGCTCGACCTGTATTCGGAAGGCAAGATCAACGCGGTGTACCTGGCGTACACGCGCTTCGTCAACACGATGAAGCAGGAAGCGGTGATCGAGCAGTTGCTGCCGCTGACAGCGGAAGACTTCAAGGATCGCGCCGACGAAGCAGGTTCCGTCACGCCGAAGACCTCATGGGATTACATCTACGAACCGGATGCGCAGACCGTCGTCGATGAACTGCTCGTGCGTTATGTGGAAGCGCTCGTCTACCAGGCGGTCGCGGAGAACATGGCATCGGAGCAATCGGCCCGGATGGTCGCGATGAAGGCTGCGTCGGACAATGCGAAGACCGTGATCGGCGAATTGCAGCTCGTCTACAACAAGAGCCGGCAGGCCGCGATTACGAAGGAACTCTCGGAAATCGTCAGCGGCGCCGCTGCGGTCTGATGACCGCGTGAGCTGAATCAAACAGTATCTAAAGGAAATGCGATGAGTACTACTGCTTTGGTAGAAGGCAAGATCGTACAGTGCATCGGCGCGGTGATCGACGTGGAATTCCCGCGCTCGGCTATGCCGGGCATCTACGATGCACTCGTTCTGGAAGGCTCGGAACTGACGCTGGAAGTCCAGCAACAGCTGGGCGACGGCGTGGTCCGCACGATTTGCCTGGGTGCTTCGGACGGGCTGCGTCGCGGCACGATCGTGAAGAACACGGGCAAGCCGATCAGCGTGCCGGTCGGCAAGCCGACGCTCGGCCGGATCATGGACGTGCTCGGCCGTCCGATCGACGAAGCCGGTCCGATCAACTCGGATGTGACGCGCGGCATTCACCAGAAGGCGCCGAAGTTCGACGAGCTGTCGCCGTCGACGGAACTGCTCGAAACCGGCATCAAGGTTATCGACCTGATCTGCCCGTTTGCAAAGGGCGGCAAGGTGGGTCTCTTCGGTGGCGCCGGCGTCGGCAAGACCGTGAACATGATGGAACTGATCAACAACATCGCGAAGGAACACGGCGGTTACTCCGTGTTCGCCGGTGTTGGCGAGCGTACCCGCGAAGGGAACGACTTCTATCACGAAATGAAGGACTCGAACGTTCTCGACAAGGTCGCGCTCGTGTACGGCCAGATGAACGAGCCGCCGGGTAACCGTCTGCGCGTGGCGCTGACCGGCCTTACGATGGCCGAGCACTTCCGCGACGAAGGCCTCGACGTGCTGTTCTTCGTCGACAACATCTACCGTTTCACGCTGGCGGGCACGGAAGTGTCGGCACTGCTCGGCCGTATGCCGTCGGCAGTGGGCTATCAGCCGACGCTGGCTGAAGAAATGGGCAAGCTGCAAGAGCGCATCACGTCGACCAAGACCGGCTCGATCACGTCGGTGCAGGCCGTGTACGTTCCTGCCGATGACTTGACCGACCCGTCGCCGGCTACGACCTTCGGCCACCTGGACGCAACCGTCGTGCTGTCGCGTGACATCGCTTCGCTGGGCATTTACCCAGCCGTGGACCCGCTCGATTCGACCTCGCGTCAGATCGACCCGCACGTGATCGGCGAAGAGCATTACAACATCACGCGCGGCGTGCAGCAGACGCTGCAGCGCTACAAGGAATTGCGCGACATCATCGCGATTCTGGGCATGGACGAACTGTCGCCGGAAGACAAGCTGTCGGTGGCGCGCGCTCGCCGCATCCAGCGTTTCCTGTCGCAGCCGTTCCACGTCGCTGAAGTGTTCACGGGCTCGCCGGGCAAGTACGTGCCGCTGAAGGAAACGATCCGCGGCTTCAAGATGATCGTCGAAGGCGAGTGCGATCATCTGCCGGAGCAGGCGTTCTACATGGTCGGCACGATCGACGAAGCCTTCGAAAAGGCCAAGAAGATTCAGTAACGGTCGGGTGTAATGAAACGGACGCTGGCGCGTGCCGGCGTCCTCGAACTACGCTCACCCAGCCTTGCATGGGACGACAGGAGTCGATATGGCAACCATCAAAGTAGACGTCGTCAGCGCGGAAGAGCAGATCTTCTCGGGCCAGGCGAAGTTCGTCGCGCTGCCAGGCGAAGCGGGTGAACTCGGCATTCTGCCGGGCCACACGCCGCTCATCACGCGCATTCGTCCGGGCGCGGTGCGCATCGAGACGGAAGACGGCTCGGAAGAGTTCGTGTTCGTCGCAGGCGGGATTCTTGAAATCCAGCCGGGCGTCGTGACCGTGCTCGCCGATACGGCGATCCGCGGCGCGGATCTCGACGAAGCGAAAGCCGAGCAAGCGAAGAAGCGTGCAGAAGAGGCGCTGCAAAACACGGATTCGAACCTCGAATACGCCACCGCGCAAGCGGAACTGGCTTATGCGACGGCTCAAATCGCGGCGATCCAGCGTTTGCGGAAGCTTCGCGCGCAGCACTGACTGTCGGCGTCAACGGCATAAATAAGAAAGCAGCCTCCGGGCTGCTTTTTTATTTGGGCATTCGAAACACCCGCGCAAATCTGCGTAACCGATATGCGGCCCGTCGCGATGCGCGCCCGAAGCCCTGATTTAATGCGCGTCGGGCTTCAAGCATCTAAAGCCGTTGCGGGTAACACCAATGCCGCCGCTTACTCTTACCGTGCAGAATAGGCTTCCAAATCGCCTGCAATCCGGGCGGAAATTCCATGGCGGAGACATCGATGGCAATTCAACCGACGCAAGCCGGCGCTCAAATCGAACCACGCGACGGTATTTCCTACGTCCGCGGCTCGACCGACATTCCCTTGAGCGACGCCACCATCTCGCGCTTTTTTCTCGGCACGGTCGCCCAGTTTCCGGACCGTCCCGCGGTCACGTTTCGCGAGCAGAATGTCCGCTGGACGTGGCGAGAGTTCGCCGATGAAGTCGACGTTCTCGCGAGCGGGCTGCTCGCGCTGGGTGTGGAGGCCGGCGATCGCGTCGGCATCTGGTCGCCGAACCGGTCCGAATGGTTGCTGACGCAGTTCGCCACCGCGCGGATCGGCGCTGTGCTCGTCAACATCAATCCGGCTTATCGGCTGGCCGAACTCGAATATGCGTTGAACAAGGTCGGCTGCAAGGCGCTGATCGCGGCGGAGCAGTTCAAGACCTCGAAATATCTGGAGATGCTGCAGACGCTCGCGCCCGAACTTGCGGATGCCGAGCCGAACGCACTCCACGCAGCGCGGCTCCCGGAGCTGCGCACGCTGATCCGCATGGGCGACGCGAAAACGCCCGGCATGCTCAACTTCGGCGATGTCATGGCGCGCGGTCGCGAGCAATTGGACACAGGGGACACGGCAAAACTCGACGCGCTCGAAGCCACGCTCGACGCTCGCGACGCGATCAACATTCAGTTCACGAGCGGCACGACCGGCAATCCGAAAGGCGCGACCCTCACGCATCACAACGTCGTGAACAACGCGCGCTACATCGCGATGGCGATGCGCCTGAGCGAGAACGACTCGCTTTGCATCCCGGTGCCGCTCTATCACTGCTTCGGCATGGTGCTGGCGGTGCTCGCGTGCGTCTCGACGGGCTGCGCGATGGTCTTCCCCGGCGAAGCCTTCGATCCCGCCGCGACGCTCGCCGCTGTCCACGAAGAGCGCTGCACGGCGCTGCACGGCGTGCCGACGATGTTCATCGCCGAACTCGACCACCCCGACTTCGCGAAGTACGATCTGAGCCGGTTGCGCACGGGCATCATGGCCGGCTCGCCGTGCCCGATCGAGACGATGAAGCGCGTCGTGTCGACGATGAATCTGCGGGAAATCACGATCGCCTACGGGATGACGGAAACCAGCCCGGTGTCGTTCCAGAGCGCGACCACGGACCCGCTCGACAAGCGCACCACGACGGTCGGCCGCATTCAACCGCATCTCGAAGTGAAGGTCATCGATCCGCTCGGCGAGGTGGTGCCGGTCGGCGAGACGGGCGAATTGTGTACGCGCGGCTACTCCGTGATGAAGGGCTACTGGGACGATGAGGAAAAGACCCGCGAGTCGATCGTCGACGGCTGGATGCATACCGGCGACCTCGCAACCATCGACGCCGAAGGGCATTGCAACATTGTCGGCCGCCTGAAGGACATGCTGATTCGCGGCGGCGAGAACGTCTATCCGCGCGAAATCGAGGAATTCCTGTTCCGGCATCCGAAGGTGCAGTCGGTGCAGGTGTTCGGCGTACCCGACCAGAAGTACGGCGAGGAAGTGTGCGCGTGGATCGTGCTGCGGCCGGGCGAGCAGGCTTCTGCCGAGGAAATCCGCGAATTCTGCCAGGGGCAGATCGCGCATTACAAAATCCCCCGCTATATCCGTTTCGTCGACGAATTGCCGATGACGGTTACCGGCAAGGCGCAGAAGTTCGTCATGCGCGCGCGGATGATCGAGGAATTGAAGGTGTCGGAAGCGAAAACGGCGTGAATTGAGTGCCGCGACACGGGACGACACGGGAGAACGCAGCAGGTTCTCCCGTTTGTTTCTATCGAAGAAACGATTATGCGATCTGTTTCTCAGATCGCGCAAACGTTTGTCCGGGCGAAAAAAAAGCGGGCCTGGAGCCCGCTAAAAACCACACGCTACGGGGTTAGCGCGAGGAGACCAAAGGTGGGAACAACTTCGATACGCGTGCGCACCGAAGAACGACCCCAGCAAAGATGTCCCAGATAAGGGTTTCGGCTAGTGCCGACTATCAGGCGCGTGGTATCTGCTTACACACCGCACCCAACACATCCGTGTTGAAACCGTTTGAACAGATTGTGGGCGAATTGATCCCGAGTCGCCGTAACAAAGTGTTTCAGGTTGTAACGAGCGTCGCTTGGGGTAAGCGAGAAATTTCCGAGCGGCTTTTATCGTATTTTTGAAGATAAATTGTTTGGCACGCGGTGTTTATTATCGACCGATTGGGACTAATCCGCCGATCGCTGCTTTAACGCCTAGTGAAAATACTCTAGATTTTCGGGAAAATAGAACGCCTGTTCCCAATGAAATCGAAAAGCATTTTGCGAGGGAAGGGAATAAATCGACCACGGCGCAAAATTTTCCGGA
The DNA here is from genome assembly GCF_001544535.1 of Caballeronia choica. GTDB lineage: Bacteria > Pseudomonadota > Gammaproteobacteria > Burkholderiales > Burkholderiaceae > Caballeronia > Caballeronia choica. The sequence continues at coordinate 11,574 of NZ_FCON02000064.1, read as the reverse complement.
GATAAAAGTGACCATCGACGCAGACCTTCTGAGCTATTACCGCGCATCAGCGGAGGCGTTTCCACCCCTTCCCGCCGACGCCGACGCACAGGCCGTCCGTCAGCGTTTCCACGATATGGCGCAAGCGTTTGCACGGCCGCGCGGGTCGGACGTGATCGTCACGGAGACGACGGCACCGCTAAAAGGGCGCGAACTCGGCGCGCGGATTTATCGTCCGGTGGCATCGAAAGGAACGAACGGGGCGCTGCCCTTGCTCGTGTACTTCCACGGCGGCGGATGGGTCGTCGGCGATCTCGACACGCATGACGCACTCGCCGAGCGTCTTGCCATCGATGCGAATTGTGCCGTCGCGAGCGTCGACTACCGGCTTGCGCCCGAGCATCCGTTTCCGGCGCCGTGCGAAGACGCGCTCGATGCGCTGCTGTGGTTCGCCGAGCATCGGTCGCGGCTGGGCTTCGCGACGGGCCGGCTCGCAGTCGGCGGCGACAGCGCGGGCGCGCATCTCGCGGCGGTCGCCGCGCGCGGCGCCAATGAACGCGTTGCGGGTCTCGTCAGCGCGCAACTGCTGCTCTATCCGGTGATGCGCCGGCAGTTCGAAAGCGCGAGCTGTATCGCCAACGCGGCCGGCCCCGGCCTGACGAACGACGAAATGAAGTGGTACTGGAGCCATTTCCTCTCGGGCGCCGGACCCGCAGCCGACGACATCCGCGCGTTTCCGCTCGCCGAACCGTATGAGCGGACGCCGTCGCCCGCGCTGATCGTCGCGGCCGCGCACGATCCGCTCTACGACGACGCCTTCGAACTCGCGCGCTTTCTGGAAAGCAACGGCGGCCGCGTCGAACTGATCGACGCGCACGACATGACCCACGGCTTTGGCCGGATCCAGGCGCACTCGCCGGCGGCAGCCGCGTGGATGAAGCGCGCGGCGGTGCGCGTCGGCGAAATGCTGCGCTAGCCCGGCACGGCGAACCTCACTTCAGCCACTTGTCGACGACCGCCTGGAACTCGCCGGTCGATCGCGCCAGGTGCAACCATTGGTCGACGTATTGCTGGAACGTCACGTCGCCGCGCGGCACGAGATACGCCTTTTCGCCGAACTGGAACGGCCTGTCCGGGTGCACCGAGCACAGGCCCGGATTGAGCTTCTGCTGGAGCAGCGTTTCGGAGGCGTCGGTGACCATCACGTCGGCATGGCCGTCGAGAATCTGCTTGAAGATCGTCACGTTGTCCGGGTATTCGATCAGTTGCGCGTGCGTGAAGTATTGCTTCGCGAAGCGCTCGTTGGTGCCGCCCGGGTTCACGATCGTCCGCACGTTCGGCTGGTCGATCTGCGCGACGGTCTGATACTTGTCGACGTCGTCGCAGCGCACGATCGGCGTCTTGCCGTCGACCATGTACGGCTCCGTGAAGAACGCGCGCTTCTGGCGATCCAGCGTGGTCGACACACCGCCGACCGCGACGTCGCACTTCGCGACGAAGTCGTTCATCAGGTTCGACCACGACGTTTTCACGTATTCCGCCTTCACGCCGAGCGATTTGGCGAGACTGCCGGCGAGATCGATGTCGATGCCTTCGAATTGTCCGTCCGGCTTGAGGAAGCTGTACGGCTTGTAATCGCCCGTCGTGCAGACGCGCAGCGTATGGCGCGCGAGCACCTCGTCGAGGCGCGACGGCGTCGGAGCAGCGGCCGCGCCCGAAACGGTGCCGGCCTGAACCGTCTGCGCCTGAGCGCCGTTGGCCGAGGAAATTGCCGCGATCGCGGCGAGACTGGCGATAAGGGTTCTCATGAATTTTCTTGTTCGATGGGTACGGCCGTCGATCATAGCGAGCCTCGCCGCATTTGAACAATGCACGCGTTCCCGAAGGCACGTGCGCCCGGTTCTCGCGCTGCGTCGCGCGTAAAAAGCCGATGCCGCTCCGGTAGAATGATCCTTTGCCTTCAGCACCGAGCGACGTGGCCCATACCCTTCTCAACGACACCTTCCTGCGCGCGCTCCTGCGTCAGCCCACCGACTACACGCCGATCTGGCTGATGCGTCAGGCGGGCCGATACCTGCCCGAGTACAACGCCACGCGCACTCGCGCGGGAAGCTTCCTGGGCCTCGCGAAGAATCCCGATTACGCGACCGAAGTCACGCTGCAACCGCTCGAGCGCTTTCCGCTCGACGCCGCCATCCTGTTTTCCGACATCCTGACCATCCCCGACGCGATGGGGCTCGGCCTGAATTTCGTGCAGGGTGAAGGTCCGCGTTTCGAGCGCACGGTGCGTACCGAAGCGGACGTCGCGCGGCTGGCGGTGCCGGACATCGACGCGACGCTGCGCTATGTCACCGACGCCGTCACGCAGATCCGCCGCGCGCTCACCGACGGCGAAGGTCGTCAGAAAGTGCCGCTGATCGGTTTTTCCGGCAGTCCGTGGACGCTCGCGTGCTACATGGTCGAAGGCGGCGGCTCGGACGATCATCGCACGGTCAAGTCGATGGCTTACTCGCGGCCGGACCTGATGCACCGCATTCTCGACATCAACGCGCAAGCGGTGATCGCATATCTGAACGCGCAGATCGAAGCGGGCGCGCAAGCGGTGATGATTTTCGACACCTGGGGCGGCGCGCTCGCCGACGGCGCCTACCAGCGTTTCTCGCTCGACTACATCGCGAAGGTAGTCGCCGGGCTGAAGCGCGAGCACGACGGCGCTCGCGTACCCGTCATCACGTTCACGAAGGGCGGCGGATTGTGGCTGGAACAGATCGCGTCGATCGGTGTCGACGCGGTCGGCCTCGACTGGACCGTCAACCTCGGTGCGGCGCGGGCGAAAGTCGGGGATCGCGTGGCCTTGCAGGGCAATATCGACCCGAGCGTGCTGTTTGCGCCGCCATCGGCGATCCGGATGGAAGCGCGCGCCGTGCTCGACAGCTACGGCAACTTCCCCGGGCATGTTTTCAACCTCGGCCACGGCATCTCGCAGTTCACGCAACCGGAGCACGTCGCCGAACTGGTCGACGAAGTGCATCGGCATAGCCGCGCGATCCGCGCGAAGGGCAACGCATAAGCCGCTTGCGTGCTGCGACGCAGCACAACTGGCCGGCGCGACGGTTTGGACGTAGCCGTCCGAGCGCGCCTCGAACGCCCACCGCTCAGCTATTCCGGGATTGTCAAGGCTTGACTTATGCACATTTTTTACGTTGCGGCGCGCCATCAGACGTATGGCGAAAAAGTCCCAATAAAGGCCGGCTATGTGTCGGCCAAGTGCTTGAATTAAAACAAAAATTTAGCCATGTACCCGAAATGTGGGCGAGCGTGCGAAGAGACCGGGCGTGCCTCTTTTTCGAACTGTCAACTAGAGTTCTCAACAAAGTTATCCACAGGCCTGTGGAAAGCCGCGAAATCTCAAAAATAATCCTGAACTTAGCGCCGATTGTGATGATTCACTTTAAGTGCGCCGCGGAAAGCCTTGTGCTGTCGTCGAGGTGCCGTGCTGCTGGTCGATGCGGGCGGCGCAGCGGATGAATGCAGTTTTTGTCCGTGTGGCACTCGATCATCCGCTGCCGACGCTCTTCGACTATCGATACGAACTCGCGCCCGTCCCGGCGCCGGGGTTACTCGTGCGCGTGCCGTTCGGACGCCGCGACGTGGTGGGCCTGATCTGCGAAGTCACATCGCAAAGCGATGTCCCGGCCGACAAACTGCGCGCAGTCGCTGCAATCTGCGATTCGTGTGCACCGCTTTCTGACGAATGGCGCGCGCTCGCCGCATTTGCAGCAGAGTATTACCAGCGGGGGTTGGGCGAAGTCGCGCTGCCCGCGCTGCCGCAGGCACTGCGCGATCCGTCACGCTGGGCGCGGCTGTTCGCGCCCGAGGAACGATACCGGTTGCTGCCGGCGGGACGCGCCGCGCTGCCCGATGCGCTTCCGGCACGCGCGAGCGCGCTGCGCCGGCTCGCCGATGCACTCGCGGCGCAACCGGCGCTCGCCGCCGCCGAGGCCCGCGCGCTGCATCCGAAGGCGAGCGCGACGCTCGATGAATGGCGGTCGCTGGGCTGGGTCGCGCTTGAAACGGGTCCCGAGACGCCGGATCTGGCGCAACCGCCGGCACTGACCGACGACGCGTTGCTCCCCCATCTCACGCCGGAGCAGCAGCAAGCCGTCGATTCGATCACCGCCGCGCGGGATTTCGCGCCGTTCCTGCTTCACGGCGTGACGGGTAGCGGCAAGACCGAGGTCTATCTGCACGCGCTCGCCGGTTTGCTCAACGCGCGGCCGGATGCCCAGGCGCTCGTGCTGGTGCCGGAAATCAACCTGACGCCGCAATTCGAGGCCGCGTTCCGCACGCGCTTTGCCGCGCTTCCCGAAAACGCGATCGTCACGATGCACAGCGGACTCGCGGAAGGCGAACGCGTGCGCAACTGGCTCGCCGCGCATACCGGCCGCGCGCGGATCGTGCTCGGTACGCGGCTCGCGATCCTGGCGTCGTTGCCGAAGCTGGCGCTGATCGTCGTCGACGAGGAGCACGATCCCGCTTACAAGCAGCAGGAAGGGCTGCGCTATTCCGCCCGCGATCTCGCGATCTACCGGGCGAAGCAACTTGCCATTCCGGTCGTGCTCGGCTCGGCGACGCCGTCGCTCGAAAGCTGGTGGCAGGCCGACCAGGGCCGCTACACGCGCTTGACGCTGTCGCGCCGCGCCGTCGCCGACGCGGTGCTGCCGAGCGTCAAGCTCATCGACCTCGAAGAGGAGCGCAGGCGGGGCCGGGCATCGATCGAAGGCTTGTCGGGGCCGCTCGTCACGGCGCTGAAAGCGCGCCTCGAACGGAGCGAGCAGAGCCTCGTATTCCTGAACCGGCGTGGCTACGCGCCGATCCTGTCGTGCGATGCCTGCGGCTGGGTCGCTGGCTGTCCGCGTTGCAGCGCGTATGTCGTGCTGCACAAGCCCGAGCGGACCTTGCGTTGTCACCATTGCGGCTGGGAATCGCGGATTCCGAAGTCGTGTCCGGATTGCGGCAACGTCGACATCGCGCCGATGGGACGCGGCACGCAGCGCGTCGAGGAGACCCTCGCGAGCGCGGTGCCCGGTGCGCGCGTGCTGCGCATCGATGCCGACAGCACGCGCCGCAAAGGCAGCGCGCAGGCGTTGTTTTCGGACGTCCACGCGGGCGAGGTGGATATTCTGGTCGGCACGCAGATGATCGCGAAAGGGCACGATTTCCAGCGCGTGACGCTGGTCGGCGTGCTGAACGCCGATACCGCGCTCTTTTCCCACGATTTCCGGGCGAGCGAACGGCTTTTCGCGCAGTTGATGCAGGTGAGCGGCCGGGCCGGACGCTCCGGCTTGCCCGGCGAAGTGATGATCCAGACGCGTTATCCGCGCCACGCGCTGTATCACGCGCTCGCGCGGCACGACTACGTCGGCTTCGCCAATTCGACGCTGGCGGAACGGCGCGACGCGCAGTTGCCGCCGTTCGTCTATCAGGCGCTGTTGCGAGCGGAAGGGCGCACGCTGGAGGCGGCGCTGGCGTTCTTGCAGCAGGCGGCGGCCGCACTCGCGCCGCTGCCGGGCGCGGATCGGGTCACGGTCTATGACGCCGTGCCGCTCACCGTCGTCAAGGTGTTCAACGTGCACCGTGCGCAGTTGCTGCTGGAATGCGCGTCGCGCGCGGCCCTGCAGACGGCCCTTCGCGCGTGGCAACCGGCGCTGCGCAGCCTGAAGGGCGTGTTGCGCTGGGCCGTCGAAGTCGATCCGCTGGATATCTGAAGCGCGCGGCGCGTCTCATCGATCAGACGTTCTCGCGCGTCGCTTCATCGGCCGGTGCGTGCGACGGCTCATGCGCGTCGTCCTTGCTGCGGTCGATGTGGGGCTTCGCACCGCGAATGAACAGCACGGCGCAAACCGCACACATCGCCCAGATGCAGCCGACAACCATCCACGTGCTCATATCCGTTTCTCCCCGAAACCGCTGTTTTCTCGCGCTTGCCGACCCGGCGCGCATGGCAGTTATATCGGCGGGAAAACCGGTTTTGATTAGGGCAATGCCCAGAATATCGAGACTAGGGAAAATACTAGGCGAACGACGCCATCTCCGGTCACTGCCCGTATCCGTCAAAGCCTTGCGGGATAAGGGCCCCAAAGAGGTGCAACCATCTTGAAAAGTAGGTTGCACCTTTTTTTGCGACGGAGTACGATTCGCCAACTTTTTAGTCATCGGCCGATTCCCCGCGGCCAAACGAAGGAAATATGGCGAGCACTACTCTTGGTGTCAAAGTCGACGATCTGCTGCGCTCCCGGCTGAAAGATGCCGCGACGCGTCTGGAGCGCACTCCCCACTGGCTCATCAAGCAGGCGATCTTCGCGTATCTGGAGCGTATCGAGCACGGCCAGTTGCCGCCCGAGCTGTCGGGCGCGAACGGGACGGCGGAGCTGGGCGAAGTGCCACCCGTCGAAAGCGACGAAGACGGCGCCGCGCATCCATTCCTCGATTTCGCGCAGAACGTGCAGCCGCAATCGGTGCTGCGCGCGGCGATCACCGCCGCCTACCGGCGTCCCGAGCCGGAGTGCGTGCCGTTTCTCGTCGGCCAGGCGCGCCTGCCCGCGAGCATCGCCACCGAAGCGCAAGCGCTGGCGACGACGCTCGTCGAATCGTTGCGCGCGAAGCACACGGGCGGCGGCGTCGAAGGGCTGATCCACGAGTTCTCGCTCTCCAGCCAGGAAGGCGTCGCGCTGATGTGCCTCGCCGAAGCGCTGTTGCGCATCCCCGATCGCGCAACCCGCGACGCGCTCATCCGCGACAAGATCAGCAAGGGCGACTGGCGCTCGCACATGGGCCAGGCGCCGTCGCTGTTCGTGAACGCCGCGACCTGGGGCCTGATGATCACCGGCAAGCTCGTGACGACGAACAGCGAGACGGGGCTGTCGTCGGCGTTGACGCGTTTGATCGGACGCGGCGGCGAGCCGCTAATCAGGAAGGGCGTCGACATGGCGATGCGCCTGATGGGCGAGCAGTTCGTCACCGGCGAGACGATTTCCGAAGCGCTGGCGAACAGCCGCAAGTTCGAGGCGCGCGGCTTCCGCTATTCCTACGACATGCTCGGCGAAGCGGCGACGACCGAAGAAGACGCGCAGCGCTACTACGCGTCGTACGAGCAGGCGATCCACGCGATCGGCAAGGCGGCGGCCGGGCGCGGCATCTACGAAGGCCCGGGCATCTCGATCAAGCTTTCGGCGCTGCATCCGCGTTATTCGCGCTCGCAGCAGGAACGCGCGATGACGGAACTGCTGCCGCGCGTGCGTTCGCTCGCGCAGCTTGCACGCCGCTACGACATCGGCCTGAACATCGACGCGGAAGAAGCGGACCGTCTGGAAATCTCGCTCGACCTGCTCGAAGCGCTTTGCTTCGACCCCGAACTCGCGGGCTGGAACGGCATCGGCTTCGTGGTGCAGGCTTATCAAAAGCGCTGCCCGTTCGTGATCGACTATCTCATCGATCTCGCGCGCCGCAGCCGCCATCGTTTGATGATCCGGCTCGTGAAGGGCGCCTACTGGGATTCGGAGATCAAGCGCGCGCAAGTCGATGGCCTCGAAGGCTATCCGGTCTACACGCGCAAGATCTACACGGACATTTCCTACGTCGCCTGCGCGAAGAAACTGCTCGGCGCGCCGGATGCCGTCTATCCGCAATTCGCGACGCACAACGCGTACACGCTCTCGGCGATCTATCACCTCGCGGGCCAGAACTACTATCCCGGCCAGTACGAGTTCCAGTGCCTGCACGGCATGGGCGAGCCGCTCTACGAGGAAGTCACCGGGCGCGACAAGCTGAACCGGCCGTGTCGCGTGTATGCGCCGGTCGGCACGCATGAGACGCTGCTCGCGTATCTCGTGCGGCGCTTGCTCGAAAACGGCGCGAACACGTCGTTCGTCAACCGTATCGCCGACGAAACCATTCCCGTCAGCGAACTGGTGCAGGACCCGATCGACGAAGCCTCGAAGCTCACGCCGCTCGGCGCGCCACACGCGAAGATCCCGTTGCCGCGCCAGTTGTACGGCAACGAACGTCTCAATTCGATGGGCTTCGACCTGTCGAACGAGCATCGGCTGGCGTCGCTGTCGTCGGCGTTGCTCGCGAGCGCGAACAATCCGTGGCGCGCGGTCCCGATGCTCGAAGGCGACGGGTCGGCTGAGCTCGCCGGCAACGGCGCGCCGCGCGACGTCCGCAATCCGGCCGATCTGCGCGACGTGGTCGGCACGGTGGTCGAGGCATCGCCGGAACAGGTGAGCGCCGCGATCGCGCACGCCGTTGCCGCAGCGCCAATCTGGCAGGCGACGCCCGTCGGCGATCGCGCCGACTGCCTCGCCCGCGCCGCCGACCTGCTCGAAGCGCAGATGCATACGCTGATGGGCCTCGTCGTGCGTGAAGCGGGCAAGTCGCTGGCGAACGCGGTGTCGGAGATCCGCGAAGCGATCGATTTCCTGCGCTACTACTCGGCGCAGATTCGCGGCGAATTCTCGAACGACACGCATCGTCCGCTGGGTCCGGTGGTGTGCATCAGCCCGTGGAATTTCCCACTGGCGATCTTCATGGGCCAGGTTGCCGCAGCGCTCGCCGCCGGTAATCCGGTGCTCGCGAAGCCGGCCGAGCAGACGCCGCTGATCGCGGCGCAAGCCGTGCGCATCCTGCGTGAAGCCGGCGTGCCGTCGGGCGCGGTGCAATTGCTGCCGGGCAACGGCGAGACGGTCGGCGCGGCGCTGGTCGCCGATCCGCGCACGCGCGCCGTGATGTTCACCGGTTCGACCGAAGTCGCACGCCTGATCAACAAGACGCTCTCCGAGCGCCTCGACCCGGACGGCCGGCCGATTCCGCTGATCGCCGAAACGGGCGGGCAAAACGCGATGATCGTCGATTCGTCGGCGCTGGCTGAACAAGTGGTTGCGGACGTCATGCAGTCGTCGTTCGATTCGGCCGGTCAACGGTGTTCCGCGTTGCGCGTTCTCTGTCTGCAGGACGATGTCGCCGACCGCACGCTCGAAATGCTGACCGGCGCGATGAAGCAGCTCACGGTGGGCAATCCCGATCGCCTGTCGACGGACGTCGGCCCGGTGATCGACGCCGACGCCAGGCGCGGCATCGATGCGCACGTCGCGTCGATGCGCGAGAAGGGCCGCAAGGTCGTGCAATTGCCGCTGCCGGAAGGCTGCACGCAAGGCACGTTCGTGCCGCCGACGCTGATCGAACTCGATTCCATCGACGAACTGAAGCGCGAAGTGTTTGGTCCGGTGCTGCATGTGGTGCGCTATCGTCGCGCGTCGCTTGATAAACTCCTCGACCAGATCAGGACGACGGGTTACGGGCTCACGCTCGGCATCCATACGCGTATCGATGAAACCATCGCGCACGTGATTTCCCGCGCTCACGTCGGCAACATCTACGTGAACCGGAACGTGATCGGCGCGGTGGTCGGCGTGCAGCCGTTCGGCGGCGAAGGCTTGTCGGGCACGGGACCGAAGGCGGGCGGCGCGCTCTATTTGCAGCGCCTGCTGGCGAAACGTCCGACCGGCCTGCCGAAGTCGCTCGCGAGTGCGCTGGTGGTCGATCAGGCCGAATCGAAGGACCAGCCGGCGGCCGCGTTGACCGCATTGCGCGACTGGTCGATCGCTGAGCGTGATCCGCAGACGGCGGCGCGTTGCGACGGCTATCTGCAGCACGTGCTCGCAGGCGCGACCGCTGTGTTGCCCGGCCCGACCGGCGAGCGCAACACGTACACGCTTGGCGCACGCGGCGCGGTGCTGTGCGTGGCATCGACGGCGAGCGGCGCGCGCGCGCAATTCGCGGCGGTGCTCGCCACCGGCAACACGGCGCTGTTTTCCGGCGCGGCGGGCGAGCAACTAGTAGCGTCGCTGCCGGCATCGCTCAAGGCGCATGCGAGCGCACGCAAGACCGGCGATGCAACGGCCACGTTCGATGCCGTGCTGTTCGAAGGCGACAGCGACGAACTGCTGTCGCTGGTGAAGGAAGTCGCGAAACGCCCGGGGCCGATCGTATCGGTGCAGGGCGTAGCGGCGGGCACGTTCGCCGACGGCAGTCACGACGGCAGCGAAGACTACGCGCTCGAACGGCTGCTGACGGAACGCTCGGTGAGCGTCAACACGGCGGCGGCGGGCGGCAATGCGAATTTGATGACGATCGGTTGAGCAACCCTCGAGCGCTCGATTCAAGCAAACGGCAGCGGGCACGGCGACCCCGGCACAGGCTGCCATCCACACTGGTACTAGAGGAGAAGCTATGACGTACACGATGAACAAGCTGGCGGCGGCGATGGCGGTTGCCGGCCTGTCGCTCGCGGGGACCGCAGTTGCGCAGCAGGTAGAAGACGTGAAGGTGGGTTTCGCCGCGCCGATGACGGGCGCGCAGGCCCACTACGGCAAGGACTTCGAGAACGGCATCACGCTCGCCGTCGAAGACTTCAACGCGACGAAGCCGGTGATCGGCGGCAAGCCGGTTCGCATCGTGCTGAACGCAGCCGACGACCAGGCCGACCCGCGCACGGGTACGACCGTCGCGCAAAAGCTGGTGGACGACGGCATCAAGGGCATGCTCGGCCACTTCAACTCGGGCACGACGATTCCCGCCTCGCGCATCTACGCGAACGCCGGCATCCCCGAGATCGCGATGGCAACGGCGCCTGAGTACACGACGCAAGGCTACAAGACCACGTTCCGCATGATGACGTCGGACACGCAGCAAGGTTCGGTCGCGGGCGAGTTCGCGGTGAAGAACCTGAAGGTCAAGAAGATCGCGATCGTCGATGACCGCACGGCCTACGGCCAGGGTCTCGCCGACCAGTTCGAAAAGGCGGCGAAGGCGTCAGGCGGCACGATCGTCGATCGTGAATACACGAACGACAAGGCCGTCGACTTCAAGGCGATTCTGACCAAGATCAAGTCGTCGAATCCGGACCTCGTGTACTACGGCGGCGCCGATTCGCAAGCCGCTCCGATGGTCCGCCAGATGAAGACGCTCGGCCTCCGCGCGCCGTTGATGGCGGGCGAAATGGTCAAGACCGACACGTTCGTGAAGATCGCCGGCGACGCAGCCGACGGCACCGTCGCATCGCTCGCGGGCCTGCCGATGGACCAGATGCCGGGCGGCGCGGACTACGCGGCGAAGTACAAGAAGCGCTTCAACGAAGACGTGCAGACGTACTCGCCGTACGCCTACGACGGCGCAATGGCGATGTTCAATGCGATGAAGAAGGCGAACTCGACCGATCCGGCCAAGTACCTGCCGTTCCTCGCGAAGACCGACATGCCGGGCGTGACGACGTCGAAGCTGGCGTACGACCAGAAGGGCGACCTGAAGAACGGCGGCATCACGCTGTACAAGGTCGTCGGCGGCAAGTGGACGACGCTGCAAAGCGTAGGCGGCAAGTAAGCGGTTTTGCTTTCCGTTTTACGTTCGATCGCTTGAAAGAAAAGGCCCCGTTTTTACGGGTAATGCCGTTCAGTTAAGTACTGGACGGCATTTTAATTTTGGTGCGGGAAGTGGTTGTAAACGTTGCGCCGAGCTGTTAACTTTTCGGAGCGATGC
>NZ_FCON02000063.1 GCF_001544535.1 Caballeronia choica | reverse complement strand
GCGTCGACCTCGGCAACGCTCGCCAAAGGCACTCGCGACGAAACCGCGCCGGTCGCCGGATTGAACACGTCGCCGAAACGGTCGCTCGTACCTTCAACCTTCTGACCGCCGATGAAATGCGACAGCGCTCCGACCTGCGTTTCGCTCTGATGTGACTCGCCCATGTGCGTCTCCGAGGATATGGTTTTCTCAACGAAGAGTAGCGCCGCCGGTCCCCTTGATCCAATGAGATATGTTCAATAGAGATATAAGACGCGCTAATATCAGCCGATGGACTACACCCTGCTCCGCGCGTTCGCCGCGGTCGCCCGCGAGGGAAATCTCACGCGTGCCGCCGCGCAACTGCATCTCACGCAGCCCGCCGTCAGCCTCCAGATCAAAAATCTGCAGGAGGCGTTGGGCGTCGTGCTGTTTTCGCGGACCTCGCACGGCCTGCTGCTCACGCGCGACGGCGAAGCGCTGCTGCCGCACGCCGAACGCGCGCTCGCCGCGGCGAACGACGTGTGGCGCGCCGCTGCTGCATTGCGGCATGTCGTGCGCGGGCGCTTGCGAATCGGGACGATCCTCGATCCCGACTTCCTGCGTCTCGGCGGCTTTCTGCGGCAACTGGTCGAAACGTATCCGCAGATCGAGACGGCGCTTCGGCACGGCATGTCGGGCTGGGTGCGCGAACGCGTGAAGGCCGGCGATCTCGATGTCGGGTTTTACATCGGCAACCCGGCCGCCGACGATCCGCGCGACGGCGAGCGTTTTCACGTCGTGTCGCTGACGCCGTATCTCTATCGCGTGTTGGCGCCGGCCGGCTGGAACCATCGCGTGAACAAGGGCAAGCGCGACTGGGCGATGCTCGCCAAATTGCCGTGGATCTGGACGCCACCCGAATCGGCGCACAACCGGCTGCTGTCGCGCATTTTCGATGCGGCGGGCGTGACGCCCGTGATCGTCGCGGAAGTGGATCAGGAGCCGTCGATGCTCGATCTCGTGAAATCGGGCGTCGGCCTTTCGCTCGCGCGCGACTCGATCGCGCTCGCGCAGGCGCATGCACACGCGTTGACGATCGTCGAAGGGATGACGGTGCCGACGCAGTTGTCGTTCATCGCGCTCGCCGAGCGCCGCGAGGAGCCGGTGATCGCCGCCGCGTTGCGGCTGATCGAAGACCAGTGGTCGGTGTGAGGGATTCAAGCGCCGGTCATCGAAATTTTGTTAGTCTGAGTGCTGACGTTTTCAGGCTTTCCCACCCGGCTTCCAGGAGTCCCTCCCATATGGCACGCAATATCGAAATCAAGGCCCGAGCGCATCAGTTCGACGCGCTTCGTGAACAGGCCGCCGCGCTCGCGTCCGAGGCGCCCCTCATCTTTCGCCAACAGGATTTCTTCTACGACGTCCCGACCGGCCGCCTCAAACTGCGTCAATTCGACGACGGCACGCCCTCCGAACTGATCTTCTACCAGCGCGACGACCGCGACGGCCCGAAGGTTTCCTACTACTCACGCAGCCCGGTGACCAATCCCGAAGCGATGCACGCACTGCTCGCACAGGCGCTGAAGACGCGCGGCATCGTCTCGAAGGAGCGTCACGTGTATCTGGTCGGGCGCACGCGCATCCACCTCGACCGGGTCGACGGCCTCGGCGATTTCATCGAACTGGAAGTGCTGCTGGGACAGGACGACGACGAAGTCGGCGGCGAGAAGGAAGCGCACGATATGTTCGCGCGCCTGGGCGTGGCGCAAAGCGACCTGGTGCCGGTCGCGTATGTCGATCTGCTGGGTCAGCCCGCCTGATCAGGCTTGCGGACCACCCGAGAGGTGGCCGAGCGGCAGCGGCCCGTTACGCTTGAACGTGGTCAGGACGATGTTCGAGCGCACGCTGTCGACCCCGGGCACGCGCATCAGCTTCTTCATCACGAACGTCGACAGCGCGCTGAGGTCGGGCGCGACGATGCGCAGCAGATAGTCGGCGTCGCCCACCGTCGCATGGCATTCCAGCACTTCGGGGAGCATCTCGATCTGCTGCTGGAACTGCTCGATGATCGAATCGCCGTGATGCTTGAGCTTGAGACTCGTGAACGCCGTTACGCCGAGGCCGAGTTTCTCCGGCCGCAGCATGACCCGATACCCCTCGATCACGCCCGTCGATTCGAGCCGCTGAAGACGCCGGCCGATTTGCGACGGCGACAGCGGCACTTGCTCGCCCAATTGCTGATGCGTGGCTCGTCCAAAGCGCTGGAGCACGTCGAGAAGCGCGAGATCGAAGTGATCGAGTTCAATCATGATGGTTTTCTGCGGAAAATCGCCTATCGTGCAATTTTAATGCATCGCGTGCGGCGAGCCTCCGATGCCTACATTCGCAAGAGAGGTAACAACCGTATTACCAACAATGACAGCGGTGAAAGGACCGATAGTGGTCCAAAACCCGGATAAATGCCTGTTCGAAAGCTGATTCGAACGGAACCGCAAGGCAAAAGGCCCAGTTTCCTTTCAATCGGAAAGGCCGGCCCTGATTCGCTCGTAAGCTTCCCACGCGGCCCGCGCTTTGGGGTCTAAACGCTCCGACGGCATCGATGTGGCACGCTGTACAATCAGCAGCGCATAGGGCCTGGACAGCGCGCTCGCCTCATCGCAAAGGCTTGGTTCATCGCCGCTCGACGGCGAGCGATTGCGCCAGAAATTGATCGCGGCTTCGAGTTCGTGGATCGGGATTTCGGGCATGTCCGGGCAGAAGGATCTTCGGTTCACGACGCGCGCGGCAAAACGCGAATGCCGCGGCGTGCCGCCTTTGACGTAAGCGTTTTGATCTGGCCCGAACCCGCGCCGCCGCGTCGACGTTCCCACCGGTCCGCGCCCGGTTCGAGCTCAACCCATTGTACTTGAGCGACTTCCATGCGAATCCTTCTGATCGAAGACGACCGCCCCATTGCGCGCGGCATCCAAAGCAGCCTAGAAACGTCCGGCTTCACGGTCGACATGGTCCACGACGGCATCTTCGCCGAGCAGGCGCTCGCGCAGAATCGCCATGAACTCGTGATCCTCGATCTCGGCCTGCCGGGCATCGACGGCATGACCTTGCTCGCGCGCTTTCGCCAGAGCAACCGCCACACGCCGGTGATCATCCTCACCGCGCGGGACGAACTGCACGATCGCGTGCAGGGCCTGAACAGCGGCGCCGACGACTACATGCTCAAGCCGTTCGAGCCACAGGAACTGGAAGCGCGCATCCGCGCCGTGATGCGCCGCAGCGGTCCGCATGGCGACGTGCCGCGTCCGGAAGTGTCGCTGGGCGGCTTGCGCCTGTCGGGTGTCGATCGGCGCATCTTCAACGACGAAAAGCCGCTCGAACTGTCGCCGCGCGAATTCGCCGTGCTCGAAATGCTGCTGCTGCGCCATGGCCGCGTGGTCAGCAAGGCGCAGTTGCAGGATCACCTGACGCATTTCGGCGGCGATCTCGGCGATACCGCGATCGAGGTGTACGTGCACCGAGTGCGCAAAAAGCTGGAGAACACCCGGGTCGAGATCGTGACGGTGCGTGGCTTTGGCTATCTGCTTCAGGAGATCCGGCAGGCCGCGTGAGCGGTCGTCCGTAGAACGTCTTGCGACTCCCATCCCGGCGCGCGAGCGACGAACGCTTCGCTCGCGATGACTGGCTTCACCTGGCGCGCTCGAAGGTGACCAGCTCAACCGTTCCGCCGAGCCTCAGGCGGTCCCTGCTGCGGCGCCTTGCGGCGCCGCTGTCCCTGCTCGCGCTGATGAGCGGCCTGATGGCGTACTGGCTCGCGTGGCAGTACACGCAGCACGTCGTCGACCGCTCGCTCGCCGACCTCGCCACCGCCATTTCCCGGCAGATCCAGCTTGCCGGTGTCGACGCGCCCGTGACCGTCCCGCCGCTCGCGCAGGCGATGTTCTCCGATCCGATCGAGCAACTGATCTACCGCATCAGCGACGGCGAGAACGAAATCGCCGGCGAGCCCGATCTGCCGCTTACCGGCACGAGCGTGCGCCGCATCCACTATGCGTACGTGTTCGAAACCCATTACCAGGGCCTGAGCGTGCGCGCGGCGCAGGTGCGCGTCGACCAGCCGCACGGCAATCCGATCGTCGTGGAGGTGGCGCAGCGCGTCGGCTCGCGATATCGCATCGCGGTCGAGTTCCTGTTCGCGATCATGATGCCGCTGCTGCTCCTGCTGCTGGCCGGCTGGGTGATCGTATGGCGCGTCGTGAACCAGCAGCTCAATCCGCTGACCGATCTCGCTGACACGCTCAATCAGCAAACGCATACCTCGCTCGAACCGGTCGACGAAACGCTCGTGCCGGTGGAGATTCGTCCGCTGACGAGCGCGATGAACGCCCTGCTCGAACGCCTGAAGACCGCGCTCGACGCACAGCGCAAGTTCATCGCCGATGCCGCGCATCAGTTGCGCACGCCGCTCACCGCCGTGAAGTTGCACGCCGAGCAGGCGATGACCGCCCGCGATCCGGCGAAGGCCCTCGATGCCATTAAGGAATTGCGGGCGTCGGCGGATCGCGCGGTGCGGCTGTCGAATCAGTTGCTGTCGCTTGCGCGCGCCGAACCCGGCGAACAGGCCGCGCGCTTCGCCGATTTCGACTTCGCCGCGCTCGCGTTCGAGACTGGCGCGGAATGGGTGCCGCGCGCGCTGACGGTGTCGGTCGATATGGGCTTTCAACGCCTCGACGATCCCGAGAACGAGGATCCGCTGATCGTGCGCGGCAACGTGGTGCTGGTGCGCGAGGTCATCGCCAATCTGATCGACAACGCGCTCAAGTACATTCCGCCGTTTCGCCAGGATCGCGCGCGCGTGACCTTGAGTGTGACGGAATTCATCGATGCGTCGGGCCGGCGCTTCGGCGAGCTCGCCGTCGAAGACAACGGCCCGGGCGTGCCGCACGACCAGCAGCCGGATCTCTTCAAGCGCTTCTTTCGCGGCGACGGACAAACCGTGGAAGGCGGTGCGGGCCTGGGTCTCGCAATCGTGCACGACATCATGGTGCTGCACGGCGGCAGCGTGCATTACGAAGACGCGCCCGAAAGCGGCGCGCGCTTTGTCGTGCGCATGCCGCTGAAGCCGCGCGGGCCGGGCCCCGTCCCGGGAGCCACCCCCACGCTATGAAAAAAGCCACGGCAGCGCTGCCGTGGCTTTTTTCTGTCCCAAGGCTCGCGATGCCTACTTCTTCTTCAACGCGAGCATCGTCCCCCGGCACTTCTTCGATCCACAGCGGCACTCGTATTCTTTCTTGAGCTTCTTCGTGATGCGACCGTCGATGACGAGACCGTAGTCGTAGTACAGCTCCTCATCCGGTTCGATGTCGCGAAGCGCGTGAATGAATACGCGGCCGTCCGCTTCCTCGGCCTCGCAATTCGGCGCGCAGGAATGGTTGATGTATTTCGCGCTGTTGCCGTCGACTTTGCCGTCGATCACGCGGCCGTCGTCGAGTGCGAAGTAGAACGTGTGGTTCGGTTCGTCCGGATTGTGCGGATGCCGGCGCAGCGCTTCTTTCCACGAAATGCGCTCGCCCTTGTATTCCATCACCTGCTCGCCCGCCGCAATCCGCCTTGCGGCAAACACGCCCTTGCCATGCACGCCCGAGCGGCGAACGGTGACCCTGCGTGAACTCATCGAATGAATCCTTAAATAACGATCGGTGTGGAAGGTTGAATGACGCCCGCGCCGGCCTGTCGCTCACGTCTCATGCCTCATGCCTCGTGCCTCATGCGTTGTGACGCATGTCACGAGATGCGGGAAGCGAGCGGACGGCAACGGAATGAAAAAACGCGGCGGCCTCAAAGGCGCCGCGTTCATCGTGTCGGGCGCATCGAGCGCTCGAACAATCGGCATCGTACACGCTAGGCGCGCCCGAATTCAACCGTCCGGAGCCCTCGGCGATACGCGCGGATTGACCCGCAGCCGCAGTCAGCGCTGGCCGAACGAGATGTCGCCGAAGAGCGCCTTCTGTTCGCGCGGCTGCGAGCGCCAGTATTGCGGCGGCGCATCGACGGTCGCGCCCAGTTGTCCCGCCGCATGCCACGGCCAGCGCGGGTTATAGAGCATCGCGCGCGCCATCGCGATGAAGTCGGCCTCGCCGTTCTCGATGATTTCCTCGGCGTGCGTCGGATCAGTGATCAGGCCGACTGCGATCGTCGGCAGGCCGGTCGCCTGCTTCACCGCCTTCGCGAACGGCACCTGGTAGCCGGGCGTGAGCGGAATCTTCTGCAGCGGCGAGACGCCGCCCGACGACACATCGATCCAGTCGACGCCGCGCTTTTTCAATTCGTCCGCGAACGCGAGGGTGTCCTCGATTCCCCAGCCGCCGTCGACCCAGTCCGACGCCGACACCCGCACGCCGAGCGGTTTGTCCGCCGGCCAGACGGCGCGCACCGCATCGAAGACTTCGAGCGGAAAGCGCATGCGGTTTTCGCGCGAGCCGCCGTATTCGTCGGTGCGCTGGTTGGCGATCGGCGAGAGGAACTGATGCAGCAGATAGCCGTGCGCACCATGCAATTCGAGGCCATCGATGCCGAGCCGGTCCGCGCGCTTCGCCGACGCGACGAACGCTTCGCGCACGCGCATCAGGCCGGCGGTGTCGAGAGCGAGCGGTGCCGCTTCGCCTTCCTTGTGCGGAACCGCCGACGGCGCGCACGGCAGCCATCCGCCTTCCGACACCGCGATCAACTGCCCGCCGTCCCACGGCACGTGGCTCGACGCCTTGCGGCCCGCGTGCGCAAGCTGCATCGTCACGGCGATCTTCGAATGCTTGCGGATCGCGGCGAGAACGGGCTTGAGCGCGGCTTCGGTGGCGTCGTCCCAGAGGCCCAGGTCGCCGGGCGTGATGCGGCCGTCCGGTTCGACGGCGGTCGCCTCGATGAACAGCATCGCGGCGCCCGAGAGCGCGAGGGTCCCGAGATGGATCATGTGCCATTCGTTGGCTTCGCCGCGCTCGGCGGAGTACTGGCACATCGGTGACACGACGATGCGATTGCGCAGCGTGACGCCACGCAGCGTGGCCGGTGAGAACAACGCGCTCATGACGAGTGTCCGGTGAGGAAAATTGCGATCGAGAATAGCACTTCGCTTTTGTTCCTGCAGATCGCTTGCAGGCCGTGAAACGCTTCAGCCGTTCGCGGGCGTATCGAGGCGGCTCGACCACGATTCGACCTCGCCGCTCGCCAGGCGCTTCGCGGCGGTGTTGCGCCAGGACGCCGTAAGCGTGTCGAGCGTCGCCATCTGTTCGAGCGAAGCGCGGTCGTTGCGATCGACGTAGAGCACGCGCAAGAGCCGCGCGACCGTCCATTCCGGATGCGGCCGCGCGAGCCGTTCGACGGCATCGCCCGCGCCGATCTCGCCCGGTTCCAGCACGCGGTAATACCAGCCGGTGCGGCGCGTCTCCTGCACGCGGCGCGACATGTCGTCGCGCGAGAAGCGCAGGTTGAGCTTCCAGCACGGCTGGCGCGCCTGCGACACCTGCACGATCGCCGTGCCGATGCGAAACACATCGCCGACGCAGACATCGTTTTCATCGATGCCGCGCGTCGACAGGTTTTCCCCGAAAGCGCCCGGCGTCTGAAAACGTTCGAGCCCGCTGGCGCCGACGATCCATTCTTCACGCCACGTCGCGTAGTGATCGAACGAATAGTGGTGCAGCGCTTTCTCCGGGCCGCCGTGATGCTTGCGTTCGCACTGCTCGTCGCCTTCGATGCCGGTTTCGCCGACGCGCACGCGCTCGCGCACCGGCGTCTTGTGAATCGCGCTGCGCTTGCCGTGCGCACCCAGCGGCGCGACCTGGCCGACGAGCACGGCATCGAGAATTGTCTGCATGAAATCCAAAGCCTAGCGTTGCCTGAAATCGAACTGGTCGAGCCATTCGCCGAACATCGCGCGCGCCGCGCGCTCGAGTCCCGGGCCGAAGCGCGCGGTATCCGCGCGCAGGCGCGTCGCGCTCGTGCCGCTTTGCGCGATGTCGCCGGGATAGGCGACGAGCCAGCTTTCGAAACGGTCGGCGAGCACTTCGGGATGGCACTGGAGCGCAAGCACATGCCGGCCCCACGTGAACGCCTGGTTCGCGCAGGCGGGCGTCGAGGCCAGATGCATCGCGCCGTTGGGGAGATCGAAGGTGTCGCCGTGCCAGTGAAAGACAGGCGTCGATTGGCCGTCTGCTTCGAGATGCCGGAGCGCCGACGCCCGGCCGGCATCGGTGAGCGCGAGCGGCGCCCAGCCGAGTTCCCGTTCCGCCGCCGGATAGACGCGCGCACCGAGCGAGCGCGCGATCAACTGCGCGCCGAGGCAGATGCCGATGGTCGGCAGCCCGGCCGCGATGCGCTTTTCCAGCATCGAGAGCAGCGGCGTGAGGTGCGGATAACTGGCTTCGTCGTGGGCGCCGATCGGGCCGCCGAGCACGACCATCAGCGACGGATCGAGCGGATTCGGGGCGTCGATGCGGCCACGGCCGACGTCGAGATAACGCACGAAATGGCCGCGGTCGCCGAGTGCCAGTTCGAGATTGCCCAGATCTTCGAAGTAAACGTGGCGAATCGCCAGGACTTCATGTTTCATCGGCAGGATTCCGTGGCTTGGTGGCTGCGAATGGGAGACCCGCCGCGCCGCCGCAATGGGGGCGCGACCGGCACAGTCTAACCGACTCGCAGCGAAGCGCCCATCCCTGCCGGATGGGCGCTCAGGCCAAGATTCAAGCCACCTGGGCGAAAAGCTTCCAGCTCTTCTTCTGCGTGGCGACGTCCGCTTCTTCGTATACCGAACAATCGAGGCGCAGATCGGTGTCGGCCATCGAAATCTGCAGAAGCGCGCAGTGATGCGGCGTTTTCTTAGGATTCTTGCTAGCCTCGAAATGCGAGCACGACAGACACATGCGGTGCGCCGGAATCTGTTCCTGCGTCTCGAGCTGGCGGATGGTCTTGAGCAGCGTCCGGTAGAAGGCGGCTTGTTCGTCGACGCGCAATGTGCCGACTGCCTTCGCCAGAAATTCCGGCCATTGCAGCGCGCGCTTGGCCGCCGTGCGGCCGCGCGCGGTCAGACGGACCGCGAGCGCACGGCCATCGTCGATCGCACGGCGCTTCTCGACCAGACCCTTGCCCTCCAGCGTGCTCACCGCGTCGCTGGTGGTCGCGGCCGTCAACGCGGTTTCGCGTGCGATCTCGCCGAGCCGCATCGGCCCTCTGCGCTGCATCAGCAGCACGAGGATTTCACCCTGGGTCGGCGTGAGCCCGACGCCTTCCGCCCATTCCCATGCCTGGCTGCGCATCGCCGTGCTCAGCCGCAGCAGGCCGTGGGTCACCCGCCCCGTCGCCTGCTCTCCGTAAACGCCTTCGCTCATAATCTTCCGCTTCTTGTTCCGCTTATGTGTTTTGACAACGGACATCCCGCAAACGATCCGCAGGCTCTTGCTCCGACCAATTTTCAGCCGGATACCCCGTTGTCTCAAAATTCAGGCGTACCAATCCAACTTCGTAGCGCCCGATGGGACGTTGCACTCTCATCGCGCCTTATTGTCTTGCAGCTGGCGCTTCCTTTTTTTCCTGCCCATCCCGGTTACGCAGATCGGCAAAGACCACATTCTAAGCGACACAGAACAAACGTACACCTTAGTTATTCACGCGACACTGTGGATAACCCGTGGGAAAACTCATCTTTTTGTTGTGCGCGGATTCTTGATAAGTCGCCGACTCGACTTGGACGCTGTTTCGTTGTCCCGGGTTCCGGCACATGATACACGCCGGTTACGCAGACTTATCTCCCTGCTAGCACCTTGACTTTATTTGGCTTTTTGCAGTTGTCCACAGAATCCGGCGATGCTTGTTAACTACTATTACGTATGTATACGGCCTGTCAAAGGTAAACCTTAGAGGCGCCTCGTCGGAAGCGCGGGAACGTCGGGATCAGAAAATTTCGAAAAAAAACCCGCTCGAAAGCGGGTTCTCCGGATGACGGCATCGCGCCTTCATTGGCGCCACTGAATGCATTGCTGCCGCACAGCTTCATGCAGCGACTTTTCCTTGTGGAAGACGCCACGCAGCCACGTCGCATCGTTGCTGCCGCGGGTGATGTCGCCGACCTGCTTCAGCGCTTCGGTCGAACCCAGCGCCTCGGCGTGCGGCGCGAGGACGTCGAGCGTCGCGAGGATGTCTTCGGCGATGGTCCGGCGCTCGCCCGTCTGCGGATTGATGCAGACGCCTTCCAGTCCGAAGCGGCACGCCTCGAAGCGGTTGAAGGTGTAGACGAGGTAATCGTCTTCCTTGAGCGTGAGCGGCTTGTCGAGCAGAAGATAGCGCGCGAGCGTCTGGATATAGCACGCGATCGCGGCCGCGCGATCCACCGACAGCGGCGTATCCATCACGCGGACCTCGATCGTGCCGAAACCGGGCTTCGGCCGGATGTCCCAGTAGAAGTCCTTCATGCTGTTGACGACGCCCGTGCTCACCATCTTCGAGAAATATTCCTCGAAGCTGTCCCACGTGAGCGCGAACGGCGCGCGGCCCGACAGCGGAAACGCGAACACCGAATTCAGCCGCGCCGAGTGAAAGCCGGTATCGACGCCCTGGATGTACGGCGATGAAGCCGAAAGCGCGATGAAATGGGGGATGAAGCGCGACATCGAATGCAGCAGGAACAGCGCGCTGTTCGGATCCGGGCAGCCGATATGCACGTGCTGGCCGAACACGGTGAACTGCTTGGCGAGATAGCCGTAAAGCTCCGAGATGTACTGGAAACGCGGGGTGTCGAAGATCTGACGCTCGCTCCATTGCTGGAACGCGTGCGTGCCGCCGCCGCACAGGCCGACGTTCAACTGGTCCGCCGCCTTGACGAGCGTGTCGCGGATCGCGCGCAGATCGGTGACGGCCTGCTCGTGCGTCGTGCAGATGCCCGTCGACAGTTCGATCATGCTTTCCGTGATTTCGGGCGTGATGTTGCCCGGAATCTTTTCGTCCTTGATGAGGCGCATCAGGTCGGATGCGGCCTTGGTCAAGTCATAGTCGTGCGTATTGACGACCTGGATTTCCAGTTCGACGCCGAACGTGAACGGTTCAGAGTTGATGAAGGGTTCGAGTGACATGACGCCTCTTGATTAATCGATGCTTTTCATTGACCGCGCGTGGATTCGCATTGATTTGCGCTGCTTCGCGTGGGTCATCATTCGCGTCGTTCGCCGACGGCCGACAGGCTGCGATACACGACAAACGGCGCCACGACCTGCAGCACGACAATCGAACACATGACGATCGCGCGCAGTTTCGGGTCGTAGTCCGGATAAAGCACATACATGTCGTCAACGAGCAGGTACGCGAGCGCCGACATCGGCGTGAGCGAGACGCCGAGCGCCACGCCCTGCTTCCAGTCGAGCCCGCTCGGCTTCGCGAAGATCAGCACGCCGACCAGTTTGCCGAAGAAACGCGCCGCGATCAGTGCGAGCGCCGCCACGCCGCCGAGCGCGATGTCGCCCCATTCGAATGCGGTGAGCGTCAGCGCGAACAGGATCACCGTCAGCAGCCATCCGGCCGAACCGAAATGCGTCGGCCAGAGTTGCGGGCGCTCGTCGGCGTTCTTCACGATGATGCCGGCGGCAAGCAACGCGAGAATCGTCGAAAGCTTGAAGAGATGCGCGACCGCGATTGCCAGCAGCACGAGCCCGAACAATGCGACGAATGAATGTTCGTCGTTCACGTTCAGGCGCCCGTACAGCAGATTGCACGCACGCGCGAGCAGGAACGCGAGCACGAGCGAGCCGATCAGCAGGTAAAGCGGCTGGACGATGGTCGCGAACGTGTTGCCGTAGATTTCCTGATGCAGCACGCCGGCCGCCAGTTTTTCCACCACCACGGCGTACATGCTGTTCAACGCGGTCAGCGTCAGAAGACGCTGCGTGACCTGGCCTTCGGCGCGCAATTCGGTCTTGAGCTGGATCACCATCGCGGGCGAGGTCGCCATCGCGATCGCGGCGATCACGACCGACTGCATCGTCGGCACGTTGCACAGCATCAGCGCGATCAGTACGAGGCCGAACGTCAGCGTGGACTCCGCGATGCTCGACAGGATCAGGTAAGGATTGCGGCGAATCCAGCGCAGGTCGAGCCGGCTGCCGAGTTCGAACAGCAGCAGGCCAAGCGCGACATCGAGCAGCGGCCGGGAGAGTCCGGCATCGCTCACGTCGATCACGCTGAACCCCGCGTTGCCCGCGATCAGGCCGATCACCGCATAGCCGGTGATGCGCGGCAGGCGCCAGGCGCGCCACAGCAATTCGCCACAGAGGCCCGCGGCGACGAGCGCGATGCCGGCCCAGAAGATGGCGTCGGGCACGAGCGGCCAGGCGGGTAAAAATGAAAATGCCGAATTCATCGTGTTGGCTTCTCCTTCAGCTTCCAGCAGATGGAGCACGTGAGCTGCTACGTGACTTGGCGTGTACAGCGAAACGCTCGCGGACAAAGCGACTCGTCCGACAGATCGAGCGTTGCTTTACTCAGGCGAAACGAAATTCGAACCGAACACGGCGTCACGAACAGACCGTGCATTGATTAGGACGTTGCGCCGGCCGCGCCAGAGGACCGTGCGCACCGTTCGTCTTGTCGACAGCGGTAGCGAACGAACCCCCGTTCGAGCGCAAGACCGGACACAGCGAACGATAGCGTTGGCGTTGATGATCAGATTCTGACCTCACGTCCATCGTTCCATTGAAGGCGGACACCGCGTGAGCGATGTGACGCGGGAAGAAGGGCGATTGTGCCATAGGTCGAAACACATGACAGAGAAGTGCGGATGATCGAGTCAATCTGGTAAATCGAACCGGTTGCTTGAACGGACCCGGAAAAAAGCTCGCGAAGCGCGCCGGATGTCGTTTTCACCTCTGCCGATGGCCCTCGGTTCAGGTGTTTACATGTTTACCGTATGTATACGTAGTAGCAGTTAACAAGGGCAGCCCGTTTCTGTGGATAACTTGAATTTTCAGCTTGCATTCAAGGACTTGAAGAAAGCAAAAGCCGACAGTGAAGATGTGAGCGGCGCATCGCGAAGTCGGAACAACTTTTTCTCCGGCGACCGGCGAAAGGAGTTGTCCCGTTTACGCCCACAGCGAGTTCACAAGTCTTTCGCCCGCTCTCCAAAGTGTTATCCACAGGCTTCGGTGGATAACGCCGGCCGGTGCCAAGCTTGTCACGATTGCGTGAATTCGCCGTGTCGCAATGCGCGCAAGAGAAAGCGCGCGGGGTCCAAGGCTTCGGCCAGCTCGCGCTCGATTGGCCACGGCTCGCCTTCGATCTGCGACGCGATCAACTCCGCTCCCAGCGCCGACCACACGAGCCCGCGCGATCCGAACGCGAACGCGCCGTACAGTCCCGTCGCGCGCGGCAGGTCGAGCGGCCATGCGCCCGACAAGCGGTTCGCGTCGGTTCGTGCGGCGGCTTCGTCGGCGAACTGGCCGATCATCGGCATGCGGTCGCTCGTCACGCAGCGAAACGCGACCCGGCCTTCGTATTGCTGTGCGGAGTCAACTATCGACGAAGGCAGCATCCGTGCGATGCGTTCGAGGTTCTCAAGATGTCCGGCGGCGCGAATCTCGCGATCCGTGCTGTCGATGTCATAGGTGGCGCCCGTCAGCGTTCGATGCGCGGCCAAGGGCACCGCGTAGCCATCGCCGATGACCGGCGCGCGCAACGCATCGAGCGGCGTATGTTCGAGCACCGTGAGCTGGCCGCGCACGCCGCGCGTCGGCTGGCCGTGAAGGTTCGCCAGCCGCATCGCGTCGTGCGCGTTCGCGAGCACGACGACCGGCGCTTGCGCGATCGTGACACCGGCTGGATCGATGGCGAGCCAGTCGCGGCCGTCATGCTCGATGCGCGCGACCTGCGTGGCAAAGCGGCGCGTGAGCGCGGCGCCCGCCGTCGCGCATTGCGCCGCGCAGATCGCGGCGGGCGAGATCGCACCGCCGCGCGGAAAAAACCAGCCGCCGCGCGCAACGTCGATACCGGCTATACGCGATGCTTCGGCCTGCGTCGCCGCGACGGCATAGGACGGTGGCAAGCCGAAGCGCGCGATGGCGTCGGCGATGGCTTGCGCGTCGTCGGGCGTGTCGGCGATCTGGAGCAGGCCGTCGCGGGTGCGCAGCAAGTCGTGGCCCGCGTTTTCGAGTTCGGTCCAGTGACGCAACGCGTAGAGGAAACACGCGCGCGTGAGGCGGGCGGCGATGCTGTCGTCGCGCCAGACGATCGGATGAAACACGCCGGCTGGATTGCCGGAGGCATCGCGTGCGACGCCGTCGTGACGGTCGACCAGCGTGATGCGCCAGCCGCGCGACGCGAGGCGCGCGGTGACCGCGCAGCCGGCGAGCCCGGCGCCGATCACGATGGCGTGCCGGTCCGGTGCTGCGACGGCGAGCGGCGGTTCGTGCCGCCGCACGCGCCAGCGCGGCGCGAAGCGGGCGGTGAAGGGCGCTTGCGCTTCTTGCGTCGCCTGATCGCAAACAAAACCGGCAGCTTCAAGCGAGCGCCGCAACATCGGATGACGGTCGGCGACGACCGTCGCGTTTTCACCCGCGACGCGCGCAAGCGTCTTGCACACCGAACGCGGATCGTCGGCGGGATCGACGCGAAGATTGAACGCGTCGGCGCGCAGCCAGAGCTTTTGCAGCACGTCCGCGACATCGCCGACGGCCAGCGTCAGCACGACGCGTCCCGCCTCGAATTCCAGCCGATGCACGCCCGTCACGCGCATCGGCCATGCGTCGGCAAGAAGCACCGCAAGCGGCCCGGACTCTACGGCCGGCACGCGATCGAGCATACCCGGCGACCCCGCCGACACGAAATGCAGACGCTCGCAACGCGCGGTATCGGCGCGCCATGCGGTCCATGCTTCGAGGAAGGCGCGGGCATCGCCGAAATGCGTATCGACGATCACGAAATTGCGCCGTCCGCCCCAGGCGCGGGGCAGGTCATGCAGGGTGAAGAACGGATGGGTCATTCAATGGACGCAATGCGGTTCAGCGAACCGCGCAGGTGAAGGAACGTCTTCGAAAACGCGTCACGATGAAGCCGATTTCGCGGCGTGCTGCATCGCGTCCTTCGCGGCGGCATCGAGCAAGAGCGGCTCGAGCGCATAGCCCGCCGCGCGCCATGCGGCGAGACCGCCCGCGAGCGGCGCGACATCGGCGAATCCGTGCGCCTTCAGTTCCTCCGTGGCGAGCGCCGCCGAGATCTCGTTCGGACAATCGCAGTACATCACGAGCTTGCGGTCGCGGGGCAGGGCGGCGAGTTGCGGTACGGCGTCGCCGTCGCGCAGCGCGAGCGCGCCGGGAATCACGAACGGATCGATCGCGCGGCCCACCTCGCGCCGGACGTCGACGATCACCGGCGGCGGCTCGCCGTCCAGCAGCGCACGCAATTGCCGGATGTCGATGCGCGTCATGCGCAGCCGCCGCAGCAGCGACATGCGCCGCCACCATCTCACGCCCACATACGCCACCAGCGCCGCGCCGACGACCCCGAGCGCGCCGCGCCCGAGCCAGTCGAGCCAGGCGAGGACCGTGTCGACGGCGGTCGCGAACATCGTGCCGAGCGCAACGCCGAGCCCGGCCCACAGCGCGCAGCCGATCGTGTCATAGAAGAGGAAGCTGCCGAAGCCGGCACCGGTCGCGCCTGCCACCGGAATCGCGAGCGTCGACAAGCCGGGGATGAACTTCGATACCGTCAGCACCCGCAGGCCGAAGCGCCCGAAGAAATCCAGGCTTCGGGATACGCACGTATCGCGCGACATCGAGAGCGTGCAGAGGAACCGCAGGACCCGGTTGCCGTAGCGCTTGCCGAGCCAGAACCAGAGCATGTCGCCGAGCAGGGCGGCGATCATCGCGACGGCCACGATCGCGAGCAAAGGCAATTGGGGAAGCCACCCATCGGGGGCCGAAACGGGGCTCGCGGCGAACGTGATCGCACCCGTGAGAATCAAGGTGGGCAAGGCTGGAAGGGGTAGCCCGAGGGACTCCAGCAGGACGTTGGCAAAAACCAACGGCAACCCGTATTCGGCAATGAGCTCACGTAGCATGGACTGGACCCGGGACCCGGACGCCGGCAAAAATC
Organism: Caballeronia choica; assembly: GCF_001544535.1. Lineage (GTDB taxonomy): Bacteria > Pseudomonadota > Gammaproteobacteria > Burkholderiales > Burkholderiaceae > Caballeronia > Caballeronia choica. Next base: position 26,195 of record NZ_FCON02000063.1, on the reverse strand, counting down.
CAAAAGGCGCCCGAAAATTAAGGGTAAATCTTTGAAACCCTTATCCTGATTGGGTTTGCGCTGCGCTATGATACCAAGCGCCGCATAGAGAGACGGCAGGACGGCCATGATGTGGAGCAACGCCAGATCAGCGGCCGGGGGCGCCGGAATGCCGCCACCGCTCGACTGCACGGCCCGCGCACGTATAATCGGCGCGTTCGCGCTGTTCGTGTCAACCTAAACTGATAAAGGAACCTTAATGAACAAACAGGAACTGATCGACGCCGTGGCCGCTCAGACCGGCGCCAGCAAGGCTCAAACCGGTGAAACGCTGGACACGCTGCTCGAAGTGATCAAGAAGGCTGTATCGAAGGGTGACGCTGTGCAGTTGATCGGCTTTGGCAGCTTCGGCTCGGGCAAGCGCGCAGCGCGCACCGGCCGCAACCCGAAGACCGGCGAATCCATCAAGATTCCGGCCGCCAAGACCGTCAAGTTTACGGCTGGCAAGGCATTCAAGGACGCAGTGAACAAGCGCTAAGTTTCGTGCCGATTGTCGGGCTGCCTGACCGGGGCGCCCTTGGCCGGTGCGTTGCAGCAAGCTGGATGAGTTGGGAACCGAGCTGGAACGAGTTGTAAATCACCCGCCGCTGCCGGCGGGTTTTTTTTCGTGTGCGCCTGTCACGCTATCAAGCCGTTCAGTGCATGGGATGCCCGCAATCGCAGTCGTCGTCATGGTCGTGGTCATGCGTGTGTTCTTCGATGTCCCATGAGGGGAACGGGTCGCTGAAGCGCTTCCATCCTTCGGGGCCCTGCGCCCATTCCTCATCGGTGAGAAGACAGGCGTCGAACTTGCCGCGCCACGCGTCAGCATCGAGATCCGTGCCGATCAGCACGAGTTCCTGACGACGGTCGCCGACCGTCATGTCGTCGGGATCGCCGTACCAGTCCTGCACGATTTCCGCCTCCAGTTCCGCATCGCCCGTCGGCCATTCGCTGCGATCCTGCGCGGCCCACCAGACGCCCGCCGGACCATGACGGCATGCGCCACCCGCCTGCGACAACGTCCCGCCGACGTCATTGCGCGTCGCCAGCCAGAAGAAGCCCTTGCTGCGCAGCACGTGCGGCCATTCCTCGTGCAGGAGCGTCCACAGACGCTCGGGATGAAACGGCCGGCGCGCCCGATAGACGAGATGCGCGAGATCCTCTTGCTCATCTTCAGCGCCAGGTTCGTCGGGGTTGTCCTCAGCATGCAGCGTCACGAGCCAGCCGGCCGCGCTCGCCGTTTCGTCGAAATCGAAGCGTTCCGTATTCACGACCTCGGCCGGGGCGACGTCGCCGAAGCGCGCGTCGATCAACACCGCGCGCGGGTTGAGCGCGTGCAGGACCTGCCTGAGACGCACGAGCGCATCGGCGCTGACGAGATCCGTCTTGTTCACGACGATCACATCGCAGAATTCGACCTGTTCGACGAGCACCTCGACGATGGTGCGATCGTCGTGTTCGTCGTCCTCGATGCCGCGCTCGGCGAGCGACTCCGTGCGTGCGTAGTCGCGCAGGAAACCCGCTGCGTCGACGACCGTCACCATCGTGTCGAGGCGCACGATATCCGCGAAAGCTTCTTCGCCTTCGCTTTCCGCAAGCGCGAGGCTTTCGGCGACCCGAACCGGATCGGTGATACCCGACGATTCGACCACGACCGCGTCGAAACGGCTTTCGGCGGCAAGCCGCTCGATGGTGGCCGCGAGGTCGTCACGCAGGACGTGGCGCTCGCATCCGTTCGACATCTCGATCGACTGGGCGTCGGCCGGATCGCTGACGATGGCCGCGATCCGCAGTCCGTCGCCGTTCGCGAGCAGGTGATTCAGAAGCGAGGTCTTGCCCGCGCCGGAAAATCCGGAGAGCACGGTGACTGGCAGAGGTGACTGGTTCATCGCAAAGGGGAGGTGAGGAGTGGCGCCGGGAGCAGCGGGCGCGAAGCCAACGCGAATGGCGAACGTGCAACGGCGGTTGTCTCAGGGCGCGGGCGCGCACCGTTGCTGAAAAGGGGATTGTGCATCAAAAGGCGGGCGTACCGTCGCGGCGGGCGTCGCTCGACGAACAGCTGCAAACAGCGGCGGACCGCTTCAGCGCGAAGCCTGGAGCAGCTTCCAGCGGCTGAGAATGCCGATGATCTGCCGGGAATACTTGTCCCGCTCGGCAGGCGTCTCGGAATGGTAGGCGCCGACCGCCTGCCAGCTATTGCCATACTTGTTCATCTTCTGGCGCAGATGCCAGGCCGCGACGTAGACGCTCTTGCAGGGTTCCATCAGCGTGCCGCTCGAAATGCCGTACTGCGAAAGCGTGTTGAGATGGATGGAGTTGATCTGCATCAGACCGTAGTCGATGGAGCCGTTGGCGTTCTTGTTGACGGCGTCCGGCCTGTTGTGCGATTCCTGCCAGGCGATGGCGCGCAGAATCAGCGGATTGACCTTCTGGTACTTCGCCGCCTCGTCGAAACAGTCGGCGTGCGCGGAGGCCGCCGTCCAGGCACCGACGCCGATCGCAAACCATCGCAGGAATTTCTTCATCGTATTTCGCCCCACTTGCCCGCACGGGCAAACATACCTATCCGCTGCACGCAACGCCGCCGACCCCGCCGCGTGTCGTGCATCATCGGGAAAACCCGCCTCGACACCGGCCGCCCGCAACCGGGTGTCGCCCGTATCATAACGGCAGACTATTTCGTCGATAAGTTGGCCATCGGACATACACAAGGAGTCCGGCGCCAAAGTCATACGAAAGACCGGCGCGGGCACGAATCAGCCCGGCGCGGCCGCTTTTTTTAAAGGTCTGAATAATAAGCCCTTCAGGGCGGTTAAGATTGTCGTTTTTGGCATAAAAGCGTGCCAAACCGCAGGCCGTTTATCTGTCTGACGGCAAGTTTTTCGAAAGCTTTAGGCATTCCATATTTTTGAGATCGACCGCCGTAAAGCGGACTCATTGTGACAATCCAGCCTCCAAAAGCTGCTAAGGTGCACGTTTTTGGGATACGGGCAATGACGGAAGGACCGTCTGAAATCGTTGTAGGCTGGCGCTTTCAGCGAGTTTGAAAGGCACTTGCAGCTGGCCTCGGGCTTGACGCCCCGGCCTTGAAATGACACTCCATGAGAAGAAAACGTATGGCACTGCGTCGCACCGTGACGGCACTGCTGATGGCAGGACTTGTCACGGCGCAGGTCGCACAGGCGCAAGTGACGCTGAATTTCGTCAACGCGGATATTGATCAGGTTGCGCGCGCGATAGGCGCCGCAACCGGTAAGACGATCATCGTCGACCCACGCGTGAAGGGGCAGTTGAACCTCGTCTCGGAGAATCCGGTCCCGGAAGAGCAGGCGTTGAAGACGCTGCAATCCGCATTGCGCATGCAGGGCTTTTCGCTCGTGCAGGATCACGGCGTGCTGAAAGTCGTGCCGGAAGCCGACGCGAAGCTCCAGGGCGTGCCGACCTACGTCGGCAATGCGCCGACCGCACGCGGCGACCAGGTGATCACGCAGGTGTTCTCGTTGCACAACGAGTCGGCGAATAACCTGCTGCCGGTGCTGCGCCCGCTCATCTCGCCGAACAACACGATCGCAGCCTACCCGAGCAACAACACGCTCGTCGTGACGGATTACGCCGACAACGTGCGGCGCATCGCCGGCATCATCGCGGGCATCGACACGGCCGCCGGCCGCTCCGTCGACGTCGTGCATTTGAAGAACGCCAATGCAATCGATGTCGCCGAGCAGTTGAACAAGCTCCTCGACCCGGGCGCGGTCGGCAGCAACGATGTCACGCTCAAGGTCACCGCGACGCCCGATCCGCGCACCAATTCGCTGATGCTGCGCGCCTCCAGTTCGGCGCGGCTCGCCGCGGCGAAGCAACTGGCGCAGAAGCTCGACGCGCCGACCTCCCAGCCGGGCAACATGCACGTCGTCACGCTGCGCAACGCCGACGCCACGCGTCTCGCGAAAACGCTGCGCGGCATGCTCGGCAAGGGCGGCGGCGGCAACGATACGTCCAGCAACGGATCGAACTCGAATGCGTCGAATTCGTACAACCAGTCGTCCACGTCGACGGGCGCCGCCGGCCTGCCGCCGCTGCCGGGCGGCCTGTCCGGCGGTTCCGCCTCGGGCAGCAATCCGATGTCGGGCGGCGGCGGCACGACGAAGGACACCGGCTTCACGAACAAGGACAGCGACACCAGCGGCGACCAGCAGGGCGGCGGCATGATCCAGGCCGATGCCGCGACGAATTCCCTGATCATCACGGCGTCCGAGCCCGTGTACCGCAATTTGCGCTCGGTCATCGACCAGCTCGACGCCCGCCGCGCGCAGGTGTACATCGAGGCGCTGATCGTCGAATTGTCGGCGACGACGGGGGCGAATCTCGGCATCCAGTGGCAGGGGCTCTTGTTGTCGAACGGCGGGAACAATGGCGTGTACGGCAGCACGAGCTTCGGGTCGGCAGGCTCGAACATCGTCGACCTCACGGTCGCCGGCAATACGGCCGGGTCGAACGTGTCGGGGCTCGCGGCGGCCGCCGCGGCGCTGCCGACCGGCCTGAACGTCGGCCTGCTGCACAAGTTCGGCAATTTCTTCGGGCTCGGCGGCTTGCTGCAGGCGCTCTCGACGTCTGCCGACGCGAACATCCTCTCGACGCCGAACCTGATCACGCTCGACAACGAGGAAGCGAAGATCGTCGTCGGCCAGAACGTGCCGGTTGTCACCGGCTCTTACGCCACGCCGACCGCCAACACGGCGACCTCGGTCACCGCGTTCAATACGTTCGACCGGCGCGACGTCGGCGTGACGCTGCACGTCAAGCCGCAGATCACCGAAGGCGGCATCCTGAAGCTGCAGCTCTACCAGGAAGATTCCAGCGTCGATACCACGACGACGAACAACCCCGGCGGCGTGACGATCAACACGCGCTCGATCCAGTCGACCATCCTCGCCGACGACGGCGAAATCGTCGTGATCGGCGGCTTGATGCAGGACCAGTACAACGCGGGCAACAGCAAGATTCCGCTGCTCGGCGACATTCCGTGGATCGGCAGCCTGTTTCGGAGCGAGAACAAGACGCGCACGAAAACCAACCTGATGGTGTTCCTGCGCCCGGTGATCGTGCGCGACCAGGCGACCAGCACGCAGATCGCGACCACGCGCTACGATTATCTGCGCCAGCAGCAATACGGCTCGACGACGGATAACCGCCTCGTCAGGGACAAGGACGTCCCGATGATGCCGCCGGCGCCGATCGGGCCGAGCCAGGGCGGCGTCCCCGCGCAGAATCTCTTCAACTGGAACGACACGACGCGCTCGCCGACCGGCAGCACGACGCTGCCGCAGGACCCGAACGCGGCGCAGGCGCCGCAGGGCGCGCAGCAGGTTCCGCCGGACAACAACGGCGTGAGCAACTACGCGGTGCCGAACAACTCGGTGCCGGGCACGCCGCTCAATAGCGGCGCGGGAGCGCGGCCGTGAACACCGTGAGCGCGCCTGCGGGCCATGCCGGCACGAATGCCACGGGCAGCGGCATCCCGTCGCCGCTCGCGGCGCGCCTCGTGCCGTACGGCTTCGCGCGCACCGGGCAGATTCTCGTCGCGCATCAGCACGCGGACAGCATCGAAGTCTGGATCAGCGACCGCACGAGCGACGCGGCGCTTGCCGAAGTCGCCCGCAATTTCGGCGCGCTCACCGTCGTGCGCGTGCCCGCCGACGAACTGGCCGCCGCGATCAACTCGGCGTATGCGCGCAACGACGGCAGCGCGGCGCAGGTCGTGGGCGAAGTGGAAGGCGAAGTCGATCTGTCGCGGCTGATGCAGGACATCCCGGAAATCGAGGACCTGCTCGAATCGGAAGACGACGCGCCGATCATCCGCATGATCAACGCGCTGCTCACGCAGGCCGCGCGCGAGCAGGCGTCGGATATCCACATCGAACCGTTCGAGAACGCGTCGGTCGTGCGGTTTCGCGTCGACGGCACGTTGCGCGACGTCGTGCGTCCGAAGAAAGCGCTGCATGGCGCGCTGATCTCGCGGATCAAGATCATGGCGCAACTCGACATCGCGGAGAAGCGGCTGCCGCAGGACGGGCGGATCACGCTGCGCGTCGGCGGGCGGCCGGTCGACGTGCGGGTGTCGACGCTGCCGACCGGCCACGGCGAGCGCGCGGTGCTGCGTCTGCTGGAAAAGGACGCGCAGCGCCTGAATCTCGAAAAGCTCGGCATGGCGCGCGACACGCTGGTCGACTTCGACAAGCTGATCGGCCGCCCGCACGGCATCGTGCTCGTGACCGGCCCGACCGGCTCCGGCAAGACGACCACGCTGTACGCCGCGATGTCCCGGCTGGAAACGACCACCACCAACATCATGACGGTGGAGGACCCGATCGAATACGACTTGTCCGGCATCGGCCAGACGCAGGTGAACGAGCGCATCGGCATGACGTTCGCGCGCGCGTTGCGCTCGATCCTGCGGCAGGACCCGGACATCATCATGATCGGTGAAATCCGCGACCTCGAAACCGCGCAGATCGCGGTGCAGGCGTCGCTGACCGGTCACCTCGTGCTCGCGACGCTGCACACGAACGACGCGGCGTCCGCCGTCACGCGTCTCACCGACATGGGCGTCGAGCCGTATCTGCTGGCTTCGTCGCTGCTTGGCGTGCTGGCGCAGCGGCTCGTGCGCCAGTTGTGCCCGGTGTGCAAGGAAGAGCGCATCGAGGGCGGCGTGAAGCACTGGCATCCGGTCGGCTGCGAGCGTTGCGGGCAATCGGGCTACACGGGGCGTCGCGGCGTCTACGAACTGCTGCTCGTCGACGACGGGCTGCGTCCGCTGATCCACCGCAACGCCGCCGACGCCGAGATTCTCGCCGCCGGCCGCGCGCAGGGCATGCGCACGCTGCGCGAAGACGGCAACCGCTGGCTCGAGACGGGCGTGACCTCGCTCGAGGAAGTGCTGCGCGTGACGGGCGGGGAGTAACGCGATGCCGGCGTTCCGATTCGAAGCGATCGACCAGGCGGGCAAGACGCAAAAAGGCGTGCTCGATGCCGACAGCGCCCGCTCCGCGCGCGGCCATCTGCGCACGCAAGGGCTGACGCCGCTCGTCGTCGAGCCGGCCGGCAGCCGCACGCGCGGCGAGCGCCAGCACCGGCTGTCGCTCGGACGACGGCTTTCGCAGCGCGAGCAGGCGATTCTCACGCGCCAGCTCGCCAGCCTCCTGATCGCGGGCTTGCCGCTCGGCGAGACGCTCGCGGTGCTGACCGAGCAGTCGGAGCGCGACTACATCCGCGAACTGATGGCCGCGATCCGCGCCGAAGTTCTCGGCGGGCATTCGTTCGCGAACGCGCTCGAGCAGCATCCGCGCGACTTTCCCGAGATTTATCGCGCGCTGGTGGCGGCCGGTGAACACACCGGCAAGCTCGGACTCGTGCTGTCGCGTCTCGCCGACTACATCGAGCAGCGCAACGCGCTGAAGCAAAAGATCGTGCTCGCGTTCACCTATCCGGCGGTCGTCACGGTGATCGCGTTCGGCATCGTCACGTTCCTGTTGAGCTACGTCGTGCCGCAGGTCGTGAACGTGTTCGCCAGCACCAAGCAGTCGCTGCCGTTCCTCACCATCATGATGATGGCGCTCTCCGGCTTCGTGCGCAGCTACTGGTGGGCGGTGCTGATCGGCGTCGTGCTGGTCAGCTGGATCGTGAAGCGCATTCTCGCGCGGCCCGGCCCGCGCACGGCATTCGACCGGTGGCTGCTCACCGCGCCGCTCGTCGGCAAGCTCGTGCGCGGCTACAACACCGTGCGTTTTGCAAGCACGCTCGCGATCCTGACCGCCGCCGGCGTGCCGATCCTGCGCGCGCTGCAGGCGGCCGGCGAAACGCTCAGCAACAAGGCGATGCGCGCAAACGTCGACGACGCGATCGTGCGCGTGCGCGAAGGCACGTCGCTGTCGCGCGCGCTCGGCAATACGAAGACGTTTCCGCCGGTGCTCGTGCACCTGATCCGCTCGGGCGAAGCGACCGGCGACGTCACCACGATGCTCGACCGCGCGTCCGAAGGCGAAGCGCGCGAACTGGAACGCCGCACGATGTTCCTGACCAGCCTGCTCGAACCGCTGCTGATCCTCGCGATGGGCGGCATCGTGCTGGTGATCGTGCTGGCCGTGATGCTGCCGATCATCGAACTGAACAATCTGGTGCAGTAATGAACGCCCTGCAAACCCGCCTCCTGACGCTCGCCGCGCTGGCTCTTTTCTGCGTGACGCTGACTTACTGGATCGTTACGCTGACCTCGCGCCAGACCGCGCCGCTGCCGGCCGCGGAGGCGGCGCGCGCGCCGTCGGTCGAGCAGGCCGCGACGATCTTCGGCGGACAACTGCAACGGCAGGCCAACCAGGACGTGCATCTGTTCGGCATCCTGGCGCTGGGCCACGGCGCGGCGGCGATCGTCAGCTACGGCGGCGAGCCGGCGCGCGCGGTCTCGCTCGGCGGGCCGCTCACGCAAGGCGTGAAGCTTTCGGAAGTGCGCGCGCGCTCGATCATCATCGACCGGAACGGCGCGAAATCGGAGGTGTTCCTGCCCCAGAACCCGCCCGGCCCGACGATTTACGTGCGCTGACCGGGTTCGGTCAAGGCGTTTGAAAGCAGGCGCCGCGCAGACCTATAGAATGCTTTCCTGCCCGCGCGGCAAAACCGGCGTGGGACTTTTCACCGGCGCATCGGGCGCCCTTCGAACGAACAACATCTTCATCGAAACGAGGTAGTAGTCATGCAAATGTGGACGAAACGCCGCATGGAACTTTCGACGGCGCAGGCACGCCGCCAACGCGGGTTCACGTTGATCGAAATCATGGTGGTGATCGCGATTCTCGGCATTCTCGCCGCGCTGATCGTGCCGAAGATCATGAGCCGCCCGGACGAGGCGCGTCGCGTCGCGGCCAGGCAGGACATCGGCACGATCATGCAGGCAATGAAGCTGTATCGCCTCGACAACGGCCGCTATCCGACCCAGGAGCAGGGCTTGCGCGCGCTCGTCGAAAAGCCGTCGACCGATCCGGTTCCGAACAACTGGAAGGACGGCGGCTATCTCGAGCGCCTGCCGAACGATCCGTGGGGCGGCCAGTATCAGTACCTGAATCCGGGCGTGCATGGCGAAATCGACGTGTTCAGCTACGGCGCCGACTCCAAGGCGGGCGGCGAGGGCAACGATGCCGACGTCGGCTCCTGGCAGTAAGCCAGCATCGAGCGAGCGGGTGTGAGTGAGAGTGAGTGAGCGAGAGTGAGTGAACGGCACAGGCCCATCCGCGTGACAGTCACAAGCAGGGCGCTTTCGCACGCGAAAGCGCGGGCTCAAGGCGGCTTCACGCTACTGGAAATGCTGGTCGTGCTGGTGATCGCGGGCCTGCTCGTGTCGCTTGCCTCGCTGCAACTCACGCGCAACCCGCGCACCGATCTCAACGAAGAGGCGCAGCGCCTCGCGCTCCTCTTCGAATCCGCCGGCGACGAAGCGCAGGTGCGCGCGCGGCCGATCGCGTGGCAACCGCTCGATGGCGGCTTTCGCTTCGACGTGCGCACCGACGACGGCTGGCGCCCGTTGCGCGACGACCTGTTTCGCGCGCGCCGCTGGGAAGGCGGCGTGACCGGCGTGACGATCCAGTTTGCCGGCACCGACAAGTCGGTCGGACGGCTCGTGTTCGGCACGGAAGCGATCGATACGCCGATGGAAGTCACGCTCGTGTCGCCCGCTGGCCGCGCGACGGTCTTCGGGACCGGCAACGGCCGCTATCAGGTGCGCTGATGGAAGCCCGCCAAGCCCCCCGTTCTCCTTCGCCCCGTCCGCGCGGCTTTACGATGATCGAAGTGCTGATCGCGCTCGCGATCATCGCGATTGCGCTGGCGGCGTCGCTGCGAGCGGTCGGCGCGCTCGCGACCGGCGAGGCGGACCTGCATCGTCGGCTGCTCGCGGGCTGGAGCGCCGACAATGAACTCGCGCAAATGCGCCTGTCGCATAGGTGGCCCGAGATCGGCTCGCGCAGTTTCGATTGCTCGCAGGGGAATCTGCGGCTCGTCTGCACGCAGCGCGTGAGCGCGACGCCGAATCCGATTTTTCGCCGCGTCGAGATGTTCGTCGCGACGCCGGGGCGCCCCGGCAATCTCGCGCAGATGGTGACGGTGGTGGCGAATGAAACGAATCGTTCGCTCTGAGCGGCGCGCTCGCGGCTTCACGCTGATCGAAATGCTGATCGCCATCGCGATCCTGGCGGTGATCGCGGTGTTGTCGTGGCGCGGGCTCGACCAGGTGATCCGCGGGCGTACGGCGATCACGAACGCGATGGAGGACGAGCGCGTCGTCGCGCAGCTTTTCGACCAGATGCGCATCGACGCGCGCCAGGCCGCGAGCGACGACGAAACCGGCCAGACGGCGATTTCGATTCGCGGCAACGGCTTGCAGATCGTGCGCGGCATGTTCGCGCCGGGCGTGGCGCCGCGCTTGCAGGTGGTGCGCTACCGGCTGTCGGGCGGGCGCATCGTGCGTTTCGCGTCGCCGCCGCTGGCGAACGTGGGCGAAGTGCGCCGCGGGCTTTCGGCGAGCGACAGTTCAGACGGCTGGAGCGCGGTGCCGCTGATGGGCGGCGTGACGTCGTTCGCGGTGCGCGTCTACATTCCGCAGAAAGGCTGGACGATGCAGATGGGCGATGTCGTCTCGAAGCTCACGGAGAACGACAACAACCTGAAAGTGCCGCAACTCGGCGGCGCGCCGCTCGAGCGCGCCGTCACCGGCATCCAGGTCGCGGTCGGCGCGCCGAACCTCCAGACGCCGCTCACGCGCGTCTTCCTGGTCGGGGAATGACGATGCGCGCCTCTTCGCTTTCTCCGTCCACCGGGAACCAGCGTGGCGTCGCGATCATCAGCGCGCTGCTGGTGGTCGCGCTGTCGGCGATTCTCGTGTCGGGCATGCTGTGGCGGCAGGAAGTGCAGATCCGCCGCATCGAGAACCAGCGGCTGCTCGCGCAGGCGAACTGGATTTCGCGCAGCGCGCTCGACTGGACGCGGCTGATCCTGCGCTCGGAAGCCGATACGTCGCCGACCGTCACGTATCTCGGCGGTGTCTGGGGCGTGCCGATCGCGAAGACGCGGCTCTCGGATTTCCTCGGCCAGATCGGCGAGGTGCGCGCGGAGCAGGGCGCGCAGACGTATCTGTCGGGATCGATCGAGGATGCGCAAGCGAAGTTCAACCTGCGCAATCTCGTCTCGACGCCGGCGCCCGGCGTGCTGACGATCAACGCCGAGCAGATTGCGTCGTTCCAGCGGCTGCTTGCGCTGCTCGGGCTGAACGGGTCGCTGGCGAAGACGACGGCGCTGCAGATTCGCGCGGGCCTCGCGCAATCGGCGACGCGCTTCCAGACGCAATCGACGACGACGGCCTCGACGCCGCAATCGGTCATGACCCAGATTGCGCAGGGCGGCGGCACCGGCGGCGGCAATTTCACCGACGATCCCGGCCTGAAGGACGCCGACAGCAACGCGCCGGTCGCGCCGCTACAGGCGATCACCGTCGATTCTCTGCTCGACGTGCCCGGCTTCACGCCGGAAGCGGTGGAGCGGCTGCGCCCGTTCGTCACCGTGCTGCCGACCACGACGGCCGTCAACATGAACACGGCGCCAGCGGAAGTGATCGCGGCGGTGGTGCAGGGCATGAATCTCTCGCAGGCGCAGGCGTTCGTCGCGCGCCGCGAGACGGTGTTTTTCCACGACGTCGGCAACGTCCAGCTCGCGCTGAACGGCGCGGGCGTGCAGGCGGTGTCGATCGATCCGAACCTGCTCGACGTGACGACGCGCTATTTCCTGATCCACGGGCGCATCGAGCACGAACGCGCGCAAGTGGACCGCACGACCCTGATCTATCGCGATCCGACGACGCATACGACACGCATCGTCTATGTTCGCGACCAGAATTGAACGTACGCATGGTTGAAAGTTTGAACGTCCAACGATGAGAGAGAGCGGCCTTTGAGCACACTGATCGTCCTACTCCCGCCGCGCGATCCGGCGGTGCGCTCGGAAGAGTGGCAATTGCCGGAACTGCCGTTCCTGCTCGTCGACAAGCGCGGCGAGACGCAGCGCGCCGGCCGCGCTGCGCTCGGGCTTTTGCCGCGCGCGAGCGCGACGGTGCTGATCGTCGCCGCGCGCGACTTGCTGCTGCTGGCGACGCCGCTGCCGCCGCTCAAGGCGCAGAAGCTCCGGCAGGCGCTGCCGAACGTCGTCGAGGATCAGCTGATCCAGGACCCGCAGACGTGTCACATCGCCGTCGATCCCGTGGCGCTCGAAGGCGGACGGCGCGTGCTGGCGGTGATCGATCGCGGCTGGTTCCGCTTCGTGCTGAGCGCGTTCGCGAGCAGCGGGCATCGCAGCGTGAAGGCCGTCCCGGCGATGCGCTGCCTGCCGGCGCTCGCGGCCGTCGAAGGCGAGCCGCCGGTGCCGGAGCCGTTCATCGCCGCCGTGCTCGGCGAGGTCGTATCGACCGCGCCCGCGTTGATCGGCGACGTCGCGGCGCGGGTCGAGCCGCTTGAGACACTCACGCCCTCGGCGCCGCTCGTCGAAATCGCGATTGCGCGCGGCGAGCACTCGGCGCTCGGCGAAGGCTTGGCGCTTCCCGCCGACGCCGTCATGCCCACGCTGACCGCGCTCGCGGGCGACCGTCCCGGCGCACTGTATTCGCTCGCCGGCGTGCCGGGCGCCGAGCCGCGTCTCGCCGCCGCCAGCAGCCGGTACAAGGGCGCGCAGCCGCTTGCCTTCGAGGCGCTCGCGCGCAACGCGCTCGCGTGTCGCTTCGACCTGTGCCAGTTCGAATTCGCCGCGCAGCCGTGGCGCCTCGACCGCGCGACGATGCGGCGTCTGCGCGTGCCGATCGCGCTGGTGGCGGCGTCGGTCGTCGTGTCGGTCATCGGGGTCAACGCGCAGTGGCTGCAGCTTGCCCGCCAGCGCGACGCGATCAACGCGCAGATGACCGAACTGCTGCTCAACGCGTTCCCGAAAACCACCGTCGTGCTCGACGCCCCCGACCAGATGTCGCGCCAGCTCGAACGGCTGAGGGTCGCGGCGGGCGAGCTTTCGCCGACGGATTTCCTGTCTCTCGCCGACGGCCTCGCGCGCTCGCTCGGGCCCGTGCCGGTGAACGGCATCGCCGGGCTCGACTATCGCGATCGCCGGCTGGAAGTGACGTTCAAGCCCGAAACGAAGGTCGATCCCGACCTGCAGAAGCGCCTCACGGCCAACGGCCTGAGCGGCGCGATCGACAGCAATACCGGCAAATGGACGATCAGGAGCGGTCAGTGAAAAAGCAAATCGGCGATCTCTGGGCCGAATTCTGGGACGGCCGCACGCAACGCGAAAAGACGCTGCTGATGTGGGGCGGGCTCGTGGCCGCCATCGCGCTCGTGTATCTCGTGCTGTGGGCGCCGGCTTACGAAGGGCGCGCGCGGTTGCGGGAGAACCTGCCGGTCATGCAGCGCCAGCTCGCGCAGATGACCGCGCAGGCCAACGAGGCGCGCTCGCTCGCGGGAACTGTCGAAGGCGTGATGCCGACGGGCGGCGCGCTGAAGGATGCGCTCGCCAAGTCGCTCGCCGACAACGGCATGCAGCCGGCGCAGGTCCAGGTGATCGGCGCGGCGGTGCAGATCCAGTTGAAGAACGCGTCGTTTCCCGAGTGGACGATGTGGCTCGACGACGTGCGCAAGCTCTACAAGGTGCAGGTGGCCGAGGCGCACATTCAGGCGCTCAAGCCCGACGGTCAGGTCGACCTGACCGCGTCGCTGCAACCGGCCAGCCCGAAATGAGCTATTGGACGCGCCGCGCGCGCGCCGGTTTGCCGCCTGTGATCGTCGCGGCCGTGTCGGTATGCGCCACGTTGCTGGTCATGCTGCCGGCCGCCTGGATCGTGCCGCAGTTCGCGAAGTCGACCGCCGGGCACGTGAATCTCGTCGATCCGGCCGGGTCGCTCTGGCACGGCTCCGCCACGCTGATGCTGGCGGCGGGATCGGACGGCAGCGGTGCGATGCTGTTGCCGGGGCGCGTCGAGTGGCGGACGGCGTTCTGGCCGCTCGTCACCGGCCGCGTGCGCATGGTCATGCGCCAGACGCAGGCGATGCCCGATGCCGTCACCGTCGACGCCTCGCTACGTGGCTCGACGATGACGCCGGGTGAGATCGTCGTGCCCGCCGCGCTGCTGTCGGGTCTCGGCGCGCCGTTCAATACGCTCGATATCGACGGCAACGTGCGGCTTTCGTGGACCGACTGGCGCGTGCTCGGGCGCAATGCCTACGGGCAGTTGACCGTGACGCTCGATGACATCGGTTCGCGGGTGTCGCGTGTGAAGCCGCTGGGGTCGTATCGGGTGGTGGTGCAGGCGTTGGGTTCGTCGGCGACGATCGATCTTGCGACGGCCAAGGGGCCGCTGATGCTCGACGGGCACGGCACGCTGTCGCAGGAATCGACTTCGTTTCGCGGCTCGGCGAGCGCCGCGCCCGAAGCCCGCGAGAATCTCGCGGGATTGCTCAACCTGCTTGGGCGGCACACGGACCCGAATACGGTCGCGCTCGTGTTGACGCGCTGAATTCAGACGCCGTAGGGACTACAGCCCCAACACGCCCGGCAAGCGGCCGTCAGGCCCGTAAAAACCCGACTTCGCCGGCGCGACGCGCAATGCAGCGAGCGCGCGGCGGTTGTAGTCCATCCGGGTATGGATCAGCACGCCGTTATTGTTGTTCGCCTGCTTGGCGCGCGTGGCGGCGGCGCGTAGCAGCTTCCACGGCTCGACGAGCCGTTCTTCCTTCGTCACCGCCGATTCCATCCCGGCGAAACCGCCTGGAAACCCGAGCGCGGCAAGCTGCGCGTCGCGCTGCTTCTCAAGTCCGGCGATCCGTTCGGTCAATGCGGTTTTCTGCTCGATGATGGACGGCAGCGTTTCCAGCGGCGATGCCGCGATCAGCGCTTTCTCTTCGAAGGCCAGCAGCGACTCGAACGCCTCGACGGCGGCGATTTCATCGATAACAGTGGCAAGCAGGGCGTCTTTCATGTCGACTCGCTAAAACGCTCGACCGCGACAACGCGGTCAGGGTCTAAAAAAAGCCGCCCGGCGACACCGTCGGAGACGATGCGAAAGCGTTCGCTGTGCCTCTGGGAGCACGTGAGAAACGCCTTTCTCAGCCGCCGGTCGGCGGGGTTTTCGATTGCAGCAGGTCGCGCGCGGTGCCGAGAATGCCGTCGGCGATCTTGCCTGAGTCGATCTTCAGACTGCCGTCGCGAATCGCTGCCTTGATCGATTCGACTTTTGCCGTGTCGATGTCCGCCGCGTTCGACGTACGCAAGTCCGTCGACAACGGCGACAAGCTCACCGTCGATTCCGGCACGCCGTTCGTGCCCGACTGCTGCGTGCTGCTCACGGCACCCTTCGCATCCGCCTGCGACGCGCGTTGCGCACCTTCCTGAAGGGCCACGAGACTGGTGTTGCTATTCGAATCGATTTTCACGATGTGCATTCCCGAACGAGTTGATCCCTTTATCGGCGGGTCGATGTAAAAACTTTACCCCACCTCATGTCCGGGAGTCGGCCTGCCGGGTACTTCCGCCCGCTCAGCCTTGCTGGGCCTGGCTTTAAGGCAATTGCAACAAATTGCAACAAGTGCGTGGTGCCGCACAATTGGCGGCGCCGCGCGGCAAATCACAGCCGGATTTCCACCGTCTGGCTGTCCTTCACGATGCCGGTGATGATCTGTCCGGCGGACGTTTTCACGCGCACCTGCTGGCCGGGCGCCGCGTTGTTCATCGCGCTGCCTTCGGCCGAAATGGAGAAGCCGGAACCATCGGCGACGACGTGCACGTTCTGTCCGATCGCCACCGACGACGCGCCGCGCAGCATGTCAGTGCGCAGCGGCAGGCCGGCCGGGACGCGCGAGAGCGCGACCGCGCCGACGGCCTGTGTCGGATCGGTGACGATGGCTTGCGGCATGGTCGTCAGGTCGCCGTCGCGGGCGATCAGGTCGGCGCTCGTCAGTACTTCGCCCGGCGCGATGGCGCGGGCGGCGAGGTAATAGGTCGCGTTGATCGAGATGCGCACCTGCACGTAGAGCGTCCACGGACGCTCGCCCGTGCAGCGCACGCCGACGGTCGTGCGGCCCCAGAGCCGCGCGCCGGTCGGCATGAACGGATCGAGCGATACGCAGGGCGCGAGTCCGCGCGGGAAAACCGGCGTCACGGTGATTTCCGGCTTGCCGGGAAGGCCGGCCGTTTGCTGCTGCACGAAGGCGAGCGCGGCGGCGCGGATCGATTCGCCGTCTTGTGCGGTGGTTGCGGTTGCCGGTTGCGCCGTGGACGCAGGCGCGGTGCGCGCCGCTACGGGGGCGGCCGGTGCAGCGGCGATCGGGCGGGCCGCAACGGCGCGGGTAAGGGGCGCCGCGCTTTCCGGAGCGACGACGACCGGTATCACATCGCGCGCGGTGGAGGCCGGGATCGGCCGGGTCGCGGCGATGCTCGCGCTTTCGGGTGCGCCCGCCACGGGCGTCGTTGCCGGCGAGTTCCGCACGCGCGGCAGGCCCGTTGCTCCGGCGAGGTTCGGATTCGTCACTGCGTTTGACGTGGCCGGGGCGTTCTTGCCTTCGCCCGGACCCGGAATGGTGATCATCCCGCTGGCATCCGTAGCCGGCTTCTGCGCGGCCGAGGCGTTCTTTACTTCACCCGGACCCGGAATGACGATCATCCCGCTCGCATTCGACATGGAGTCGTCGGCGGCGTCGGCGTGGGCGTCGAGGGCGCGCGCTGCGCTCTGCATCGCGGCATCGGCGGCGGTGGAAGCGGCCGCGTAGCCGCGCGGACGTGGCGTACTCAAACCAGAAGCACCCGACGCACCCGATGCCCCCGCCCCACCCATCATCCCCGCGCTTTTCGCCATCCCCGCGACCGCTGCCGGATTCGTTTCAGTGTTGCCGGGAATCATGATCGGCCCGTCGTCCTGCTGAGCGAACGCATTACCCGCGATGCCCGCGATGCCGAACGCCAGCGCCACGCCACCCGCCACCGAAAACATCGAACGGCTTGCCGCACGGTGCGCGGCGCGACCCGAGGCCACCTTGGCGTCTGAAGCCCTGGACCTGCTCATTACTTCTCTCCCTGGCACAAACGGCCAAACCGGGTTCATCGAATCCATCGCGGCGTCGCTCCATTGCTGCCAATGCGGAACGCGAGCCACGAGATGAATTCTAGATATCGCCCGCCACGCTCAAGCCCCGAATAGAGGCCCGCTTCCCCGGTTATTCGTCAGATTGCATCTTGCACTGCGTTCGTAAGATGCATGTCATGCAAAAAGGTCTCGCGAGCCGTATCGCAGCGGGACCTGAAACGCCAGAGGAGCAAACCGGGATGCTAGACAAACTCGACAAGGAATTTGCGTTCGGCCGCGAAGCGCTCGACGTCCGCGCATATCGGCAGGAACTGCTGTCGTCGAATATCGCCAACGCCGACACGCCAGGCTACAAGGCCCGCGACGTCGACTTCGCCAGCTCGCTGGCGGGCGCACTGAAGAAAGCCGGCGGTGCGGGCGCGGGCGCCGCGGGGTCGAACGCGGCGCCGCTCGCGATGGCGCAGCCCGTCAGCGTGTCGAGCGGCATGTCGATGGCCGCGACTTCCGCCCGCCACATGTCCGGCACGTCGACGCTGAACGCGACCGGCGGCTCGGCCGACGACTACGGCCGTCTCGCGTACCGCGTGCCGAACCAGCCGTCGCTCGACGGCAACACGGTCGATCTCGACTCGGAACGCGTCCAGTTCGCCGACAACGCGCTGCACTTCGAAGCCGGCATGACGGTGCTGTCGTCGCAGATCAAGTCGATGCTCTCGGCGATCACGTCGAACACCTGAGCGTAAAAGGTCGAAAGGAGAACCCATGCCATCCCTGATGAACATTTTCAACGTCGCCGGCTCGGCCATGTCCGCGCAGGCGCAGCGCCTGAACGTGACCGCCTCGAACCTCGCGAACGCCGACAGCACGACCGGCCCCGACGGCCAGCCGTACAAGGCGAAACAGGTCGTGTTCGCGGTCGATCCGCTCGGCGGCGCGCGCACGGCTTCCGGCCAGCAGGTCGGCGGCGTGCAGGTGACCGGCGTGATCGACGACC
Organism: Caballeronia choica; assembly: GCF_001544535.1. GTDB lineage: Bacteria > Pseudomonadota > Gammaproteobacteria > Burkholderiales > Burkholderiaceae > Caballeronia > Caballeronia choica. The sequence goes on along the minus strand of NZ_FCON02000063.1, from coordinate 8,028 downwards.
CGACGCCGATGAAGACCAGCTACGACCCGACCAACCCGGCGGCGAACCCGGACGGCTACGTGACGCTGCCGAACGTCGATCCGGTGCAGGAAATGGTCAACATGATTTCCGCGTCGCGTTCGTATCAGGCAAACGTCGAGACGCTCAACACCGCCAAGCAGCTGATGCTCAAGACCCTGACGATCGGCACCTGACACCAAGGACTACCCCAATGACCACCAGCACCACGATCGGCAGCAACGGCACCACGGTGTCGCAGACGCTGCTCGACACCATGAACGGCACTTCTTCTTCGTCCTCGGCGTCCTCGTCGACGTCGAAGACCGGCGCGCAGTCGGCGTCGGACTTGCAGAACACGTTTCTCACACTGCTCGTGACGCAGTTGAAGAACCAGGACCCGACCAACCCCGCCGACAGCTCGCAGATGACCTCGCAGCTCGCGCAGATCAACACGGTGACGGGCATCGGCCAGTTGAACACGTCGCTCACTTCGCTCGCGACGCAACTGTCCGCCGGCCAGTCGACGCAGGCCGCGCTGCTGATCGGCTCGACCGTGCTCGCGCCGGGCAGCGACGTGTCGGTGTCGAAGGGCACGGCGTCGAGCTTCGGCGTGCAGCTCGCCAACGACGTGAGCGACCTGAATCTCGTCGTGAAGAACTCGTCGGGCCAGATCGTCAACACGATCAAGCTCGGCGCGCAGTCGGCCGGCGTGGTGCCGGTCACCAACTGGACGCCGACCGACACCAACGGCGCAACGCTTCCCGATGGCAGCTACACGATCACCGCGCAAGGCACGATCAACGGCGCCGCGGCCACGGCACCGACGCTTTCCGCTTCGCAGGTGCAAAGCGTCGTGCAGCAGACGGATGGCACGCCGGGCCTCAAGCTCGCGAACGGCAAGACGGTCGGCCTGACGAGCGTCGCGTCGATCCTGTAACACCACCTCAATCGAATTCAACGAATTTCTGAAGCGGAGACCGTCATGGGTTACCAGCAGGCTTTGAGCGGATTGTCGGGCGCATCGAGCGACCTCGACGTCATCGGCAACAACATCGCGAATGCGAACACCGTGGGCTTCAAGCAAGGCCAGGCGCAGTTCGCGGACATCTACGCCGGTTCGATGGCCACGGCCGTCAACAACCAGATCGGCATCGGCTCTCGTCTCTCGGAAGTGCAGCAGCAGTTCTCGCAAGGCACGATCACGACGACCAACCAGGCGCTCGATGTCGCGATCAACGGCAACGGTTTCTATCAGTTGTCGAACAACGGCTCGACCGTGTACTCGCGCAATGGCGTCTTCCACCTCGACGACACCGGCAAGATCGTCAACAGCTCGGGCCTGCAACTGATGGGCTATGCGGCGGACTCGAAAGGCATCATCAACAGCGCGAGCACTGTGCCGCTGACCGTGCCGACGTCGAACATCGCACCCGCGGCGACCAAGAACGTCACGGCCGCGTTCAACCTGAATTCGCAGGACACGGTTCCGACCAATGCCTTCAGCGTCAGCGATGCGACGAGCTACAACGCGTCGACCTCCGTCGATACGTACGACTCGCTCGGCGGCACGCAGAAAGTGTCGGTCTACTTCGTGAAGAACTCGACCGGTTCGTGGAACGCGTACGCGGGCTACGGCGACCCGGTCCAGCCGGTGCCGGCGACCGCGCCCTCGACCGCGACGGACGGCCTGATCGGCACGGTGCAGTTCGACACGTCGGGCAACATGACCTCGACCAGCAAGTTCTCGTTCTCGATCCCGAACGGCGCGGACGGCGGCGCGACCAACCAGACGATGACGATGGACTTCAGCGGCACGACGCAGTACGGCGCGAAGAGCGGCGTCACGAACGTGGTGCAGGACGGCTACACGTCCGGTGAACTGACGGGCTTCTCGGTGAACACCGACGGCACGCTGACCGGCAACTATTCGAACGGCAAGACGCAGTCGCTCGGGCAGGTCGCGCTTGCGAACTTCAACAACCAGAACGGTTTGCAGAACCTCGGCGGCAACGTGTACGCGCAAACGGCCGCCTCCGGCGCGCCGCAGGTGTCGGTGCCCGGCTCGACCAATCACGGCACGCTGCAAGGCGGCGCGGTGGAGAACTCGAACGTCGACTTGACGAGCGAACTCGTGAACCTGATCACCGCGCAGCGCAACTACCAGGCGAACGCGCAGACGATCAAGACGCAGCAGACCGTCGACCAGACGCTCATCAACCTGTAATACGCACGGCTGATTTCATCGCCGATACGAGAGAGCCATTCATGGACCGTCTGATCTACACCGCGATGACGGGCGCCTCGCAGGCGCTCGAGCAGCAGAGCGTGGTGGCCAACAACCTCGCGAACGCATCGACGACGGGCTTTCGCGCGCAACTCGCCGCGTTCCGCTCGGTGCCGATGTCGTTCGAGAACGAAGCCGCCGATGGCACCACGCGCACCTTCGTGCTGTCCTCGACGCCCACCGCCGACTATTCGGCGGGGCCGGTCCAGCAGACCGGCAATCCGCTCGACGTCGCGATCCAGGGTCCGGGCTGGCTCTCCGTGCAGGCCGCCGACGGCAGCGAGGCCTACACCCGCGCAGGCAATCTTCATGTCGACCAGAACGGTCAGCTCGTCACGGCGAACAACCTGCCGGTGCTCGGCAACGGCGGACCGCTGTCCGTGCCGCCGGGCGCCGAAGTCACGATCGGCAAGGACGCCACGGTGTCCGCGCTGATCCCCGGCGACCCGCCCACGGCAATTGCGGTCGTCGATCAGTTGAAGCTCGTGAATCCCGATCCGGCGACGCTCTCGCGCAGCGACGACGGCCTCTTTCGCACCGCGGACGGCGATCCGGCCGAGGCTGATCCAAACGTTGTCGTGGCGCCGGCGTCGCTGGAAGGCAGCAACGTGAACCCGGTCGCGGCGATGGTCTCGATGATCACCAACGCGCGGCAGTTCCAGATGCAGACGAAGCTGATGGAATCGGCGGACCAGAACGACCAAGCGGCCAACAAGCTGCTCAATTTCAGCTAGGCAGCTTAAACAGGACATCATCATGAATCGCTCTCTTTACATCGCCGCGACCGGCATGAACGCCCAGCAGTCGCAGATGGACGTGATTTCGAACAACCTCGCCAACGTGAGCACGAACGGCTTCAAGGGCTCGCGCGCGGTGTTCGAAGACTTGCTGTATCAAACGGTGCGCCAGCCGGGCGCGAACTCGACGCAGCAGACCGAACTCGCCTCCGGCAGCCAGCTCGGCACCGGCGTGCAGCAGGTCGCGACCGAACGCCTCTACACGCAGGGCAACCTGCAGCAGACCGGCAACTCGAAGGACGTCGCGATCAACGGCCAGGGCTTCTTCCAGGTGACGATGCCCGACGGCACGACCGCCTACACCCGCGACGGCTCGTTCCAGACCAATGCGCAGGGCCAGCTCGTCACGTCGAGCGGCTATCAGGTGAACCCGGCCATCACGATTCCGCAGAATGCGACGTCGATGACGATCGGCTCGGACGGCACGGTCTCGATCACGCAACCGGGCAATACGGCGAACGTGACGGTCGGCGCAATCCAGCTCGCGACCTTCATCAACCCGGCCGGCCTCGATGCGCGCGGCGAGAACCTGTTCTCCGAGACCGGTTCGTCGGGTGCGCCGAACGTCACGCAACCGGGCCTGAACGGCGCCGGCTCGCTGCAGCAGGGCTATGTGGAAGCATCGAACGTCAACGTCGTGCAGGAACTGGTCAACATGATCCAGACCCAGCGCGCGTATGAAATCAACAGCAAGGCCGTGACCACGTCCGACCAGATGCTGCAGACGCTTTCGCAGATGCAGGTTTGAGGCTTCGCTTCGAGCCTCGCACGACCGCAAGACCAGACGGACCATAGAGATGTCGCCAATCCATACCATTGCCCGGGTTTCCCGCATCGCCACGGCGCTCGCGCTCAGCGCAACGTTCGCCGCGTGCGGCCTCCTGCCGAAAGAGCCGATCACGGCGCAGCCGATGACGGCCCGTCCGCCCGCGCCGCCGCTCAACTCGCAGTCGCCCGGCGCGATCTACAACGCGGGCTACGCAGGCCGGCCGCTGTTCGAGGACCAGCGTCCGCGCAATGTCGGCGACATCCTGACCATCGTGATCTCGGAGAACGTCAACGCGACCAAGTCGTCGGCGGCGAATACGAATCGCGCGGGCAACGGAGCGTTCGCGGTGCCGATCTCGCCGGGCGTTTTCGGCGGGCTCTTCAACAACACGAACCTTTCGGCGTCGGGCTCGAACAAGTTCAGCGCGACCGGCGGCGCGAGCGCGGCCAACACCTTCAGCGGCACGCTGACGGTCACCGTCACCGGCGTGCTGCCGAACGGCAACCTGCAGGTGAGCGGCGAAAAGCAGATGCTCATCAACCAGGGCAACGAATTCGTGCGCTTCTCCGGCGTCGTCAATCCGACGACCATCTCCGGCAGCAACACGGTCTTCTCGACCCAAGTCGCGGACGCGAAGATCGAGTACTCGGCGAAGGGCTATATCGACGAAGCGGAGAACATGGGCTGGCTGCAACGCTTCTTCCTCAACCTGGCGCCGCTCTGATCATGAATCTCCTTACCCGACTCATCGCCATCGGACTCGCCGCGCTCGCAGTTGCCGCGCTGCTTCCCGAGCGCGCACACGCCGAGCGCCTGAAGGACCTCGTCTCGTTCCAGGGCGTGCGCGACAACCCGCTGCTCGGCTACGGCCTGGTGGTCGGCCTCGACGGCACCGGCGACCAGACGATGCAGACGCCGTTCACGACGCAAAGCCTGACCAACATGCTCGGCAACCTCGGCATTACGCTGAACGCCGCGACCACGCAGAACATGCAGTTGAAGAACGTCGCCGCCGTGATGGTGACCGCGACGCTGCCACCGTTCGCGCGTCCGGGCGAAGCGATCGACGTGACGGTTTCGTCGCTCGGCAACGCGAAGAGCCTGCGCGGCGGCACGCTGCTGATGGCGCCGCTCAAGGGCGCCGACGGCCAGGTCTACGCGATGGCGCAGGGCAATCTCGTGGTCGGCGGTGCGGGCGCGAGCGCGAACGGCAGCAAGGTGCAGGTGAACCAGCTTGCGGTCGGACGCATCTCGGGCGGTGCGATCGTCGAGCGCGCGGTGCCGAACGCCGTCACGCAGGCGGGCGGCACGATGCAGATGGAACTGCGCGAAATGGACTTCGACACGACGCAAAAGATCGTCGCGGCCGTGAACAACCAGTTCGGCATGGGCACGGCGCTCGCGCTCGACGGCCGCACGATCCAGTTGCGCGCGCCCGAGGATTCTTCGCAGCAGGTGTCGTTCATGGCGCAGCTGGAGAACATCGACGTGCGTCCTTCGCAGGCCGCCGCCAAGGTGATTCTGAACGCGCGCACCGGCTCGATCGTGATGAACCAGATGGTCACGCTGCAAAACTGCGCGGTGGCGCACGGCAACCTGTCGGTCGTCATCAACACGCAGACGGCGGTCAGCCAGCCGGGTGCGTTCTCGAACGGCCAGACGGTCGCGGCAAAGCAGTCGCAGATCCAGTTGAAGCAGGACACGGGCGCGCTCAAGATGCTGTCGGCGGGTGCCAATCTCGCGGACGTCGTGAAGGCGCTCAACGCGCTCGGCGCGACGCCGGCGGACCTGATCTCCATTCTGCAATCGATGAAGGCGGCGGGCGCGTTGCGCGCCGACCTCGAAATCATTTAAGGACGGCAGCCCATGAACTCGAACGCGAGCGGTATCGCCAGCAATGCACTGGCATCCACCGACACGAGCGGCAACATCGGCAACCTGTCGAATCGTTTTGCACTCGACGTGCAGGGCTTCGACGCCATGCGCGCGCAGGCGAACGCCTCGCCGCAACAGGGGCTGAAGGCGGCGGCCAAGCAGTTCGACGCCGTCTTCACGCAGATGATGCTCAAGAGCATGCGCGACGCGACCCCGTCGGACAGCCCGTTCGACTCGAACGAAAGCAAGTCTTTCACGTCGATGCTCGACCAGCAGTTGTCGCAGCAGATGACGTCGAAGGGAATCGGCGTCGCGGACATGATGCTCAAGCAGTTGATGCGGACTGCGGGCGGCGCGGGTGCGTCGGGTGCCGCGGGTGCGGCGGGCGCAGCGGGCGCTTTGGGCACGTTGGGCGCGGACGGCGACAGCAGCGCGAACGCCGGCAACCTCGCGGCGATGAACGCGATGGCGAAGGCCTACGCGAACGCGGCGGCGTCAAAAGGCAAGTCGCTGCAGTCGGGCGCGGGCTACGGCGCGAACAGCGCGCTGGAGCCACCCGCGCGCGGCAACGGCTCCGACTCGGTGAACGCATTCGTCGACCGGCTCGCGGTGCCGGCGCAGGCCGCGAGCGCCGCGACCGGCATTCCGGCGCGCTTTATCATCGGCCAGGCGGCGCTGGAATCGGGCTGGGGCAAGCGCGAGATCAAGCACGCGGACGGCTCGTCGAGCCACAACATCTTCGGCGTCAAGGCGACGAAGGACTGGACCGGCCGCACCGTCAACGCGACGACGACCGAATATGTGAACGGCCAGCCGAAGAAGGTCGTCGAGCGCTTCAGGGCCTACGATTCGTATGAGGATGCACTGACGGATTACGCGAGCGTGTTGAAGAACAATCCGCGCTACGCGCCGGTCGTCCAGGCGTCGCGCGACGCCGCCGGTTTCGCGCACGGCATGCAGAAAGCCGGCTACGCGACGGACCCGCAGTACGCGAAGAAGCTGATTTCGATCATGCGTCAGATTGTTTGATCGCCGCCAATGCATGCCTCCCCATCGCCACGATGGGTGCGACGATTGCTTTATTTCGGCGGGGCGATAATGGTTTTGATTGAACGAAGCGCAGTGGGAGACGCAACGAAGCGTGGTCATGTAGGAAGAAATGACTTCGCTGCGCGCCGGCCGACCGCGCCACAGCGGGCATGGAAAAGCGTCTCGCGGGACCTGGAAAAGCAAACGTTTCCGTCGGCTGGATTGAAGGACAGGAAATTTTTCGCGGCGAACCCTAAATTTTTCTCCGCGCTTGCCGCTAATACGAATACCGAAGTGCCGGATCGACATGATCCGGTTCGACGCGCGACGCCGGCAACCGTGGCGGCGCGCGAGCAAAACGAACACGGCTCGCACCATGAATAATCATCAGACGCACGACCAAGACGTTGCAGACGACACCAGGCCCGCCGCCCCGGTCGATTTCGGCCGGAGCAATCCGCTCGAAATCGGCGTGTCGCTGCGCAACCTCGCCAACCGCGGCGATTTCCTGACGGCCGAGTATCACGGCGGCCAGATCGTCACCCGTCTCCTCGACGTCGATGTGACCGCCCACACGTTCATCTTCGACTGGGGCGGCGTCGCCGAGCAGAACGCCGAGGTGCTCGCCGCGCCCAAGCTGATCTTCCACGCGGCGCCGGACGGCGTGCGCGTCGAGTTCTCGACCACCACCGCGCGCCGGACGACGTTCGACGGCCGTCCGGCTTTCGAAGCCGACTTTCCCGCGGTGCTGTACTACATGCAGCGGCGCGAGTATTTCCGCGTCGAGGCGCCGGTGCTCGACCCGTATATTTGCTGCGGCGAACTGCCGGACGGCGAGCGCTTTCGCTTCGAGGTGCACGATCTGTCGTTGGGCGGCGTTGCGTTGCGCACGATGGATGACCGCGTCGCGAGTCTGGCGATGGGCGTCACGCTGCATGATGTCGAACTGCATTTCAGCACGCCGGGGAAGGTGACGCTTGATCTCAAGCTTGTGTCGCATCGGCAGTCGGCGACTTCGAAGGGCGACCGGCGCTATACCCTCGGGTTCAAGTTCGCTTCGATGCCGGGATCGGCGGAGAACACGCTGCAACGGCTCATCACGCAACTCGAGATGAAGCGGCGGTCATTGGTCAGGTAAGGGAGGGGGGTGTACACCGTTTGATGCGCTCAGGCTTCTATGGAACTTGTTTTGTTTTCGGTTTATTAGCTCTGCCCCTGTCCGGGGCGGGACTCACTTTCTTTGCTGCTGCAAAGAAAGTAAGCAAAGAAAGCAG
>NZ_FCON02000062.1 GCF_001544535.1 Caballeronia choica | reverse complement strand
AAATGCTGGTCACGATGCCGGAATCACCGGTCACGATAATCCGGAATTACTGGTCACGCTCGCCCGGAATACGCACTTAGGATCAGCGGCGGCCTATCCATTGACGATTCTCCGATGCAACCGGGTGATCGCATCCAGCGACGACAGCACGGCGCCTTCCTGCCATGCTGGGATATGGGAAGCGTGCTCTCCGGCAAGGATGATCCGTCCGTCGATCTGACAGAGATTCGCGTAATGCGCTTTTCTCAACGCCTCCGTCCACGCGGCAAAGCAGCCATTCGTGAACGGCGATCGGCTCCAGCTCATCGCGAAGCCGTTCTGGTACTCGCGCGCGTACTGCGGATGAATCTGGCTGCCCTGGCTCAATGCCACCGCGATCCGTTCAGCAGGGGGCAGTGCGCCCATCTCATAGCTGGCGGGCCCCCACATGTAGGCGCCGAGCAGCACCGCAGGACCGGTCGATCCGTAACCTGTTGCCGGATAGCCGATCGCCGAGATCGGCAAGTCGGTATGCGTGATGCCGCCGTAGATCTGCTCGTCTTCTTCCCAGAATCGCCGGCCAAATTGCAACCCGACTTTCACCGATGTCTCGTAGGGCACCGCATCGATCGCGGCGCGCATGGCCGGGCCGACCGCCATGTCGATCTGACTCAGAATCGAGAGCGGGATGGTGCACACCAGCCAATCCGCGTGCGCATTCCGTTCGGTTCGGGTGGTCGTATCGGTGTAGCGCACGGTGACGCCTCGCTCGTCCTGCAAGATGGCCGTGACTCTGGCGTTGAACACCACGGCGTTCGCGACCTGCGAATGAAGCGCATGGGCAATCCTGTCCATGCCGCCGACGGGTTGGAAAATGGTGCTCTGGAAGTCCTGCTCGTTTCCAGACGAGAGCCATTGCCACAAACTCGATGCAAGCAAAGGGTCGCGCGGGAGCAGAGTCGACGGCACCGCCTTGGGCATCAACCCACCGCCATGCGCGGTCGCGAATCCGCGGCGTTCACTGCTTCGCCGGCCCGCCTGGTAGCGACCATCCCGATCGAGCGCACCCCATTGGCGCAGGGATTCGAGTAGCAGATGCGCATCTTCGACTGACAACGCGTCATCGAGTGCGTCCTTGCGGATTGCTTTGGAAAGCAGCTCGGCGATATAGCCTTGATAGTCGGTCTGCACCGCCCGGAATCGTTGCGGCTTGCCACCAAAAGCCTCCGTCGAATGCAGGTATGCGTTGTAATTGACCTGGATGAACGGCTCGAGCGGCACCTTCAGGCGCTTTGCATAGTCGAGTACGCCCTGGTGGTGATACGGAATGCGCCACGGCCCCGGGTTCAGATAAAGCCCGTCAGCGAAATCGCAGTACTGGGTGGCACCGCCGAGTTCTGTATAACGATCACCGCCCCTGACAGTCCAGGCCCGACCACCCGCGCGGTCGTTGTACTCGAGCACCTGCACATGATAGCCCGCGTTCCTCAACTCAAAGGCCGCAACGAGGCCAGCCATGCCCGCACCGAGCACGAGAATTCGCGTTCCTTTGGGCGCGCCATCGAGTCTGATCGGTCCGGCGTAGGTCGAGGCAGCGGCGAACCCCAGCGTGCCCATGCCTTGCATCATGGCGGCCGCGCCGAGGTTCTTGCCGATCAGTGTCAGCAGGTGCCGGCGGCTCATCGCACTTGTGGTCATTCTCGACATAAGGACGTGGTGCCCCGACTGGAGAGAAAATCAGATGGCATCTCAGATTGCGAAGGCCCGAGTCATCTGGATTTGTATGTTGGGGGGTTGCGCTTGGGCGTATTGCAACGGATTGGTTCATTTTATGCGATCACCTGTCGAGCGTCGTGAATCGAACACCAGAAACACGGGTGGTGAGCGGATGATGTTGGTCGTCGCGCCCCCGTTGTGGCGCGAACGTCAGGAGGCTGCCTATTTCCAATGAAATCGCGCTTGAGACGAATTAAAGCGATGAACCGTTTCTTGTCACCCCGTGCGACTGTCCGTTACCAGGACGGTGGACTGCGCCCCGTGGTTACTTAGTTAGCCCTTAAAACACCCCGGGGTCGACGCCTCGATCATTTAGCGTCGTCTCATAAATCTGTATAAATTTCTGAAGTTGTGGGGCAGTCGAACTGCGAACTGCAATTAGCGCGCTGACAACACTCAGCACAGCTTGCCTTTCCTCGGCGTTCCACCGTGGAAAGTTCGTGACCGCGGCACGCACTTGCGCCGTCGTGCCGGCCGGACCGATTCCTCCTTTTGCCAGCGGTGGTAGCTTGTGAAGCACAACATCCAGACTTCCGTTCACGGCCCCGCTGAGATGCGGCAAGGTCGCTCCTGCGTAAATCTTAGCAGTATCAACAATGACGACCTGATAGACCATCGAAGCCGTTAAGAAATTAAGATTCGCGCCGTAGGTACCAACCCCCAATGACGCGTTCGTGACTACATTGCAACAGTTTGCCAATGTAGCCTCATCGACGGCGACCAATTCAATGGTCGAAGCAGGCAACCCGACATGCACCGATGGCGCTGCTGCGGTTGTTTCATAGAGCTTGGTCAGGCAAGACATATGTTCTCCTCGAGATCAGCCGTGCCAAACATGCCGACAATGTTCCCCGACGCGATGCAATCGTTATTGTCGATATGCAACTTCGGACCAGTTATTCCTGGAGGTTCGAGCAATCTTGGATTGAGTGAAACGTCGGCCAAGCCGGCTTTTCGCGACGCGGCCCGCCATACAGCGCCGTGCTTGAGCTTTACGGCACGAGCGTCTGCACTAAGGTAACAATCTAATACATGACCAGTGTGCCGATACTCTGTTTTCTCTATTCCACCGACCATTTTAACCTTTGCCTCTGTGTAGCCAAATACCCTACGCGGGACAATTACGTCCCCGAGGTGCACTTTGTCCGGTTCTAGAGATCCCGCGATCCCGATAAGAATGACCGTGGAAGGACGCCACGTCCTGACCGCTGCTTCTACAGCAGATTGCACGGGCGCTTCAGTCATCCTTCCAACACTTTGGATAACTACGGAAACGTCACCCGCATCCGTCGAAACGAGTCCCGTAGCGTAAACTTCCGGCCCTATCGTCTTCACTTGAAACTTGTGCTTTGATATTGTTTTCCTGATCACATCGTTAACGTAGAGAAATTCTTCGTCTAGTGGGATCACGATCAGGTAATCGACAATTGACGTCCGAATTCCTTCGACTGTGCGGTGGATTCCGCATTTGCTAAGCCGTATACCGCCCGCTGTTGACCCGATATCCGCAGCAACAGCACGACGGCCGGCCTTCCTGAAGTTTCACCCCATGGGGCATTGCGTCCCTCTGGGGGCGCATGCCCCTTTATCCGTCCAAGGAGCATGTCATGTCTGTCTACTACTACGATGTGCCTGTTTCAGCTGCGCCGTCACCGGCGCTTCGCCCGGCCTCACGCGAGCAACGTCTGCGCGACGGCGACCTGGTCGACCTGTCACGCATCGCCTGCGAGGCAGGCTTTAGGGCGCCGGTCGCGATGTCAAAAGAGGCGTTGAGCGTGTGCCTCGCCGGTCTATCCGACCTCGCTCCCGACGCTAGTCACGGCCCGTGTTCATCGTTCGTCGCGGCGAAGCGCCTGTGGTCCGTTTTGTGGGAGGCTGCCGCTGAAGTCATGCATCGACACGAAGACAACACCATTTTTTTTAGTGCTCGCCTCGATCCTGATGCCACCAGTGCCGAACCGGCCTCCGAGGTTCATTTGAAACTGGTCATTGATGCGGGAACCAATGATCGGCCGGTCGCAACGATCCTGCTGCCCGATCAGGACTAACCACCTCTGCCGCAACGGCGGCCAGGTTATTTGCCCCACTTGCCCTGCACTTGCCTGGTGCCGCTTTGTTGACCCGTCGCGGGGATGCATCCCCGCCAGGGGCCATGCTCCGCGACTTTTTTGCTGGAGATCATCATGCAACCTGACTCTGAAGTCGTGACATCGAACACCACCGTCAAGGCCGTGCGCGTCCCTGAATCAAAGCGCATGAACACACTGCCGCGCTATTTGGGACGGCAACTGATGATGGGTGAGGCACTGATTTACCAGTCGCTGCAATCCGTCTGTGATGCCTATTCAGGCGGCTTCTGGGACATCTTCGAACTGTCCAGCGGAGGCTTCTACATGATTTCGCGGCTGGAGGGGCCATTGCGCATCCAGTGCGAGGGCAACAGCTTCGATGGTGAGATGTCATGTGACGCCGCCGGAATCGTGGCCTGTCTGATGGCGTTCAATGCCCTTGCCTGGCAAACCCGCGAGATGCACTTCGGTGAGCTGTTTTACCAGTTGCGCGACTTCGCTGCACAGCACGCGGAGGCGGCATCGATATTGGCCGCCATTGACTGACCCTTCGTGCTGTCGCCGCCGATTCGCCTACCTTGACCCAGGGCGCCCCGCAAGGGGTGCCTTTCAGCACAGAGGCGTCCTCGTCGATACTCCGGCGTACGGAGATTCGACGCGCAAGAGGGTGTGACAGGCATTCGCAGCAGCGACGGACGTGTATATGGGCAGAAGCGAATGGAGTAAAACGTTGATCGACAGGAAAGGGAGGCGGATTGATGAGACACCTGACCGAGAAAAACCTCGCCGGAGAGCGAGGTGCACAGTTAAGCGACTGCGGCTCGTACCGATACCGGCTATGGCGCGAATGGGACACCTCGCGTCCAACGCTGGCGTTCCTGATGCTGAACCCCTCGACTGCAGATCATCTCAATGACGATCCGACTATCGCGTTCGGCGCCTTTCCCGAGCGGTTGCGAGCAACTTTGGACGGCTCGACGTCGCCAACCTTTTCCCACTCCGTGCGACCGATCCGGACGCGCTGCTCACCCACGCCGACCCCTTGGACCACGCGCTGCGGCCAACGGCGCGATCCTCGACCTGGTCGATTACGCATCGATGGTCATCTGCGCATGGGGCTCGCATCGCGCCGCGCCGACGCGCGCCGCAGAAGTGATGCACCTGCTTCGCATCACCGGTATGACAGGCAAGCTCTTCCATCTTGGGCTCAACCAGGACGGCAGTCCGAGGCACCCCGTATATGTCGCGGCCAGCACGCCGCCTCAGCCATTTGCTTTCCATCTGGTGTTGGCATGCGCGAGTTGGTGACAACCATAGGCCAGCAAGGAGGGTGACTCACGGCAGATCGACGTGCTCGCCATCGCTGATCGGGTCGAAGGGGTCACGTCCGTGACGCCGGCACCCCGCGCGACGACGTGCAATCGAATTCCATGACCGTCTTCTATCAAACGGGGACAACCAAGATGACGCACCAGAAAACCGAACCCCCGCGCGTGATGCGCGAACGTCTGGAGGCACCGTGGTTAAGCTGATTCCCGTCTCTTCGTGGGCGGCCGAAACGTTCGGCAGTCATTGCCCACACCGCAATACACTCCTGAACTGGATACGAAACGGCAAGATCACGCCGACACCGAAGAAAATCGGTCGATCGTAATTCTAATGACGTCCCTCTACCGGGACAGTCGGGGCAGTGAGCGGACTGAAGCAAAGCTCAAGGCAGGTTAGAATTTCGCACGATATTTCGGACGAATTTTGGACGCGCCTCATATGACAAGCCCATCGCTCTACATCGACGTCTGGTCGGATTTCGTCTGCCCGTTCTGCTATCTGCAGACGCCCGTCCTCGACCAGTTGCGCAACGCCTACGGCGACGCCGTCGAGATCCGCTGGCACGCTTTCGAACTGCGTCCCGAGCCGACGCCGCTGCCCGACGCGAACAGCGACGCCATCATCGATACGTGGGAAAAGTCGGTCTACCCGCTCGCCGCCGAGCGCGGCGTGACGGTGCGCCTGCCGCTTGTCAATCCGCGCAGCCGCAAGGCCTTCGAGACAGCGATCTTCGCGCGCGAGTCGAATCGCTACGACCTCGTGCACCGGGCGATCTTCAAGGCGTACTTCGAGGACGGCATCGACATCGGCGACACCGACGCGCTGCTCGACATCGCCGCGACCTGCGGCATCGATCCGGAATTGCTGGAGGAATCGATCGCGGAAGGCGAGTTCACCGATCTCGTGATCGAGGACGAAGACTTCGCGAAGTCGATCGGCGTGACCGGCGTGCCGTTCGCCGTGCTTTCGCGCGACGGCGCACCGGGCGAAGAGCCGCCCGCGCCGATCGCGTTGCGCGGCGCGGCGCCCGTCCAGCACTTCGAAGCGGCCGTCGAGCGGCTGTTCCCTGACGGATTTCCTGCGGGCTGAACGCCTGATACGTCCCGTCCGGCGTTCGTCGCGGCCTAGCTGTGCTCGGCCATGAACGACTTCAGCGCGATGCGCTGCGACGGCTCCAGCATTTCGAATTCGAGGCCGTACGCCGCGCTGTGATGGGTCGCATCGGGCTCCCCAACGTGGCGCACGATGGCATGCGTGTCGACGTGAACGTCGATGTCGTCGGTATTGAAGTGGAACGACACGCGCAGCCGCTGCCCGATCTGCGCGGTCGGCTCGACCACCGTCAGCGACATGCCGTACGGGCTGATGTCGCTCACCCGGCCGACTTGCGTCAACTCGGTCGCGCCATCGACCGAATAGCGCGCGGCCAGGCGCGTCGGCATCCGCGCGAACTTGCGCGCCCGCAAGCGCTTCACGCCGCCCGGCTCCGAAAGCACGACGTAATTGAACGGCTCGCGGCAAGTCGTATCGACGGTGCAGACGAAGCGGAACACGCCGCGCCCGGACAACGCCACCATCTCCACCTGCTCGCCGCGCACGAGTTCGAGCGGCGGCATGCCGGACATCACGGGCTGCGTGACGAAGAGCGCGCGCTCGCCGCTGCGCCGCCCGGACGAAACTCCGATCACCCGGCTCGCGTACATCGAGGAGCCGGTCCCGACCGTCCCGCGCAAGCCCACGCGCGCGCCGATCGCGAGGCCGATGTCGTCGAGCGTCATCTGCGCGTTGTCGCTTCGGCTCGGTTCCCCCGGCGCGACCGCCTCCGCTTCGGTCTCCCTGCGCC
This sequence comes from Caballeronia choica, assembly GCF_001544535.1. Taxonomy (GTDB): domain Bacteria; phylum Pseudomonadota; class Gammaproteobacteria; order Burkholderiales; family Burkholderiaceae; genus Caballeronia; species Caballeronia choica. The sequence goes on along the minus strand of NZ_FCON02000062.1, from coordinate 38,928 downwards.
GATGCGGCTCGAAATGCCGGAACAGGAAGTCGCGCGCGGCTTCATTCGGCACGGTCGTGCCGGCGTCGAACAACAACGCCCCATCCTCGGCGACGACGGGCCATTCCAAAGGCGTCTGCAACGGCACATCTTCAGGCGCGAGGCGGACAAGCGCGGACAATAACGGCGCGGCAACCGGTTCTATTGACATTATTCGGGCGTTTAAGACGATTCCCGCAATCGTCCGATGTGCGCTGGTTTCCGTCAAGTCCTCACCGGAATTAACGCCCTTCCCTTACGGTCATGCGGTTTTCTTGACCGATTTGTCGTCGCAGGCGTGGCGCTCGTGGCGCTTGGCCGCCGCCGCGTGCGCAACCGGCAGATACGCGCGGCCCGCGCCGAAGATCTTCTCGCGCAAGGTGCCCGGCGCGTACCCGGTTTTATAGGCGCCGCGCGCCTGCAATTCCGGCACGACGAGATCGATGAAATCGCGGTAGCACTCCGGCGTCACGGTGCGCGCGAGGTTGAAACCGTCGATGCCGGTGTCCTCGATCCACGCGACGAGTTCGTCCGCGACCTGCGACGCGCTGCCGACGAGCGTCGGATAACGCCCGCCGAGTTGCAGTTCCTGGCTCAGGATGTCGGCGACGGTGCGTTCGCGGCCCGCCGCCGTGAGATTTTTCACGACCGACTGGATCGCGTTGTTCTTCACATAGCGGATCGGCTCGTTCGGCGCGTAGCGCGAAAAGTCGATGCCGCTCGAACTCGCGTAGTGCGCGAGACCGGCCTCGGGATTCGCGTAGCGGACGTAGTCGTCGTATTTTTCGCGGGCTTCGCGCTCGGTCGGCGCCGTGACGATCGACATGCCCATGAAGAACTTGATGTCGTCGCGCTGACGGCCCTCGCGCTCCACTTCGTCGCGCACGCCGCTCACCAGCTTGCGCAGCGTGCCGCGTTCCTGCTGCGAAACGAACACGCACTCGGCATGACGCGCGGCGAACGCCTGCCCGCGCCCCGACGATCCCGCCTGGAACAGCACCGGCGTGCGTTGCGGCGACGGCTCCGAGAGGTGATAGCCGTCGACGTCGTAGTACTTGCCGTGATGCACGATCCGATGCACGCGCGCCGGATCGGCGTACACGCGCCCGGTGCGGTCGGCGCGCACCGCGCCCTCTTCCCAGCTTCGCTCCCAGAGCGAATACGCGACGTCGAGGAATTCCTCGGCGCGGTCGTAGCGTTCGTCGTGTTCGATCTGCTGGCCGAGGCCCATCGCTCTTGCCGCGCTTTCCAGATAACCCGTCACGATGTTCCAGCCGATGCGGCCGTTGCTCAGGTGATCGAGCGTGGAGAAGCGTCGCGCGAGCAGATAGGGCGCTTCATACGTCAGGTTGACCGTGACACCGAAGCCGAGGTTTTGCGTCGCGGCGGCCATCGCGGAGACGGTCAGGAGCGGATCGTTGACCGGAAGCTGGATCGATTCCCGGAGCGGCAAGTCGACCGATTGCTGATAAACGTCGTACACCCCGACGATATCGGCGAGAAAAAGACCATCGAACAGTCCGCGTTCGAGGAGTTGCGCGAGTTCGGTCCAGTACGCGACGTCCTTGTAGCGCGTGGATTGATCGCGTGGATGCGTCCAGAGGCCGTGGTTGATATGGCCGACGCAATTCATGTTGAATGCGTTCAGCAGGATTTGTTTGGGCATGGCGAGGGATGGGCAAGCGGACGAATCGCTAGCGTAGCGACGCATCAACCGGCGCGGAACCGAGCATTTCTGCTTTGCTTATGAGCGGGCTACTTGACCTGCGCCCGCACAGCCTCAAAGCGACGCCGCCGAAAACGTATCGCACTGGCGGACATCGCCGCTCGTCAAGCCGCGCTTGAGCCAGCGCTGACGCTGCTCGCTCGTGCCATGCGTGAACGCCTCCGGCACGACGCGGCCTTGCGTCTCCTGCTGCAGCCGGTCATCGCCGATCGCGCCTGCCGCGTTCAGCCCTTCCGCGAAGTCGCCCGGCTCGATCAGCCTGGCGTTGTCGCGCTGCGCGGTCGCGGCCCACACGCCGGCAAAGCAGTCGGCCTGCAATTCGACGCGCACGGAAAGCTCGTTCGCCTGCTGGCGCGACATCCGTGAACGCGCGCTGTCGACCTTCGACGATATCCCGAGCACGTTCTGCACGTGATGTCCGACCTCATGCGCGATGACATAGGCTTGCGCGAAGTCGCCGCTCGCGCCGAAGCGTTCGCGCAGTTCGCGATAAAACGACAGGTCGATGTAGACCTTCCTGTCGGCGGGACAGTAGAACGGTCCCATCGCCGCCTGGCCGGTGCCACACGCGGTCTGCGTGCCGCCGGTGAAGAGCACGAGTTTCGGCGGCGGATAGTCCTGGTTGAATTGCGTGCGGAAGATTTCCTGCCAGGTGCGCTCGGTATTGCCGAGCACGCGCCGCACGAACACCGCGCCCGCGTCGTTGGCGGGCGGCTGGTTGGCGGGCGCCGCCTGCTGCTGCGGCGCATTGCCTTGCAACTGCGACGCGCCGTTGATGATCACCATCGGATTGATGCCGAGAAAGTACGAAGCGGCCAGCGCCACGACGATCGTCCCGATACCGATGCTCCCGCCACCGATACGAAACCCTCCTCCGCCGCCCCGGCGGTCTTCGACATTCTGGCTTTCCGCTTCGTCATCGAGGCGCATGTTGTTTCTCCGTTCCAGGGCGCAAGGGCGCGGCAAAAAAGCCGCTATGTTACTCGCCGGGTCTTTTGGCACGTTTGCCGACGTGACCACCTGGCACATTTCGCGGACTGTCTTGCTCACCAGCATTATCCGCACCATGGCGACCTTGGATCAAAAAAATCGACGGCTGACAAGTCCCTGATCGGAATCGAGCGGGCGGTAAAACAACTGCGTCAATCGCGCACGCAATGCTTGATGCAGTGCGGTCGATTGTCGCGGAAATGGTGCTCACCGCGCTTCCCCGCAAACTGCGCCACGTCTTGAAAATCAAGCGATTTCAGTCCCTTATGGATGCCGGAGCCTTGTATCTGCGGCATTTGCGCGCAATGAACGAAGCTTGACGCGACGCAACACACATCTCGAAAGCTCGCTAAGCTTCGACCGTCTCAAGCCCGACCACTCAACGACAGCGCGCGCCGTCGCAGACCCTGCGCGACGCGCCCAAGACATCATGCATTCGACTCCCGAAGCACTGGACCTTGCGCGGATTCAGTTCGCCTTTACCGTTTCATTCCACATCGTTTTCCCGGCGTTGAGCATCGGGCTCGCGAGTTTCATCGCCGTTCTCGAAGGCGCGTGGCTGAAAACCGGCAAGCCCGTCTACAAGGAACTGTGCCTGTTCTGGTCGAAGGTGTTTGCGGTCGCGTTCGGCATGGGCGTCGTGTCGGGTGTCGTGATGAGCTACGAATTCGGCACCAACTGGGGCGGCTTTTCCAGCTTCGCCGGGCCGATCACCGGCCCGTTGCTCACGTATGAAGTGATGACCGCATTCTTCCTCGAAGCCGGCTTCCTCGGCATCATGCTGTTCGGCTGGAACAAGGTCGGCAAGAAGGCGCACTTCGGCGCCACGCTGATGGTCGCGATCGGCACACTGATCTCCACGTTCTGGATTCTCGCGTCCAATAGCTGGATGCAGACCCCGCAGGGCTTTCGCATCGAAGGCGATCACGTCGTGCCGGTCGACTGGTTCGCGATCATCTTCAATCCGTCGTTTCCGTATCGTCTCGCGCACATGGCGATCGCGGCGTTCATCGTCGCGGGGCTCGTCGTGGCGGCGACGGGCGCGTGGCATCTTCTGAAGGGCCGCCGCGACCCGGCCATCAGGAAGATGTTCTCGATGGCGCTCTGGCTGCTGCTCGTCCTCACGCCGTTGCAGGCGATCGTCGGCGATGCGCACGGCATCAACACACGCGAGCATCAGCCGGCGAAGATCGCGGCGATCGAAGGCCTGTGGGAAACCGAGAAAGGCGGCACGGCGCTCAACCTGTTCGGCATCCCCGACATGCAAGCGGAAACGACGAAGTACGCCGTCTCGATTCCGCATCTGGGCAGCCTGATCCTCACGCATAGCTGGGACGGCGAGATTCGCGGGCTCAAGTCGTTTCCGAAGGACGAGCGCCCGAATTCGACCGTCGTCTTCTGGAGTTTCCGGATCATGGCGGGCCTCGGCGTGCTGATGATCGCGATGTCGGCGGTCGCGTGGCTGCTGCGCCGTCGCGGCAGGCTCTACGAATTGCGCGGGTTCCTGCGCTGCGTCCTCGCGATGGGACCGACCGGGTTCATCACGCTGCTCGCCGGTTGGGTGACGACCGAAGCCGGCCGTCAGCCGTGGGTCGTGTACGGCGTGATGCGCACCGCCGACGCCGTCTCGCCCGTGACCGCGCAGCAGGTCGGCGTATCGCTTCTCGTGTTCGTGATCGTCTACACGCTCGTGTTCGGCACCGGCATTTACTACCTGCTGAAGCTGCTGAAACACGGCCCGGCGCTGCCCGGCATGGACCACGCCATCCACCCCGGGCGACCCACTTTGAGCGCCGTCAACCAATCGATCGAAGGAGCGTAAATCATGGATCTCACCGTTGCATGGGCCGCGATCATCGCGCTGGGCGTGCTGATGTATGTCGTGCTGGATGGCTTCGATCTCGGGATCGGCATTCTCTTCCCGCTCTTCCCCGGCGAACACGACCGCGACGTGATGATGAACACCGTCGCGCCCGTCTGGGACGGCAACGAGACCTGGCTCGTGCTCGGCGGCGCGGGACTGTTCGCCGCGTTCCCGATGCTGTATTCGACCGTGCTCTCCGCGCTCTACCTGCCGCTCGTGCTGATGCTCGCGTGTCTGATCTTTCGCGGCGTGTCATTCGAGATTCGCGCGAAGGCGTCGCGCACGAAGCATCTGTGGGACCTGGCGTTCATTGGCGGATCGGCGGGCGCGACGTTCTTTCAGGGCGTGGCGCTCGGTGCGTTCCTCGATGGCATCCCGGTCGCCGACGGCCGTTTCTCCGGCGATGCGTTCGGCTGGTTCACGCCGTTCAGCATGTTCACCGGCGTCGCGCTGGTCGTGACTTATGGGCTGCTTGGGTGCTGCTGGCTCATCGCGAAGACCGAAGGCGATCTGCAACGGCGTTTTTATCGGATCGTGTGGCCGCTCACCGTGCTGCAACTCGCGACGATCGCCGTCGTCAGCGTCTGGACGCCGTTTCAGGATCAGGGCATCGCGATGAGGTGGTTCGATTCGCCGATGTTTTATCGGCTGCTGCCGGTGCCGGTGCTGGTGGCTGCGTGCGCGTGGATCATGCGGCGCTCGATTCGCTCGCGGCACGAGACGCGGCCGTTCTTGATGGCGCTCGGGTTCGTGCTGCTTGGGTTTGCAGGGCTCGTCGTGAGCATTTCACCGGACGAGGTTCTGCCGGGCGTTTCGCTGTGGGATGCCGCCGCGCCGCACTCGAGCCAGTTGTTCACGATTGTGGGGGCGGCGGTTATTTTGCCGGTCATCGTGGCGTATACCACGCTGGGATATTGGGTCTTCAGAGGGAAGGTGCGCCATGGCGAACATCACTATCACTAGGCGCGAGCAGCTCTCGCGAGTGGCGTGGTTTCTGGCGCTGTGGCTCGCCGGGGTTGGAGGGGCGATGCTGCTCGCAATGCCGTTCAGGTTGCTCATTCAAGCGGGGGCCAGGGTCGCTGGCGCTTGAGGGGTGCGGTGGTATTTACGCCGTTTGCTGCGCTCAAAATCGCATCGCAATCGCCCCCGCCACGATGCCGAACCCAACGACCGCCACCGATACCAGCACCAAAACCCGCCTCGGAAACGACCGCCCCAACATCACCAGCGACGGCACGCTGATCGGCGGCAACGTCATCAAAAGCGCGCCGGCCGGCCCCGTGGCCATCCCCAGCGACAGCATCGCCTGAATGATCGGCACTTCGCCGGCAGTCGGGATCACGAACAGCATCCCCGCCACCGCGAACGCGACGATCCACAGCACACTGTTGTCGATGTCCGGCCCGATGTGCGGAAAGAGCCACGCGCGCGCCGCGCCAAGCAGCAACACGAGCACAATGTATTCCGGCACGAGCCGAACCGTCATGCGGCCAAGAATCCTGAGCCAGCGCGTGAACGCGGTACCCGGGTCCTCCTCGTCGATCATCTGCTTGAGCGCCTCGCGCGAAGCCTCCGCTTCCTTCGGCGTCACCATCCGGTTCACGAGATAGCCAAGCCCGAACACCATCAGCACACCCAGCCCGAGCCGCAAGCCCGTCCACTGCCAGCCGAGCACGAACCCCATGAACACCAGCGCCGCAGGATTCAACACGGTGTTGCCCAGCCAGAACGCGATCGCGGCGCCCGGCGCCGCTTGCCGCGCGCGCAGGCCCGCCACCACCGGCGCCGCGCAACACGTGCACATCATGCCCGGCAGCGACATCAAACCACCGTTCACGACGCTGCCAAAATCGCTCCGGCCCAGCGCGCGCACCACCCACTGCGGCGGAATCAGCGCCTGAACGGCGGAGCCGAGCAAGAGACCCAGCACCATCGCCTGCCAGATCGCCTTGCCATACGCGAGCGCATAGTCGAGCGCGGCCTTGAGCGACGGCTCGGGCGCGCTCGCGGCAGTGCCCATCAGGATCGACTTGCCGATCGAATGCTGGCTCGCCGCGACAAACGCGCGGTTGTAGTACGGGAACCACTTCACGTAGAACAGGCCGATCACGGCGATCAGCAGAAACGTCACAAGTCCCAGCGCGACGCGCGGTTGTCGAATTGTGCTCATGGTGTGCAAGCGGTTGGATTGTTGGTTTCGGGATTCGGGATCGGTGGTTCAGCCAATCGCCACGGCGGGTTCATTCAGTTGCGCGAGAAGCGCCCTCGCCTGCTCGACGCTGTCTTCGTCGTTCGGGCGAAACAGGACATGCGTCGCCTTCGCCAGTTCGCTGAAATGCGCGCCGCTGCTGCGCGCATAGGCCGGATCGTAGTGCAGGTCGATCAGTTCGCCAAATAATTCCGCGCGCGCGTCTTCGTCGATCAACCGATGCCAGCGCGTCACGCGCTCGCGGCTGTGCAGCCCGATCAGCTTCGACAACTGCTGCTTGAAGAACGCGGGCTCGTCGAAGAGATGGCCGTAGTCCTGCAACAGGAACGCGATGCGGTCGTCGTGGCTCGCTTCCACCTCGACGCACGCTCCCTGATGAAACGTCGTCAACAGCGACTCGGGCAGCGTGATCGAGCCGATGCGCCGGCTCTCCGCCTCGACGAACACGGGCCGCGAGGCGTCGAAGCCGCGCAGCACGCCGACGAGCGCCGAATCGAAGCCCTTCTGCGACGGCTGCGCCTCGCCGGGCAATGCGCCGAGCAGCGATCCGCGATGCGCGGCGAGCGCTTCGAGATCGAGGACCTGCGCGCCGGCTTCGCGCAGCGCCTGCAGGAGCCGCGTCTTGCCGCTGCCCGTGTGCCCGACGAGCGCGACATAGCGGAAGCGCACGGGCAGCGTGTCGAGCCGGTCGAGCGTGGCGCGCCGGTACGACTTGTAGCCGCCTTCGAGCTGGCGGGCCTGCCAGCCGATCAGGTTGAACCACGTCGTCATCGAGCCGGAGCGTTTGCCGCCGCGCCAGCAATAGATGAGCGGCCGCCAGTTCTTCGGGCGGTCGGCGAAGGTCGTGTCGAGATGCTGCGCGATGTTGCGCGCCACCATCGCCGCGCCGACCCGGGTCGCCTCGAACGGTGACACCTGCTTGTACATCGTGCCGACGATCACGCGCTCCTCGTTGCTCAGCACGGGTGCGTTGATCGCGCCGGGAATGTGATCCTCGGCAAATTCGAGCGGCGTGCGGACGTCGACGATCTCGTCGAAATCGTTGAGCCGGCTCAGGTTCACGAGCAGATTTTTCAAGGTGACAAGGCGCTTTTTCGACGTTGGATGCGGACGCGAATTATCGCATGGGGGCGGTTTGGCGGTCGGCGTCGAGATTTTCAGAGTCCATGGGAGAATCGAGCGATATCCGCTGAATTCCGGCAACGCCGGCGCAACATTGCGCAGGCCGATGCGCTGGGCGCAAAATCGATGCATGAGCAGCAACGGGGCCTGAGTAAGGCGCATGGGACGAGAGTAAGCGCCAACTCTGGCCGACCGCCGTGCATGGGGCCAGAGTAAGGCGCATGGGACGAGAGTAAGCGCTAAAGCGCTAACTCTCGTCGACAGCGCCAACTCTGGCCGACAGGAGACCCCATGAGCTTCAGCGAGACCATCGGTGCGCGAACCTACCGCTTCGACACGTTGAAAACACTGCTCGCGAAAGCGGGCCCACTACGCTCCGGCGACCAGCTCGCGGGCCTCAGCGCAGCGACCGAGGAAGAACGCGTCGCCGCGAAGATGGCGCTCGCGAACGTGCCGCTGCGCGCGTTCCTGAGCGAAGCGGTGATTCCCTACGAAGACGACGAAGTCACGCGCCTAATCATCGACGACCACTCGCCACAGGCGTTCGCCCCGATTTCGCACCTGACCGTCGGCGACTTCCGCAACTGGCTGCTCGCCAGCACCACCGATACCAACGCGCTCGTTCAAGTCACAGCGGGCCTCACGCCGGAGATGGTCGCGGCGGTGTCGAAGCTGATGCGCAACCAGGACCTGATCCTGGCGGCAAAGAAGCGCCCGGTCGTCACGCGCTTTCGCAACACGATCGGGCTGCCGGGGCGCATGTCGGTGCGCCTGCAGCCGAACCATCCGACCGACGACGCCAAGGGCATCGCGGCATCGATGTTCGATGGCCTGATGTACGGCTGCGGCGACGCGGTGATCGGCATCAATCCCGCGTCGGACTCGCTGACGGTGATTACGTCGCTGCTCGACATGATCGACGAATTCCGCCAGCGCTACGACGTGCCGACCCAATCGTGCGTGCTAACCCACGTGACCAACACCATCGCGGCGATCGAAAAAGGCGCGCCAGTCGATCTCGTGTTCCAGTCGATCGCGGGCACGCAGAAGGCGAACGCGAGCTTCGGGGTGACGCTGAAGCTGCTCCAGGAAGCGCGCGAGGCGGGGTTGTCGCTCGGGCGCGGGACCGTCGGCGACAACCTGATGTACTTCGAAACCGGCCAGGGCAGCGCGCTCTCGGCGAATGCGCATCACGGCGTCGACCAGCAGACGTGCGAAGTGCGCGCGTATGCCGTGGCGCGCAAGTTCGAGCCGTTGCTGACGAATACCGTGGTCGGCTTCATCGGCCCGGAATATCTGTACGACGGCCGGCAAATCATTCGCGCGGGCCTCGAGGATCACTTCTGCGGCAAGCTGCTCGGCGTGCCGATGGGCTGCGACATCTGCTACACGAATCACGCCGAAGCCGATCAGGACGACATGGACACCCTGCTCACCTTGCTCGGCGTCGCCAACGTCAATTTCATCATGGGCGTCCCCGGCGCCGACGACGTCATGCTCAATTACCAAAGCACATCGTTTCATGACGCGCTGTACGTGCGCGAGGTGCTGGGCCTGAAGCGCGCGCCGGAGTTCGAAGCGTGGCTCGAAGCGATGCGCATCACCGATCAACGCGGCACGCTGCTCACGCAGGCGACACAGCCGCTCATCGAATGGATGGGCGCGTAATGGACGACCAGCCGGTATCGCCCGTCGACGAGAATCCGTGGGACGCCTTGCGCCGCTTCACGAACGCGCGCATCGCATTGGGGCGCGCGGGCAGCAGCCTGCCGACCGCGCCGCTGCTCGCGTTCAATCTTTCGCATGCGCAGGCGCGCGACGCGGTGCATCAGCCGCTCGATACCGCCGCCCTGCACGACGCCTTGCGCGCGGCAGGATTCGACACGCTCGATGCCCAGAGCGCGGCGCCGGATCGCGATCATTACCTGCGCCGGCCCGATCTCGGCAGGACGCTCTGCGACGCAAGCGCCGCGTCGATCGCAGCGCTCGCGGCTGACACGAGCGAGCCGCCGGAACTGGTGTTCGTAGTCGCCGACGGGCTTTCCGCCTACGCCGCGACGCGTCACGCGGTGCCGTTCCTCACGGCACTCCGTGCGAAGCTCGGCGGCTGGAGCATCGGCCCGGTCGTCGTGGCGACGCAGGCGCGCGTCGCTCTCGGCGATGGCATCGGGGAGCTTTTACGGGCGCGGATCGTCGTCGTGCTGATCGGCGAGCGGCCGGGCCTCAGTTCTCCCGACAGTCTCGGCATCTATCTGACCTACGAGCCGCGCATCGGACGAAGCGACGCCGAGCGCAATTGCATCTCGAACGTGCGTCCCGAAGGGCTCGGCTATGAAGCGGCCGCGTTCAAGCTGCACTATCTGCTGAACGAGGCGCGTCGATTGAAGCTGACGGGCGTCGGTCTGAAGGATCACAGCGATGCGCTCATTGCGTCGCCGGCGCAAACCGGCGGCGCGATCGAATCGGGCTGAAGGCGCTACAACACCAGCGACCCCGCCGAAATCGCGACCACCAGGAAGATCACGAACAGGATCAGGAAGATGAAGAAGCAGATCTTCGCGATGCCGGCGGCACCGGACGATACGCGTCCGAAGCCGAAAAATCCGGCGACCACCGAAATGATCGCGAAGAGGATGGCAAGCTTGAGCATGACGAATCCATTATTTTGATCGACGTGGGACCGGTCAAGCAAGCCTCGTACCCGTTCAATGCATGCAGGCGAGCGAGTATTTGAGTCCTTCGGCGAGCAACGCGCTCCACACGGACCACGTATGCCCGCCATCGATGATCCGCAACTCGGCCGGCTGGTTCGCCTCGCGCAGATGCGTATAGAGCTGCGAGGCTTCGGCCTGGATGCGCAGATCGTCGTCTCCGGCTGCGATGAACATCGGCACGCGGTAACCCCGGCTCAGGTACGCCTGCCATTGCGCGGGATAGTTCAGCGAGCGCCACACGCGCGGATCGAACTGCCGTTCGCCGAAGACGCGCACATAGCGCGCCGCCGAGCCGATCGGCGGATCGCCCGAATAGATCGCCGGACCGAGCAGCATCGCGCCGCAGAAGCGTTGCGGACGCGTCATCGCGTAACGCAGCGCGCCGAAGCCGCCCATCGACACCCCGCCGATCGCGCGTCCGTCGCGGCCCGTCTGGACGGCGTAATGCGTTTCGATCTCCGGCAGCAGTTCCTCGAAGAACGCGGTTTCGATCGGCTCCTTGCGATCGACGTACCAGTCGGTGCCGCCCTGCGGCATCACGATCAGCAAAGGCGCAATCTCGTGCCGCGCGATCAGGCCATCGACGATGCGCTGCAAATGCCCTTGCGTGATCCAGTCGGAGGCGTCGCCGCCGCTTCCGTGCAGAAGGTACAGCACGGGATAGCGGTCCTCGCGCGGCGCATAGCCGGGCGGCAGATAGAGAACATAAGGCCAGTCGCGGTCGAGTGCTTCGGAGTGCATCGTGCGCGTCAGCACCTTGCTGCCCGCCGCCGAGGTAATTACCGCAGGCAAAGGTTTCGGCACGACGGCGGTCGTCGCATGGGCCTGATTCGGCGCGACCGACTCACTCACCATTGGCGACGAAAGATGCGGCGCCGCGTGAGCGGCAGCCGTCGCCGTGGTCGCGATAAAACAGACCGTTAGTAGCTTTTCGACGCGCGCGGCGATGCGGTTGGCAAAGGACATTCGGGGTGTCGTCGAGGAAGAGCGGCGGTTTCCACGGACGCCGCTCGCAGGGAAACGGCTTGCGGTTCAGCGGGCGCTGCGGGCGTCGAGCGCGGGTTTTGGCGTGATCGCGTGCATCAGCGGACGCCGCAGTTGCGGCACCGCGAGCAGCATCGAAATCGCGACGGCATCGGCGGCGAGGCCGAGCGGCACGTCGATCAAACCGCCCGTCAGCGTGAACAGCACTGAATCGACAACGAGCGAGATCACCGCGCCCGCGACGAAGCAAACCATCCCGTCGCGCCCCACGGCGCCTATCCACGGCAAGCGCGCCGCGAGTTTCTTCACCACGCCATGACGCACCAGATGCGCCACGAGCCACGCAATCGCCAGGAAGTTCGCGATGCGGGCGCCGGCCAGATTGCGCTTGAAGTCGCTGTCGATGACGGCGGGGAGCACAAAGAGCTTGTAGTACGCCAGGCCGGCGACGACCGCGAGCGCCGCCGCACTCACCACCCAGCCGAACCGGTGCGACGTGACCCGCTGGTAAATCGGCTGGCAGCGCGCCAGAATGCCGAGCACGAACATCAGTTGCCAGGCGGCGGGGTTGAAATCCCAGAGATTGTCGTCGACGGAAGGCAGGTAATCGACGATCTGCGGCGCGAGAGCCCACAGCACGACGCTCGCGCCAAGCAAGAGCCACGGCTTCGTGCGCGCGAGCGGCAGCATCACCGGCACGGCGAGCGCGAAGAACGCGTACATCGGCAGCACCGCGGCGAGGTACGGCTGGCGCTTGAGCAGCAGAATATCGGCGATGGAAGCGACCGGCGCGCTGAGGAGGCTGTCGAGATCGCCGGTCGCGAGATTCGGCGCGCTGCCGTAGAACGGTCTCAGCACGAAGCTCGCGAGCAGCATCAGCGCGGCGGTGACGAGAAACGCGCGGTAGATTTCGAGCGAGCGCTTGAGGAAGCGGCCGCGCGCCACGCTCTCCGACTGACGCGCCGCCAGCGATGCATACGCGGTCGCCGTCGCGAAGCCGCCGAGGAAAACGAAGACTTCGGCGGCGTCGTTCAGCGCGAACGCGTGGAGCGTGAAGCGCGACAGCATGCTGCCGCCGATGTGATCGACGACGATGACGAGCAGGACAAGACCACGAAAGAAGTCGAGTTCGGCGAAGCGTTGAGATTTTCCCTGCATGCGGCGTTCGGGTAGCGCCTGCGCGCGGCAGGCAATGACAAGGCGAAGCCGCGCGTGCGGCTCAGACGGACTTGGAGTTTACCCTAATTGCTGCAATGCAACCGAAGTAGGGCGAAGGGAAGGCGTATCAAACGGTTACATGCTTCCGCAGGGCCTGCCTTGAACAAAAGAGCCAGCGTGAGTTGTGCGTCGAGAACTTTTTTCAACGACCGCCGCTCTTATTATTTCATTTAGCTTTCAATCGACACGCAATCTTAAGTATCATCTGCGCTCTCGACAGCCGCCCCGGCTTCGCCGAACATACATCGCAACGTCAACCTCACTACACCGAACCCACGACATGGACTATTTCCTGGCACTAGCAAGCGATCCCGCCGCCTGGGCCGCACTCGCGACACTCGTCGTCATGGAAGTCGTGCTCGGTATCGACAACCTGATCTTCATCTCGATCCTCACGAACAAGCTGCCGCCCGAGCATCGCGACCGCACGCAGAAGATCGGCATCGGGCTCGCGCTGATCATGCGGCTCGGGTTGCTCGGCACGGTCGCGCTGATCGTGCGGCTGACCACGCCGAACTTCGAGGCATTCGGACACGGCTTTTCGTGGCGCGACCTGATCCTGATCGCGGGCGGCGTATTCCTCGTGTGGAAGGCGACGACGGAGATTCATCATCACGTCGCGCACGACGACGACACGAACGGTGGCGAAGTCAAGAGCGCGGGCATCACGCCGATGTCGGCAATCGGCCAGATCCTGGTGCTCGACCTCGTGTTTTCGATCGACAGCATCGTGACGGCGGTCGGGATGACGGAGCACATCCCGATCATGTTCGTCGCGGTGATCGCGGCGGTTGCGGTGATGCTGTTCGCGGCGGGACCGTTGTCGCGCTTTATCGAACGCAATCCGACGATCGTCATGCTCGCGCTCGGGTTCCTGCTTGTGATCGGGATGACGCTCGTTGCCGAGGGATTCGGGACGCACGTGCCGAAGGGGTACATCTATGCGGCGATGGCGTTCTCGGCGCTGGTGGAGGGGTTGAACATGCTGGCGCGGCGGAAGGCGAAGCGGCGCGCGCCGCAGGGCGGTTAAGCTCGACACGCCGCGCGGCAAGTGCCGCGCGGCGTTCCATCAAAACGGCAGCTCTCCCTGCCGCGAACCCCTGCGCGGCTTGACTTCCCTCTTCCCCTCCTCACGCAACCATCGCCCGATCGCGTCGACGACGTGTTGCCGCTCCGCTTCATCCAGCATTTTCCCCGCCTCGATGCCGTGCCATTTCGCCAGACAGCTTCGGCAGCACGTCGCCGTCGCATGTTGCGCGATGAAAACCGGGTGACCGCGAAACGGCGTCTGCTTGCCGTCGTTCGGCGGGGCTTGCGGCGCGAGCCGCTTGTCGATCAGTTCGCGCGCGTGCCGGGTTACTTCGGCCAAACCCTTCTCGTGCATATAGGCCAGCTCCCGCGCGCCGAGCTTGAAGCGCCGGCGAAACGCCGACTTCGACAGCGCACCGAACACCGCATCCAGATCGCGCATCGCGTTCTATGCCTTCCGATACAGCGACGAATCGGCGAATCCTTCCGCATCGAGCACGCGCCCGACGACGATCAGCGCCGTACGTTCGATCCCCTTCGACTGCACCTTTGCCGCGATATCGGCGAGCGTGCCGAGCACCTTCTCTTCATCGGGCCAGCTCGCCCGAAACACGACCGCGACCGGGCAATCCGCGCCGTAGTGCGGCAGCAGATCGCCGACGATGCGCTCGATATGCCGCACGCCGAGGTGGATCGCCATCGTCGCACGATGCCGCGCGAGGTCCGCGAGTTGCTCACCGTCGGGCATCGACGTTCTGGTGGCATAGCGCGTGAGGATCACGGTCTGCGAGATACCGGGCAGCGTGAGTTCGCAGCCGAGCGTCGCCGCCGATGCCGCCGCAGCCGTCACGCCCGGCACGATCTCATACGGAATCGCGAGCGCGTTCAGCCGGCGAATCTGCTCGCCGATCGCGCCATACAGCGACGGATCGCCCGAATGCACGCGCGCGACATCCTGCCCGTTCGCGTGCGCGTCCTGAAGCAGCGCGACGATCGCATCGAGATCCAGTTCTGCCGTATTCACGACGCGCATGGCCCGATGCCCCGACAAAACCGCCTCGGGCACGAGCGAACCGGCGAACAGAATCACGGGACACGAGCGGATCAGCCGCTGTCCCTTCACGGTGATGAGTTCGGGGTCTCCAGGACCCGCGCCGATGAAATAGACCGTCATACAGGAGCTTTCGTCAGAAGTTGATCGGGATGCAGCCATTGCGCGAGCGCTTGCAACGCGCTGGCCGTATCGTCGAATTCGCGTGTTGCGGGGGGCAACGCGGGCCGCTTCAGCAGCACCACGGGCACATGCAATTCACGCGCCACGGCGAGCTTCGCTTCCGTCGCGCCGCCCCCGCTGTTCTTGCTGATGACGACGTCGATCCGTCGTTCGGTGAACAACGCCCGCTCGCCGTCGACCGAAAACGGCCCGCGCGCACCGATGATCGTTGCGCTCGCGTTGCCCGGATGCGGATCGAGGCAACGGATCGTCCAGTGCTGCGATGGCGGGATGTCGTCGAGATGCGCGAGCGGCTCGCGGCCGAGCGTCCAGAGCGGGCGTCGATACGGCGCGATTTGCGCGACGATGTCGCTCCAGCCGGCGGCATCGCGCCAGTCGTCGCCGGGTTGCGGCTGCCATGCGGCGCGCCGGATCGCCCAGCATGGCACATTCGCCCGCGCGCTCGCCTCAGAGACGTTGCGGCTCATCTGCGCGGCGTAGGGATGCGTTGCGTCGAGCATGAGTCCGATGCCCTGCGCCCTCACGAAGTCGGCCAGCCCTTGCGCTCCGCCATAACCGCCCACGCGCACTTCGCATTGAAGATCGGCGGGCACGCGGCCGAGTCCCGCGAGACTGTAGACGTGCGCGGGGCCCAGACGCCGCGCAATGACGAGCGCGTCGCCCGTGCCGCCGAGCAGCAGCACGCGCTTCAAGGCGCGGCTCCGATGATGCGCCCTTGCCGGTCGATCGCGAACGTCTCCACATCGACGCCTTCGGGCACCACGCCCAGCGCCACATCGCGTGCCCGCGCGCAGACGATATCGCCGAGCGCGACGCCCTGCTCGCGCGCCAGCAGAAGCGCCTCCTGGCTCGTATTCGCCGCGCGAATCGACGCCTGCAGCGCGCCACTCGCGCCGCCATCGGCGGCCCAGACGGCGAGCTGCGGCAAGTCGATGCTCGAATTGCGGCTGTGCAGGTCCATGTGGCCCGACGCGAGCTTGCTCATTTTTCCAAAGCCGCCGCAGATGCTCAGTTTCTCGACGGGCGCGCGCCGCAAGTGCTTGAGCACCGCGCCCACGAAGTCGCCCATTTCGACGAGCGCGATATCGGGCATCGCATAGCGCGCACGCATCGCGTCCTCGCTCTGGTTGCCCGTGCACGCCGCGATATGGGTGTAGCCGTTGGCGCGCGCGACATCGATGCCCTGATGAATCGACGCGATATACGCCGAGCATGAAAACGGCCGGACGATGCCCGTCGTGCCGAGGATCGACAGGCCGCCGACGATCCCGAGCCGGGGGTTCATCGTCTTCTGTGCGAGCGCTTCGCCGTCCTCGACGCCGATGCTCACTTCGAAGCCGCCCGTAAAGCCGTATTCGTGCGCGAGCGCTTCGAGATGCTCGGTCATCATCCGGCGCGGCACGGGGTTGATCGCGGGCTCGCCGACGGCGAGCGAAAGGCCCGCGCGCGTGACCGTGCCGACGCCCCGGTCCGCGAAAAACCGCACGCCGGGTTTCGACGACAACCGCACGCGGGCGAACACGATTGCGCCATGCGTGACGTCGGGGTCGTCGCCGGCGTCCTTGACGGTGGCCGCTTCCGCGAGTTCGCTGTCGCCCGCCGCAAGCCGGCAATACACAAGCCGCATGACCACAGGCTGACCCTTCGGCAGCGTGATCTCGGCGCGCTCGCTCACTTCGCCGCACAGCAGGAGACGCGCGGCCGCGAGGCTCGTCGCGGTCGCGCAACTGCCGGTCGTGTAGCCGCTTCTGAGCGGCGCGGGCTGTTCGGGCGTCTCGTCACGCATAACGGGAGTGCGGTGAATCGCGCATCAGGGCTTCTGCGCATGCAGCAGGGTGATCGGCCGAGCCTGGCGCCACGTATCGAATCCGCCGAGCGGTTCGGCCTGCGCGATGCCGATGCGCGTCAGTTCGCCGCCGTGCTGCTCGCGCCATGCGAACAGCGTGGCTTCGCTCTGGATCGTGACCGCGTTGGCGATCAGCCGCCCGCCTTCACGCAGACGCGACCAGCATGCATCCAGCACGCCGGGCACCGTCACGCCACCGCCGATGAAGATCGCGTCGGGCGCCGGCAGGCCGTCGAGCGCGGCGGGCGCCTCGCCCTCGACGAGTTGCAGCCCGGGCACGCCGAGCGCGTCGCGATTGTGTTCGATCAGGCGCTGCCGGCCGTGATCGGCTTCGATCGCGATCGCGCGGCAGGACGGATGCGCGCGCATCCATTCGATGCCGATCGAGCCGCAGCCCGCGCCGACATCCCACAGCAGTTCGCCGGGCTGGGGCGCGAGGCGCGCGAGCGTGATCGCGCGGATGTCGCGCTTGGTGAGCTGGCCGTCGTGGCGATAGGCGTCGTCGGGGAGACCGTGGGTCAGCGGCAGGCCGGCGCGCGTCGAGCCGCACTGGATCGCGACGAGATTCAGCGCGGCGACCGACGCATGGGTCCAGTCGTCGGCGCGGGCGTCGATCCGGCGCTCCTGCGCGCCGCCGAGACGCTCGAACACGCTGAGACGGCTAGCGCCAAAACCGCGCTCGGTCAGCAACGCGGCGATGGCGGCCGGGGTTGCGCCGTCGCTGGTGAGCACGAGCAGTCGCGCTCCGCGCCGCAGATGCGCGTTGAGCAACGCAAGCGGCCGTCCGACGACCGACACGCTCACCACATCCTGCAACGCCCACTGCAACCGCGCAGCCGCGAGCGACAGCGACGACGGCGCCGGCACGATGCTCAACTCGCCGACGTCCAGATGCCGCGCGAGCGTCGCGCCGACGCCGAACAGCATCGGGTCGCCGCTCGCGAGCACGCAGACCGGCCGGCCTCGCTCGCGCAGAACGGGTTCGATCGAGAACGGCTTCGGCCACGCGACGCGCCGCGCACGGATGCGCGCGGGCAGGAGCGCGAGATGACGCTCGCCGCCATAGACCGCGTCGGCGGCGAGCAACGCGCGGCGCGCGCTTCGCCCGATGCCGGCCCAGCCATCTTCTCCGATCCCGACCACGGTCAGCCAGGGTGACATCCGCCGATCCTCGATTTCGATTCGTCCACGTTTGAAAGCCGCACGGGGCGCGCGCCGCAAGCCGCCGAAGCGGTCTGGTGCGCGCCAAAAGCGGGCATAATAACCCGTTCGTCGGTGCCCGATTCGGGCCTAACAGGGAACACAGCAAAACTGTGGCTGCCCCCGCAATTGTACGCAGCGAGTCCGCGCTCCACTGCCACTGGTTTATACCGGGAAGGCCGGCGCGGATGGCGACCTGCCAGCCAAGAGACCTGCCGACACAGTGCTCGCGCACGCCGGTCGGGCGGGGTGTACCGATACCGCAGTTTCCGCGCGAGCCCACCCGGGTCACGCTTTGAGCACACATTCATCCGTTTCAGATGCGCCATCGGCACCGCGGGCATCCGCTTGCCCGGGGCTCGCGCGCATCGTGTCCGCGCGCGACGGCGGCCTTTGCCGCATTCGCCTGACGGGCGGCGAACTGAGTTCGTCCGCCGCGCATGCGGTGGCCGACGCCGCGCGGCATCATGCGTCGGGCGTGATCGAAGTGACGAATCGCGCGAACCTGCAATTGCGCGGCGTTCGCGACGATGCGCCCGAGGCACTGGTCCAGTCGCTGCTCGACGCCGGCCTCGGCCCCGCGACGCCCGGCGCCGACGATCTGCGCAACGTCATGCTGAGCCCGCTCGCACTGGACGATACGCGGGCGCTGGCCGCGCAAATCGTCGATCGCATGCAGCGCGATGCGCGGCTTCACGCGTTGTCGCCGAAATTCGCGCTGCTGCTCGACGGCGGCGAGCGGCTCGCCATGCTCGATCATCCGCACGATATCTGGCTCGCCTCGATCGACGATGGCGCGCGCTTCGCGTTCGGGCTGGCGGGATGCCCGCCGGTCGATGCGGACGATGCGCCGGCCATCGGCGCCGTGGAGCGCATGCATGTCGTCGCGCTGGTCGATGCGTTGCTGCATGCGTTCCTCGATCTCGCCGCGCCGGAACACACGCGCATGCGCGACCTGTTGAGCGAGGTTCCAATCGAGCACTTGCTGAAAGCTTCCGGCGTCCCGCCGATGCGCGACGTTCACGCATGGCGCCGCCCTGCCGCCGATGCTTCGCTGCGTCTCGGCGCGCATTTCCAGCATCGCAATGGGTTGATGCACGCAGGTGCCCAGCCGCCGCTTGGCCGTCTTTCGGCGTCTTCGCTGCATGCTTTGGCGGACCTCGCCGCGACACACGGCACTGCCCGCTTGCGCATGACACCGTGGCAAAGCGTGCTGCTGCCCGACATCGCGCAAAGCCAGGCAGGGAACGTACTCCACGCGATGCGCGCCCTCGGCCTCGCGACAGAGCCGGCCGAACCGCTCGCGCGCCTCATCGCCTGCGCGGGTTCGCAAGGTTGCGCACGCGGTCTCGCCGATACGAAAGCCGACGCCCTGAAACTCGCGCAACGCCTGCCCGCGAACGCCGAAGCCGTGCATCTGAGCGGTTGCGTGCGTTCATGCGCCGCGGCGCATCGCGTACCGTCCGCGCTCGTGGCGGTCGCCCCCGGCCGATACGACCTCTACCAGCACGCAGCGCTTCCGAAGACCGAAGGCTTCGGCCGCTGCGTCGCCCGCAACATCACGATAGAAGAGGCGGCCGACTGGCTCGCCCGGAGCACCACAGATGCTTGATTACATCCGCGATGGACAGGAGATCTATCGCCAGTCGTTCGCGACGATCCGCGCCGAAGCGAATCTCGCGGCCATTCCCGCCGACCTCGAAAAGCTCGCGGTGCGGGTGATTCACGCGTGCGGCATGGTCGATGCAATCGACGACCTGCGCTTTTCGCCGGGCGCGGGCGCAGCGGGCCGCGCGGCGCTCGCGGCCGGCGCACCGATTCTCTGCGATGCGCGCATGGTGGCCGAAGGCATCACCCGCGCGCGCCTGCCCGCGAACAATCGCGTGATCTGCACACTCGCCGATGCGTCGGTGCCCGAGCGCGCCCGCGTGCTCGGCAACACGCGCTCGGCGGCCGCCGTCGAGTTGTGGCTGCCGGACCTGGCGGGCAGCGTCGTCGCGATCGGCAATGCGCCGACCGCCCTCTTCCACCTGCTCGACCTGCTCGACGCCGGCGCACCGAAACCCGCGCTGATCCTCGGCTTTCCGGTCGGGTTCATCGGCGCGGCGGAGTCGAAGGCGCTGCTCGCCGCCGACAGCCGCGGCGTGCCGTTCGTCGCGCTGCAAGGGCGGCGCGGCGGCAGCGCGATGGCCGCCGCCGCCGTCAACGCGCTCGCCACGGAGGCCGAATAAATGAGCGGACGTCTGTATGGTCTCGGCGTCGGTCCCGGCGATCCGGAACTGATCACCGTGAAGGCGCTGCGGCTGCTCAAGGCGGCGTCCGTGGTCGCGTACTTCGTCGCGAAGGGCAAGAAGGGCAACGCGTTCGGCATCATCGAAACGCATCTCGGCGACGCGCAAACGCGCCTGCCGCTCGTCTATCCGGTGACGACCGAAGCGCTCGAACCGCCGCTTTGCTACGAGACGATCATCAGCGCGTTCTACGACGAATCCGCCATCGCGATCGCGGATCATCTCGAGGCGGGCCGCGACGTCGCCGTGATTTGCGAAGGCGATCCCTTCTTCTACGGCTCGTACATGTACCTGCACGATCGGCTGGCGGCGCGCTTCGAGGCCGAAGTCGTGCCGGGCGTCTGTTCGATGCTCGGCGGCGTCGCCGTGCTCGGCGCGCCGCTCGTGTATCGCAACCAGAGCCTGTCGGTGCTGTCGGGCGTGTTGCCGGAGGATGAACTGAGGCGGCGGCTCGAAGCATCGGATGCGGCCGTCATCATGAAGCTCGGACGGAACTTCGAGAAGGTGCGGCGCGTGCTCGTGCACTTGGGGCTCGCTGAGCGCGCGCTGTACGTCGAGCGCGCGACGATGGCGAACCAGCGCATCGTGCCGCTCGATGAAGTCGATCCGATGGCGTCGCCGTATTTCTCGCTGCTCGTCGTGCCGGGGGAAAAATGGCGGGCGTGAACCGGGATGTCGCGATGGTCGCGATTGTTGTATTGGGTCAGGGCGCGCTCGATACCGCGCGGCGCATCCAGTCGATTTATCCCGGCTCGCAGGTGCATGGTCTCGCGAGCCGCGTTCGGGCGGATGTCGCTTATGACGAACTCGGCACGCATCTGCGCGACCTGTACGCACGCGGCACGCCGATCGTCGCGCTCTGCTCGGCGGGCATCGTGATCCGCGCGATCGCGACGTGTCTCGCCGACAAGCGCGCGGAGCCGCCCGTGCTCGCGGTCGCCGAGGACGGCAGCGCGGTCGTGCCGCTCGTCGGCGGACTGGGCGGCGTGAACCGGATGGCGCGTGAGATCGCGGCCGCATTGGGCATCGCGCCCGCGATCACGACGAGCGGCGAGTTGCGCTTCGGCATGTGCCTGCTGAATCCGCCGGCGGGCTACGCGCTCGCCGACCTCGAACACGGCAAGCGCTTCGTCTCCGACTTGCTGGCGGGCGAAGCCACGCGCATCGAAGGCGCAGCGCCGTGGCTCGACAACGCCGGCTTGCCGCGCGCGGCGGACGCACGGCTCGCGATTCGCGTGAGCCCGCGCGCCGGTCGCTCCGGCGACGACTTGCTGATCCATCCGCGTTGCGTGGTCGCGTGGGTGGGCGACGCTTCGCATGGCGACATCACCGAGCGCGTACGTCTTGCGTTGCGCGAGCACGACCTCGCGCCGCTTGCGCTTGCGGCGCTCGTCGCACCTATGCGCGATGCGGCATCGAAGGCACTTGCCGACGCCGCGCATGCACTCGACGTGCCGCTGCGTTTCAGCGATGCACTGCATGTGAAAGGTGGCGAACATCGCGAATCGAATGGCATCGTGCTTGCGGTTGCGGACCAGCCGATCGATCCATCGACGATTGGCCGCGCCCGCGGCAGGCTGACGGTAATCGGCCTCGGCCCGGGCAGCGCGGAGCTGATGGTGCCGGCGGCCAAGGCGGCCCTCGCCCAGGCCGACGACATCCTCGGCTACGAAACCTACGTGCGCATGGCGGGCCCGTTTCGCCCCGGACAGCGCGTGCACGGCACCGACAATCGCGAGGAGATGCAACGCGCGCGCCATGCATTCGAACTCGCGAGCGAGGGGCGCAATGTCGTCGTCGTTTCGTCGGGTGACCCCGGCGTATTCGCGATGGCCGCCGCCGTGCTCGAAGCGCTCGACGAGGCGCGCGACCGGCAACCCGCATGGAAGATAGTGGAACTCGCGATCGTGCCGGGCGTCTCGGCCGCGCTCGCGACGGCGGCGCGCGCGGGTGCGCCACTCGGCCACGACTTCTGCATGCTGTCGCTCTCCGACAACCTGAAGCCGTGGACGATCATCGAAACGCGCCTGCGCCACGCAGCACAGGCCGATCTCGTGATGGCGTTCTACAACCCGGTCTCGCGTGCGCGGCCGTGGCAACTCGACCGCGCGCTCGATATCGTGCGCGAGTATCGTTTGGGATCGACCAAAGTCGTGCTCGGACGCGACATCGGCAGGCCCGGCGAGTCGCTGATAACGACGACACTCGAACAGCTTCGATCGGATCAGGTCGACATGCGCACGATGGTGATCGTCGGCTCATCGACCACGCGCGGCTTTCCTCGCGACGCTCACAGCGAGTGGGTCTATACGCCGCGCTGGTACGAGTAGGCAAGCTGCCCGGCGGTGCTGTATTGCGCCTCCCACGCCTGCGCAAGCGCTGCGCACCGCCCGAGCTTCACCGCGTCGTTCTCGAAATCGACGATCACGACGCGGTCCGCGTCGAACGGGCGCGACGGCGCGTCCGGCGTGCGGCCATCGGTCAGCAGCCAGAGCCAGCGTTCCTGCGCGGGCTTGCCGCGCGCCGCACGCGCCAGCACGTTCGCAGCCGAACGCACGCCGAGCGCCAGCGGCGTGCCGCCGCCGCCGCCGATCGGCGCGACCCAGTGCTCGTTCCACCAATGCGCGGCGCCCGGCTGCCGCCGCACTTGCGCCTGCCCGCCGCCGAAACACACGAGCGCAACTTCCGCGCGCTCGCGATACGCACGATCGAACAGCGCGACCAGCAGACCCTTCGCGAGCGCGAGCCGCTTGCCCGCCAGCATCGAGCCGGAGCAATCGAGCACGAAGCAGTGCAGCGCCGCGCCCTCGCCGCGCTTGCGATGAAAGCGCAAGTGCCGCGCTTCGAACTGCGTGTGCCGTTTGGCACGCAAGGTCGCCATCCAGTCGATCGAACGGCTCACGCGGCCTTCGCGCGCATTCGAAAGTCCGCTCGCCAGTGATTCGAGCCATCGAAGGCGGCCTGCCTCGGCGCTGGCGTCCGGCCTTCGATGGCTCAGACTTTTTTTGGCTGAAGCGGCCTCACGTTCTTGACCGTCGCGGTCTCGACGGGCTCGGGCGGCAGATAGCCCCAGTCGGAATCGTTGGCTTGCTGACGGGACGACGGCTCGGGTTCGTGCGCCGCATGTGGCGTGTCGTGCGCGCGCCGCCGATGCTTCAGAACCGAATCCGCGACCCGCTCGACGTGCTCCACGCCGACCACGCCCGCCCCATCGAACGCGGCGAGCGCGCGCGCCGCCCGCAACATCACGAGATCGGCGCGCAAGCCGTCGACCTGCGCGGCGATGCACAACTCGCTCACGCGCGCGTGCACGGCGTCATCGAAATCGAGGCTTGCCAGCGCGGCGCGCGCTTCGTGGATGCGCCGGCCAAGCGCCGCCTGCTCGTTTGCATGGCGCGCTCGAAACGCATGCGGATCGGCGTCGAAGGCAAGCCGCGCCTTGACGATTTGCTGCCGCACCGAAGCATCGAAGCAATTGCCGAGTTCGACCGCAAGGCCGAAGCGGTCGAGCAATTGCGGACGCAACTCGCCTTCTTCGGGATTCATCGTGCCGATCAGCACGAGGCGCGCTTCATGCCGATGCGAAATGCCGTCGCGCTCGACGGTGTTCACGCCGCTCGCGGCAACGTCGAGCAACTGATCGACGAGCGGATTCGGCAGCAGATTCACTTCATCGACATAGAGCACACCCTGATGCGCCTTCGCGATCAGCCCCGGCGAAAACTTCACGCCGCCATCGCGCAGTGCGCTTTCGATATCGAGCGTGCCGATCAACTGCTCTTCGCTCGCGCCGAGCGGCAACGTGACCAGCCGGCCCTCCGGCAGCAACTCGGCAATTGCGCGCGCCGCCGTCGATTTCGCCGTGCCGCGCGGGCCGGTCACGAGCACGCCGCCCAATCCGGGATCGATTGCGGCGAGCAAAAGCGCCTGCTGCAACGGCGGCTGACCGACCAGCGCGGCGAAGGGAAATACCGGGGAAATGGCAGTGTCGTTCAAGTTCATTGGCCTTCGAGTTGCTGTTCCGCATTCAACAGATGCCGCTCGACTTGAGCGCGATAGTCGCCCGGGTTCTGCCACAAGCCGCGCTGCATCGCTTCGGTCAAACGCTCGCAGATCGAATGCAGCGCGTGCGGGTTGTGCCGCTGCATGAATTCGCGGGTATCGGCGTCGTTCACGTAAGCATCGGTGACGAGCGCATATTGATGATCCGACACCACGCGCGCGGTCGCATCGTAGCCGAACAGGTAATCGACGGTCGCCGCGAGTTCGGACGCGCCCTTGTAGCCGTGACGCTTCACGCCGTCGATCCACTTCGGGTTGACTACGCGCGAACGGATCACGCGCGAGATCTCTTCGTTGAGCGTGCGGATACGCGGCGCGGCCGGGTTGCTGTGGTCTGCGTTGTACGCCTCGGGTTGCGCGCCCGACAGATGCCGCACCGCCGCGACCATGCCGCCCTGGAACTGGTGATAGTCGTTGGAATCGAGCAGATCGTGCTCGCGGTTGTCCTGGTTCTGCAATACGACATCGATACTCGCGAGGCGCGCGCCGAAGGTGTCGCGCGCCTCGATGCCGTCGCCGCCTTGCGAGTAAGCGTAGCCGCCCGTGCTCTGGTACGCGCTCGACAGATCGCCGTCGTCCTGCCACGCTTTTGCGTCGATCAGTTCCTGCAAGCCCGCGCCATACGCGCCCGGCTTCGTGCTGAAGACGCGCCATCCGGCGCGCACGCGCGCCTCCTTCGCATCGATGCCGCGTGCCACCCATTCGTCGCGTTCGCGCAGGATGCGCGCGCGGATCGGATTCAACGCTTCCGGCTCGTCGTCGAGTTCGGCGATTGCCTGAACGGCTGCATCGAAGAGATGCATGAGGTTCGCGAACGCGTCGCGAAAGAAGCCCGACACGCGCAACGTCACGTCGATGCGCGGACGGTTGAAGATGGTGATCGGCAGGATCTCGAAGTCCGTCACGCGATGGCTGCCCGCCGCCCACTTCGGACGCACGCCCATCAGCGCGAGCGCCTGCGCGATGTCATCGCCGCCGGTGCGCATGGTCGCCGTGCCCCACACCGACAGACCGACCGCACGCGGATAGTCGCCGTGATCCTGCAGATGCCGCTCGATCATCAGGTTGGCTGACTTGAGCCCGATCGACCAGGCCGCCTGCGTCGGCAGCGCGCGGGTATCGACGGAATAGAAGTTGCGGCCGGTGGGCAGCACGTCGGGACGCCCGCGCGACGGCGAACCGCTCGGGCCCGGCGGCACGAAGCGGCCTTCGAGCCCGCGTTTGAGCTGTTCAAGCTCTTGCGGCCCGCAAGCATCGAGCCGTCCGAGCAAGTCACCCTTTAGCCGCTTCAACACGAGCGACGTCACCGGCCATGCGTGCGCTTCTTCCGCCTGCGATTCCAGCAGCTTCGTCGCCAGCAGTTCCAGACGTTCGCGCGTGTCGCCGTGATGGCGCCATGCCGCGTCGGTCACGTTGCCCAGCGCCGCTGGACGCGGTCCCGTCCACGGCGCGGCCCAGTCCGAATCGAGCGGATCGAAGGTCTCCCCGAGTTGCAGGTCGCGTGCGAGCGCGCTCAGGAGGCTTGCGTTCGCGCCCTGTCCATCGCCGATCGGAAAGCGGCCGAGCGCGAGCAGCGTATCGCGTCGCTGAACGCCCTGCGGCGAGGCGCCGAACGTATGCAGGCCATCGCGAATCTGCGCTTCCTTCAGTTCGCAGAGGTAGGCGTCGGCGCGCGTGAGGAGCGCGTCGTCGTCGGCGGCTTCGAGCCCGAGTTCCGCATCGAGGCGCGCGGCGACGATGCCTTCGAGGATCGTCTTGCGCAACAGCTTCGCGCGGCGCGGATCGACCATCAGCGCCTCGTAGTATTCGTCGACTTGCCGCTCCAGGTCCTGCAACGGCCCATAGTTTTCGGCGCGCGTGAGCGGCGGCATCAGATGATCGATGATCACCGCCTGCGCGCGGCGCTTGGCCTGGCTGCCCTCGCCCGGATCGTTGACGATGAACGGATACAGATGCGGCATGGGCCCGAGCGTCAGGTCGGGCCAGCAGGAACCCGAGAGCGCCATGCTCTTGCCCGGCAGCCATTCGAGATTGCCATGCTTGCCGACATGCACGATCGCATCGGCCGCAAAGCGCAAGCGCAGCCAGAAGTAGAACGCGAGATACGCATGCGGCGGCACGAGGTCCGCGTCGTGATAGCTCGCGTAATCGCCGCGTTCGCGCGAGCGCGCCGGCTGAATGCCGATGAACACTTCGCCGCTGCGCCAGCCCGCGATCATGAAGCGCCCGCGGCGAAGGGTCGGGTCTTGTTCGGGTGGGCCCCAGCGCGCGTTCAGTTCCTGCTGCACAGCGGACGGCAGCTTGTGGAAGGCATCGAGATAATCGTCGAGCGCAAGGCTTTGCAGCGCGGGACGCATGTCGCGCACGACCGGATCGTTCGTCACGCCTTCGGTCAGCGAGCGCATCAGCGCGTCGCCATCGGCGGGAACGGTGCCGACGCGATAGCCCGCGTCGCGCAGCATCGAAAGGATATTGACGACCGATGCCGGCGTATCGAGTCCGACGCCGTTGCCGATGCGCCCTTCGCTCAGCGGATAGTTCGCGAGGATCAGCGCGACGCGCTTCTGCGCATTGGCGATGCTGCGCAGACGACACCAGCGCCGGCTCAACTCGGCCACGAACCGCACGCGCTCATGATCGGGCTGATAACGCACGACATCGACCTGCGTGTGCTTGCAGCGATACGCGAGCCCCTTGAAGCTGATCGCACGCGTGATGATGCGGCCGTCAACTTCGGGCAGGGCCACATGCATCGCGACGTCGCGCGAATTGAGGCCGTGGTTGTCCTTCACCCAGTCGTCGCGATTGCCGCCGCTCAGGATCACTTGCAGCACCGGTGCATCGCCCGCGAGTTCGAACGGCGCCGGATCGTCGATGACGCCCGCCGCGAACGCCGTCGTGTTCAACACGAGCGACGCGCCATGATCCGCGCACAACTGCTGCACGACTTCGCGGCTGACCGCGTCCTTCAGCGACGACATCGCGATCGGCAACGGATTCATGCCCTCGGTTTCGAGCGCGTCGATGAGCGCATCGAACACCGCCGTGTTGCCGGACTGCAGGTGCGCGCGATAGAACAGGATCGCGACGACGGGCGCGCCTTCGGTCCAGCGGGCGTGCCAGTCGTCGATGGTCGCCGTGTCTTGCGCCGGATGATAGAGCGCGACGGCCGGCAGCGCGTGGGGCGCTTGCGCTTCACGCCCCCAGCCCAGCGCACGATGACCTATGCAGCGCAAGAACTCCTCCGCGTTCTGCGCGCCGCCTTCGCGCAGATAACGCCATAGCGCGTGGCAAAGCGCCGGATCGGCCGTGCTCTTCGCGATCAGGTTCGGGTCTTCCTGCAAGTCGCCGGAGAACATCACGAGCGTCTGCTGCTCGCGCTTCGCGAGCGCGACGATCCGCTCGATGCCGTAAGGCCAGTAAGCCTCGCCGCCGAGATGATCGACGATCACCACGCGCGCATGGCGCAGCACGTCGTCGACGTAGAAATCCACCGATGCCGGTTGCCGCAAGAACGACTGGTTCGCCAGCCGCACCGCAGGAAAACCCGCCTCCAGGCGCGGAAAAACGCTCGCGAGCAGCGAGAGCGTGGTGTCGGCGGAACTCAGTACGACGATCGGCGCGGGCGTCTGCTCGATGCGCACGACGCCCGCCGCATCGTCGACGAAACCGCCCGGCGTCGTACGCAGCAGATGCATGGTGCTAGGCCTGTCCGAGCGCGGCCGTGAACGCCGTTTGCAGCGCCGGCTGATCGAGGTCTTCGCCGATCAGGACAAACCGGCTCGCCGCTTCGCTCGACTCCCAGCGCCGGTCGAAGTAACTGTCGAAGCGGCGGCCCACGCCCTGCACGACGAGCCGCATCGGCGCACCCGGCAGCGCGGCGAAACCCTTCACGCGATAGATCGTGTTGCCTTCGACGAGCGCCTGCAACGCCGCGATGATCTGTTCGCGCGACTGCACGTCCGCTTGGACGACGACCGAATCGAAGTCGTCGTGATGATGGTCGATATGGCCTTCGTCGTCGGCGGAACCGTGGTGATCGTGCCGCAGATGGATCGTGTCTTCCGATGCCGATTGCAAGCCGAGCAGCGCATGCAGGTCGAGTTGCGCCATCCGCGCGGGCACGATTTTCACCTCGGCTGGAATCTCGCCGCGAATCAATGCTTCGACGCGAGCCTGCTGCGCTTCATCGATGAGATCGGTCTTGTTGAGGATCACGAGATCGGCGGAGGCCAACTGGTCCTCGAACAACTCGTGCAACGGCGATTCGTGATCGAGATTCGGATCGGCGCGGCGCTGCGCATCGACGGCCTGCGGGTTCGACGCGAACTGGCCGCTCGCGGCAGCCGGACCATCGACCACCGTCACCACTGCATCGACCGTGAACGCGTTCTTGATCGACGGCCAGTTGAACGCCTGCACGAGCGGCTTGGGCAACGCGAGTCCGGACGTTTCGATCAGCACGTGATCGATCTGCCCGCGCCGCTCGACGAGTTGCTCCATCACCGGATAGAACTCCTCCTGCACGGTGCAGCACAGGCATCCGTTCGCGAGTTCATAGAGATTGCGCTCGCCGGACGATGCTTCGTCGTCGCAGCCGATGCCGCAGCCCTTGAGGATTTCGCCGTCGATGCCGAGTTCGCCGAACTCGTTGACGATTACCGCAATGCGCAGACCATTCGCGTGCGAAAGGATGTGCCGCATCAGCGTGGTCTTGCCGCTGCCGAGAAAGCCGGTCACGACCGTCACCGGGATTTTGCGCGTTTGCATCGGTTGCTCCGTGTGCGCTCTGCTGCGTGGCTTTTTCGCGGATACGCGCTGCCTGCAAGCCGGAAAGCGGGATGAGATAAGGAATCGCGCGCCGCATCCCCGCGACGACGATCCGTTCGATTTTCTGGCCGGTATCCGGGCTGACGAAAACGCCGCTTCACCTTCCCGCGCGTGATGCGTTGCGCAGTGGAGCAATGCGTGTGCACGACCATCGCACATGCACCGAAGCCGGCTCTGCCGCGCGTGAATCATGCGATCTACGCATGAAGCATGACGCGCGGCTTTCGCTTACCGTTGCGGGGGCAGCGCAGGTTGGCGGTTCGTCCGTGGCGGATCGGCCGCTTCCTGCTTCCCGTTTAACCGCGCGCGAAAGACCAACGCGCGCGAGCACCAGAATTGCGAGCAAGTCTAGGCTGCAAGCGCACGAGCGTCAATACAGGGGCCACTTCAGGCGCCGTTCCTGTGATATCTTCTGGCCCGCGTCCGGTGCTCGCGCATGCGCTTCAACGTGTGCGCAGTCAAACGGGAAACAGGGCGCACAATAGTGCCAACCTGTGCTGTCCCGCAACGGTACGCAACCGGCGGCGCTCACGAGCGCCGCGCATTCCTGCACCTCTCACGCATCACATGAATCCAGCCATCGAGCGCTGTCGCGCGTTGCTTCATCGCATTCCTGCTTGCGGAGCGGCGGCATGACCACGCAAGGCCGCGTCCACCTGATCGGCGCCGGCCCCGGCGACGTCGAACTGATGACGCTCAAAGCCGTGCGCGCGCTGTCGGAAGCGGATGTCGTGCTCGTCGACGATCTCGTCAATCCCGACGTGCTCAAGTTCGCGCGCAGCGACGCGCTCGTCACGTACGTCGGCAAGCGCGGCGGGCAGCCGTCGACGCCGCAGGCCGTCATCCTCGAACTCATGCTCGCGCACGTGCATGCGGGTCGCCGCGTCGCGCGGTTGAAGGGCGGCGATCCGTTCGTGTTCGGGCGCGGCGGCGAGGAAGTCCAGGCCCTCGCCGACGAGGGCGTGCAAGTGGAAGTGATCAACGGCATCACGGCGGGAATTGCGGCGCCTGCGTCGGTCGGCATTCCGGTCACGCATCGCGATCACGCGATGGGCGTCGTGTTCGTCACCGGTCATGGCGCAAGCGGCGACACCGGCGACCGCGAACCCGACTGGAGCGCGCTCGTCGCGACAAAGATGACGCTCGTCATTTATATGGGCATGCGGCGCCTGCGCGACATCGTCGCGGCGCTGCTTGCCGCCGGGCTCGATCCACGGACGCCCGCCGCCGCCATCGAAGCCGCGACGCGCCCTGAACAGCGCCATCTGCTCGCGCCGCTCGAACACCTGCCCGATGCCGTGAAGGCCGCGTCGCTCGGCGCGCCGGCTATCGTCGTGATCGGCTCGGTCGCGGGACTCGGCGTGGCGAGTGCGCTCGACCATCTGGCGGGCAAGCCGTGACGTCGGGTTCGATCGTGATCGGCATCGGCTGCCGGCGCGGCGTGAGCGTCGAGGAAATCGAAGCCGCCGTGCGCGCCGCACTCGGCAAGTTCGGCAAGCGCTCGCTTGCCGAAGTCCGGGTGATCGCCAGCATCGAAGGCAAGTCCGATGAAGCCGCGCTGCTCGCGTTCTGCGAACGCCACAAACTGCCGCTCCGGTTCT
Organism: Caballeronia choica; assembly: GCF_001544535.1. Lineage (GTDB taxonomy): Bacteria > Pseudomonadota > Gammaproteobacteria > Burkholderiales > Burkholderiaceae > Caballeronia > Caballeronia choica. The sequence continues at coordinate 7,990 of NZ_FCON02000062.1, read as the reverse complement.
ATACCGCCGCGCAGATCGCGGACGTCGAAACCGGCGCGTCCCCCTACGTTCAAAAGCATCTGGGCGTCGGTGGCGTCTGCGAACCTTGCGCGCTGCTGGCATCGCACGAGGGGCGCATCGTCGTGCCGAAGACGGCCGTCGATGACGTGACCGTCGCGATCGCCGCCGACCGCCATCCTCTTCCATCATCATCGAAGGGCCACGCATGAAAACCGATCCCGAATCCCATCTGCGCATGGCGCAACGCCGCAAGGAAGGCCACGAGAAGAAGCAGGCCGCCGCCGATCACGAGAAGGGCCTCCTGATCGTCAACACCGGCAACGGCAAGGGCAAGACGACGGCCGCGTTCGGCATGGCCGTGCGCGTGCTCGGCCACGGCATGAAGCTTGGCGTCGTGCAGTTCATCAAGGGCGCGTTGCATACTTCCGAGCGCGATTTCCTCGCCGCCATCGCCAATTGCGACTTCATCACGATGGGCGACGGCTACACCTGGAACACGCAGAATCGCGAGGCTGATATCGCCACCGCCCGCAAGGGCTGGGACGCGGCGCGCAAGATGATCGAAAGCGGCGAGTACCAGATGGTCGTGCTCGACGAACTGAATGCCGTGCTGAAGTACGAATATTTGCCGCTCGATGAAGTGCTCGCCGTGCTGAAGGCGCGGCCCGCCGCGATGCATGTGGTCGTCACCGGGCGCCATGCGCCCGATGCCCTGATCGAAGCCGCCGATCTCGTCACCGAGATGCGGCTCGTGAAGCATCCTTATCGTGAACAGGGCGTGAAGGCGCAACGCGGTGTCGAGTTCTGAGCCGATGCGCGCCTGCCCCGCTCTCTTCATCAGCGCGCCCGCCTCGCATCAGGGCAAGACGACTGTCACCGCCGCGCTCGCGCGCCATCACGCGCGGCTCGGACGGCGCGTGTGCGTCTTCAAGACCGGGCCCGACTTCCTCGATCCGATGATTCTCGAACGCGCGTCGGGGTCGCCGGTGTATTCGCTGCATCTGTGGATGGTGGGCGTGGAGGCATGCCGGGCGCTGCTCGCCGAGGCCGCCCGCGATGCCGACCTGATCCTGATCGAAGGCGTGATGGGCCTCTTCGACGGCACGCCGAGCAGCGCCGATCTCGCGGCCACGTTCGGCGTCCCGGTGCTGGCCGTGATCGGCGCGCACGGCATGGCGCAGACCTTCGGCGCGCTCGCGTTCGGGCTTGCGCGTTATCGTCCCGACGTGCCGTTTCATGGCGTGCTCGCGAATCGCGTGGCATCGGCACGGCATGCGCAAATGTTGAGCGAAGCCATTCCCGAAGGCTTGCGCTATTGCGGCCACTTGTCGAACGCCGATGCTATCGCGCTGCCCGATCGTCATCTCGGCCTGACGCAGGCCGCGGAAATCGCCGACCTCGACGCGCGTCTGGAGCGCGCCGCCGACGCCATCGGCGAGACTGCGTTGCGCGACCTGCCGCCCGCCGTGCAGTTCGAGGAAGAGGCGCCGGCCAGGCCGCCGCGTCTGCTCGAAGGCGTGCACATCGCGGTCGCGCGCGATGCCGCGTTTTCGTTCATCTATCCGGCGAACGTCGATCTGCTGCAAGCGATGGGCGCGCGCATCAGCACGTTCTCGCCGCTCGCCGACGAACCCGTGCCCGACCATAGCGATGCGCTCTATCTTCCCGGCGGCTACCCCGAACTGCATGCGGCGACGCTCGCGAACAACGCACGCACGGCCGCTTCGATCGGCGTGCACGTCGAGAGCGGCCGGGCGGTCGTCGCCGAATGCGGCGGCATGCTGTACCTGCTCGATTCGCTGACGACCGTCGACGGCACGCGGCACGCGATGCTCGGCGTCCTCCCCGGCGACGCGGCGATGCAGCCCCGCCTCGCGCGCCTCGCGATGCAGCGCATCGACACGTCGCACGGCATCGCCACGGGCCACACGTTCCACTACTCGACGATGACGACGCCCATGCAGCCGCACCTTGCCGCCACGCACGCGACGACCGGCGCGCCGGGCGAAGCGCTATATCGTCACGGACGAGTCGCCGCGACGTACATGCATACATATTGGCCGTCGAATCCGGCTGCAACCGCCGCGCTCTTTCGCGGCGAACCGCTATGACAACGACAACAACGACATTGAACATCGAGCCACCGCTCGAACTCGCCTTCACGATCGAGCGCGCGAAATCGCAGCAGCCAGTCGGCTCTCCCTGCACGAACGTGTGCCGGCTCGATCAATCAACGGGATTTTGCGAAGGCTGCTTCAGAAACCGCGAAGAGATCAAGGCATGGAAAACGATGGACGATGAAAGGAAGGTTGCGCTCTTTCCTACGCTCATCGAGCGCCATGAAAAAAGGCGGTTCGGCTGACCGCCTTGTGGGGAGTTGTTTAACGCCTAAGCCTAAGCCTGCGCCATGCGCCTGGCCGGAACCCGCTCCAATTCCCGCGCGGCGAGCGCGCCAAACAAGAGACCGAGCGTCGTCCACAACAGCGCCTGAATCCCAACCGCCGTCACGCGGAAATTCCACAACAGCGTAGCCGAGAAATCCGCCGGCACTTCGTCGACGGAAGGCATCGCAAAGTCCGTGAACGCGACCAACACGATATACGCAGCGCCCGCCACGAGCGTCGCGTTCCATGCGCCATGCTGCTTCTGCAAGCGCCGTTGCAGCCAGACGGCGAGCAGCGCCGCCGCGATCGAAATCGCGACCATGCCGAAGAAAAGCGCGGTGCGAGGGCCGATCGTATCGGGATTGCCGATGGCCGGCGGATTCGGCGGGTACTTGAGGAACGGCACGACCGCGACACTCACGAAGCCGAAGAGCGCAAGCAGTGCGGACGTCCCCCGCGCGCGCAGCGCCCCGAGCCGTCCGTAAGCGAACGCGAACACGAGCGAGAACAGGCCGCCCAGCGCAGTGCCGAACGCCGCTACGCCCGTCAGCAAACCGAGGCCCGCCTGCGTATCGCGGCTCACGAGTTCCTCGTCGTCACTGTGGGCCGCTTGCGTCGAATCGACACCACTTTGCGCATGCTCGTGCGCATGTTCATGCGCCGCCTCGAAAGCGATCGCGCGCGCGACCGACGGTTCGCCGAATGTCCGCGCAAAGCCAAAGCCGATGAGGCCCGCGACCAGTCCCGCGATCATGCCGCGTATCAGGAGATTGCGAATCATGGTGCGTCCTCAGTGACAGGGAAAGCCGAGCAGATGGCGACCGTCGTGGACGAACTCATGAATGTACATGCCCGAGAAGATCGATGTCGCGCCCTGCTCCGCGCCGACGAAATAGATTGCGATCAGCAGGATCAGGCCGATGAAAATGGCCCAAGGCAGCACTTCACGCACCGGAATGGGTACGGGTGCATCGTTTGCGGGCGAAACCGGGGCAGCGGAATGGGCCGATGCGATCATGTGATTCTCCAGGGAAGACGCGTCCCGATAGACGAGGGAAGGATGCAGCGGGGGTCTGACTCGCGGGCATGCCTCTTCCGGCACAACCGCTCACAGTGGCGCGACCGTGCCGGGTTTTCACCGACTTCCTCGCACTGCAAGCTTGCCATTCTAAGATGATCGACGGCAAAGTAAAGCATCGAACGACCATTCACACGATGACCACCGAACTCACTTTGTTATGCCACGCCGCCACGCACGCGATGAAAGCGGGCAGGTTCCCGTCGGGCGACGATCCGATCGATGCCGCCGCGTGCGCTCATCTCGCGGCTCGCTTCGGCGGAACGCAGCGGCATGTGGTGACAAGTCCGGCGCGTGCCGCGCGCGAAACGGCGGCGTGCTTCGACGCGAGTCCCGCCATCGACCGGTCATTCGACGACCTCAACTACGGACACTGGCGCGGCCGCGCGATTCGCGATGTGCACGACGAAGATCCGCAGGGGCTTGCGGCGTGGCTATCGGAGCCGGCGAGCGCGCCGCATGGCGGTGAAAGCCTGGAAGCGCTGGCTGCACGCGTGATGGCCGCCCTCGACCGGTACACGCACGGCGGCCCGTACGTCATCGTCACGCACGCGATTCTCGTCAAGGTCGCGCTTGCACGCGTGCTGAACGCGCCGCTCGCGTCGGTCTATGCGATGGATTTCGAACCGCTGTCGTCGCTCGTGCTCACGCGCGGCGAGACGATCTGGCGCCTGCGTGTAAATGCAGGCTGATAACGAACAGTTGAACCCGTTATGTACCGGCGCTTGAAAAACCTACGCCTTGGCGCCGCGTGCCATGCGCTGCAATGTCGACGAATCGATGGCGCCCGCGCAGATGCGCACCGCCTCCGACAACGTCCTTGGCCGTCCCGCGCCGAAATGCGCTTCGAGCATCGCAACGGCGCGCAGGCGCTCGTCGTTGCCGAGCTTTTCGCCGGTCGCGAGTTCAAGCACGGAGATGAAGTACGCGGCCGGCGGTGCCGCCCGCTCCGCGGGCGCTGCGGCCCAGGATGCGGCTGGTGAAGATGCCCACTTGCTGTCTTGTCGACTGTTCATCGTTTAGTCCGGATTAAAGCAACATGGTCCGGAAGATAGCAAGGAGCATTCCAGACGACGAATCGATTTGAGACCGCCGCTATTCCTCCGATAAAACGTCCCGCGCGACCCGGCAAGCGGCAAGGTCCCACGCCGCGCATCCGACGGTCTTTAGCACGACCGGCCGCGTAATGCGCGCCGTCTTGCGCAGCACGCTCGACAGCGGTTGCACGTCGTTCCAGTCGATGCCCGCCAGGATCAGGTCGCCGGCTTCGTGCCGCGCGCCGGCCGCATCGTCGACGAAGACATCGCTCGCGAGAATCGTCGATGCCGCGATTTCCGCCGCATCCGGCGTGAACGCGCCGACGCCGATCACGAGTCGCCCCGGCTTCGGCGCGAGCGTGTAGACGGGCGTCTTGCTGGTGGTCGTCGTGATGACGACGTCGGCCGAATCAGGGATGTCGGCCGATGCGAGCGGCACGAGGTTCGCCGACAGCGCCCGGTGCGCCGCGCAAAACGCATCGGCGCGGGCAGGCTGCGAGCCGAGCACGCTGATGCGCGCCGCCGGATAGAGGCTCGCCAACGCCTCGACGTGATGGTGCGCCTGCTTGCCCGTGCCGATGACGAGCACCTCGGACGGCGCGTTACCCGACAAGCACCGAATGCCCAGCATTGTCACGGCGGCCGTGCGGCGGCCCGTCACCGTCGGGCCGTCGAGCATGAATTGCGGCACGCCGGTCGAGGCGTCGAACGCGGTCACCTGCCCGTGGATCGTCGGCAGGCCGAGCGCGCGATTGCGCGGACATACGTTCACGAGCTTGTGCATCGCGAGATCGCTCGCGCTCGCGGGCATCGAGAGCATGACGGCGCCGTGAGCAAGCGGTACGACCATGCGCTCGGGGCTCACGATCCGGCCGTCGGCGTAATCGAGCATCGTGGCTTCGAGCGTCGCCACGAGACGCTCGTAGGGCAGGAGGCGCGCCGTGTCGTGTTCGTCGAAACTCGGGATGGCGGTGTGCTTCGGGTCGGTCATCGTGTCGGTCGTATCGTTAGAAGATGGACGGCCCATTCTACCGATGGATTCGCTTCACCCCCCGCATCCCGCTTCCGCCACCTGCAACACCTCGCCCGTCGCGGAATTCTCGACGAACGCGACGACGCTATAGCGCACGTTCGCCGACGCCTCCTTCGCGTATTCCCCCGAAACTTTCGCATGACCGTCCACGATGCGCACGGGCCCGATCCAGCGACGCACCACGCGGTCATGGTGCAGCAGCGCGCCCTGGTTTTCGCCGGCCTGCACCTGGCTTTGCAGCCCGCTTTCGACGACGGCGGCATACGCGACAGCCTCGGCGGGAAGCTTCGGACGCGCGGCGAACTCGGCATCGAACGCGAGCCTGCCCGTCGCGGCCGTGCTCGTTTCGATGCGGATATCGGCGAGCGGCGCCTCGGCGTTCATGCGCTTCACGCGTGCATCGACGCTCGAAGCGTCCGACCAGTCGCGCAACTCGCGGCCCGCGACGAACACCTCCGGCGTGTAGACGACGCGCTGGCCGCCCACGTTCGACAGGCGCTGCTGCCGGCCGGTGAAGGCCGGCTGCGCGAAACGGTCCTTCCAGCCGAGGCTGTCCCAGTAGTCGACATGGAGCGCGAGCGGCACGGCGGCATCGCTCTGACGCGCGCGATCGAACTGGCTCAGCCAGCGGTCGGCGGGCGGGCAACTGCTGCAGCCTTCGCTCGTGTACAGCTCGACGAGCGCCACGCGATGCGCGGGGCTCGTCGCCGCGCAGACGCCCGCGAGTGCGGGCCAGGCGCTGACGGCCATGAGCGCGCAGGCCAGATGGCGGATGAGGGAAGCTCGCATGTGTGCTCCTGCTTTTGGAATGGGATACTGCTTTGTCGTCCGGACGCGCGGAAAATTACAATAATCGCGCTCGCAGACCGCGTTCGTCATGAATTTGAAACGCTTGACCCGGATAATCGGCCGTCCCCGCCGGACCCGCGCCGCGTGCGCCAGAACGTCAACGGAGCTCACCATGATTTCGCAAGACAGGCAGCGCCGCTTCGAAGCAGACCTGATCGACAGCTACGACGAAGAACTGGAAATGGAACTCGACGATCGCATACTCGACGGCGAGTCCGCGTTCACCGAAGAAGCGCGCGAGTTGCGCAAGCTCTATTTTCGCGAGCTGTTTCGCCTGCAGGGCGAGCTTGTCAAGCTGCAGGACTGGGTGGTCAATACGGGCCACCGGCTCGTCGTGATCTTCGAAGGACGCGACGCCGCGGGCAAGGGCGGCGCGATCAAGCGCATCACGCAGCGGCTCAATCCGCGCGTGTGCCGGGTCGCCGCCCTGCCCGCGCCGAACAATCGCGAGCGCACGCAATGGTATTTCCAGCGTTACGTGTCGCAATTGCCGGCGGGCGGCGAGATCGTGCTGTTCGATCGAAGCTGGTACAACCGGGCGGGCGTCGAGCGCGTGATGAATTTCTGCACCGACGACGAATACGAGGAGTTCTTCCGCTCGGTGCCCGAGTTTGAAAAGATGCTGGTGCGAAGCGGCGTCCAGATCATCAAGTACTGGTTCTCGATCACCGATGACGAGCAGGAAGTGCGCTTCCAGGCGCGTATCGAAGATCCGCTGAAGCAGTGGAAGCTGAGCCCGATGGATCTGGAGAGCCGGCGACGCTGGGAAGCGTACACGGTGGCGAAGGAGGTCATGCTGCAGCGCTCGCACATTCCCGAGGCGCCTTGGTGGGTGGTGCAGGCGGTGGACAAGAAGCGCGCGCGGCTCAATTGCATCCACCACTTGCTGGGTCAGGTGCCGTACCACGAGATCGAGCATCCGACGATCGATTTGCCGGCGCGCGTATTCAACGATGACTATTTGCGGCAGCCCGTGCCTGCGAGCATGATCGTGCCGGAGATTTATTGAGCGGGCGGTTCTTCAGCAGTGGCAGCGGTGACAGACGCCACGGGGTTCCGAGCGCGCGCCGCTAAGCGCCGGGCGGGCGTCGCGGTGGCGAAATACCATGTTGAACACATACTGCGAGCCCTTCGCGACAACGACCAGCGTGACTTGCGCGAGATTGAAATCGAGCGTGACCATCAGTCGCATCAAGACCAAGAGCGGCAGGACGACGGCCGGTTGATACAGTTGTCTTTCGATCAAGGCTCTCATTGCAGGCTCCCATTCCATGATTCAAATTCTACGGAGCGGGAGCCGGGGGATAAAGATACCGTACGCGAAGACATATGTTCGTGGATACGAACAATCGCTGGCGCTTGGGTTGGGGGTGTACGCCGTTTGATCTTGATGCGCTTCTGTGGAACTTGATTATTTAGTGGTTTATTAGCTCTGCCCCTGTCCGGGGCGGGATGGATGATTGCTGGCGCTTGGGGTTGGGGCTGTTTACACCGTTTGATGCGCCTGGGCTTCTGTGGAACTTGATTTTTTATCGGTTTATTAGCTCTGCCCCTGTCCGGGGCGGGACTCACTTTCTTTGCTGCTGCAAAGAAAGTAAGCAAAGAAAGC
>NZ_FCON02000061.1 GCF_001544535.1 Caballeronia choica | reverse complement strand
TAGCGGGGTTTCATCGTTGTTGGCATGTAGAAGAGGCGCGCACGTCGCACCGCCATACGAAGTGGACCAGCAGTCATACATCCCGCCTCGCGCTACGCGCTCACCCGTTAGGTAAAACCGAAACCCATCGGTGAATCTGCGTCGTACTTCGTGCTGCCGCATGCTTCAATTCACCACCGCTTCGCAGACCTGTCGTCGGGCACGAAGTGCCAAGACGGATGAATGACTGCTGATCCACTCCGCGAAGCGGTGCGACGTGCGCGCCTTTTCTACATGCCAACAACGATGAAACCCCGCTAACGACACTCCCCCGGTTGGACCACTCCGAGGGAGCGGTCTGGAGGCGCATGGCAAGCATTGGCGGTGGGAAGCTGCTTTCTTTGCTTACTTTCTTTGCAGCAGCAAAGAAAGTGAGCCCCGCCCCGGACAGGGGCAGAGCTAATAAACCAAAACCAATACAAGTTCCATGGAAGCCTGAGTGCATCAAACGGCGTAACCCCCAACCCCACCCCACCCCAAGCGCCAGCGACCCCTGAAGTGCGGTGAGCTAAGGGTCTCGGCTTCATTCCGTCTCAATCCCATCACGCGATTCGACGTGCACCAGCCGTCCCTTCGCAAGCCGTTTCCGCTCGTTCGACAACCGCTGCCACGGATCGAACCTCCTCGTGAATTCCTCGAAGCCGTCGATCGGCAGCGGCCGGCAAAAGTAGTAGCCCTGATAGGCATGACATCCCGCGCTCGCGAGGAAGTCCCGCTGCGCGCCGGTCTCCACACCCTCGGCGATGACCCCGAGTCCGAGGCTCTGCGCGAGCGCCACGATCGTCTTGGCGATGGTCGCATCGTTCGGATCGACAAGCACATCGCGCACGAACGACTGGTCGATCTTCAACTGATCCAGCGGCAGCCGCTTGAGATACGAAAGCGACGAATAGCCGATGCCGAAGTCGTCGAGCGAGAAGACCACGCCCTTCGCCTTGAGCGCGTACATCTTCTGGATGATGTCCTGCACGTTGTCCACCAGCACGCTCTCGGTCAGTTCCAGCTTCAGCCGGTTCGCCCGCGCGCCGGTCTGGTGGATCACCGTCAGCACCTTGTCGACGAAGTCCGGCTCGCGCAACTGCTGCGCGCTGACATTGACCGCGATCGTCAGATGCGCCGTCTCCGGCCGCATCGACCAGAGCGTCAACTGCGTGCACGCGGTTTCGAGAACCCAGTTGCCGAGCGCGAGGATCAGGCCGGTTTCCTCGGCAAGCGGAATGAAGTCGGCCGGCGGCACGATGCCGCGCTGCGGATGCCGCCAGCGCACGAGCGCTTCCGCGCCCGTCACGCGGTCGCCATCGGCGACCTGCGCCTGATAGTGGAGCAGGAACTGATCGTCCTCGATCGCCTTGCGCAAGTCGGCTTCCAGGGCGGCGCGCTCGACCACGACCGTCTGCATCGCCGGATCGAAGAAGCACAGCGCGTTGCGCCCGCGTTCCTTCGACTTGTACATCGCGAGGTCGGCCTGCTTGAGCAGTTCGTCGATCGAGGTCTGATGGCCCCTGAACACCGTGGCGCCGATGCTCGCCGTGCTGCGGTACTCGACATCGTCGAGCTGGTAGGTGTTGCCGAGCACCGCGAGAATCTTCTCGCCGACGGCCTCGGTCTGGATCGCGGCCTCCTGCCGGTTTTCGTGCAGGCTGCCCAGCACCACGACGAATTCGTCGCCGCCGACGCGCGCCACCGTATCGCTCTCGCGCACGCTCGCGGCGAGCCGCCGCGCCACTTCCTGCAACAGCCGGTCGCCCTTGTCGTGGCCGAGCGTATCGTTGAGCGTCTTGAAGTGATCGAGGTCGATGAAGAGCAGCGCGCCGCACGTTTCGCTGTGAGCGCTCGCGGTGATGGCCTGCTTCAGCCGGTCGAGCAGCAGCGAGCGGTTCGGCAGGCGGGTGAGCGCATCGAAAAAGGCCAGCTCCTTGATCCGCTCTTCCGCGATCTTGCGTTCGGTGATGTCGTGATGCGTGACGACATAATGGCTGACGATGCCGCCGTCGCCGCGCACCGCCGAGATCGTGAGCCACTTCGGATAGATCTCGCCGTTCTTGCGGCGGTCCCAGATCTCGCCCTGCCATCCGCCGTCGCGATGGATCGTCTCCCACATCTCGCGGAAGAACGCTTCGTCGTGTCGGCCGGAGCGCAGCACGCGCGGCGACTCGCCGACGATTTCCGTGGACGTGTAGCCGGTGCACTCGGTAAACGCCGAATTGACGCGCAGGATCGTGTGGCTCGCGTCGGTCACCATCATCGCTTCGAGCGAATCGAACGCGACGGCCGCGATGCGCAGTTCGGCTTCGAGCTGCTTGCGCTCGGTGATGTCGCGCCCGCTCGTGCGAAAGCCGGTAAACGTGCCCTTCGCATCGCGGATCGGCGCCCACGAAACGGAGAACCAGACAATCGAGCCGTCCTTGCGGACGCAGCGGAATTCGAGGTCGTCGCCGCGCAAGCCCTGCCGTCCCTTGAGGAACTCGGGCGCGACGCGCGGCATGTCTTCGGGATGGATCAGCGTGCCGGCGAAGTCGGGCATCGCCATGCATTCGTCGACGGTGTAGCCGGTGTACTCGGTCACGGACGGGTTGATCCAGCGCGGCTTGCCGTCCGGCCCCCACCAGACTTCCCAGTTCACCGTGCAGTCGGCGATCGCGCGGAACTTCTCCTCGTTCTCGCGTAGCTCGCGAGTCATCGACGACGCCATTTGCATCGCGCGGCGGCGGCCCGTCAGCGTGAGCCACGCAAGCAACGCGAGCAGCAGGCTCAACCCCGTTCCCGCGACGGCGATCAGCATCTCGGCGTTGCGGCCGAAACGGGCCTTGAAACCGTCCTGGGCGGTCATCGAAAGCGTCCAGTCGTGTCCCGCGATGACGAGGTACTCGTTGGCCGAGGCGCCCGCGGGCAGATGCCGCTCGCCCCAGTTGCCCGAGCGGTAGAGCAGCGTCGCGGCCGACGGTTCGACACCGTCGTAGATCGCGAGCGCCACGCCCGGCGGGCGCTCGCCGTACAGGCTCGCGATCACGTCGCTCATGCGAAACGACGCGTACACCCAGCCGAGCAGATGCGCGCGGCGCTCGCCGACGCTGTCCTGCGGCTCGCCGCGCGCGTAGATCGGAAGGTACATGACGAAGCCGGGACGCGCATCGGCATCGGTATCCACGGTCAGGCGGACTTTGCCGGTGATGGCCGCCATGCCGGAATCGCGCGCCCTCTCCATCGCCGTCCGCCGCGCGGAATCGGCCCAGGCGTCGAAGCCGAGCGCGGCGCGATTGCGGCCGATGTACGGCTCGCGCTGCACGATCGGCGCGTAGTCCTGGCGCCGCCCTGCGGGCTGGATCGCGTAGTCGGGAAAACCCAGCCGCTGCATCCCGGCGACGTGGCTTTCGCGCCGCGCCTCCGGCACCCACTCGACGATCCCGATCGCCTGCACGCCCGAGAAATTCGGGTCGAGCGTGAGCGAGCCGACATAGTCGCGAAAGCTGTCACGGTCCAGATGATCGTTGGCGGCAAAAAGGCTCTGCACGCCGCGCAGCATGAGTTCGTAGGTCGCCATGCGCTGTTCGACCCGGCTGACCGCATCGCCGAGCGAATAGTTGAACTGCGAGTGCAGTTCATTGCGCGAGGCTTGCCGTTCGTGTTCCCAGACTGTCCAGGTGACGCCGAGCGCGGCGGTCAGGATCAGGATCGGCAGCAGGATCAGGCGCGCCCAGTTCACGGCGTCGACGCGAAATCGACCATCGAACGCGCGAGGTCCGGCCGGAAGTATTTCTCGAAGATGCGGCGCACGGTGCCATCGGCGCGCATCTCGTCAACGAGTGCGCGCCACTTGCCCTGCTCGCTCACCGACAGCGACTTCTTCGACATGATGAGACCGTGCGGCACGGCCGGATCGTTGAACTCGATGATGGTCGTGACGTCGCGGATCTTCCGTTCGTCGAGCGCGGGATAGTCGAACGGCTCGATGATCATGCCCTGGATGCGCCGCAGCATCAGTGCCTGGTACAGCGGATCGAGGCCGCCGGCGAGCGTCGTGCGGTTCGCCGCCGAGAGTTCGTCGACCACCCGGTTCGCCGAGTCGCTATAGCGGAAACTGCGGATCACGCCAAGCTGGAAATGGTCGTTGTGCTCGAAATCGGCCAGTTGGCGGATGCCGGCGTCGTTGCGCACGAGCAGATAGTATTTGTTGCTGAAGTACCATGCGAACGACGCGTAGCGGTCGCGGTCGGCGTTGGTGATGCCGGAGAGGCTGAAATCGAGCGCGCCGGATTCGATCAGTTGCCAGATGCGCGCGCGCGACATCAGGCTGACGCTGACCCGGCAGCCGCTGCGGCGGATCAGTTCGTCCGCGAAATCCTTGTCGATGCCGGTGTCGGTGTCGGCGGAATACAGCAGGCCGTGATCGTGCAGCGCCAGCGTGAACGGGCGCGAGCAGTCGGGACCGGCCGCCTGCGCCTGACCGAGGCAGCACAACGCGAGCAGCAGGCCGCCAAGTCCGTGTCGGATCACAATCTCTCCAATGATGATGACGCGTTTTCGATGCAGCCATGCGTTCGCAGGCTGGTTCGACGGCGCGATTGATCGTCTGTCCGCTTCGTTCGCGGATCGTTCCAGCGCGGCCTCTCGCGCAATCGCCCCGGCGGTAGGTCGCTGCCGGATGGCTCTCCTATCCATTGTCGGCACCGTTGCGCCATTCTTGAGGGGCAAGCGCCCGGTTTCGAAGGGTTTTTTCGACTGGGGACGGAGGTTCGTCAGTATCCTCGTTGCGCGTTCGGGCGCCATGTTGTTGGCGTCTGCGCTGCAAGCCTTGAGCTTTCGCCCTTCGGATACCTGCGTTCGGCGAGGCCGGGACCCCCCGCACGACGGGTGGCCTCCGCGCGCTGAATCCCAAAGAATGACGCGACAACGACATCTTCAAGGGCATCTCATGCGCTGCGTTCTGGTGGGATTCAACGGTTCCGACTGCGCTCTGGCGGCCGTGCTGCGTGCCAGGGATATCGCGCTCGAACGCGCCGCGCGCCTCCATATTCTGAGCGTCGCGACGGTGCCCGCATTCGGCTTCGACGCCTGCATGGACGACGTCATGGAGCAGCAGATAGCGCATTGCGAAGCGGCGCTTCAGTCGCTGAAGGCCCGGCTGCCGGAGACGCGCGACATGATCCGGTTGTCGCTGCGAATCGGCGATCCGTGGCGCGAGGTCGTCGACTACGCGGCGGAGTATGGCGCGGGGGAGATCGTCGTCGGGTGTCGCCGCCAGTGGTTTCAGCGCTGGCCGGCAAGCCGTGTCGTCCGGCGGATCGTCGCGCACGCGCCGTGCGCGGTCACTGTCGTCATGAACCAGCGATACGCCCCGCTTACTTCACCGCGCGGCGCCATTGCTTGATCAAAGAGGGCGAAGCGCCAGCGCTCCGCCCTCGGCGCGTTTCACCCAAGGCCCGCCTGCAACTCCGCCGCGCCGCCCCGCCGGTACAGCGTGAGCGTCGCCACGAACCCGCACAGCGCCGCGAAGATCAGCCAGTACGCGGGCGCTGCCTTGTCGCCAGTGGCCTGGATCAGGTACGTCGATACCGCCGGCGTGAAGCCGCCGAACACCGCCGTCGCGAGACTGTACGCAAGCGAAAATCCCGCGACGCGAACGTTCACCGGCATCACCTCGGTCAGCGCCGCGACCATCGCGCCGTTGTAGAAGCCAAAGAAGAACGAGAAGTACAGCAGCACCGCGAGCATGCGCAGGAAGCTCGGCGCGTGCGCGAGCCATTCCAGCGCCGGATAGGACGTCACGATCGCGAGTCCCGAGATGACGAGCAAGAGCGGCTTGCGTCCGATGCGATCCGACAGCGCCCCGCCGATCGGCAGCCAGATGAAGTTCGACACGCCGACGAACAGCGTGACGATAAGGCTGTCCGACGTGCTCAAGTGCAGCACCGTCTTGCCGAAGGTGGGCGTATAGACCGTGATCAGGTAGAAGGTGGTCGTGGTCATCGCGACCATCATCATGCCGGCGAGCACGGTCTTCCAGTTGGCGAGCATCGACTGGAACACTTCGGACGTGCTCGGATGATGACGGCGCGCCTGGAATTCGACGGTTTCCTGCAGCGAGCGGCGCAGGACGTAGAGGAACGGCACGATCGCGCAGCCGATGAAGAACGGAATGCGCCAGCCCCATGCGCCGGTCTGTTCCTGGGTCAGCATGACGTTGAGCGCGAAGCCGAGCGCCGCCGCGACGACGATCGCCACCTGCTGGCTCGCCGACTGCCACGCGGTATAGAAGCCTTTGCGGCCGGGCGTCGCCATTTCGGCCAGGTAGACCGACACGCCGCCGAGTTCCGCCCCGGCCGAAAAGCCTTGCAACAGGCGCCCGATCAGCACGAGCAACGGCGCGAAGAGGCCGATGGAGGCATAGCCCGGCACGCAGGCGATCAGGATCGTGCCGCTCGCCATGATCGACAGCGTGACGATCAGGCCGAGGCGCCGCCCGACCTTGTCGATGTATGCGCCGAGCACGATCGCGCCGAGCGGGCGCATCAGAAAGCCGGCGCCGAACACGGCGAAGGTCAGCATCAGCGAAGCGAAGTCACTCCCGGCCGGGAAGAACGTCTTGGAGATGAAGGTGGCATAGAAGCCGAAGAGGAAAAAGTCGAACTGCTCGAGAAAGTTGCCGCTCGTCACGCGCAGTACCGCGCCGAGCTTCGATGTGGTCGACGCGACGGCGCCGGCCGCAGGCGTTCGGGGATCTTGTGCCATGTCATCTCCAGATTCGTATGAAGGCGCCGTTGATGTTTGTTGGTTCGGCGCCGGTTTGCAACCGCCATCTTAATCCTGGATGAGCGATTCGCCGGGGGCTGCTGTTTCGGGTGGCTCGGTTTGGTGTAGTCGCACTGGGAAGATGTTGTGCGTGGGTTTTTTGTAAGCCACTGTAAGGCACGGGAAGGGCAGGCGAGCGGCGCGGAGCCAACACCACAACTGGCGGAACACGGCTAACGAACGACCTTGCCGCACTAAGTTCGCGATCCTATATTTACAGGCGGGCGGCGAGCAGTTTACAGAACATCCACGCAGCCGCGCAACCCACGCGCGCCACGAGCGTCTGCCGCCCTCCCCGGTTCCCGACTGAAAACTGCGGCAACCCCCGGCGCTGAATCACCCGATCGATACCCTTGCGAATCCACCTCGCAACAGGTCGAGCCCGCACCTGCGATCGAAGTGCGGCCGCCGAAACGTTTCGTTCAACGAGCGGAGTCCCCATGACAAGAAACCGGAACCGGCCCTGCCATCGACGCTCCGCATGGTTCGTCGCGCTGCTCTGCGCCACGATGCTGTTCGCGAGCGCCTGCACCGTGCAACTCGCGCCGCCCTACGATCAGTCGCTCATCGACGGCATTCGCGGGGTAAGTAACGACATCATGGAGATGTACGCGTCCACCAGCATGGGCGTGGCGAAGACAACCTTCGGGCAACGGGTGGACCGCTACAACCAGATCATCGGCCGGGCGGACGCGCTCGCGTTGCAGTCGCAGAACCGGCCCGTCGCCGACAGCGCCCTGCGCGACAAGGCCGAGCAAGCGATCAAGCAGAAGCTCGCGATCAACCCGCTGCCGACGTCGATGTCCGATGATGCGCTGACGATGGCCGCCAACGAATGCGCCGACGCCCGTCACGTGCCGCGCATGCCGGTCTTGCCGTCGTTCGGCCCGCTACCCGGCAGCGGCCAGCAACAATCACAACCTCCGGCGAGCGCCCTCGCCCTCACGCAGATCTCCCGCGCGATAGCGCTCTTGCGCGACACGGACTGCGCGCATGGACTGAACGGCGCCGAGGTGGCCGCCAACAAGGGATACGTCACGCACTTCGTTGCGGAAGCGCTCTTCTACGAGAACTTCCTGCAACGGTAATCGTCGCGTCAAACAAGGAGTCGTCATGGCACTCGATCTCACCAACGTCGCGGATGTCTTCAAGGACAGCATTTCGAACGCGGTCAAGACATCCACCAGCAAGGACCTCGCGAGCTTCACCGACTTCGCGCGCAGCCAGTTCCAGTCGCTCGTTCACCAGGCCTCGCTCGTCGCCGGGATGATCGAAGCCAACGTCTTCACGCCCGCGGAGCAATCGTTCTATCTGGACGGTCTCGGGCAGATGGTGCAAGGGTTCGCCGAGACGATCGTGCAAACCCTCATCGTGGAACTGGAGAAGGTGATCAACGCGGTGGTCGAGGCGATCTATTCGTCGATCAACAGCGTGGCCGGCGTGGCACTGGCCGTGCCGCGCATGGCGGCATAGCGCGAGGCGCATCACAACTGCGATTCGATCGGCAGGAGCCCGAGGAACCAGATGCCGGTGCGCCGCAGCGCCGAGACGTCAGGCTCCTGGTCGAGTTCGGTCACCGTGCCGTTCGCCGCGGTATCGATCCACACGATGTGACTACCGCCGTTCGCATCGGCGCGCAGTTCGAGCCGCCACGCGACGCGGTCGAGATTGGCATTGATGCCGTCGACCACCTCGCTCGCCGCCGCCCCGCTCTCGCAATAGACGCCGATCTCCGTGTTGAGCTCGACCGAACGCGGGTCGAGATTCATCGAGCCGATGAAGATGCCCGTGCGATCGAACACGTAGGTCTTCGCGTGCAGCGATGCCTTCGACGAACCGAACGTCGACTTCTTCCCCGCCGCTTCGGCGGTGGCGACGGGCTTCAGTTCGTAGAGCCGCACGCCGGCTTCCAGCAGATCCTTCCGGTAGCGCTGATAGCCCGCGTGCACGGCGGATACGTCGGTGGCCGCGAGCGAGTTGGTCAGCACCGTCACGCGCACGCCGCGCTTCGTCATCGCGCTCAGCCAGTCGACGCCGGCCCGCTGCGGCACGAAATACGGCGAGACGACCAGCATCTCGCGTTCGGGCTGAAGATCCAGCGCCTTGAACTGCGACATGAGATGCCCTTTTGCATCGGTCGGCGCACGCGTGATCTTCGATGGATCGTCGTAGAGCAGCGTCGCCTTGCCCCAGGAGAACTGGGCGCCGCGGGTCTGGAGCACGTCGGTCAGGCGCTCGCGCGCCTGCGTGAAGTACGGCGTGGTCCGCTCGGAGGCGAGGTACGCGTCGAGCCTGGCCCGGTAGCCCGCGAGCGCATCGGGGTCGGCGTGACGGCCCGTGAGGCTCTCGATCGGATAGGCAGCCTGCGAGTTCCAGTATTGATCGAAGGCGTTCGACACCTCGCGCACCACCGGCCCGTGCACGAGCACGTCGAGATCGCCGAACGCGACCGTCGTCGACGCGCCGAAGTATTCGTCGCCGATATTGCGGCCGCCGAGGATGGCGCCCTGGTTGTCGGCGATCAGCGACTTGTTGTGCATGCGCCGGTTGACGCGGAAGAATTCGAAGGCCGAGCCGAGCGTCTTGAAGCGGCGGCTCGCGACCGGATTGAAGAGCCGTACCTGCACGTTCGGATGCGACGCGAGCGCGAGCAGCACCTCATCGTCCGCGTTCGTGCCGAGGTCGTCGAGCAGCAGGCGCACCCGCACGCCGCGATCCGCCGCGCGCAGCACCGCGGCGGCGAGCGTGCGTCCGGTGGCGTCGTCGTGCCAGATGTAGTACTGCATGTCGAGCGTGCGGTCGGCGGCTTCGGTCAGGATGATGCGCGCGACGAGCGCATCCATCGCGTTGGGCAGCAGGTGGAACGCGTTGCTGCCCGGATGCGCCGCTTCACCGGGCGCAAAGGCGATGCCGAGCCGCGTGCCGGCGGTGTCCTGCACGGCGTGCGTCTCGGTGCGGCCGGTTTGCGGCGGCAGGCTCGCGCATGCGTTTAGAAGCAACGCGAGCATGAGCGCGATGAGACGTCGAAGGTGGATCATGTACGGCTCTCCGCCAGGCTGAAGGGCATTGATCGATATCGGACCCACGCGGTCCCGAGCGCTTTGGAAGCGTTGGGTAGGAGTGTAGCGTCAGTGGTTGAGCGCATGGGCGCGGGATTGCCGCTGGCGCTTGGGGTTGTGCTGTTCAAACCGGTGATGCGCTCAGACTTGCTTGGAGAAGCCTGAGCGCATCAACCGCTGCAAACACAACACCCGGAATCGAAGGCGGCTTATTCGCTCTTGTCCGGCAGCGGCTGGTCCGTGCCCGGTTCCACCGGCGTGGGAATCGCATCGCCGACCGGCTTCGAGATATCGTTACCCGGTGCGGTGTCCGGTTCGGCATCATCCCGATCGCCCGCCGCTGGCGTGGCGCCCGCCGACGCGTCGTTCTTTTCCGGGAGCGGCTGGTCGAGGCCCGGTTCGACGGGCGTCGGAATCGCATCGCCGACAGGCACCGACACGTCGGCCGGCGGCGCTTCCTTGTCTTCTTCCGGGCTTGCTGTTGCATCCGAGGGGGTTGTCATCAGCGTCTCCTGCCGGCAATTGTGATGACAACAACCCTGCGCAATCTTCGTACCACCGCCTTTCCCTGACCCACTGTTACCAACCGACCGTGTCGTTCAAGGCCACGCCTCCCGAGGCCGGCAGGTTCAGCGTGCGATTGCCGCCGCCGGGAAGGTTCTCCCACGTGACGCTGCCGTCCGCGTTCTTGCGGTAGTACTTGTACTCGACGCTGCCGCCCGCCGGCAAATTCACGGCGTTGCGCCATACCGGATAGGTGGCCGGGTCCACCGGCAACCCGAGATCCGTATTCCAGTTGCCGAGCGCGGCGACACTGCCCGTGATGTACATGTACTGCCCCGGCTGCGTCGCGGCGTCGACGCCGATCGTGGCGCCCACCTCCCCGCTCGACGGCGCGATCACGCAGTTGCTGTAGCGCGCACACACGACCGAAGGTATATCGACCACCCTGCCCGCCTGGATCGACGCGAGCAGGCTGATGTATTCGCCCATCGCCCAGTTGAGCGGCGCCATCGATCTGGTCGGCACGCCCGCCATGTATCCGGGCGGCGTCACGACTTGCCAGTTGCCGGGCAGGGTCTTCGTCTGCGTCCAGATCTGCTCGGGGATGAAACCCTCCGGGGTCGCGTAGGTTTTGATCGCGGCAAGGTACGCGCTGCCGCTCGCGCCGATGCCGGTGCTCGCGATGCTGTACATGCCGCGCTCGGCCGTGAAGATGGGCCAGTCGCGGCCGACGCCGGTGCCGTCGAAGTCGCTGCCATCGTTGTGTTCGCCGTAGCCATCGAAGTTGTAGCGGAACCATGCCTGGTCTGAGCCCTTGATGGTCGTCGCGAGCACGGCGTCGTAGGCGGCGAGCGTCCCGGTGATGGTCGGATCGCTCGCGCGCTTCACGCCCATGCGCACCAGCTCGAGGAATCCGCCATCGACCACGGCGCGTTCATCCCGCGTGCCGCCGCCGTTCTTCACGAGGAAGGTTTGCCCGGAGTCGGGGTAACTGACCGGCTCATAGACTTGCGGGCCGTTGCCCGATTGACGCTTGCTGGCCGGATTGATCCGCACGTAGTAGTGACCGTTGCCGTAGAAGCCGGTGTTGGTGTAGGTCCATCGCGTGACGTTCTGCTGCCAGTAGTCGGCGGCGGCGAGGTAGCGGCCTGCCCGCGCGGTGTCGCCGTTGTCTTCGGCGATGCGCGCGGCGGCCACGAGGCCCGCGACTTCAGCGGCAATCGTCGATGGCGAATATCCCGCGCCCTCCTCCCATCGATCCTGATAGGTCCACGGCCCCGTGGCGAGAATGTAGTCGGCGGTGAGACGGATCTGCGGCCACAGCGGGTTGTACACGCTCGGGCCGAGCCGCCACGCCAGCAGGATCGGCATCGCCTGCTCGTCCATCTGCGTGCCTTGCCAGTAGGGCCAGCCGCTCACCCACGAATTCTGCGGAAAGCGCCCCGCGCGGCTGAACCCTTGCGCGCAACCGTCGGCATCGTATTCGGCGGCGCCGCAGGCGGTCTTCTGCTGCTGCGTATCGAAGAGGTAATGGACGACCGTGGCCGGCGTCGCGGTATCGCCGGCCGTGATCAGCGCGTTCGCGAACTTGAACAGGTCGCGCGACCACACGAGGTGATAGCCGCCGAGGTTGCCGTCGCCCTGCGTCTCGCCCCACGGCGTGCCGATGCCCGCGATCATCGCGCCGTTGCTCTTGTCCTGCATCGTCTTGAGCGTCATCGCGGCGAGGTAGTACTCGTCGTCCGCGGTGTTGCCCTGCGTCGAAAGACCCGAGGCGTAGCCGTGCCACGCGTTGTCATAGTGCGCGCGCAGGCTGTCGAGGTTGTCGCCGAGCGTGCTGGTCGCGGTTTGCATCGCGCTCGTCGCGGACACGCTGTCGAACGAGAGCACCACGTTGAACGAGATGCTGCTCGGGTTGCCGTTGCCGTTGCCGTTGCCGTGGCCGAGGTCGAGCCAGCCCATCTGGGCGATGTTGCCGTTGGTCGCCGACGTGTAGGTCCAGTCCATCTTCCTGTCCGGCGACGTCCCGCCGAGCAGGTCCGTCCAGCCATCGCTCTGCGCGACGAAGCCGTTCGACACCATCGTCGTGCCGCCCTGAACCTTCCATGGCAGCGAAGCCGCGAGCGCCGAATAGCGCGCGTTGTGATTGCCGACCAGCATCACCCGTCCGTTGGCGGCGGTGGAAGTCGTCGCGGTGTTGCCCGAACCGGCGTTGTCGAGGTGCGGCTTGAACAGAAGATAAAGGTTGTAGTCGCTTGGACGCGTACCGTTCAGCGCCATGAACGTGACGCGCTCGATCAGCGAATTGCGCGTGGGATCGGTGTAGATCGTCTTGACGATCTGCCAGTTGTGAGCGGCATTGCCCGTCTTCACTTGCCAGCTCATCGTGCGCGAATCGGTCTGCGCAGCCGTATAAGGCTGGAGTTTTTCCTCGTCGACGTAAGTGCCCGCTGCATCGCCGACCAGAAACTGCAGGTCGACGGTTTCAGTCGTGTCGAGCACCGGGTAATACACCTCGGACACGATGCCGCGATAGCCCGTGAAGTACACCTGCGAAGCCGGGGTCAGCGCCGTCCCGAGAAAGGACTTTTGCGCGGGTCCATGCACGGGCGCAGCACCGGGCGTTCCGAATGCCTCGCCGGAAGTCGTCGCGTGAGCGGCGCCGAGCAGCAATGCGGCGCTAGCCGCGATGGCCCAGCGAAGCAGGGTGTCGAGTCTGATGGCGTGCATTTCCGTTTGGTGCCGTTGACACCCCAAGCGCCAGCGATCACCCGCCCTGCTTCGAAGCCAGCCGGTCGATCATGTTGCGGATCGCGCGCATCTGAACGCCTTGCTGATCGGCAAAATGCGCGCCGGTATAACCCCACCAGTCCCAGCATCCATTCGGATTGAGCCCGGGAATCGACACCGCCTGCGGAAACAGCACGACGATCCGGTTGTTGTCCGCCCAGGGCTCATAGCCTGCGTGACGCACGAACGTCGTGCCATAGAAAAGCCCGCCACCCGGCGGCGACTTCAGCGGCAAGTAGTCCTGCCCCTGCTCGCAGCCATGCAACACGATGTGCAGCCGGCAAGGCGCGCCGGTATTGCACGCAGCCGGCACGTAGAGCCAGCCGGTCGTGTCCATGCCGGTGGTCCAGGTGAAAGTGGAAGGCCGGTCGGCGGGCAGATAGCGGGTCTGGTCGAAGCGGATGTAGCGCCCCTTCGGCGTCGTGGCGGTGGGTGGCGCCAGCGGACCGGGGCCGTAGATCCAGCCGAGCATCGCCTTCGCGCCATCGACCTGACACTTGCCGATGTACGGCGTCTCCGATTCGCTGCATGCAACGCCGTAATTCAAGGTCGGCATCGTGTGCCCTGCATTGGGGATTCCGACCTTCAACATGTTTTGTGCCGGCACGCCGAGCGCGGCGTAATAGTCCTGCAGTTGCGCGACCACCGCCGGCGGCACGGTGGCATCGTCCCCGCCCGAGACCGTGACGACGCGTTGCGCAGCGATATTCGCGGCATCGTCGATGACATGACTCGCGGACGACGCCTTCGTGAACGCGACGAGCTTCGGCACCTCGGTACTCGTGGGCGTGACGGCGCATGCGCTCGCGGGCTGGATCGTGCACGAGCACCGGGTCGTCGCGATCACCACGTTGTTCTGCGCGCAATAGTAGGGACCGGCGGCGACGACGCCCACGCCCTTGATGATCGACGAGTACGCGACCGCAAGCTGCACCGCCATGAAGCCGCCCGACGAGAGCCCGGAGACGGAGGTCTGCGTGATATCGACGTTGAGCGCCGGCAACGGCGGGTACGTGGTGGAATCAGCGAAAGAGGCCGGCGACAGCGTCGCGAGCACAACGGCGCAAACACACAGGATGGCTTTCATCGGCTTGACTCGCGCGCGGTTCGATGTGCTTTTCGTGAGCATCGCGAAAGAAATCGCTGACCTTGCACGAAGGCCATCTCGCAGGCGTCGCGGCATTCGTGCGCGGATGCATCGCATTCATCTTAGTCAATAAATCGCGCCGGGGATCGAAGTCTTTTTGTCCCGGCGCGACGCGCACCAGATGAGGGAACGGCCAACTTTCTTGAATTCGCGACGACCGCTTATTCTAAAGACGCAGGACAAGCACGACGGCGGCGCTCAACGAAGCAGCAAGCCCTGTTCGATCGCAGGTTCCGCATCGTCCACCGCGACTTCGCCGGCGCAGGGATTCGCCACCGCCACCGCGTTTCTTCCCATCGCCTTCGCCCTGTACAGCGCGCGGTCCGCGTCCTTGATCATGTCGGACACGTCCATGCCGGACCCGGGTTCCCAGCTCGCGCTGCCGATGCTCGCCGTCACGCATCCGTACTCGCTGCCCGCGTGATCGAGCGACAAGTCGCAGATCGCCGCGCGGATCTTCTCGGCGATGAAGGACGCACCGGACGCGGGCGTGTTCGGCAGCACGACGACGAACTCCTCGCCACCATAGCGCGCCGCCGTATCGCCGGGACGCCGGATGCTTTCGCCGATGCACTTCGCCACCGCTGCAAGCGCGTGATCGCCGGCCTGATGGCCGTAAGTGTCGTTGTAAGCCTTGAAGCGGTCGATATCGACGAACAGCAGCGAGAATACGCTGCGGGCACGGTGTGCGCGGCGCCATTCCAGATCGAGGATCTCGCCGAAGGTGCGCCGGTTGTTGAGGCCGGTGAGCCCGTCGGTTCGCGCCAGCAACTGCAACTCCGATTCCGCGCGCATGCGCCGCCGCAACTGGCTGCCGAGCATCGCCGACAATCCGACGAACGCGCCGCCGAACGCCGCCATCAGCGAGCCGATGGTGAGCGCCCGGCGGCGCCAGCTGGCGTAGATGTCCTGCTCGGCCACGGCCACCATGATGATGAACGGCAGATGTGGCAGGGTCTTGAACGTATAGAGGCGGCGGACGTTGTCGATGGAAGCCGTGTCGCTGAAGTCGCCTTCCTTCTCGGCGATGAAGCGGCGGAAGGTGCTCGCGGTGCTGATGTCGCGTCCGATGATCCGCACGTCGTAGGGCTGGCGCATCACCATCACGCCGCCATGCCCGATCACCGAGGCCGACCCGCGCGCCCCGAGTGACAGCCCGGCGAAGAGATTGCGGAAATAGTCGAGGTTGACCGCGATCATCGCGATGCCGCCAAATGAGCCATCGGGGTGCGAGATGCGCCGGCTCAGCACGATGCTCGGCATGTCATGCGCAAGCGAGAAGCGCAGCGGATCGCTGATGAAAAGCCCCGCGTCGCGGTTGTCGCGCTGCGCGGTGAAGAATTTGCTGTTGGAGAAGTTGGCCTCGCGCGGAACGTCGCTGGTGGAATCGACGACGATATTGCCCTCGGCATCCAGCACCAGCAATGCTTCGAGGTACTTCGCAGTGGCCGCGCGATCGAACAGCACATCGCGCTTCAAATGCGCCGGAAGCGCGCTGACTTCAGGTTGCTGCAACCCTCCGATCACCGCCTGCAGCGAGAGATCATAAAGCTCGAAGTTGCGGACGATGTCACGCTCGGCGATCAGCGCGACGTTGCGCGACGATTCCCGCGTCCTTTCGAATGCATCTTCGCGGCTCTGATAAAGAACGAGTCCGCATAGCCCGACCATCACCAGCGCGATCAATGCGGCGCCATAAACAATGCCGTGAAGCGCAATGGACTCCTTGCATTTGAATCGTTCTCGCTGCCTAATAAACCATCCGTTCGTTTTCATTGACCTGATCTTTGAAACGTTTGCTCGACGATTCTATTTATAAACACACTTCAATGCTATTAAAAAAAATCTGACGAAACGTTTTCGTTGGATAAATCACGACGCGATGAAACATTGCCCGTTCGGGTTGCATTCTGTGTATTCGTCTGAGCTAGTATCGCTTGGCGCTCAGGCCCGCCACGCGGGGCTGAGCGGGACTGCGGGTTCGCCCGCGTTGTGCCGCGCCCCGGAACACGTTATGTAGCACGAACATTCGTAATGCTGTGAATGCGCTTTTCGTCCGAAGCGCATTTATTACCGGTCGATTACCGCACGCGCGGCGCCGGACAAAAACTGGCGGACGGTATTTGCATTTCTGAAACACGAACAAAAAGATGACAACCGTAGATATCAAGCTGAAGCGCGAGCATGAATCGCTTTGGCGACTGTTCTGGACCGTATGCGGCTTATCGTCGGTATCGTGGGGTGGACTGGCATTGATGGCGCAACTCGAACGCCATTACGTGGAGCGACAGCAGCGTCTCTCGGCATTGGCATTCGCCGATCTGACGGCGCTGGCATGGATGGTGCCCGGCCCGGTCGGATGCAACGTGGCCGTGCAGCTCGGGCATGTGTTGCGCGGCCGCGCGGGCGCGTGGGCGGCGGGCATCGCGAGCGTCCTGCCGTTTTTCCTGCTGATGACGGTCTTCGCGATCTTCTATCGCACGCCGCTGATTCGTTCGCTGACGTCGCCGACGCTCGTGAATCACTTCAGCGTCGTGCTGGCCGTGCTGATCGGCGTGACGTGGTACAAGCAGACGCGCACGATCCTGCGCGGCAAGATCGAATGGGCATCGGCGGCGTTCGCTTGCGCCACGCTCGCGCTGGCGCATGGTCCGGCGGCCTACGTGCTGGTGCTCGCGAGCACATTTGCCGCGGGCTGGATGCTGGAGGCGGAGCGCGAGACCAGCGTTGAAGTCGTGAAGGCGCGGCGGGACTGGCGACTGCCGGTAATTCTGCTTGCGCTGCTGCTGGTCTTCGCGCTGCCCCTGCCGACGCCGTGGCAATTCACGCTGCTGTGGCCGCGGCTCGCGGGCGCCGGGCTGACGCTCTTCGGGGGCGGCTTCTCGGCGCTGCCGGTGCTGAAGGCGCTATTCGTGAGCCCGCTGACGGGCGTGTCCGACAAGGACTTCACCCTTGCCTTCGCGCTCTCGCCGATCGCACCGGGCCCGTTGCTGAACGTGATCCCGTTCTTCGGCTATCTGATCGATGGGTGGGTTGGCGCGTTGATCGCGACCGTCGCGCTGTTCGTGCCTTCCGGGTGCCTGGTCATCTTCGCTCAGCGGCATCTCGCGGCGCTCAAGACCTACCCTCGCTTCGAGAACGGCATGCGCCTGCTGCGCGCGGCGACGACCGCGTTTCTCGCGATCGCGGTATTGAAGATCCTGTTGCATGTACCGCCGCAGCCCGCTTATCTCGTGACGGCGGCTTTCGGCTGCATGTGTCTCGCCAAGCTGAAGCTACCGGTTTACGCGGTCTATGCGACTGTCGCGGGGGCGTTTGGGGTGTGGCTGTTGTGCCATTAGGACGTGGCTCCTGAGGTCTGCTCCTGCGATACCGGTTCTTGCCGGGGCGCGTGCTCGTCCTGAGCCGCCTGTTCTTGCTGAGGTGCCTGTTCTTGCTGAGGCGCCTGTTCTTGCTGAGGCGCCTGTTCTTGCTGAGGCGCCTGCTCTTGCTGAGGCGCCTGTTCTTGCTGAGGCGCCTCGGCTTGTCCTTGCGCTTCCTGTCCTGCCTTGCGCGCCGCCTTGGCGGCACGATTGGACTCCGAGTTGCGGGCGCGAACCGAGTCTTCCGCCGATACGGCACCGGCTGCATTGCCGTCGAGGTCCATGCGCGGTGCGCCCTCGACAAGACTCGACCAGTACCGGCTGCCCCGGCACCAGATCTTGATGGCGTCGCGCAATTCCGCTTCGGTCAATGACAGCTCACCGGCCAGCGCGACCAGATCCTTGAAGATGCCGACCTTGAGCGGCACCTTCGCTGCCGGCTTCTTCGGAAACGCTGCCGGGAAACGATTCTGCAGCTTGCGGATCGTGAGGACGGCGGGGTCTGTCGGCTTCGTGTCCGCCGGTTTGGCTTGCACCGTCCTGGCTCGCGTGGGCCTCGCCTGTGCAGCTTTGGCTTGAGCGGCCTTCGCGTGCGCGCCTTTGATTTGCGCGCCTCTACCGTGCGTCGCATGGGCTTGCTTGGCTTTCGGTGCACCCGCCTTCGTTTCAGCCGCCTTCGCGTCTATAGCCGGCGCGTTGCGCTGCGGCCGATGCGGACGAGCCGGCTTTGCCTCTTTCGGCGGCTGTGATTTCGCCCGCTTGGCAAGTTGCTCTTTCAGTACGGCGAGTTGTTCGAAGCCCATGGTGATGCCTCAGGAAGTTGTCGATGCTGGTCGTGCGCAGGCTGACGCGTACAAAAAACCGGACGCCGCGCGACCGAAGAATGCACATGATACGCAACCGATTCACATCGTGTCGCAAACGGCGCCGAACGGTCGTGCCCGTCGGGGCGCGCCGCGGACAAAAAAAAGCCCGCGCAGGGTGGCGGGCGCAATCCATATCGGTTGAGACATGGAGGAGACAGCGTCAGTATAAACCCGAATCGCGATGACCGCTACTTCACGGCGTGGGCAGCGTTTTTCGCCGGAACTCATTGTGCGAACTTTCGCACGACCTGTACGAAGTGCCCGGCCTTATCCCACCGCGGTCAGGCGCCTATAGTGGTCTGCGTGCTCTCAACCACGGAGAATTTTCATGACTTCCTCGGCCAATCCCGGCGGCAGTTTCACGTTGGCAGGCGGCGCGATCACGGTGAACCGCATCGGTTACGGCGCGATGCAACTGGCCGGCCCTCACGTCTGGGGACCGCCAAAAGATATCGATGCCGCGATCGCGGTGTTGCGCGAGGCGATTACGCGCGGCGTCGATCACATCGATACCTCCGATTTCTACGGCCCGCACGTCACGAACCAGATCATCCGGCAGGCGCTGCATCCGTATCCCGACGATCTTGTGATCGTCACCAAGGTCGGCGCGAGGCGGGAGGCGGACCAGTCGTGGCCGGTCGCGCTCTCGCCGAAGGAACTCACCGATGCCGTGCACGACAACTTGCGCAATCTCGGACTCGAAGCGCTCGATGTGGTCAATCTTCGGGTGGGAGGCGTCGCCGGGCCGTCGTATGCGCCCATCGACGAACCGCTCGAAGTGCTTGCCGACCTCAAGCGTCGCGGACTCGTGCGGCACATCGGATTGAGCAACGTCACGTCGCGGCAACTGGAGGAAGCGCAGGCGATCACGGAGATCGTGTGCGTGCAGAATCACTACAACGTCGCACATCGCGACGACGATCCGATGATCGACTCGCTGGCCGCACAAGGCATCGCGTACGTGCCGTTCTTTCCGCTCGGCGGGTTTACGCCGTTGCAGTCGTCGGCGCTCGATCGCGTCGCGGCGTCGGCCGGGGCGACGCCGATGCAGGTCGCGCTCGCGTGGCTGCTCCAGCGCTCGCCGAATATCTTGCTGATTCCGGGGACTTCGTCGGTCGGGCATCTGCGTGAGAATCTGGATGCCGCGTCCTTGAAGTTGACGCCGGACATGTTGGCGGAGTTAAACGCGATTGGGCACTGAATAACCGGCGACCCGTTCGGGGATGGCTCCAGTGAAGCGTTTTCCGGTGAAACGCCTTGTGCGCATTCAAAACGCCGCGGGCCAAAACGGCACCTCGTCGCTCAAGTTTTGTCAAACGTTCCCTTGCGGGATGGCGCCCGGGAGCGTGGCGCCGTCCACCTGCGTTGCTGCATTTCGAGGAGAAACGCATCTTGAACCTGCACGTGGAGGTGTCGGGACACGACCGTTAGTTGCGAAATATGCGCACGTGGCCGCTCCCTCGCGAGATAGGCGCCCCGCCTCTGCGCGACCATCACGTCCACACTCGCCGCGTCGCGCTTGCATCGACGGAAACGTCGCGGCACGCCGGCCGACGTAGTAACGTGGTGTCCGACCCACGCATCCGCCACCATGACATCTCGATTCACGCCCG
Source organism: Caballeronia choica (assembly GCF_001544535.1). Taxonomy (GTDB): domain Bacteria; phylum Pseudomonadota; class Gammaproteobacteria; order Burkholderiales; family Burkholderiaceae; genus Caballeronia; species Caballeronia choica. Next base: position 26,841 of record NZ_FCON02000061.1, on the reverse strand, counting down.
CCCTGACCGCGCTTACAGCGGCAGCCCTTTTCGGCGCCACGACCCCGCTCGCGAAGATGCTGCTCGGTTCGCTCGCGCCGTTCATGGTCGCGGGCTTGTTTTACCTTGGCAGCGGAGCCGGGCTGGGCCTGTGCATCCTCGTTCGACACATCCGCCGCTCACCCGCCGAGCGCGACAACGAGAGCCGCATTCCGGCATCGGAGATTCCCTGGCTGCTCAGCGCGATCGTCGCGGGCGGGGTCGCCGGACCGGCGCTCCTGATGTTCGGACTCGCCTCGACGCCCGCCGCGACGAGTTCGCTCCTGCTGAACCTCGAAGGCGTGCTGACGGCGCTGATCGCGTGGATCGTGTTCCGCGAGAACGTCGACTCGACCGTGTTCCTCGGCATGGTCGCGATCGTCGCGGGGGGGTTGCTGCTGTCGTGGCAGCCGGGCGCTGCGCGGCTCGCGGCCGGCGCGCTGCTGATCGCCGGCGCGTGCTTCTGCTGGGCCATCGACAACAACCTCACGCGCAAGGTCTCGACAAACGACGCGCTGGTCATCGCGTGCATCAAGGGGCTCGTTGCCGGCTGCGCGAACCTGTCGATCGCGCTGCTGCTCGGCGCGCATCTGCCGGCGCTGTCAAGGACGGCTGCCGCCATGCTCACCGGCTTCGCCGGCTACGGCGTGAGTCTCGTGCTCTTCGTCGTGGCGTTGCGCCAACTCGGCACCGCGCGGACCGGCGCCTATTTTTCCGTGGCGCCGCTCGTTGGCGTGGCGCTCTCGCTGGCGATCTGGCCCGAGCCGCCGTCGCTCTTCTTCTGGCTCGCCGCGTCGTTGATGGGGTTCGGCGTCTGGTTGCACATTCGCGAACGGCACGAGCATCGTCACACGCACGAGGCGCTCGAACACAATCATCCGCATGTTCACGACGCGCATCACCAGCACGCGCACGCGGTCCCCTACGATTCAGACGCGCCGCATACGCATCCGCACCGTCACGCGCCGATCACACACTCGCACGCACACTATCCGGACATTCATCATCGACACTCGCACTGACTGTCATTTCCCCCGTTCGCGTCTATAACGGTAGGGGTCGGCGGCGGCACCCGCCGCCGATCATCCAACCGAGGCAAGAGGCGACCATGCGCATTCTCGTGAACGTCCATATCCCGCACGAACCGTTCAACACGCTGGTGCGGGAGGGCACTGTCGGCGCGGTGATCTCGCGGATCGTCGAGGCCTGCAAGCCGGAGGCGATCTATTTCACCGAGTTGAACCGCAAGCGCGGCGCGGTGCTGGTGGTCGATCTCGCCGAAGCCAGCGATCTCCCGTCGATCGCCGAGCCGTGGTTTCTGCAGCTCAATGCGGAATGCGAGTTTCGCATCGCGATGAAGCCCGAGGACCTGCAAAAAGCCGGGCTCGACGCGCTCGGAGCGAAGTGGAAGTAACGCATCGGTCAAGTCTTAAGCGAACGGCGATCCCGCCCGTGAATGACGCCGATCGACTCAGGTATCTGCGGATCGCGCTCGTCGTGATCGGCTTGATTGCCATCGCATGCGTCTACCCTTTGATGCTGGTGTGGCCTTCAGGATGGGCATAGGAGTCGGGACATCCGGCGGGCCACTCGGACTATGCGCTGATGATCGTCGGCATCTACGCGACGCTCGGCGTCTTCCTGATTCTCGCGGCGCGCGATCCGCTCGCCCATCGCAGCCTGATCGGCTTTGCTGTCTGGTCGAGCGTGGTTCACGGCGGGATCATGGCGGTTCAGTCGCTGACGGAGGTGGGGCATCGCGGCCATCTGCTGGGCGATGTGCCCGCGCTCTTCATCATCGCGATCGTGCTGACCGTGCTGACCGTGCTGACGCCGCGTCGCGGGAAATGACGATTGCGGGGCAGTGTCCGCCCTGGACGCCAATCGTCGATAATCGTCTGACGCCCAACACCCCGGCGATCCCTCTGCGAAGGACTTACATCATGCGAATCGAAACGTCATTCCTGTTCGACCTCGACGGCACGCTCGTCGACAGCGTCTACCAGCACGTTCTTGCGTGGAAGGAAGCGCTCGACGAGGAAGGCATCAAGCTGTCGGTATGGCGCATTCATCGCAAGATCGGCATGAGCGGTGGCCTCTTCATGAACCAGTTGCTGCGCGAGACGCACGGCGATATCAGCGCGGATCGCGTCGACCGCCTGCGGCGCTTGCATGCGGAGGCTTACAAGCGGCTGCGCGCGCAGGTTTGCCCGTTGCCGGGTGCGCGGGAACTGCTCGCGGCGCTTACCGACGGCGGCACGCGCTGGGCAATCGCGACGAGCGGCCGGATGGAAACGGCGGCGGTGAACCTGGAAGCGTTGGGAGTCGATCCGGCGAAGGCGGTCGTCGTCACACGCGACGACGTGAAGTACGCGAAGCCCGATCCGGACCTGTTCATCGCGGCTGCGGAGCGGCTTGGGGTGCCGATCGAGAATACGGTGGTCGTCGGCGACAGCATCTGGGACATGCTCGCCGCACGGCGCTGCCGGTCGCTGGGCGTCGGGCTGATGGCGGGAGGCTACGGGATTGACGAACTCGAGCGCGCGGGCGCGTTGCGCGTGTATGAAGATCCGGCGGACCTGCTGCTGCATCTGGACGAAGTGGCGGCAAGGCCGTAGGCAGAGGCGAGTTGTTTCCTCAATGCAGCGAAGCCGGCGCGGCGATGTCTTGCCGCGCCTTGCCGGTTTCGTTAGTCGTTCGACGCTTGGCCCTTGACGTTCTGCTTTCCGCTAAGGCGACGCTGATTAATTCCTTTCCGTGCCCCGCAAACCCTTGTCGCTACGTGGGCAGTTACGAAAATCAGGTACTTGTTCAGCCGAGCCCTAAGCGATCCCGCTGGCACTTATCGATTCCGCCCGCCGCTTACTGATTTGCAGCGGGCGCTTTCCGTTTCGGGCCAGCGCGTGCTGGCTCAGCCCTTCAAATCGTCCGGCACCTTGCCGCCGTTCGCGGCAAGTTTCTGCATCACCGCCTTGTGCAGCCAGATGTTCATCGCGGCGGAATCCTCGGTATTGCCGCTGTAGTGCAACTCCCCCGCCAGTTCCTTGCGCGCCGACAGACTGCTGTCCAGTCCGAGCAGCTTCATCAAGTCGACGATGGACGTGCGCCAGTTCAATTCCTGACCCTGCGACGCCTGCATGCTCGACAGCACGGCCTCGACATCCACTTCCGGCATCGGCGCGGCGGGTGCCGGGGCCGCCGCGCCGGCTGCCGCAGGCGCGGATGACGCAGCGGGCGCAGCAGGCGCCGCGGCCGCGCCGGAAGCTGCTGCCGCCGCAGCCGGATGATCGTGCGGGAAAATCTTGTTGAGGATGCTCGAGAAAATACTCATGGTTCCTTCTCCGTGAAGTGGGCTGATGGGCCCGTTTGGAAGCGCAACGATCATACCTACACGCCGGAGATGACGCTTTCAGGACGCGAGCCGCGCCCACTGCGGCGCAAGCGGGAAAGCACGATCGGACGCCTCGGACGTTCACTGATGCCGAATTGCAACGCGCATCGAAAAAATGCCTGCCGGCCAGGAACCGGCGCCCTATAACACAATCAGGGAGCCGCGCTGGCACGCATGGACAAGGCCTTCTCCGCCCGGGTCAGGAACCGGCCGGCCATTCGTCAGACCGGACAAGTCGCTCCCGGGGCGCGTCCGCCTGGAGCATCGCGGTCCGCGCAAACCCCTTTCGAACCCATCGTCGACGAGAACAGGACTCTCGCAGCCCAAGCCTCATGCAAGGAGCATCAAAATGAAATCAACTTTCGTTTTGACCGCAGCCGGCGCCGCATTGCTTGTGTCGGCCAGTATCGCGAGCGCTCAGCAGCAGACACACGGCGCCCCGCCCTCCGCGCGAGCGATCATGCAGCAGAATGCCAACGACTCGGCCCAGTCCACCACCGACATGTCCTACGGCGGCGTCCTCGACACGTACGGCGACACCGGCGCAACGAACGGCCCGCCGTCCCCAGCCGCCGGCACGCTTCCGACCTCGGACAAGAGCGCAAAACCCGCGACCCAGCAGACGCCGTCGCACTGGTAGCCCGCTTCGCGACCCGCAGAAACCGCTGCCGGGCTTTTCCCGCAAAGCCCGGCCGGTTCGCGCAAATCAGCGCAAGTCAGCGCAGGTCAGCGCGCGTCGCTGACCGTCATGTTCACCGCCTTGCCCGCGATCAGCGTGTTCGTCAGCGTGATGTCGTGGACGTTGTACGCGTAGATGGGTCCGGGCGACGTCGATGTCGCGGGGCCGGCCGCGACCGGCGTCCCGAAGTCGCAATTGGTGATCGTCACGCCGGCGATCGGGGGGATCGCCGGGGTCGGCGCCGGACCGTTGTAGTCGAACGCGACCGGGCCTTGCGCGACGATCGCCTGGAAGCACGATCCCGTCACGCCGCCCAGCGTCACGTTGCTCGCCTTCACGTTCGATATGTTGACGTTCTGCACGAGCGCCGGACGCGTGCGGATCGCGTCCTTCGACGGCTGGTAGTCGCAGTCGAACGTGACGATGCCGCCTTGCGACGCCGACGGATTGCCCGCCGCCGCCGTCGCCACGCCGACCGGCACGCTCGCATTGATCGGGCTGCCCGCGAGCAGGCTGCTGCCGTAACCGGCGCCCGTCAGGCTCACGCCGTTCGGCAGCGTCACGCCGTCGACATAGAAATCCTTCACGAAGCCGCCGCGGTTCATGTTCGTCTTGATGCGGATCGCGATGTTGAGCGAGTTGGTCGCCCAGAACTGGTTGAGCATCGCGAGATTGCGCGCGTAGATTTTCTGCACGCCGCCGCCCATTTCGCTGCCGAGCGTGATGCCGCCGTGGCCGCTGTTCATCGTGCAGTTCTGGATGACGTGGTTCTGCGCCGGACCGTACTGCGTGTCGAGGTCCTTGCCCGACTTGATCGCGATGCAATCGTCGCCGGTATTGAATACCACGCTGTCGCACAGGACCATGTCGCAGGCGTCGGGGTCGAAGCCGTCGTTGTTCGGGCCGATGCTGTCCACCGTCACGGTGCGGATCACGACCCGGGTGCAATCGGTCGGATGATGCTGCCAGAACGGCGTGTTGTTGGTGCGGTAGCTTTCCATCAGCACGTTGGTGCAGCCGATGAATTCGACCATGCACGGCCGCAGGTAATGGCCGATGCCGAAAATGCGCTTCTCGATCGCGACACCCGCTTCCGACAGCGCCGGCAGATAGTTCTGGTCCTGCTGCCAGGGTGTCGCCGGATCGGTGAGCCTGGCGTAGAGCGTGTCGGAGATGCCGGGCACGGCCGTTTTCAGGTCGACGTTGTTCGGATTGCTGTAGGCCTGCGACGGCGTCGACGATCCCGCGAAGCCGTACGCGCCGCTGTTGCCCTTGAAGGTCCACCAGCACGTGCTCGTGTTGCCGGTGCCGGCGAACGGCGTCATCGCCTGGCCGTTGAGGACGGAGCTGTCGCCTTCGCCGGTGAGCGCGATGTTGGTCTGGTTGCGCGCGTAGACCGGCGGGCCGTAGTTCAGGCAATCGTTTGCCTGCCAGCGGCTGTAGTAGAGCTTGCCGTTCGCGCCGCAGTCGATCGGGCCGTCCTTTGCGTAGTCAGCGGGATTCGGGCTGAAGTAGATCGTGCAGTTCGCACTCAGGTGGAAGTTGACGTTGGAGAGCAGCACGATCGGGCCCGCGCAATACCACGCGCCCGTGGGGACCACGACGCGGCCGCCGCCCGCCGCGCTGCACGCCTGGATCGCGGCGAGAAAGGCCGGGCGCGAATCGAACGAGCCGGGCGCGTTGGTCTGGTCAGCACCGGTGGAAAGCGGCGATTTGGTCGGATCGGTGTACGGGTTCACCGCCGCGACGACCGCGCAGGTTTTCGCGCCGTAGTCGGTGACGAGGAACTGGCGGTTCGGAAACATCGACTGCGCCACGCCCTGCAGCGCGTTGATGATTTGCGTGCCTGAACCGGACGGACCCCAGATCGGATCTTCGGCGACCGGCGTCGGCGCGGGGTTCGAGCTGTCGTGGCCGCCGCCGCAGCCGCTCAGACCAATCGCCCCGAACAGCGACGCACCCGCCGACGCGCCCGCCATCATCACGAAAGAGCGTCGCGCCGGTGAGTGCGGAACGGATTGCGCGCGATGCTGTGCCTTGTCCTTGAGGTGTTTCAAGTTTGTCTCCTTATCCGGCGTGGCCGGTTGCTCACGTTGATCGTGTTTTTGGGGGCTCGGAACTGCACGCTTATAGAAACGATGTCATACAACTAGGTCGATCAATTCAGCGCCTTTGGAGCGATTTTCACAGCCTATTGTGCGACTGCCGGGCTCGGCGACCTGTAAGGAAGATACGAATCGATTGAAGAGATGTCAAGCAACTTATCCCAACGACATGGGCGTACAAACCCGTAGTAACGCCGCTTTACAAGAAGATAACGCGCCCGGGTATACCCGTTTTTGCCTGTTTTCTATTGACAGCATCCCGCGATTCGCCGAAAGTTGTCGTACATCTTCAAGAACAAAAAGCGCAGCGCAAAGCGCCACATGTTGTACGACATCTTATATTTCGCCGAAACAACGGCCGCATCCATACATCGATAAAAACACGGGCCCCGCCCACCGTTCGCTTCGGCGGACTCTGTTCATCAACCGCCCGGCACGACACCCCCACGCAGCCCGGCGAGAAACGCATCTGGAAGGAGACACGACGCCATGCTGGCAAACAAGATCAAGGGATTGAGGTGGTGGATCGTCGGGCTGATCATGCTCGGGACCATCTTCAACTATCTCGCGCGCAGTTCCCTCTCGGTCGCGGCGCCGACGCTCACCGACAAGCTGCACATGACCACGCAGCAATACTCGTACGTGGTCGCGGCATTCCAGGGCGCCTACACGGTGATGCAGCCGGTGGCCGGCTACATCCTCGACGTCGTTGGCCTGAAGATCGGCTTCGCGATCTTCGCGCTCGCCTGGGCGGCGTCGAACATGCTGCACGGCCTCGCGACCGGCTGGGGCTCGCTCGCGTTCTTCCGCGGCCTGCTTGGCATGAGCGAGGCGGCGATCTTCCCGGCGGGCATGAAGACCATCACGCAATGGTTCCCCGCCAAGGAGCGCTCGGTCGCGACCGGCTGGCTGAACACGGGAACCTCGGTCGGCGCGATGCTCGCGCCGCCGCTCGTCGTGTTCTGCATCCTCCAGTTCAACTGGCAGACGGCGTTCATCGTCACGGGCGGCGTGGCGCTGATCTGGGTCGCGCTGTGGGTGTTCTTCTACCAATCGCCCGCCGACCATCCGAACCTCTCGGAAGGCGAACGCGAGTACATCCTGAGCGGCCAGGAAGAAGGCAAGCTCTCGTCGACGAAGCGTCCGTCGTGGAAGCAACTGCTGAGCACGCGCCGCTTCTGGGGCATCGGCATCCCGCGCTTTTTGGCCGAGCCGGCATGGCAGACCTTCAACTTCTGGATTCCGCTCTACCTCGTGACCGTGCGTCACATGAACCTGAAGGAAATCGCGCTGTTCGGCTGGCTGCCGTTTCTCGCGGCCGACCTCGGTTGCGTGTTCGGCGGATACCTCGCGCCGTTCCTCCTCCGCAAGTTCAATACGAAACTGCTCACCTCGCGCAAGCTGGTGATGATCGTCGGCACGCTGTTCATGTTCGGCCCGGCATGTATCGGTCTCGCCAGCAGCCCGTATGTCGCGATCGCCCTCTTCTGCCTCGGCGCGTTCGGTCACCAGACCATTTCGGGTGCGCTCTACACGCTCGCATCGGACGTGTTCGGCCAGCACGAAGTCGGCACCGCAACCGGCCTGTCCGGCATGATGGGCTGGCTCGGCGGGATGATCTTCTCGCTGATCGTCGGCGCGCTCGCGACCACCATCGGCTATAACCCGCTGTTCGTCTGCCTCGTGCTTTTCGACATCGTTGGTGCTACCGTCGCATGGTTCCTGTTGAAGTCGAGTGACTACTCGGGCACGTTGCGCGCACCGAAGGTCACGGCGCCCGCGGCGCCCGCGACGAGCACCGGACGATAACCATCGATGGCCGCTTCAGCGCCGGAGCACCCGGCGCGAAAGCGGCCGAATCAAACGAATCAAACATTTCGAAGGATCCATATCGTGACCAAGATTGCATTGAGCGGTGCTGGCGGACAACTGGGCACCGTATTGCGGAAGGCCCTGCTCGAACGTGGCTACAACTTGCGCTCGGCGGCCGGTTCGCGCCCGCTCACCCCGATCGTCGAAGGCGAGGACGTCATGCACGGCGACCTGCGCGATCCGGAAGTGGTCGACCGGCTGCTCGACGGCGTCGATGTCCTGATCCACATGGCGGGCACGAGCGTCGAGCGTCCGCTGCCCGAGATCATCGACAACAACCTGCGCGGGCTCGTCGAAGTGTACGAAGGCGCGCGCCGCAAGAACGTGCGGCGCATCGTGTTCGCGAGTTCGAATCACTCGATCGGCATGTACCCGGTCGAAGACAAGCTCGCGGTCGATTGCGAGTTTCGTCCCGACGGCTTCTACGGCCTGAGCAAGATGTGGGGCGAAGGCATTGCGCGGATGTACTGGGACAAGCACGGCATCGAAAGCGTCTGCGTGCGCATTGGCAGTTGCATAGAGAAGCCGACGGAATTCCGGCACCTCAGCACCTGGCTCTCGCACGACGACCTGATGCAGATCGTCGAGCGCAGCATCGACGTGCCCGACATCGGCTATATCGTCGTATGGGGTGCATCGGGCAATACGCGCAGCTACTGGAACAACGACGGCGCCGCACGCCTCGGCTATCGCCCGAAGGACAACGCCGAGGATTACGCCGAAGAGATCCTGAAAAAGCCCAACCCGCTCGACGCGATCGGCCAGCGCTACCAGGGCGGCAGTTTTGCCGGCATCGACTTCACGCCGGTGGACGAGCGCGGCAGCAAGCGCTGACTGCGCGAAAACGCCTGTCGCCCCGTGCACGCTTGCACCCGCAAGCGTGCATTGAGGCTTTACCCTTGAGACCGCCCGTCCTGACGACGCAGCACGCATCCGCCGCAGCGAAAGCGCAACGGCCGCGTGCAACGGCGGCCCTTTCGAAGTCACGGGCCACAAGCGTGGCCTGCCAACAAGAGGAGCACGAGCATGCGTGAGAACCGGATTCGCTCGATCTGGAAAGCCGGCGGTGCGGTCGTCAACGGGTGGCTCGCCATCCCGAGCACGTTTTCCGCGGAAACGATGGCGCATCAGGGATGGGACTCGCTGACGGTCGATCTCCAGCACGGTGTGGTCGATTACCAGAAGGCGGTGGAGATGTTCACCGCGGTCTCGACCACGCAGACCGTGCCGATGGCCCGCGTGCCCTGGAACGAACCGGGCATCCTGATGAAGGTTCTCGATGCGGGCGCGTACGCCGTGATTTGCCCGATGGTCAACAGCCGCGCGGACGCGGAGCGGCTCGTCGCGGCGACGCACTACCCGCCGCTCGGAACGCGCAGCTTCGGCCCGGTGCGCGCGCTGCTTTACGGTGGCGCCGATTATCCGACGCATGCCAACGATACGGTCGTCGTGTTTGCGATGATCGAGACGCGCGAGGCACTCGACAACCTCGAGGAAATCGTCTCCACGCCGGGGCTGGATGCGATCTACATCGGCCCGTCGGACTTGTCGCTTGCGCTCGGGTGCACGCCGACTTTCGATGATGTCGATCCGCCGGTCGTTGAGGCGATCGAACGCATCCTGGCTTGCGCGAAGGCGCATGGGGTGGTCGCGGGGATTCACAATGGCACGCCGGAGAAGGCGCTTGAACGGATCGCGATGGGGTTTCAGTTCGTGACCGTCAGTTCGGATGCGCGGTTGATGGCGGCTGGCGCCCAGCAGGTGATGGGGAAGATGCGGGCTAAAGCGCCGAAGGAAGTCGGCGGGTATTGACCGCTGGCGCTTGGGGTTCGAGGATGGTCTTTCAACACCTCGCCCCCAAGCGCAGCCCCAAAGTCATCCACGAATTTTCAACACCGCAGCCCCCGTCACGCGCCCGTCGCGCAAATCGCCAAGCGCGCGGTTCGCATCGGCAAGCGGGTATGCGGTCGTGCGCATCTCCAGATGCCACTGCGCCGCAAGTTTCATGAACGCGCGACCGTCGTCGCGGGTCAGATTCGCCACCGACACCACGCGCCGCTCGCCCCAAAGCAACGCATAGGGAAACGACGGAATGTCGCTCATGTGGATTCCCCCGCACACGACGATGCCGCCCTTCGCCACAGCCTTCAGCGCCGCCGGCACGAGTGCCCCGGCCGGGGCAAAAATCAGCGCGGCATCGAGTTCGTCAGGCGGCAATTCGTCGCTGCCGCCCGCCCAGCAGGCCTTCAGGTCGAGCGCGAGTCGCTGCGCGGCGGCATCGCCCGGACGCGTGAACGCGTACACGCTACGTCCCTGATGGCGCGCCACCTGCGCGATGATGTGCGCCGCCGCGCCGAATCCGTAGATGCCGATGCGCTGTGCGTCGCCCGCCATCGCGAGCGTGCGGTAGCCGATCAGGCCCGCGCACATCAGCGGCGCCGCTTCGACGTCCGTGTAGCGCGGCGGCAGATGCAGGCAGTAGCGGGCATCCGCCGAGACACGTTCCGCATAGCCGCCGTCGAGCGTATAGCCGGTGAAGCCGGGTGCGTCGCAGAGGTTCTCGCGGCCCGTGCCGCAATACCGGCAATGGCCGCAGGTATGCCCGAGCCACGGCACGCCCACGCGGTCGCCCGGCACGAAGTCCGTCACGCCGACACCCACCGCCGTCACCGTGCCGACGATCTCGTGTCCCGGCACGAGCGGAAGCTTCGGAGCGGTGAGTTCACCATCGACGACATGCAGATCGGTGCGACACACGCCGCACGCGTGGACGTCGATCATCACCTGGCCCGTGTCGAGCACCGGATCGCGGATATCACATTCGCGCAGCAAGGGCGAAGTGCCGTCGAAAACCATCGCGCGCATGATGAATGTTCCTTTTAGGCAGGGACTTAAGGCACTCGGGCACTCGCATTGCTGCATTTGCGGAAGGCCGCGGCCGGTTGGAACAAGCCGCTTGTTGGGGCGTGATCCTCCCGCGCTGGTGCAGCCATGCACCGCTTCGTGCGGCCAAAGGCAACGCGGCATCGGCTGCGCGCGGTCATAGCCCGAGCATAAGCAATTCAGCGGCATGTGCATACCGATGCGACAATCGACTCGTGGACGGCACACACGAAACGGAATAGTGTGGATGTGACCCACCGGGCGCTGACTCGGCACTGTCAGATTGGATGTCTAGACTTCATCGATGCGGGGTCGAAAGCGAGCGCGCCCCAAGGCGCATCGAAAATACGCCGAAGATAGATTGAACTCGGCATTGCGCTTGCTTTCTTACCGCAGTGGAAGAATGCAGCCAGCGCCGGGTCCGGCGCCGTCAACAAGAAGTTGCTGCGATGCACAGCGTTTGATTCACATCCGCGTGCGTCGCCCGCTCATCAGACATGGCCGGTATGCGTGCAGTCCTTGCGCGCTGCCGAGGTCGGAAATACGAGTTCCCGAAACGCCGCAACGCGTACGATTGCCGCGCCGGCATCGGGGTCATCGAATCGAAATCATGGAGGACGTCATGCGTATTACCGTCAAGCTCGATACCTTCGAGCGCGTCGATTCTGCCGCATTCGCAATCCTGTGGCTCGACAAGGAATCTCGCCGCTGGTCGCGCGAGGGACATCAGAGCGTCGACCTGCCTGACTGGGGCGGTCTGCAAGCCCGGCCCGGTAGCACGCTGATCTGCGGACAGCATGCGGAGCGGCCGCTCTGCGTGCTAGAACGACTCGATTTCGATAGCGCCGCCGCACTGGTCGAAGGCCAGGCCGGGCGAGCGCTCTGGTACACCGACGCGTCGCGCGAACCGGCTACCGGCCGCTGGCACGTGCAGTGCATCGACCGCGAACAGATCAACGCCGAATACAGCGTGTTCGCGGGCGACGAAAGCGCCTGACACCCGGGCGTTTCACGGTTTTTCCCTGGGCGTCGGATCGAGGAAAACGACGCAGCACGCGACGCCCGGGATGATTGCCAGCACGCGGTAGTGCTGACGCGGTCGAGGTCGTAGAGCAGTTGCAGATGTCCGCCTGCGTAAGGAAACAGGCCACCGCTGCCAGACGACCCTCGATTCCGCCCACATCCTCAAGGCGTTCTCCCACTCGCCCACTGTATGTGCAGTGTCGCGTGCCTGTTCTCCGTGCTCGCGCCAGTCTCATCGGGAACGTGCCCACCTCCGATCTTTTCGGCAGGACCGGCGCTTGCGTTGTCCGAAACCCATGCCCTTCTTTGGTGTTTTCCCTCGGCCCTAGCAGCGTGCGTATATTGGTAGTATCCGAAGCACGCAGCTTCGTTCGATCGACCGTACCCGGCGCGGGCGAGCGGGGCGCCGCGCACTCGCGGCTCGAAGTGCGGCCAAGAATCGCAGACCCTGGGAGACATGAATGAATCAATCAAAATTCAGCGATCCGTTTAGCCAGTTCGCCGCGATATTCCAGCAATACAAACTGCCCGGATTCGACGTTTCAGCGATCCTGGAGGCGCGCCGCAAGGACGTCGAGGCGCTTGCCGCGACCAACCAGGTCGCGTTTGGCGGCATGCAGGCGCTGCGTGACAAGCAGCTCGAAATCCTGCGCCGGACCTTGAGCGAACTGGAAGCCATCGCGCAGCAGTTCGAGGCTTCGTCGAGCAAGCCGCCGTTCAACGCGACCGAACTCGTGCAACGCGCGCTGCGCGACGGTCTCGCCGACATGCAGGACATCGCGCGCACCACGCAGCAGACTCAGGCGGAAGCCTACGCACTCGTCTCGAGGCGCATGGAGGAGGCGCTGAAGGAATTGAAGACATCGGTCAACCGGCCATCGACGACGTAGGGTTTCGCCACGCGCCGAGCGAAGCGCGACGGCCGCAGCCGACTTCTTCGGCGGGGCACCCGCCGAAGAAGTCCGGCGTCGCGCATAGCTTTCGCGTCCGTCTTGCGCGGCTGGCCGCCCCCGTCGGTTGGCTTGCATGCCCGCACTCACCGCCCCGCCGCCTTCAAAATAATCTGCGCCTGCGTATCCCGCTCGATCTTCTTCAGCAGCACGAGCGCCGCATCGAATTCCGCCGGCGTGCAGACCTGCTTGCCGAAGTCCGCGTGCAGCCGCCGCGTCACCTGGATCACGTTGGTGTCCGGGTCGAACACATAGCGCGAGCGGAACGCGAAAAAGCCGCCTTCGACGCTCGTCCCGTCCGGCACCTCGACGACGCGCACGTCCTTCGGCAGCGCGATCTGCGAGACCTCGTCGAAGTCGCCGCCGACGCACACGTAAGGCTGCGTGCGCGTGCGCTCCGAGAGCCAGCCGCGCACCTGGGTCGCGATGCCGCCGGAAAGGCTCGTCAGCGCCGGCAGCGCGGTCGTGCCGTTCGGCCAGACGACGTCGTCGAGCGTGCCGCCCATCGTCGTGACGAACGGGCCGGCGGTGGCATCGACGTCGCTCGTCGCGAGCGTGGCGCGGCCGGCGAGGCCGGTCGCACGCAGCCGCTCGGCCGCTATCAGGTCGCGGCGCTGCGCAGTCGAGGCGCGCAGGTTCGAGCGCTCCATCTCCGCGCTCCAGCCAGCATCCCGCACCCAGTACGACAGCGCGGCCGTGCCGCCCGGCGCCACGTCGATCTGCAGGCGCGCGTCGCGCGCGAGCGGCTGGATCGCGGGCGTGCGCGCGAGCGTGCCGGAATCGACGAGGAGCGTCGGCCGGTCCATATCGGAGAGCGGCAGATAGCCGAACTCGACGCTCGCCGCCGTCGAATCCGGGTAGAGGTTCAGGTCGGGCAGCCAGGTGATGACGTGATTGATCGCGCCCGAGCCGTAACCGGGCACGGACGGCAGCGAGTACACCGAGCCCAAGCCGATCAGCGCCGGTTCGCTGCGGATGCCTTCCGCCGCGAGCAGCGCGCCGAACAGCGCGACATGGTCCTTGCAGTCGCCGTAGCGGTTGGCGAGGATCTCGGTGGCGTGGTGCGGCACGGCGGGGCTCTGGCCGATGAAAAGCCCGACGTAGCGGATATTGCGGCGCACCCAGTCATACAGCGTCCTCGCTTTCGCGCGGGCGTCCGGGTCGTTCTGCGTGAGCGTGTGCGCGAGATCGCGGATGGCCGGATCGTTCGCGGTGGGATCGGCGGACGGCTCGCGGTAGCTGGCCGCGAAGGTCGCGAAATCGGGGAAGGTCGAGACCATCAGGCGATCGCCGTATTGCAGATAGCCGACCGAGCCGTTCTCGATGCGCTCGAAACGCTCGCGGCCATAGTCGAATTCATAGCGCGTGCGGCCGTTCGCGGTGACGGGCGGCACGGCGACGTAGCCGCGCGCATCGGCGTAAAGTTTCTTGTCCTCGGGCAGGTCGAAGATCAGCCTCTGGCTTTGGACCGGCCTGCGGCCCGGCTCGACGAAGTAGTTGAACTGCCCGGCGACGACCGGCGTCGACTGGCTCTTGTGAAACCGCAGATACACGCTCGATCCGATGCCGACGCCCGGGAAGATCACCGCCCTCAGCTTCGCGTCCTGGAAGGTGGGCGCGCCCGCCGAGCGCGGTTCCTGGATATCGCGGATCTGGTCCGGCGTCACCGCGTGACGCACGCCGTTCATGTCGGTGGCGTAGGCGTCGACGATATCGACCTTCGACACGCTCTTGTCGAACCACACGTAGCGTTGCGCGATCTCGTCGATGCCGGCGGGCGTGTTCGCGCGCAGGGTCGTTTCGTCGTCTTCGGTGAGCGAGCCGTCTTCGGCGACGACAAAGACGTGCACGTCGCTCACGATGGTCGACGGTTCTTCCTGGTTCTGCGCCCCGGATGCGGGCAAAACGCCGCCGATCGCCAGCGCGCAGGCGAGGCAAAGACGGCGCAAGAGAGGGCCCAAGAGGGGGCGCAAGAGACGGCGCATGAGTTCGTACGATGGCTGGCGCATGACTGGCCGGTCTTGGCGCGCCACGCGTGATTGAACAAGTCATCGTACCGTAGATTCATGCGGCGTCGCGCGGTCCGTCGCGCCGCAGGCGCAACGCCGCGCGTCACTCGTCCGCGCAATGGACCTCGAACTTGACGAGCGTCGTCGGGCCGAAGTTGTTGCTGAGTGCGACATCCGCCGCATCGCGGCCGCGCGCCATCAGCACGCGGCCGATACGCGGCGCATTGTTGCGCGGATCGAAGATCTGCCAGGTGCCGCCCACGTACGCTTCGAACCATGCGGCGAAATCCATCGATGCGTACGGTGGCGGCAGGCCGACATCGCTGATATAGCCCGTGCAGTAGCGCGCCGGAATGTTCATCGCGCGGCACAGCGTGATCGCCAGATGCGCGAAGTCCCGGCACACGCCGAGGCGCTCCTCGTGTGCGTGCCACGCGGTCTTGGTCGGCCGGGCATGGTGGTAGCCGAAGGTGATGTGCCGGTGCACGTAGTCGCAGATGGCCTGCACGCGGTCGCTGCCGGGCTTGGTCTTCGCGAACAGCTGCCACGCGACGTCGGAAAGCAGGTCGGTTTCGCAGTAGCGGCTGCCGAGCAGGAAGACGAGGCACTCGTCGGGCAAATCCTCGACCGGGTGCTGGCGGCCGTCATGCGCGCGAGACTCGAACTCACCGGAGACTTCCAGCACGGCGGACGTCGAGAGCGAAATGTGCCCCTGCGGCGCGACGATGCGGCTGCACAGGTTGCCGAAGCCATCGCGGTACTGCCGGATCGGCACCGGCGGATTGACCGCCAGCACATCGGGGACGAGCACATCCTGCGCGTGCGAGAAATGGGTGTTCAGCATCAACATCATGGGTGTTGGTTGCGGACACTCATAGACCAGTTCGTAACCGACACGAAGTTTCATTTGGATGCCTTGGGTTGAGTGGGTTCGACTTGCTTGGGTGCTTCCTTGGGCTTCGCTGCCTCCTTTTGCTTTGCTTCCTTTTGGCCGATGGCGTCGTCGGAAGGCTCTTCGGTGACGTGCACGGTGACTTCCAGACCGCGAAACGCACCCGGCGCGCCGTTCCACGTGCCCCACAGCGGCAGCGCCTGATAGTGGTTCCACGCGACGGCCACGCGGATCAGATGGCGGTTGCCGATGATGCTGTTGGTCGGATCGAAATCCACCCAGCCCGCGCCGGGAAGATAGATCTGCAGCCACGCGTGGGTCGCGCCGCCGCCCTGCGTCGCGGAATGATCGGGCACGAAGATGTAGCCGCTCACGAAGCGCGCCGCGAGGCCGAGCGAGCGCACCGCGTCCATCATCAGCACCGCGAAGTCGCGGCAACTGCCGCTCTTGTGGCGCAAGGTGTCGGCCGGCCGGTTCACGCCCTTCTCCGTGCGGCGCACGTACTTGAAGTCGTTGGCGATGCCGAGCGTCATCGCCCGCAGCATCGCCAGCGTGCCGGTCGATGTCCCCGACGAGAGAAACTGCCGCGCCCACGTGCTGACATCCTCGTCGGGATGCTGGCGATTGCGCGCATTGACGAGATCGGACGCTTCCTCGTTCGTGTATGCAAACGGATACGTGGTCGCGTAGCGCTCGAGCGCGTAATCCGGCTGCGGCGCCTCGTAATGCTCGAGCGTCACCTGGCTTTCGAAGACGAGTTCCGATGCCGGGTCGGCGAATGTGGCGACCGCGACGGAGTTGTCGAACACGTCGTGCAGCCAGTGCAGATGCGCGGGCGTCGGCGTGATGTGCAGTTGCGTCGTGACGAGGCGCAGGTCGTGGCTCGACCTCGGCCGGAACATCATCCGATGCTCGCCGAACTCGACCGGTTCCGAGTAACGGTAGGCGCTCAGGTGCCGCACGGTGAAGCGCTGCGGATCGAAAGCTTGGGTCATCGTGGGGAAAGCCCTCTGGCCGCGCGGGCGGGCGCGGACGGTGAAAGGAAGGTCATGGTGCGGCTCAGGGCGAACGGCCGGGCCGGCGGGTTGTTGTCCGCGAACCGCACCTTCACGCGACCGGCGCTGTCGGCCCGACGGAATGACGCTCTTCGCTTAAGTGTGCGCCAGAAACAAACAATGTGCGGGTTAACGGCGAGCCAGCGCATGAAAATCACTCGGCGGCGAGCGTCGCGGGCTTGCAAAGTCCGTGCCGTGGTGGAGGGCTGCGCGGCGGAATGGTTCGACGGTAACGGTGAATGTCGTTTGCCGCCGGTGGGGAGCGGCGTGTGCGCCGTCTGAGCTTTTTTTTCTTCTATGAAATTTGCTCGGTTCGCGGCCTATTAGCTCGGCGTTCAGCGCCGACGACTACCCTCGCCCATCCTCGTCGATAAGGATCTTTCCGCCCTCGATCCGAATCGGAACCGGCGTGAGTTTCGCCCCCAGACACGGCCCGTCGATGCACTCACCATCCTCGAAACGGAACATCGCGCTGTGATGCGCGCACATCACAAGTTTGCCGCCATACGCCCAGAATGTGTTCGGCTCATAGTTCAACGGAATCGAAAAGTGCGGACACACGTTGCGATACGCCCACGCTTCATCCGCCCGGCGCAATACGAGCACCGCGTCGCCCGCTTCGAGCCCGCCGCCGTCGGGCACCTCGTCGAGTGTGCAAAGAACCTCGCTCACGTTCTGCTCCTGATATGAAGAACGCATCTCACGAACGCGGCGTTGCCGGCGTCGCCTGCAAATTGTCGCGAACCTCGCCAAGCGGCGACTCCGACGACTGCGACGACGACCCCGCATCGAAAAACACGACCCGCCGACCCAACGGAAAAAGCTGCAACCCAAACCGCCGCGATATATAGCCCCAGACGCCCTGCGGAAAGAACATCGTGACGACGATCGCCAGCGCGCCCAGGCCGATCAGATACCACGTCCCGAAGTCCGACAGGAACTTGTTCAGCAGGAAGAAGATCAGCGTGCCGATGATCGGACCTTCGAGCGTGCCAAGGCCGCCGATCATCACGATGAAGATCGCGAACGCGGTCCAGTTCACGGAGAACGCGGCATCGGGCGAGATGCGCAGCGTGCCGGCGAAGTAGAGGCCGCCCGCGAGCGCCGTCCCCGCCGCCGACACGAGATAGACCACGAGCCGCGCGCGCTTCACATCGACACCCTGGCTGTTCGCGGCAACCGCGTTGTCGCGCATCGCAGTGAGCGCAAGGCCGCGCTTTGACCGTAGGAACACGTAAAGCATGCCGATCGCCACCGCGACGATCGCGAGCGCCGTCCAGAGCGTCAGCGATTCGCGCAGCGCACGCGGCACGCCCTGGAACGCCGTAAGACTCGTGCCCGATCCGCCGCCGAGCCACGCGAGATTGGCCACCGAGAGCCTGAAGACTTCCGCGATCACCCACGTGCCGATCGCGAAGTAGCCGCCTTCGAGCCGGAACGCGACGAGCGACACCGGCACCGCGATCACGGCCGCGATCACAGCGGCGATCGGCACCGCGATGAACGGCGAGACGCCGCCATAGTTGGCAAGCACGAGCATCGCGTAGCCGCCGATGCCGAAATACGCCTGCTGCCCGATCGACACCATCCCGCCGTAACCCGCGAGCAGGTTCCACATCATCGCGAAGACGAGATAGGCGGCGATCTGCGTGAAGTCGCGCAACGTGTCGCGGCCGGCCCAGTACGGCATGCTCGCCACGATCAGCGCCGCTATCAAAAGGACGAGCACGGCAACCCGGCTCGCGCGCGTCGCTCGCCGAACCTCGAAGCTTCGTTCGCGCATGTTCATGTCAGTCACCTCGATGTAACGTCAAGCGGTCTTGGGGAAGAAGCCCTGCGGCCGCACGGTCAGCACGGCGAGGAACAGCACGTGTCCGAGCCAGATGCCCCAGCCGGGGTCGAAGTAGAAGCCGATCTGCTGCGCGATGCCGAGCGCGATGCCGCCCGCGAACGTGCCCCAGAACGAACCCATGCCGCCGATGATCACGGCCTCGAACGCATACAGCAGCAACGCGGGGCCATCCGCCGGCGAGACGGCGGTGCGCATGCCGTAGAGCGTCGCGGCGAGCGCGATCAGGATGAACGCGATGCTCATCGCGAGCGCAAAGGTGCGCCGCGGCGAGACGCCCATCAACTGCACGATCTCGCGGTCATCGGAGGTCGCGCGAAAGGCGCGGCCAAGCGGCGTGCGGCCGAAGAGCCATTGCAGCGCGAGCGTCGCGCCGATCGCGACAGCAAGCGTGAGCAACGGCAGCAGCCCGAGCGCGATCCCGCCCGGCAACGCGAAGCTCATCGATTCGAAGCCGCCCGTCGCGAGCGAGCGCGGGTCGGCGGAGAACACTTCCTGAAGCAGATTCTGGATGACGATCGACAGCCCGAACGTGACGACGAGCGACGGCAGCGGATCGCGTCCGCTCACGCGATTAAGCACGGCGTACTGCACGGCATACCCCGCGCCGAACGCGATCACGATCAGGAGCGGCACGGCGGCCCACAAGGGCACATGCGCCCAGTTGGTGAGCGCAAACAGCACGAACACGAGCAGCACGATGAAGTCGCCATGCGCGGTGTTCGTGAGGCGCATCACGCCGAACACGAGCGACTGGCCCATCGCGAAGAGCGCATAGAGCGCGCCGAGCAGTATGCCCTGCAATGCGATATTGACGATCGAACTCATGACACCACTCCGAAATAGGCTTGCGTGATGGCTTCGTCGGATACCTCAGCCGATGCACCCGCGAGCGATATGCGTCCTTCCTGGAAGCAGTAGAAGCGCGTCGACACCTTGCGCGCAAGCTGCACGTCCTGCTCCACGACGATCGCGCTCATGCCGCCCGCCACGATCGACGGCAACGCCGCGTAGATTTCCCGCACGATCACCGGCGCGAGGCCGAGCGAGAGTTCGTCGCACATGATGAGGTCCGGGTTGCTCATCAGCGCGCGGCCGAGTGCGACCATCTGCTGCTGTCCGCCGGAGAGCGCGGTCGCGGGATGACGGCGGCGTTCCTTCAATGCGGGGAAAAGCTCGTAGACGGTCTGCAGATTCCAGCGCCCCGGCCGCGCGCAATAGCCGCCGAGCAACAGGTTCTCTTCGACCGAAAGGCTCGCGAAGAGCCTGCGTCCCTCGGGCACGAGCGCGATGCCCTTGCCGACGATCGTCGCCGCCGGCATGCCGCCGATCGCCTCGCCCTTATAGACGACCTGCCCGGCCGGCGCACGCAACAAGCCCGCAAGGGTCTTGAGGAAGGTCGACTTGCCCGCGCCGTTCGAACCGATCAATGCGATCACTTCGCCGCTGTTCACCGTGACGTCCACGCCGAACAGCGCCTGGAAATCGCCGTAGTACGCGCTGAGCGCGCGTGTTTCGAGAATCGCCGACATGCTCACACCTCCAGTCCGAGATAGACACGCTTGACCTCGGGATCGTCCATCACCGCGGCCGGCTTTCCTTCCGCGAGACGCTTGCCGAAATGAATGACGAGCAGGCGGTCCGCCACCGCAAGCAACGCATGCACGACGTGTTCGATCCACACGATCGTGACGCCCTGCTCCTTCACGCGCTTGATCTCGTCGACGAGTTCGTGCGTCTCGGGCTCCGTCAGGCCGCCCGCGATCTCATCGAGCAGCAGCAGTTTCGGACGCGTCGCGAGTGCTCGCGCAAGCTCGAGCCGCTTGCGATCGAGCAGCGTCAGCGTGCTCGCCAACTGGTTCGCGCGGCGCTCGAGACCGGTGCGCTTCAATACATCGATGCACACGTCGTAAGCTGCCGATTCCGCAAGCGCGCCGCCGAAGGTCGCGCCCACCAGCAGGTTTTCGAACACCGTCATGCCGCCGAACGGACGCGGCACCTGATACGACCGGCCGATGCCGGCGATGCAGCGTCGATGCGGCGCGAGTGCGCCGATGTCGTTGCCGTCGAAGTGGATCGTGCCGGCGTCGGGCCGCACGTCGCCGCTCACGAGATTGAAGAGCGTCGTCTTTCCCGCGCCGTTCGGCCCGAGGATGCCGTAGGTTTCGCCTTGCTCGATCTCGAAGCTGATGTCGTCGGTGACCTTCAGCGCGCCGTAGCGCTTCGAGACGTTCGTCAGTGCCAGTACGCTGCTCATCGCGTCGTCTCCCCGGTCATGCGATCAGCTTGAGCGGGCCGGACAGCGGCACGTTCGGCGCAAGCTGGTTGTTCACGATCGCGAGATCGAAGCGATGCGCCCCGCCCGCTGGCGCCTTCAGCCACTGCCCGCCGACGAGCGGCGTCTTCGCCACGTTCCTGACCGGCCCGCTCCCCCACGCGACATGCCCGACGACCGTGTCGAGCTTCGTCGACGCGACGGCATCGCGGATCGCTTCGTTCGAATCGATGTCCTTCGCGCGCTTCAACGCATCGACGGCAATCTCGAAGAGCGCATGCGCGAAGCCGATCGGCTGCGTCCATTGCTTCGAGGTCGTCTTTTCGTAGGCATCGGCAAGCTGCCGCGCGGACTGCCCCGTCACCGACGACTTGAAGGGATGCGACGGCGACCACCACACTTCCGTCGAGAGACCATCGCCGAGGTCGCCGAGCGCTTCGATGGAAGTCGGGAACAGCAGCGCCTTGCCGATCGAGATGACCTTCGGCCTGAACGCCTGCTGGCGTGCCTGGACGAGGAAGTTCTTGGCATCGGGCGGAATCACGACGCCCGTCACGATCTGCGCACCGCCCTGCTTGAACGCGGAAATCTGCGCGGAGAAATCCTGCGTCATCGTCTGGAAGCGGCCGGGGTCCTTCAGCGTGAAGCCCTTTTGCGCGAGCACCGGCGGAAAGCCGAGCTTGCTGTCGCCCCATGCGTTGCCGTCGCCATCGTTCGGAAAGAGACCGCCGACCGCCTTGTTGGTCTGCACCGATTGCCACATGCCGGTGTAGACGGCAATCACGTCTTCGAGGCCCCAGAAGAAGTGATATGTATAGTTGAAGCCCTTCTTCGGATCGCCCTTGCGACCGAAGAACCACGGCTGCCATGGAACGACCGTCGAGACGCACGGCATCTCGTTCACTTCGCACGCGTCGCTGACGGGATTCGCCGTCTCGGGCGTGCCCGAGACGAGCATGATGTCGACCTTGTCCTTGAGGATCAGGTCGTTCGCCACTTCGCTCGCGCGATTCGGATTCGACTGGCTGTCCTTCACGAGGATCGACACCGGATACTGCTTGCCGCCGATCGTGATGCCGCTCTTGAGCGCGGTCTGCATCTGCTGGATCGTGAAGCGGTCGGCCTCGCCGAATGGCGCGAGCGGCCCCGTTTGCGGCGATACGTAGCCGATCTTCAGCGTGCGCGGACTCGCGGCGTTCGCGATCCGCGCGAGCAGCGGCGCGGCGCCCACCAGCGCGGCGCTGGCCGTGAGCTGCACGAACCGGCGGCGAGCGCCGTCGATGGAGTGGTCGTCCATGAGTGTCTCCTTCAGTCTCTTTTATCGTTACGCGCCGGCCTCTTGGCGGGCCAGGCTTGCGTGAGTGGTGCTCAGGCCGGAGCGCGGCCTTCGTAGGCCGCTTCGAGCAATGCTCGCAACGGCGCGCGTTCGAGCGGACGCGGATTCCCATAAGGGTTCTTCAATGCGATGTCGAGCGCGATCTCGATGTCCGCTTCCTTCATGCCGATGTCCTTCAGCGCGGTCGGCGCGCCGTTGTCGCGGGCAAGCTCGAATGCGCCTTGCGCTGCGTCCGCCGCGCCGAGCGCGCGTGCGATACGCTTCATCGCCTCGGGGGCGGCAGCGCGGTTGTAGGCCAGCGCATGCGGCAACACGATCGTGTGCGTCTCGGCATGCGGCAGGTTGAACGTGCCGCCGAGCGTGTGACACAGCTTGTGATGCAGCGCCATGCCGACACTGCCGAGCACCGCGCCGCACAGCCACGCGCCATAGAGACAGTCGCCGCGTGCGTCGAGATCGTCCGGCCGGGCAACGACCTTGCCGATGCCTTCTGCAAGCGCTCGAATGCCTTCCTCCGCCATCAGGCTGATGACGGGGTTCGCGTCCGCCGCATAGAGCCCTTCGGCCGCGTGCGCGATCGCGTTGATCCCGCTCGTCACCGAGAGCGATGCGGGCAGCGAGACGGTGAGCGCCGGATCGTAAATCACGGTCTTTGGCAGCACGCGCAGGTCGCGGCCGGTCTTCTTGAGGCCGGCTTCCGTGAGGCCGTAGATCGGCGTCATCTCGGAGCCGGCGTACGTGGTCGGCACGGCGAGGATCGGCAGCGACGAGGTCAGCGCGATCGCCTTGCCGAGACCCGTCGTCGAACCGCCGCCGATCGCCACCGCGCAATCGGCGCCGACACGCTCCGCGTAGTCGCGCGCTTCCCGCGCGGTCTCGACGGGCACGTGCATCACCGCCTTCGCGAACACGCCCGCGACCCGCGCCCCGAGGCGTTCGGCCAGCGCCTCGGCCTGTTCGCGCTGCTGCGGCGTCGAGAGCACGATGGCCCGCTTCGCACCCAGCAGATCGATCTCGCGCTCCAGGTGCTCGATGCTGCCCGCACCGAACACCACACGCGACGGCATGCCCTGATAGATGAACGGTTCCATGGCTTCAGCGCGGGTAGTAAGGCGGAATGTTCGCGTCGACGTTGACCCAGACCGACTTCGGCTGCGTGTACTCGCGCATCACCTCGAAGCCCATCTCGCGTCCATAGCCGCTCGCGCCGACACCGCCGAACGGCGACGCGGGACTCACGCGCTTGTAGCAGTTGATCCACACCATGCCGCTTCGCAACTGGCGCGCGACCAGGTGCGCGCGTTGCAGGTTCTGCGTCCACAAGCCGGCGCCCAGACCGTATTCGGTGCCGTTCGCGATCGCGAGTGCCTCTTCGTCGCTGCTGAAGGTGCTGACCGTCACGAACGGGCCGAACACTTCCTCCTGCGCCACGCGATCGGTCGGCTTGGCGGCGACGATCGTCGGTTCAACATAGCAGCCCTTCGCGAGCGCCGCGAGATCCGGCGCCTTGCCGCCCGACAGCACGCGCCCGCCCTGCTCGCGCGCGATATCGACATACGAGAGCACGCGGTCGCGATGCAACTGCGAGGTGAGCGGCCCCATTTCCGTCGACGGGTCGAGCGGATCGCCGATCTTGATCGAACGAGCCAGCGCGATGAAGCGTTCGAGCAGTTCATCGGCGACGGACTCGTGCACGATCAGCCGCGACGCCGCGATGCACGCCTGCCCCTGGTTGTGGAAGATGCCGAACGCGGAGCCCTGCACGACCGCATCGAGATTCGCGTCGCTGAACACGACGTTCGCGCCCTTGCCGCCCAGTTCGAGCTGCACCTTCTTCAGATTGCCGCTCGATGCCTGCACGATCTTGCGGCCCACGGCGGTCGATCCGGTGAACGCAACCTTGCTGATGTCCGGATGCTCGGCGATGTATTGTCCGGCGACGTGCCCAAGCCCCGGCAGCACGTTGACCACGCCCGCCGGAAAGCCGACCTCGGCCATCAGCTCGGCGATCGCGAGACTGGAGAGCGGCGTGAGTTCGGCGGGCTTCATCACCACACAGTTGCCGGCCGCGAGCGCGGGCGCCATCTTCCAGCTCGTGAACATCAGCGGGAAATTCCACGGCACCACTTGCCCGACGATGCCGACCGGCTCGCGCGTCATGTAGTTGAGAAAGCCCGCTTCGACCGGAATCACCGATCCTTCGATCTTGTCCGCCATGCCGCCGAAGTAGCGGAACGTGGCAGCGGTGCGCGGGACGTCGAGATTGCGCGTATCGCGGATCGGGTGGCCCGTGTCGAGGGATTCGAGGCGCGCGAGTTCATCGGCGTTCGCTTCGATCGCATCGGCGAGCTTGAGCAGCAAGCGGCCGCGATCCGCCGCCGCCATGTTGCTCCACTTCGGGAACGCGGCCTTGGCGGCATCGACCGCGCGGTCGATGTCGGCGCGCCCGGCCATCGACACTTGCGCGATCTCCGAGTTGTCGTGCGGGTTCAGGGTTGCGAGTGTCTCGCCGCTTAGCGCGGGGACGAAGCGGCCATCGATGAAGAGTTGCGTTTGCATGTCGGTCCTGCCTGGAGGGATGCCTGAGGGGATACCTAAGGGGATGCCTGAGGGAATCTTTGGACAAACCCGTCCCCGCGACGCCCGCGCTACCGGCGTCGTTCAGGGCGGGAAAGAAAGGGCTTAGAGCGGCACCGGATACGGCGCGAGTTCGCCGCTTTCGTAGCGCTTGGGCAGGTCGGGCGTCGCGTTCTCCCAGACCAGCAGCATCGAGCGCTTCTGCGAATAGCCCTTGTGGCGGATGTCGGCCGGCATCGCGGCGATGTCGCCTGCGTTCATCGTGATGCGGGCGCGCGGCTCGCCGGTGTCCTTGTCGGCGACGTCCCAGATGATCTGGTCGGACAGTTGCAGGAACCACTCGACGCGATCGTTGCCATGAAAGACCGGCAGCACGAATTCTTCGGTCGTCGGGCAGAAGAGGCTCTGCTTGCACACCGAGGTGACCGACGGATTCCACGTCACGTCCGAGCGCGACAGGTACTTGAAGAGACTGAAGGCATGCAGTTGGCCTTCGAAGCCGGGGGCCGCGTGAATCTCGGGTTCGTCCTGCTCGACGTCCGCGAACTGGCGGTTGACCGGCAAGTCGTCGCGCAACGGCGAGTCGCCTTCGAGGCCCGGCATGCGCTTCGTCGCGATACGCGTGCGGTCGATGGCCGCGATGTTGTCGCCGTGCTTCGTGCCGAAGGCCGAGCCGGTTTCCTCGGGAGCGGCGAACGGATCGAAGCCTTCGTTGACCCAGTCCCGCAGGATGGCCTTGAACGTCGCCATGATGAGCGGCGTCTCGAACTGCTGCGTGTAGTCGATGCCCGCTTCCTTGAAGCTCGCGTTATACGCGCCTGCGTACATGTCCACCTTGCCGTAGTGATTGCGCGTGCCGATCACTTCGTCGAAGTTGACCCAGCCGTAGAAAAAGCCCCACGCGACGTCGCGCATCATCGCGCGCAGGAAGTCGTCGGCGTGCATCTGGTGGGAACGGGTCTCGCCTTTCGACGGCCACTTGACCGTGACGAAGTAGGCATCGCGGCTGAATTCGAAGTCGCCGAGTTTGAAGGTGCGGTAGCCGGTCGTCGGGTCCGGGTCGGTTGCGGCGACGTTCTGAAGAATGGCGGAATTCATGATTTTGCTCCGGGAAGGATGGCGTGGTTCGTATGCGCGGGGTCGCAAGGCTGGCTTACTGGATGCAGATGTCGGCCCACTTCTCGACCGAAGCCGGGCCGAGGATCGTTTGCACCAGAAGCACACCGGTCGTCCGCGCTTCGAAGCGATATGCCGCGCCCGCGGGCAACAGCGCCTGATGACCGCGGCGCAGGCGCACGAAGCCCATCGACTGGCCTGAAGGCTCGCCTTCCAGACGCACCGTCCCTTCCGTTTGCTCGCCGACGAGCGGACCGTCGGACGGCTTGATGAAATGCACGTCGATCTCGCCGTCGAGCGCGACCGTGAATTCGTCGTGCGATGCGGTGAACCATGGCGACGTGCCTTCCGCGCGCAGCGTCTCGATCACGTACTTGAGGTTCTTGCCGACGACGACCTTCTCATACGGCGCGGACTGGTTCGCGACTTCGAAGACGTTCGACATCGCGTAATGTCCGGGTTTGCCCTTAATGATTTCGATCGAGCCCTTGCGATAGTTGCCGAGGCTGCCGAGATTGGTCTCTTGCATGTCTGTCTCCATTGCTCCGTTGATCTTCGTGAAGGTGCTGCCTTGGAACGAAGATTAGGGCCGGCCGCGCGGCAGGGCAATGGATCGAGGGTCGGGTTTGGCGAACAGTGCGTTCGGGGGTCGCTGGCGCTTGGGGTTGGGGTTGGGGTGGGGGTGGGGCCGTTGTCTACACCGTTTGATGCGCTTGGGCTTCTATGGAACTTGCTTTGTTTTTGGTTTATTTGCTCTGCCCCTGTCCGGGGCGGGACTCACTTTCTTTGCTGCTGCAAAGAAAGTAAGCAA
>NZ_FCON02000060.1 GCF_001544535.1 Caballeronia choica | reverse complement strand
CAGGTCGTGATGAAACGCGAGTCGCATCGCAACTCATCCACGATCGCCTGGCGCGAGGCGCCCTCGTCGAGCAGAAGAATCAGCCGCGCACGCCGCACTTGACCTACAGCCATCGTGCGACCGCGCTGCATTGCCATCAATTCCCTGCGCTCGCCATCACTCAGATTCATTTTTCCGATGCACTTTAGAGTCGTGCAATTTAATTGGTTCAATGGACTAGTACGTGCATTGAATGACGATCGGTACATCTATGCCGTCGTGGTGACTGGCGAGGGCACCAGGTTCTTCAGCGCCGGTGCGGAATTGAAAAGCTTCGCCGCCTGTGACAAAGTAGAGGCGCGTCTGATGGTGCAAAGATTCGGCGAAGCGTTCAAAGCGTTGCAGGAGGCGCGTCCGGTTGTCATTGCAGCAATCAACGGTTACGCAATGGGTGGCGGACTGGAATGCGCGCTCGCTTGCGACATACGCATTGCTGAGGAACAGTCGCAGATGGCGCTGCCGGAGCCCGCAGTGGGCTTGCTTCCCTCCGGTTGCGGGACTCAGACGCTGCCTTGGCTGGTGGGGGAAGGCTGGGCCAAGCGCATGATCCTGACCAACGAACGAGTGAATGCCGACACCGCCTTGAAAATTGGACTGGTCGAGGAGGTCTTTGGCAAGGGCGAATCGCTGGATTCGGCCCTAAGATTGGCGGAACGCGTCGCAAGCTTGAGTCCGCAAGCGGTAGCGTTCAGCAAACAACTGATTCACAGCGCTCGTCAGGGTGTCCCGCGAAGGGCCGCGCTGGCGTTGGAGCGCGAGCGCTTCATCGACCTCTTCGATTGGGATGATCAGCGCGAAGGCGTGAATGCCTTTTTGGAAAAGCGCAAGGCGGTTTGGAAGAACTGCTAAACCTACGTGCCAGGAAGCGGGACTGGCCGATTCAATCGGAATGCAGGTCAACGGGGCGTATGTCGCATCGATCCAGGTTAGGGGATGTTCGGTCGGCTCAAGAGTAACCGGCGCGCGTAGTCAAAATTATCCATGCAATGACCTTCTTCAAGACAGTGTTGAAAAGCGCCAATGGAGTTCGAAACACGTTTTACGCTGAGGCTCGGTCTTGAGCGCGTCCTCAATATGCTCGATGTCCTGCAACGCCATGACGAAAGCCGGCGTTACCAGCGCATCGCGTGATTCGAAATGTTTGTAGAAGCCGCCGACGCTCAAGCCAGCTTCTTTCATGATGTCGCCGACACCGATTCCGTCAATGCCGCGCTCGCGCAAAAGACGCGCGGCAACACAATCCGCCGATGCGTGGCCTGTTTGTCAGCTTGTAAGTGTCCCATTTTCTTTCAATCTCAAAGGTGCAGTGTCCTGCGTGTCCATCGACAGTGCCGTTAGCCCAGTCCTTGCACCGCGGCGATTACCTTGCGTCAGCCGACGACCTCACGATTGCCGTCGGTTGCAAGGTTGTGGCAGTGCGAACGCCAAGCTCCCGATACAGTCGAACGGCGGAAACGTTATTGGTGAACACATGAAGGAACGGTACCTTGTCGCGTTCCTGGATGGTTGGCGACAGATGCTCCATCAACAGTCGATCCAACCCCCCGGCCACTCCTGGTGCGTGCACACGGCGCTGATTTCGACGTACTTCCCGGCAGTGAGGCGTTCGCCCGCCATCGCCACCAGTTGGCCGCCCTCCCTGATGCCAAAGAAGTAACCTAGTTCGTTGGTGCGGGAATTGAAGGGTCCAGGCTCCGTTATTTCGGCGAGCCGGAGCATATAAGGTGTGTCGTCTACGTTGGGTCGCACGATCCGCGCATCGGACAGTTCGGGTCGGTCGAACGTACGACGATATCGTTCGCCGGCCCGCTGAGCCGGCGCGCTCCATAAATATGTGGTTTTCAATGATCCTTGACATTATTTATTCCAAGTGAGATCATGCGATATAAATCGACATGATCGTGACGGCTTGATCGCAAGGTTTAAATGACCATTACGTCCGTGCAGATCGAGCGATTGACAAGTCCAAAGAGATGAAGGGTTAGCGAATTGGCGTACCCGAGTACCAGATCACGGCCCGGGGCGAGGAAATCACGCTGAAGTTGCCTGCGATTTCAAGCTTGAAGACGCACCGGAAGGAGAAACGATCTCCAGCCAGTTGGCCATCGGAAGATTGATGCCGTCATGCGGCCCCGTGCGCCTTCGTGCTTTCATCAAGGACAACCTCAGGTCAATTAGCTGTTCGACGATCTGCATAAGAGCACAGTCGATTGGCACGTGCGAACGAAGCTGCGCCTCCTCATACATACCCTCGGCGTCACAAAGACGCTCGCAGATAACCATCCGTGGTTGCCTGGCGCTCTCGTGAAGGCGTTCTCGATATCGAGGTTCCTTGCGCCGGTACGGTTGCCTGGTGCGGTGCCGACGAAAGAACGCTGGCGTTCGTCGAAGATCAATTGCGAGTGACGCGCAAGCTGATGGGGTTTGACTCCTGGTCGTACTGTGTCGCGGAGAACGAGCACGTCGTCGAACGTTTCGTCGCTCGCCATGATGCAGAGGGCTGTCCGGTAGCCGGCCGAAAGCGCGTGAGCTATTTCATCCGACGAGCCTCGAACGGAACGTCGGTTCTATGCTGTCGCCGTGCCAGTCGTGGCGGCACGGCGCGGATCGAACTTGCGTCGCCACGGAAGGCGTTGTCCACAAGCCGTAGACGGTGCGTGACCATGCTCAAGGGCGTCGATGCCGGCGGTTCCTTCAGCTCCCGAGATGGTCGCGCAATGCTCTGCATGTCACTCGAGGCCCAGCCAAGTGGCCGCGGTTTTCCATCGTAAACCTGCGGGACAGTGGCACTAAATCCGAATGTCGCAACACGCGCTGCTAGATCGTGACCTCGCGTATCGAAGGCCAAGGCACGTTTGGGTGGTGGCCTACATAGGCCGGGAAATCATGACGAAAGACGACGAGTTTGGATGTCGATGCATCAGCAGTAGAACGACTGGCAGGCGGTGTTTATTCGGGTAAGTACTAATCCGGTGGTTGCTCGAAATAGGTTGCAAAAGCAACTGTTGTGAGGTCTAATTCGATTACAGTTTGGTTGCTTTTGCAATAATTTTAGGGGTGACAGAAATGACACCCGCTTCCACTGATCGGAACGGAGCCTTCGAAGTGAAGATTAAACAGTTTGGATGACTATGAAACGGACTGCACGTTATTCGATCTGGAAAGCTAATTTGCCTTGGCATTGGGCGCGTCGTTGCAAAGTGACCGCAGGCTCGGTCGCGCGGGCAATGTTGGGCTGAGTCCGTAGGGCGTGATGGGTCGTAAAGGGCATATTTTCTGACTGACGTTCCGGTGATTCGTGTGCCGGCGGTGGATTCGGAACGAGAAGGGCAGCCGGGTAGAGGTTGGACTCAAGAATGGAGACGCAAAAGTGAGTTTTGAAATACTACTGAAACCGAGCGGAAATCGCTATGTCGTCGAAGAGGGCGAAACGGTATTGGCGGCAGCCATGAAGGCCGGTCTTTTCGTTCCTTATAGCTGCCGTTCGGGCGCCTGCAGCGCGTGCAAGGGACGCGTCGTGGAGGGCCGCGTCGAGCATGGGCACGTACTCGAAAGGGCGCTGCAACCCGAAGAACGGGAGCGCGGCTACGCATTGCTCTGCTCGGCAAAGCCGCTTTCCGATTTGACCATCGAGGTGGAGGAACTGACCGGGGTCGATGTCGTCAAGGCTTCGACTTACCCCTGTCGGGTAACTGACATCGCGAGGCCGGCGCCCGATGTTGCCGTTCTGAGATTGCGCCTTCCACCGAACGAGAATCTCTTCTTCCGCGCGGGTCAGTATATAGACGTTCTGTTGCCGGACGGCGTGCGCCGCAGCTACTCGATCGCTGTGCCGCCCGATCCGGTGTCGCTGACGCATATCGAGTTGCACATTCGCCATCACCCGGGCGGGCGCTTCACCGAGCATGTGTTCTCGGAGCTTGCCCCGCGGGAGATGTTTCGCTTCGAAGGGCCCTTCGGTTCGTTCTTCCTGCGCGAGGCTACCGAGAAGCCGGTCATCCTGCTCGCGGGCGGTACCGGCTTCGCGCCTGTAAAGGCCATCGTCGAGTATGCATTGCAACGCGGGAGCGCTCGTGAATTCCACATCTATTGGGGTGGCCGTCGGCGGCGCGACCTGTATCTCGCCGACCTGCCGCGCACATGGGCGGAGGACCATCCGAACGTCCATTTCGTGCCGGTGCTCTCCGAACCGGGAATGGATTGCGACTGGACCGGGCGCACGGGTTGGGTTCACGAGGCGGTGGTCGACGATTTTCCGGACCTTTCGGGCTATGAGGTTTATGCGTGCGGCGCGCCGGCGATGGTCAACGCAGCACGGGAGGAATTCACGAACACGTGCGGTCTTCCACCAGCAGCCTTCCACGCCGATGCGTTCCTGACGCAGGCTGAGACCGCAGCGTGATGCCACGTAGTCGCCGATCGATAAACGAAACGTACCTGACACAATGGAGTCATCTCATGACGCTTGAAATCCCTGGCGAGGCCGTTGTACCTCTGAAAAACAGCCGCGCGATCAATCGACCCTACCTGCTCGGACACGGCACGCTGGAGTGCCGCGACATTGCCGAAACGCGGCGCTTTTACGAGGAGTTCCTTGGCCTCGAAACCGTGCGCCATGCGGCGCCCGCGTTCGCGTTCAGGCTGGGTATGAAGTTCCACGTGTTCTGTGTCGAAGTGGGTGACAAGATCCATGACGTCTCGTTCCTTACTCACTGGGGACTTGACGTGCGTAGCCGTGAAGAAGTCGACGCTGCTCATCGTTCGGCGCACGAGTACAAGGATCAGTACAAGATTCGCCAGATTACCGAAGTGACGCTGCAACACGGCGTGTACTCGTTCTATCTTCAGGACCTCGACTACAACTGGTGGGAATTTCAGCATTACGACGGTTTCCAGGACGACGATGTTTTCGATTTCGGCGATCGCTTCTAAGCGGCAGGACAATTCGACATGAACGACCACTACCATTTGCTGAGTTTCAACGACGAAGGGCGGGCGCGTGCCGGCCTGCTGATCGGCGAGCGTGTTTATCCGTATGGTCCGCAGCTTGGCGAGTTGATTCAGCTCGACATACCTGACCTGACGGTCACTGAACTTATTGGCCGGTGGGACAGCGCTGGTTCGCAATTGCGCGAGGCAGCCGCTCGCATCAGCGCATCGACGACATCGTTGCCGGGCTTCGCGCTTGACGCGGTAACGCTGCTGGCGCCGCTCCTACCTGGAACCATCTATGGCGCGGGCGCCAATTACCATGATCACGTCGCGGAGATGGACCGTGCGTTCAATATGCCGCCGTCTCCTGATCCGCACTCGGTATCGGGGGCGCCTTGGCATTTCATCAAGGCGCCCGCGTGTCTGGTGGTCGCGGGTACTGGCGAGCAGGTTACGTTGCCGCCGTATAGCCGCAACGTTGATTGGGAAGCAGAGCTCGCGGTGGTCATCGGACGGCCGGCAAGGAACGTCGCAGTCGAGAACGCGCTGTCGTATGTCGCCGGATACACCGTGGCCAACGATCTCTCGCTGCGAGATGTATTCGTACGCGACTACATTGGCGTGCATTCACCGTTCCACTTCGACTGGATCTCCCAGAAGTGCTGGGAGGGAAGTTGTCCGCTTGGACCCTGGATTACGCCAGCAGAAACCATTCCGGATGTTCAGTCACTTGGAATCCGTCTCTGGCGCAACGGCGAGTTGCGTCAGGATTCGAGCACAGCGGAAATGATCTTTAGCGTTGCCGAGCAGATCGCTTTCTTAAGTAGCCGGGTGACGCTGTACCCTGGCGACGTGATCCTGTCCGGCACGCCCGCTGGAGTCGGTATGCCGCACAACCAGTTCATCGATCCCGGCGACGAGATCGAGGTCTGGGTCGAAGGTATTGGCACGCTCAAGAGCACGTTCAAGGCGCACGACACCACAACAACGGATAGCTGATATTTGTTCCGGTGTGGCCGTCATCGCGCCCGGGCCAGTCAGCTTGCCAAATTCGGAAGCCTTGAGCCAGTTGCGCAGCGTCCGCGGCGACATGCGAAGCTCGCGGGCCGGAGGGTTCACACCGTACCCTTCCCTCATTCGTTGTACGGTCACCGCATTGAACTCCGCCGAGTGCCCCCGGTTCAGTGCTCTGAACATTTCTTCTTTCCTTCGTTTGGGTCGAACTTATACACGATCTGCGGGAAGGCAAAATTCCGGGCGACGCTCAGCCCTTGCACTGAACGCCGTGCCCTGAGACGCGGCTTGGGCGATTGCCGCGAACTCTCGCAATAGGTGCACGTCCGCGCGCCGTGCAACAGCAACATAGATGCGAACGGGCGCGCGGCGGCCGGTCGCGATGACACAGGTTCAAATCGGGTTATCACATCCGCTTTTTTGATTTTGAAGATAAGGCATCCTAATGAGAGGTTGAGCTTGCCGATCAGCGGTTCCCTAGGCTCTCGTAACCAGACATTGCGCCACAAGAATGGAGATTCGATCGTCATGAAAATCACATGGAGCGCGGCGTTGCTCGTCGCGGCGTCGGGGTTCACGTATGCCCAAAGCAGTGTTACGTTGTATGGAATCGTCGATACAGGGCTGTCGTATTACAACCACGCGACAGCCCACGGTGGATCGGAGATTGGGGTGCCGACTCTGACGGGTGAAGTACCGTCACGCTGGGGCTTGAAGGGTGTCGAGGATCTCGGCGGTGGCTACAAGACATTCTTTGTCCTGGAGAACGGCTTTCAGCCGGGCACCGGCTCGCTGAACTATGGCGGGCGCCTCTTCGGCCGTCAGGCGAATGTCGGCGTAAGCAGCGACTACGGCTCGCTCACGCTCGGCCGGCAAATGAACATGACGATGTACGCGCTGACGAACGCGGATGTGATTGGCCCTTCGATTCATTCGATGGCAAGCTTCGACCCGTATCTGCCGAACTCGCGCAGCGACAATGCGGTTGGCTATCTCGGCAAATTCGGCGGCGTCACTCTCGGCGGAACCTACAGCTTTGGTCGTGACGCGGCTGGCCCTGCGGGCCCGGCGGCGACCAACTGCGGCGGACAGGTGCCGGGCGACTTCGTTGCGTGCCGGCAATACACCGCGCTGCTCGCCTATGATTCAACGAGCTTCGGTGTGGCAGCATCCTACGACGTGATGCGCGGTGGGGCAGGGGCGTCGGGGCCGCTGAACAACAGCGCGTACACCGACACGCACAATATCGTCGATGGCTACGTGATTTTGGGCCCAACCAAGATCGGTGTCGGCTGGGTCAGAAACAACGTGGCAGCCGCGACCCATTTGCAGACAGATATTTTCTTCGCGGGGGCGACGTACTATCTCACGCCAGCGCTTTCCTTCGACGCTGAGGGCGTACGCAGTCTGCAACGCGGCCAGGCGGGAATGAACGACTCGAGCGCGACGCTACTGATCGGGCGCGTAGATTACCAGCTATCCAAGCGCACGATGGTGTACACGTCGGTCGGCTACATGTTCAACAGTGCGCTGGCTGCCAACCCGGTTGCAGCGGGTGGCACGGTCGAAACCGGCGCGAATCAACTCGGTGTCATGGTCGGTCTGCAGCAGAAGTTCTGATACGTCGTAGCGAAGCAGGGCGGATAGCATAGGTTTGCTTCCTGGAGGACAGCGCGGGAGGAAAAATCATCGTGCTGATGGAGAATGTTCGATCGTAGCCGCGTTAGTACGCACGTCGTGCGAGTCAGTCGCGGCCTTTTGGTTCAGGAGGGTTTATGAGAAACGCTATAGAGGATGTTGCGCTCGATATTCTGTTTCGTGAGGCACGTTCGTACAGCGCGTGGCTGAACGAGCCGGTGTCCGACGAAATCTTGCGTCAGGTTTACAACCTGATGAGGTGGGCTCCCACCAGCGCCAACGGAAATCCCGCACGGATCCTTTTCTTGCGCACCAAGGCGGCAAAGGAGAGGCTGCTGCCGGCACTTGCTCCGGGGAACGTGGACAAGACGATGAACGCCCCGGTGACTGCCATCGTCGCTCACGACCTGAAGTTCTACGAGAAGCTGCCGCAGCTATTTCCGCACAAACCTGAGATGCGTGGTCTCTTTGCCAATGCACCTGAACTCGTCGACGCTACGGCGAAACGCAACTCCAGTTTGCAAGGCGCTTACATGATTCTGGCCGCGCGTGCGTTAGGGCTGGATTGCGGACCTATGTCGGGGTTCGACAACGCGAAGGTCGACGAGGAATTTTTTGGTGCTGGAAAGAGCGAGCCGAATTCCGCCGAAGAATTCTTTCCCGAAGGTCACATTAAATCGAACTTCCTTTGCAATCTCGGATTCGGCGACAAATCAAATCTGTTTGCACGCGCGCCGCGCCTCGAATTCGATCAAGCCTGTACGCTTTTATAGATCGGTTCATCGGCCGCACGAATCCAAACTGCCGCTCGACGTCTTGCCGAGATTTCGCTGAAGTCGACGCGGCACTTCCACTTGGGAAGCACACGATCGACGACTGACGTTAGCCTGCTTTTGTCTCGCGGGGCGTAGCAAGCTGTCACTTCAGGCCGAGCCATGCGGCCGCGTTTTTCAATCGTAATGCTTCCAGGGTCGCGGCACTCAAGCCGAGGCTCTCAACCCGCGCCGCCGGATCGGCGTCCATGATCGCAAACGGGTAGTCGGTTCCAATCATTATGCGATTCTCGCCGACAGTTTCGATGAGGGCCTGGATGGCTGTAGCGCTATAGAGCAGATCGTCGTAATAGAGCGCCCGCGCCGCTTCGACCGGCGCTACGGGCATGGCTTCCCGAAGTGCGCCCAGTGTCTCCCACGCAAACTGCATGCGTGGCAGCACTGTCTGGATCGCACCGCCACCGTGGCTCAGCGCAATGCGCAGGCGCGGGAATTCATTCAGCAAGCCGCCTGTTATCAACGATGCCGCCGCGAGACCAATCTCGCCGGGGAACGCGACGATCTGCTCCAGCGATGCGGGACCGACCAGCCGGTCCATACCGGCCGGCCGCAGTGGATGCACGAAGATCGCCGCGTCGAGTGCCTCGGCGGCCTCGAAGAACGGGAAAAAGCGCGGATCGCCGATCGGGACGCCGCCCACGTTACTGCCGACCTCGATCCCTGCCAACCCGAGCGTGCTGACCGCAAATTCGAGCTCCTGAATCGCGTGGTCGATGTTCTGCAGGGGGGCGCCGCCGAGTGCGCTAAAGCGGTGCGGGGCGCGGACCACCATATTTGCGAGCGTTTCGTTCAAATAGCGCGCCAGTGTTGCGCCATCCGCCGGATCAAGCCAGTACGACAGTAGCTCAGGCATCGGGGAGAGCACTTGCCGCTCGACATCGAGCCGGTCCATGTCAGCACGTCGAACGTCAATGTCCCACGCCTGATGCGAAACCGTCCGATACACCTTCGATGAGACAACCACGTGCCGGTGGCAAGCGTGGCCTTCACGCATCGAGGGCCATGGTGCGTTTGGATGGCGCCCCACGTAGGCGGGGAAGTCGTGCGGAACGACATGAGTATGGATGTCGATGCATCCGCATTGCGAAGGCTGGCAGGCCGTTTTCATCAGGGTAACTCCTAGTATTGGCAGACCGCAAAAACAGTTGCAAAAGCAACTTTACTGGGTTCTAATTCAATCACGGATTAGTTGTTTTTGCAATAAATTTGGAGATGAGAGAAATGGCTACGACTTTGAGCGTTATCGAGCGGCAGTCCGCATCGCTGGGCGATGCGGTATCTGACGACACCTTGTTTGCGCGTTTGCTGGATGCAGCTGCAGAACTGCGGCCGCTGGTCGCCAAACGTGCCCGCCAGACCGAGCAGGACCGGCGCGTATCGTCGGACGTGACGAACCTGCTCAGGGAAGCCGGGCTCTACCGGGTGGTACAGCCGCGGCGTTTTGGAGGATATGAGCTGAGCCTGGAGGCGCTGCGGCGTCTCGCATTCGAACTTGGCCAGGGATGTGCCTCGACCGGTTGGTGTTACGGACTGAGCGCGGCGGCGTCATGGGTGGTCGGCATGTTTCCGGAGCAAGCGCAGCACGACGTGTGGGGCGAATCGCCGGACGCGCTGATCGCCTCCTGCATTGCGCCGACGGGCAAGGCCACGCCAACCGAGGGCGGCTTCCGGCTGAAGGGCCGATGGAGCTTCGGCAGCAACAGCGATAACGCTCAGTGGCTGTCGCTCGGTGCGATGGTCGAGCAGGCCGAAGGGGCGGCGCCCCGGCCGATCTTCCTGCTGGTACCGCAGGGCGAATACGAGATCGTCGACACGTGGTTCACGGTGGGTCTCGCTGGCACGGGCAGCAAGGACATCTTGATCGATGAGGAAGTGTTCGTTCCTGCGCATCGCACCGTCGCGTTTTCGGAGGTTCTTGAACAGGAAGCACCGGGCGCAGACCTACACGATTCGGCGCTCTACCGGGTGCCGTTTCTGAGCGGCTTCCCGCCGCTGTTGGCCAACCCGGCTGTGGCTGCCCTGCGCGGTGCAATCGATGAATTCGTCGAGAGCATCGCCGCACGCTCCACGCGCGGAGCCTTTACGGGTGGCGGCGCTTCGATTGCCCAGTTCGGGCATGTCCAGTCGGCGGTGGCGCAGGCCGAAGCCGCGGTCGACGCCGCACAACTCATTCTGCAACGTGACCTGCAACAGATCACCGAATGGGTGGACGGCGGCGTCAAGTTGAGCAAGGAGCAACGCATCACGCTACGGCGAGGCCACGCATACGCGGTGCGCCTGTGCGTCGACGCCATCAACGCACTGTACGACGTCGTAGGCGGAACGGGCATCCAGTTGGACAGCGGCATCCAGCGTGCCTGGCGCGATATCAATGCCGTTGCGCACCACATCAGCGTCAACTGGCACGCGGTGTCCACGATGTACGGGCAGATGCGACTCGGCCTGCCGCCGCGCGGCCAGTATTGAAGGGAGGATGCAATGGTCCGATACCAAAAGCTGGGGCGCGTGGAACTCAACGTGACTCATCTGGAAAAATCGCGCCGCTTCTATGAAGAGGTGGTGGGTCTCCAATACGTGGACACGGGCGTCGACGGCGAGATCCGGCTGCGCTGCGATCACGATCACCATAACGTGGTGCTGCATGCGGCATCGGAAGCAGGGCTTCGGTGCGCCGGTTTCATGCTGGAGGACGAGGCGCAGTTCAAGCCGCTGATCGAACGGCTTACGCGCGCTGGTCTCGAAGTACACGAAACGGCGCTGAATATCTGTCGGGAACGGGCGCAGCTGCGGGCCGTACGTGTATTCGAACCGCTAATCGGCGCGACAGTGGAGTTTTACATCCCGTTGCCGGACGCGGAGCGTCCATTCCAGCCGTCGGTCGCGCGCATCCAGCGGATCGGGCATGTCGTCTTCAACACCCCTGATGCGGCGCGCGCCATCGAATTCTGGCGCGACGTACTGAACTTCCGGGAGTCGGACTCGCTCGGCGAATTCGTCACCTTCATGCGTGTCTGGCCGAACCCCTATCACCACGGAATCGGCATCGCTCGCTTCGATCGCCACTGTCTGCACCACGTCAATTACATGGTGACGGAAATTGACGACATCGGTAAGGCGCTGACGCGCCTGAAGGCTGCCAACTCCGACGTGGTGTTTGGACCGGGCCGGCATCCCGCTTCCGACAGCGTCTTTCTGTATTTCCTTGACCCGGATGGGTTGACGATGGAGTACAGCTTCGGGATGGAGACATTTGCTGAAGCGAATCCTCGTGAGCCACGGCGCATGGAGCCGTCTCCGGGCAATCTCGATTCCTGGGGTTCCGTGCGCGATCCGCGCTGTTTTACGGGTGCTGGCGCGAACGCCACGCCCGCTTTGACTGGACAAAAATCATGAGCGCAATCTCCATCGATGGCCGCGAACTTCGCAACGCAATGGGACGTTTTGCGACCGGCGTCTGCGTTGTCACGACGCGTACCGAGGACGGGCGGCAGGCTGCATTGACCGTCAATTCGTTTTGCTCGGTTTCGCTCGATCCACCGCTTGTGGCGTGGTACCTGAATGACAGGTCGCCAAGCCTGCCGATGTTCAGGGAATCGGGATATTTCGCCGTGCACGTCCTGGCCGCCGATCAGCAAGACCTCGCGACCCACTTCGCGAGGTTCGCGGAAGACAAGTTCGCGCCGTTCAGCGAACGCGTGCAGGCGGGGCTCGGAGATGTACCGGTGCTCGGCGACGTGCTGGCCTGCTTCGAGTGCCGGACGTCGGGCATTGAGCCTTACGGCGACCACGTCATGATTCTGGGCCACGTCGAGCGCTTCTCCTACGGCAGCGAATCGCCGCTGCTGTTCCATGCCGGCCGCTTCCTCGAGCAAAGTGCCACCGCATGACGGCGAACCCCGATTTGCCGCCCCGGTTGGCGGATACCCGAGGACCACAAAAACAACTGGAGATGATCGTGCAATGGATGTTCAGAAGCCGCTGGTGGATCGTGTTTGGCTCGCTGCTGGGACTGACGGTCGGTAATGTCACCGTCCTGCAGTTTTCGACATCGGTGCTGATGAAGCCCATCATGGCGGAGTTCGGCTGGAATCGCAGCGTGATGTCCGTCGCGGTCATGCTGGGGTCGATCTTCGCCGCGATTGCCACGCCCGTCGCTGGCAGACTGATCGACCGGCGTGGTATCAGGCAGGTCACGCTGGTTGCCATCGCGCTCTTTGCGTTGGCCATCGCCGTCATGTCGCTGGCGCCGGCCATTCCCGCGGCATATCTGGCCATGTTCGCGATGATGGGCCTGTTCAGCGGCGGGCAGGCACCGCTGCCCTATGCCAAGGCGATCGCCGCGGCATTCGATCGGCGGCGCGGCCTCGCAATGGGCATCGCCTTGACGGGCGTGGGCTTAGGTGCGGCACTCGTCCCGCGGCTCACGCAGTTGTATCTCGACAGGCTCGGATGGCGGGGCGCGTACGTCGCGATCGGCCTGACCGTGTTCGTCATCGCGTTTCTCGCTGTCGGGCTGTTCATCCGTGATCCAGCTGGCGCGCCTCGCACTAGGGAGGCGGACATGCGCGGCTCCGGCTTGCCGGGGCTCGAAGCGGGTGAGGCAGTGCGCACCCCTGATTTCTGGAAGCTTGCGGTAGTGTTCCTGTGCATTCCGATCGTTGTCAACGGCACTGTCGTACACCTTGTGCCGTTGCTGACTGACCGCGGCATTCCGGCGAGCCAGGCCGTGGCCGTGTTTTCCGGCATCGGGGCGTCATTGATCGCAGGCCGCTTGTTGTGCGGCTACCTCCTCGACCGGTTTTTCGGTCCCCACGTCGCGATCGCGTTTGTGATCCTGCCAGCCACCGGTGTGATTGCACTGCTGGGCAGTGCCAACGTGTCGCTCACGACAATCGGTGCAGTGCTGGTCGGCCTCGGCATGGGTGCGGAAGTCGATCTCATCGCATATCTGCAGAGTCGATATTTCGGCCTGCGCGCGTTTGGACAGATCTACGGCTATCTGTTCGCCGTGTTTACCGTCGGTACCGGACTCGGGCCTTTCATGATGGGAGCTGCCTACGATGCCACGGGTTCCTACCGCCCCGCACTCATGGCGTTCGTGGGTGTACTGACTTGCGCCGGATGGCTGCTGCTGCGTCTGCCGCGCAGTTATCCGTATCCCGTCCAGACTCTTGAAAAAGGTGGAGCATCAGAAGATCCGCCCCGTACGAGCCTGGCTTAATCCACCTCCCTTTGACATCCATGAAACTCGTTACTTACCAGCACGACGCACACATCTCTATCGGCAAGGTGGAGGGCGACCTCGTGATTGACCTGCCACGCAACGATCCGACCTTGCCGGCCACCATGAAGGAGTTGCTGGAGGCTGGCCCGGATGCACTTGCGCGTGCGCGCGCCGTGCTGCCCGGCCACGCCGTTGCGCTATCGCAGGTCACGCTGCTTGCTCCGCTGCCGAATCCGTCCAAGTATCTCGCGATCGGCATGAACTATCGGAAGCATGTGGCGGAGGCGGCCAAGGTCGGCGTGCAGACCCCGCCCACCCAGGTCTGGTTCAACAAACAGGTTTCCTGCCTCAACGGTCCGTTCGGTGATGTGCACTTGCCCGCAGTATCGGAGCAGCTCGATTATGAAGTCGAACTGTGCGTGGTGATCGGCCAGCGCTGCCGGCACGTGAGCCGCGAAGCAGCGAGTTCGGTGATCGCCGGTTACATGGTGTGCAATGACGTATCGGTGCGCGACTGGCAGCTCGCCACGCAGACCATGACGATTGGCAAGTCATTCGACACCTGTGGCCCCACCGGACCATGGATCGTCACCCCTGACGAGCTCGGCGACCCGCACGCTTTGCGCTTGCGGATGTGGGTGAACGACGAGCTGCGTCAGGACGATATGACCGGTGCGATGATTCACGACATCTACGACCAGATCGCTCACCTGTCCACCGCCTTTACGCTCGAACCGGGTGATTTGCTGGCGACGGGCACACCGTCGGGCGTGGGCGTCGCGATGAGCCCTCCTGTTTACTTGAGAGCAGGCGATGTGATGCGGGCCGAAATAGAAGGAATTGGTTCAATCGAAAATCGCGTCATTGCCGAGCCGGTGTGAGGCATGTCGACAACGTCCCCTCACATGCACGCACTCGCCCCGATGTGCCTGTCGACATCGGGAATCAGTACGCGCCTGTGTTAAAAGGGGACCCTCTATTTGGGCACCCTACGCCCGTCGATGGCGTGGGCAGGCAGCGCATACCGACGCCCGTCCCGGTTTAGTCGGATGCTTTTTCGCCCGCTTCACGCCTGCGAACACGACGCGCGACGGCGAGCTTACGATTGACCGCGGGCGCGTCTTCGCAGTTGTCGACAAGGTTGGAGTAGACCGCTCGGAGGGTATTGAGCGTGGTTTCCAGTTCGCGGGCCGATACGCCCTTTACAGATGCGCGTTCGATTTGCCAGGCGCGCGGTGCAAGTTCGCTGACGATGTCCGCTCCCGCGGATGTCAGCGACAGACGGATGGTCCGGCGATCGGAGGCGGACTCGCTGCGGCAGATATAGCCTTTTGTTTCGAGGGCGCTCACAGCGCGTGAAAGATACGATAGTTCCGACCCAGTATGACTCGCGAGATCGGACAATGTCTGATGGTCTTCGTGGCGGAGCGCCGCGAGTACGCGCCAACCCTGAAGGTT
The DNA here is from genome assembly GCF_001544535.1 of Caballeronia choica. Classification (GTDB taxonomy): domain Bacteria; phylum Pseudomonadota; class Gammaproteobacteria; order Burkholderiales; family Burkholderiaceae; genus Caballeronia; species Caballeronia choica. The sequence goes on along the minus strand of NZ_FCON02000060.1, from coordinate 32,408 downwards.
GATGTCGTAGGACTTGAGGTCGTCGCTGAAGCGTGCCGCGATGATGCTCGCCGCGAGATTGAGCAGATATCCGATCGAATTGTCGAGGTCGTGATCGGGACGTTCCGCGGGCAACGGCTGCGTGCTCCGTTCTCGGGCGCGCGGCTGTCGTTGATTGGAATCGGAAGTGGTCATGGATCTCGTTCGCCGGTTGGATTCGAACCTGAATGATAGCTTAAGCTACTGTTTTGCAGGGGCTGTCGTGCTCAATCAGAGGCATTGTCATATAGCGACGTGCAACGTTGACCTCGACGGTTTGGGCCATTTCCCCTGCGGCGCGCTTGCGCCGGACGTGTATCTTTCCAGAACAGCGTCATTCAGTGGGCCGGTTGAATTTGTCGATCGTGAATGGCCGCTGTCGGGGAAATCCAATGTTCGTTGACGACCCCAGAGCCGTCGGGTTGCTCTCCTATTAGCGGACACTGATGTAGTCGCCACCACAGACTATCGGGTCGCCGAACCGACCGATTGGGGCTCTGTGGAGGTTGTTGCATCGATCATGGGCCCTCCACTTGATAGCCCTTCGCCGGGCTGCCGGCTTTCCCCATTGACGACTGACTTTGATGTTGCAGAAGAATTCGGAAGACGAGTCCGTGCGTGATCAACAGTAGAGGTACAACGAGAGTCGGAATGAAGTAGGTGGCGCCCAGCTGCCCCGCCACGAGCCCGGCATCATTGGCCTGATAGAACGCGTTCAAGAGATCCGCCAAGCCCCACAAGTTGAAGATCCATGCGATGACAATGCCAGCCCGGCGTGGCAGCGATACCAGCGAGAGCAACGCGAGTGTCGCCGCAACGAGGTCCCCGTAGGCGGCGGAATACGCGAAGGCAGGCGGCAGTTCGGGCGACACGACGCCTGGGACGAGGAATGCCAACCCAATGAAGCGGAAGCTGTGCAGGATGAGAAGAGGCCGCAGCGCTTCGGCCCTTCGCAGGAGGCGGAGTTTTGGCCAGATGTATCGCTTCGCGACGATTCCCCACGTGCCGAAGCTGAATGCGATGCTAACGAAAAACCAGAGTTGCGGCAGCATGAGTCTCTCCTTTGGTTCAAATCCCGCGATCGACTGTGAGAAATCAAGCGCGCAGCGTGCGTAGCGCTGCGATCGCGGCGCGTGGCTCCACGTGGGCCATGGCATGCTCGCTCAGCCAGACCTTGGACTCAGGCGCAAACTTCGGTTCTGACGGGAACGGTCGGCGCAGTTCACGGTCGTAGCGCTCGAGATCGAAACCGGGGCTGAGCGGGGCGATCACGAACTCCGCGAACTGGCGAAGCCAATTGCCGAGCGTCCGCCGGTTGTGTGGAAGCGCTGCGTAGCGACGCGCGATCGTCTCGAAGTCCTCTGCGGGCTGACCGGTCACATCGAGCACGTCGGTGGTCGGTGCGCCCAGCTCAAAAGCCCCGCGTTTGTGATCGTCAATGTAGTAGCGAACGCCGCTGATCACATCGATCGGCAAGCCGCCCATCCGTGCGGCCTTCATGAATAGCCAGGTCGGCGCCGGCACGACCCTGACCGGTCGCCCGACGGCCCGGCCGATCGCCTTGGCCATGTCCTTTGCGCCAAGGAGCTCCGGCCCAGTGGGGCGGTAGCTCTTCCCGGCGTGTTGCACGGGATCCATCAGGGCTGCGACGGCGACTCGCGCGATGTCCTCGTTGGACGGTGGCGCGTTACGGCTATCGCCATAGATCCAGGGAAATACTCCGAGGTGCGCGGCAAACCCGATCATTACGAGGTAGGCGTCAGCGAAGAAGCCCGGCCTCACGATCGTATGCGCGACTCCGGGCGTCATCGAGAACAGCCGATCGACGAGCCAGTGCTGGCGGGTCATGAGGGCGGGATGCGAGGGACTCGACAGCCATTGGCTCAGGCTGACAATGTGTTCGAGCCGGGATTGCGTGGCCGCAACGGCGAATGCGACCGCGCCCTGAATCATATAAGGATCGAAAGGAGGGCAATAGTAAGCGCGCTGGACGTCCTTCAGCGCCTCGGCGACGCGCTCGAAATCGCTCATGTCGGCGACCGCTATCTCGGCCCCCTGCGCTTTCAGCCGCGCGCTGCGGCCATCGTCCCGGTGCACCATGGCGCGCACGGGATAACCGGCCTTCAGCAGTTCCGCAACGACGACGCTGCCTGTCTTCCCGGTCGCGCCGGTCACAAGGATCCTTGGCTTGAGCATGGTAGTCTCCCAGCAGGTGTGGTACCCATAGGTACCAGAAGTTGGAACCATTATGGTACTGTGTGGTACCTACTGTCAAGAGAGATGATGATGACCATGGCATCGCTACCAAAAGAGCGTCAGGAAGGTGACGAAACCGAGGTGCGCGCGCGCATCCTGGATGCAGCCTTCGCAGCGTTCATGAAGAGTGGCTACGCGGCGGCCAGCACGCTTGAGATCGCCACGCGGGCGCGCGTTTCAAAACGAGAACTGTACGCGTTGGTGGGCAACAAGAAGGAAATGCTGATCGCTTGCATCAGCGCACGCGCTACGCGACTGCAGTTACCCGCTGACTTGCCCGTGCCGCACGATCGCGAGACCCTCGCGCACGTACTGACTTCCCTCGGGACAAAGCTCGTCCGCGAGATAACCGATCCAACGGTCATTGCGGTATTCCGACTGGCGATCGCCGCAGCGGTCGACGCGCCCGAGGTGGCGCAAGCGCTCGACTCCATAGGACGCGAGACGAGTCGAGCCGCCTTGCGTCAAATCATGACTCGGGCCCAGGCGTCCGGACTTCTCAATGGCCGTCCTGCGGAACTTGCCGAACAGTTCGGTGGGTTGCTGTGGGGTAATTTGATGGTCAGTCTGCTGCTCGGCGTCGCCGAGCGGCCGAACTCACGCGAAGTCGCGGCACGTGCCCGCAACGCCTCTGCTGCGTTTCTTCAACTTCATCCGCTCCCGATTAGCGCTACGATGCCCCGCCAGCACATCTAATGCATGGACGATCCGTACGATGCCACGGCCACCTGGCGATTCCGTGGCATGGCTCCCGGGTGGCCGCTATTGAGAAACCTGCGAGGCGAGATCGAGTGACCGCTCCTGGCCCGACGGCTGCCTTTGGGTGCCGGCTCCGCAAAGCCGCCCTTCACCGAGATGTGGAGATCATCTTTTGGCTGCATTCGGTGAACATTGCGAACCGCGGCTCTCGGCCAATAGTTGCCACTCGCCCGTCGACAAAGCCGTCACTCGGATGGCTCCCTCACCGCCGGGACCGGCCGGATTCCAAAGCCGTGAGTCTCACGCAAAGCAGGCACAGGCACGGTCATCGATGTCATCTTCCTGACCTGTGACACTTCTATGAAATTCGGAATATGCATTACACGGTGATTTCTGTGCATGCTCGGACGGAGTTTCAGAAAGCGGGGGCCGTTTCGTGTACGTAATAGGCAATGATCAATATGGCAGCTGCGCGTCGGCTCATGGCTACCGCATGTGGCAGTGGACGACGGGTTCCTTGCCTTACGTTCATGGTGAGGCCGTGTCATCACGGTACCGAAGCGCCGGCCACGAAGGAGAGACGAGGGCGTTCCATTCCCAGGACTTCTTAAGCGGGCGAGAACACTTGACCGGTTTCGTTCACAGAACGATCGGGGCGCGACTTACTTCTACGTCATCGCGACTGCTACAAGGTTGATGCTGAAGGGATCGTGAGATTTACCAAAGGATTTACCTCTATCGCTTGCTGGATCATCGGGGAGATGTCATCTACTACGGAATAAGCGTTTGGCCACGAGACCGCCTGCTGCGTCATTTGCGGGACGAGGTAAAGGGCTGGCAAATTTGCAAGATGCAGGTCGCAGTCACGTTTGAGCCCATGGCGCGCTTGGCAGCACTGAAACTGGAGAGTGAGTTGATCAAGACCTCACAGGTTCTGTTGCTTAATGTCATTGAAGATATCTCTCCACTGGAAGGCTACACCGCAGAAGAGGCCCGGATTAGCACGTACATGCCACGCATTCGTCGATGGGAGGACGTCAAAATATAGCTAACCAAAGACTTATAACGGGGTGCAAATCCAATAGGAAGGCGGTCGTGCGAATGCAGCGCCATTCCTGCCGCTGTCATGTCGTCGAACCAATGACGGCCGACGAACCGACTTCGAAGATGCATGAACCTATGACAGCTCATCGGCCTTAAGCAGCTTTCCAAAAGGCCGAGAACTTCGCTGCCGAGCCACGCGCCACGCTTTTCAAATTTGTCCAAATAGCGCACGTGGACGGTCCTTGAGCGTGCTCGCCAAAAGCCGTAGTCCGCTGACCAACTGCTCCCGGCTGCTCGCACATGCGAGGTTGATCCGCACGCCATGCTCGATTTCCGAACGATCCACCGCGAACGCAGACGACGGCATGACAACGACGCCGCGCGCTTTCGCGTTCGCGGCGAAATCGTCGGCGCGCCATGGTGCCGGCAGCTTGAGCCAGACGAACATGCATGCCGGGTCCGTCTGCAGCAGTTCCTGCGGCAACAGTTCCCGCGCCAGATCCTGCCGCGCGCGGATCTCAGTGAGTTGAGCATCCATGATGTGCTGCGCGGTGCCATCCTCGATCCAGATCGACGCGATCAGCATCGACATCGGCGCGGGCATCCACGCGGTGGTGCGCACCGCCTCCGCGCAGAGGGCCGAATTGTCCGGCGGGCTCAGCAGATAACCGAGCCGCAAGCCGGGTGCAAGCACCTTCGATGTCGCGGCGATATGGAATGTCAGTTCAGGACACAGGCTCGCAATCGTAGGCAGCCGCTGCGAGACCAGCGGACCGTAGACATCGTCCTCGATGATCGCCACGCCATGCCGCCGCGCGATGTCGACGAGGGCCATGCGCCGCTCGATGCTCATCGTCAGGAGACCGTCGCGGTCGCTCGGGATGCCGACGATCTCGAACTGAAATACCGGTGCCAGCGCCTTCAGGCCGTAGTAGGTGAACTGATGGGAGATCGATGAACGAACCAGATGAGGCGAGCGCAAGCGCGATGTGTTCAGTCACGGCCAACCCGTGGGACGCATTGCGCCACTTCACCGACGCCCGGATTGCGCTCGGACGGGCCGGCAGCAGCCTGCCGACCGCGCCGCTTCTGGCATTCAATCTCGCGCATGCCCAGGCCCGCGACGCGGTGCATCAGCCGCTGGATGCGCAGGCGCTGCGGCAGGAACTAAATTGCAAGGGGTTTGTAACGATCGACGTTTGCAGCGCAGCCTCGAATCGCGAGCAATATCTGCGACGGCCGGACCTTGGGCGAGCGCTCCGCGACGATAGCGTGGCGAACCTGTCGCGAGGGAAGTTCTTCACGGAGGAGGAGAGAAGGCCTGATGTCGTGTTCGTCATCGCCGATGGCCTTTCCGCTAACGCCGCGTCACGTCACGCGATACCGCTGGTCGAAAGGACGACGGCGCAGCTTTGCGGCTGGCGCGTCGGGCCGATCGTCATCGCGCATCAGGCGCGAGTGGCGATCGGCGACGAAATCGGTTCTATCCTGAGGGCCGAAGTCGTGGTGGTACTGATCGGCGAGCGACCGGGCCTGAGTTCACCCGCCAGCCTCGGGATCTATGTGACGTATCGCCCCAGGATCGGTCGAAGTGACGCGGAACGGAACTGCATATCGAACGTTAGACCGGAAGGCCTGAACTATGACGTCGCCGCGTTCAAGCTGGTGTATCTGCTCACCGCCGCCCGAGAGCGAGGACTGACCGGCGTCGCGCTGAAGGACGAAAGCGCCGATGGATTCATTCGAGCGGGTCAGACGGCGCCTGCCATCGAAGGCGTGAGGGACCCTACTAGTCAATTGTCCGCCTGATCGCACCGAAGACGTAATTCGTCGATCAGCTTGAGTTCCGCTCGCTCGCTTACGAGCCCGACGTGCTGCTGATGGATGAGCCCTTTGCCGCGCTCGATGCCCACGCGCGCGAAGCCTCGCAGGACGAACTGCTGAGCATCTGGAGGCGGACGGGCACAACGGTCGTGTTCATCACGCATTCGATCGACGAAGCCATCTATCTCGGCCAGCGCGTGCTCGTGATGGCCGCAGCGCAAGGGCGCATCACGCATTCGTTGCCAGTGCACGTGCCCAAGGGCGACCCGACCGTGGGCCTGCGCGCGACGCCGGAGTTCGTGCGCTTGCGGCACCAAATCTGGCAACTGATTCGATCGCGCCGCAGTGCGGGGCACCTGCAGGTCGCGCACGCGGCACAGTTCAACTTCGAAGGAGCGTCGATGAGTACGGTCATCGCGTCGCCGGTATGCGTGGCGTCGGCGTTGCCGCGCGCATTTCGGGTTTCGCGCGAGCCTCCCGGATGTCCCGGAGATGCAAGGGTGGCTGAAAGCGAGGAGAACGGTTCTCTAGTTAAGTTTTAAGTATGCGGATAACTGGTCTGAGGCGAACGCATCGCTGATATTGAACGCGTGAATGTCTCCCGTTAGCCGCTGCGATCCGAAAAAACCCGCGCTTGACTTGTGAAATTGACATGTCTATAACTCAACTCAAGTGACGAGCAGATCTAGCGGCACTCAGTTTCAAGACCGGTCGCCAGCATTGCCGATCAGGTCACGGGCAAAAGAGCCCCAACCGTGCGCAACACGGTTGGGGCTCTTTTTGTTTGTGCGACGCGCGGAGCTACGCGCTTTCATCCGTTTGCGAAAGGAGGCCAGGGTGGTCAGAAATACAGGTATCGATCCGCTACGAGGCCGGCCGACACCGGGCCTTGCCAGCACGGAGGAGAAGATTCAGCGGCGAAAATTCGACTCTTTGAAGCGCGGAATTCATCGCATCAACGACGAAGCCGGCATGCCCTACACGATTCATCTGGTCGGGATCGGCGGTGCGGGAACGGCGGTGGTCGCCAGAGCAATGGAGCAGATTTCCAGCACGACGCTCGAGCCAGTCGGCGCCCGGTTGAATGTGTTGGCAATTGACATTGGAGACAACGAGCATCTAGGCGCAATTCGCCGGCAAGGGGCGAGACTCGAAGGCCCGCATTCGTCTGTGGAAGTCCTGCAACTCGACATACCGACGAACGAGGACCTGTCAGCAAGCTTCAAAAGGTATCCAGAACATTTGCAGCTCGAGTATCCGTTCTCTGCGCGCGCATCTGCGTTCAAGCCGTGGATAGGATCGGGCGAAAAGATTCCGCCATCGGGCAAGCCGATTCCTCGGGCGATTGCCAAAGCAGTGTATGGCCGGGCTTATTACGACGGTGACAGACCCGCAGCCGAGTCAATCAAACGCTTCACTAATGGTGTGACCGCGACGCCAGGCGAATCGCTGGTCTGCGTTCTTTTCGGACTCGGCGGAGGAACGGGCAGTGGTATCGCGGTGGACGTCGCCCGGCATATTTCCAACGTCAGGTTCGGACGGCGGATCCTGGTGGTGGGGATTGGCATTGCGCCCTGTGAAGGTGACGCACCGGAGCATTGTGGAGGACATCTCTTCCCGGTACTCAATGAACTGGACTGCATGAGCGATGAAACCAAAAATCGCGGTGTGGTTGCCGCTTGTGGCGACCTCTACCGAAACCCCTTCACGGCGGGCTTCCTGCTCGTCCCGCAACAACATGTGTGGGGCGCGACGGAGAACCTGCAAGCCACGCATGACCGAGTGGACGACGAGCTTGCCTCACTGATTGCATCCCGGAATGGTGCCAATCTTTGGGAGACGATGCGGCTCTTGAACTGGGTTGCCGCGCCGTCAACCCAGCATTCAGCCGCCCGGACGCCGTATGGCATGCGCTGGATCCACGTTTTCGCATTTGCAGACGCCAAGGGTGGCCCGCTCGCACTCCACGCCGACCTCCCGAAAAAAATGGGTCTGCGGCCCACTTACCGCCCGGAATTTATCGAGGCCAGGATCGCTTCGAAGGATGACGACAAAAAGAAGGAGACCGCCGAACTGCTTGATCGAGCCTTTGGTCCATCGATACACGCGAGTCTCGCAGCAGGGGGCCGTACGGACTCGGTGCAGTTTGTCCTGCCTCAGCTAAGCAAGGACGACCTCAATCTCTTCGCCGAGGCAAGGATGGCCTACGATCAGCAGACTCAGCAGGAAAAGCTGAGAGGGCACTCATGGCTGCTCGAGCAAGGCGTGATGCTCTGTGAACCGTCGACGACAGTGGACAGCATGGCCGGTGCGAGTCTTTGGGGAAGCCAGAACTGGATCAAGGTGCCCTATTTAGCGGTTCGAGGCGACGCTCCATTGAGTACGCCAGTGTCAATAGCCGCTGGTTGACTGACTTTCAAGCAGGCTAACCCCGAGGAGGTGATATGCCGCTCAATTGGTCCCAGGTGATCGCCAGATATGGAAATGGTGCGCTTGTTCCAACCGTGTCGGGCGGGAAATTCTTAAAAGTTGCGCGCGCAGACGACGAGGCGATCTATATCGAGTCGCCCATTTGGTCTGCAACTCTCCATAGAGTCAACCTCGAGAAAGGCGTCGATCTGATTGAAGACGGAACAATATCCCGCGATCCAGGCCTTTTCGTCGAAGATTACATTTTGTATGTGGCTAACGAGCGCGCCACGTCGGTCGCGCATATTCTGAGAGATCTTGGGTTTTTAGACGAAACGGAGACGTTCACGATCAGGTGTTAGCGGTGGTGAAGTTCCTGAACGGGCACTGTTAAGTACGTATCAAATCGTAGAACTAATTGAAACCAGGAGGTGAAGCTATGGCTAAGTCGCTTTATCACAGCAGCACGGGTAACCAGTCTGAACATTGCATCCACGTTGTCGGGATTGGCCGAACAGGTGCTGCATATGTCGAAGCGCTTCTTCGTACCGGTGAGATCGAGGATTTGCTCGAAGACCCGCGTGCGCGATTCGCGGCGATGGTGGTGGACATCGGCGAGCAGGACATGGGCGTCGTGACGGACTATGCGGGCGGCTTCCGCAAGAGGCTCGAGTCGCGCGGAATTCCGCAAGAGCGCTTTCTCTTCCAGGCCATTTCGCTTGAGGTTCCGTCGAAGGAAGACCTCTTCAATACAACCAGCCGCATGCGTGAGTTCCTCAAGCTGGAGTATCCCCGCTACTACTGGAACCCGAACTATGAATCGTGGGTGAACAGGAACCTGCCTTTGCCCAAAGCGGGCGACCATTTTCCTCGCGCCGTGGCGAAGGCCATCTATGCAAAGGCGTACTACGACGAGCCCCGCATACTCAACGACGCGCTGGACAAGTTCGTCGCGCATATCGAAGAAGCTCAAATTCCGTCGATGATACTTGTGCCTTTCAGCCTCGCCGGAGGGACGGGGACCGGCATTGTCGTGGATCTCGCGCGGCATCTGTCGAATGTAAAGCTCGGTCGACGTTTGCCCGTTATTGGGGTGGGGCAGCTTTCTTCAAGCGGCGACCCGGAAGTACACCGGCATACGGCGACCATGTACACAGCCCTGAACGATCTCGACTGCATGCTGGACGACGACAAGAACAACGGCGTCATGACGGTGTGGGGCGATCTTTACAAGAGCCCGTTCACAGGCGGCTTCTTCGTGGTCAACCCGGAGCAAAGCTGGCAACGCCTCACCGCCTATACGGACACCGGCGAGAAACGTATCCGCGATACGTTCAGGCACATGGTGACCAATCGGTTCGTCGCTGACTGTTTCATGAGGTTTGCAGCCGACGAACACGGGCGCGTGTTGTTCAAGGCGCTTCGCCCCGTCGGCTTCACGGGCGCGCCGCACGAAACCTTGAGCGCAAAGGCTCGCAACTGGACACTCTTCAACGTGGCCAAGCTCACTCATCCCGGCGTGCAGGTTTTGCCCGGCGAGCATGGTGAGAAATGGGAAGCGGTTGTTGGGCAATGGACCGACTTCGTTCCGAAGTATGACGGTTTGAAGGACGGGTTCCGTACCGACTATGCGGAAGTGCACGTGCATGTACCGCGCGACATGGACGTCAATGTCATTGACAAGAAGATCAGGGATATGGTCAACAGGACGTATCTCTTGAGCGACGGTGACAAACCCGTCCAGATCTTTAACCACGAGTTCTTTGACGCGCTGACGGCATACGCGGTCGTCATCCTCCCCGGTATGGCCAAGACGGATCTCGAAGCATTCTGGGCCAGTCGCGATGCCTATGACAAGCTGACGTGGGAGGAAAAGCTGAACGAGCATTCGTGGCTTCTGGACATTGGCCCGATGATCTCGGAACCCGCCATTCGTTTCCAGGGGCTCGCAGGCGAATGTATCTGGGGATGCGCATGCTGGATCGTGGTCCCCTACGACGAACTGCGAGGCGACAAGCTGCCACCTCCCACTCGCAAGGAAATATTCGCCAACGCGATCTCCGCGATGACAAAGACCGTCGTCAAGACGCCCGGCGGAGAGCCCAAGGTCGCGGCCGCGGGCATGAAAGCGGTTTGATCGTTGGAAGTACCAGCGGCAATGCTGTCGTTACCGCTCTTGAGACGAAAACGAGGTGGTCATGGACAACGTGTTAACAGACTCCCGTATCCCCGCGACGGTCATTACGGGGTTCCTGGGCGCGGGGAAAACAACCTTGCTCAACAGGCTCTTGCGGAACCAGGCTGGACGAAAGATTGCCGTCATTGTGAACGAATTCGGCGAGGTCGGAATCGACGGCCAACTGATCTTCGATGACGAAAACGAGCAGTTGATCGAGTTCAACAACGGCTGTCTTTGCTGCACGGTACGCGGCGACCTGATCGAGACACTGGAACGAATTCGTGAACGTGCGCCCGACCTCGACGCGATCATGATCGAGACGACCGGCCTCGCAGATCCCGCACCCGTTGCGTCGACGTTCTTTGTATCGGACGAGGTGAAATCCGCTGCCCGCCTGGACGCGTTCATCACGGTAGTCGACGCAGTGAATTTCTTCCACAGTCTCGAGGAAAACGAGGAGGCTCGCGAGCAATTGGGTTTCGCCGACATTGTGCTTTTGAACAAGACAGACCTCGTGTCGGAAGACGTTCTGCGCGGTATCGAGGACCATGTGCGCCGTCTCAATCCGCTGGCAAAGCTGTACCGTACCTCGCAAGCGGATGTGGACCCGTCTCTCGTACTCGAGACGAATGCTTTTCAACTGGCAGCGAAACTCGAAGTTGATCCTCTCTTTCTGGACGAGCATCAGCATCAGCACGACCCGTCTATCGGATCGATTGTGTTACGCGAGCAAAGACCGATCGATATGAACCGGTTCATGTCGTGGATCTCGGAACTATTGCAAGAGCAGGGCGGTTCAATTCTTCGGTCGAAGGGGGTGTTCAACGCAACTGGTTTCAACGAGCGGGTTCTTTTCCAGAGCGTGCGCATGCTGACGACAGTAAGCCGTCTTGATGCGTGGGGAGAGGCCGCGAGAGGCACCGAGTATGTTCTGATCGGGCGCAACCTCGAGCGTGAGACGCTTAAGGCTGGGTTTGCCGCGTGTGTCGGACATTGATCGGTGTGTTTGAGACTTTACTTTTTGGAGGTTTGACCATGAACGATGCCATTCTTGATTCTGTCGCCTTGCCGGCTCCCATTCCCCTGAAAGAGTTACTGCCCTGGCTGGTTTTCGGCGGCTTGCTTTTGCTTCTGGTGCTCTATTTTGTCGGCGCCGAGCAGGGTGCAACTTCATTGGTTCCTGGAATGTACGTTCATGAGTTTGTGCATGATGGACGACATCTCCTCGGATTCCCTTGCCATTAGTCAGGAGGCGATCATGGTGGGAAAGATGTTGATGCAGGGCTTGCTGGCCGGGCTGATAGCGAGCTTGATCTCCTTCGCGTTCGCAAGGACGATCGGGGAACCTTCGATTGATCGTGCCATTGCATTCGAGCAGCAACAGGATGCAAGGAAGGCAGCGATGGGCGGAGTACACGACCACGATGAGGAACTGGTCAGCCGTCAAACGCAAGCGGGGGTGGGGCTGTTGACGGGCGTGGTGGCCTATGGAACCGCCGTGGGCGGGTTGTTCGCCTTGACGTTCGCGTTTCTGTATGGGCGAGTGAAGGGAATCGGGGCGTCGAAACTGTCCGTGGCATTGGCCGGTGCGGCATTCATCGCATTGGTGATGGTGCCAATGCTCAAGTATCCGGCTAATCCACCATCGATAGGCGATCCCGAGACGATTGGTGAACGGACCGCACTGTATTTCCTCTTCCTGGTGTTTTCCGTGGTAGCGATGATCGTGTCCGTTCGCGCGCGTCGTGCATGGGTTCGAAGACTTGGCGACTGGAATGCATCGCTTGCGGCGGCGGGCCTGTACATCGGCATGACGATTGCAGGGCTGATTTTCTTTCCCACTGTCAATGAAGTTCCGGCGGAGTTTCCTGCGCAGGTGCTGTGGGAATTCAGAAAGGCGGCCATTGGCATGCAGTTTGTCATGTGGGGGACGCTTGGTGTTTTGTTTGGTGCCTTTGTTGAGCACAAGGCGGTGGCAGCGAGGTCGTCTGAAGTGCGGAGAGCGAGCGCGTAGCCATTGGCGCGCTCGAAGTGCCTGACAGTTGGTACCACGGGGAAAATGCTGGGCTTGGATATACGGAAATTAGTTGGATATACGAACGAAGACGGGTTGACGAAGCGTCTTTAGGCAACTAAGCTTTAAGCAGTAGGTTCCTGTTCTTGCCCGCCGCCAACAATGCCGGCCAGGCACATGGCAAAAAAGCCCCGTGAAGACGTCAACTCGTCTTCGCGGGGCTTTTTGTTTTTCGCGGATTAACGTTGGAGAGTGAACATGCGACACGGTGATATTTCGAGCAGCAAGGATTGTGTGGGCGTTGCGGTCGTGAACTACAAGATGCCTCGACTGCATACCAGCGACGAGGTCCTGGAGAATGCACGAAGGATCGGCGAAATGGTAGTCGGTATGAAGCGCGGTCTGCCCGGGATGGACCTGGTCGTGTTCCCCGAATACTCGACTCACGGCATCATGTATGACCCGAAGGAGATGTACGACACGGCGGCGTCCATTCCAGGCCCCGAAACAGAAATCTTCGCTGCCGCATGCCGGAAGGCCGACGTCTGGGGCGTATTTTCACTCACGGGCGAGCGTCATGAGGAGCACCCCAACAAGGCTCCGTATAACACCCTGATCCTCATGAACAACAAAGGGGAGATCGTCCAGAAATATCGCAAGATCATGCCTTGGGTGCCTATCGAAGGTTGGTACCCCGGAAACTGCACCTACGTATCGGAAGGACCCAAGGGCCTCAAGATGAGTCTCATCGTCTGCGACGACGGGAACTATCCGGAGATTTGGCGCGACTGCGTGATGGGCGGCGCGGAACTGGTGGTGCGTTGCCAGGGGTACATGTACCCGTCGAAGGAGCAGCAGATCATGGTCGCAAAAGCAATGGCGTGGATGAATAACACCTACGTGGCGGTGGCGAACGCGGCGGGTTTTGACGGTGTGTATTCCTACTTCGGCCACTCCGCGATCGTCGGATTTGATGGGAGGACACTGGGCGAATGTGGCGAAGAAGAGATGGGCGTGCAGTATGCGGAGCTTTCTGTGAGCCTCATACGCGATGCGCGTCGCAACATGCAATCACAGAACCATCTGTACAAGCTACTGCATCGAGGCTATACGGGAATGATCAACTCCGGCGAAAGTGTGAACGGTGTCGCGGTATGTCCTTTCCGGTTCTATAGCAACTGGATTCAGGACCCCGAGGGAACGCGCAAGGCAGTGGAGATGCTGACGCGCAGCGCGCCGGGCACGCCCGAGTGCCCAATCGAAGGAATTCCGACAGAGGTGCCGCAGCACAGGTAACAGGTGGCCACGCCATGAACCAGAGGATAGAACCTTACCGTATCGAATCGGAGCCGTATTACCGGCCCGTGAGCGATGAAGTGAGCCTGTTCGAAGCTGCATACGCCAGGCGAATTCCATTGTTGCTCAAAGGTCCGACCGGATGCGGCAAGACACGATTCGTCGAATACATGGCGTGGCGCTTGCGGAAGCCTTTGGTAACGATTGCGTGTAACGAAGATCTGACCGCGTCGGATCTGGTCGGCCGGTACCTGCTGGATGCTGCTGGTACTGTCTGGCACGATGGGCCGCTCACCGTCGCAGTCAGGTACGGCGCGATTTGCTATCTGGATGAAGTCGTTGAAGCAAGGGCGGACACAACGGTCGTGATTCACCCGCTGGCGGACGACCGGCGCATGTTGCCGATCGATCGTCTTGGCGAGTTGCTCCACGCGCATGCGGATTTCGAGTTGGTCATGTCGTACAACCCGGGCTACCAGACCGCGCTGAAGGATCTCAAGGTGTCGACCAAACAGCGGTTTGGAGCACTGGATTTCCAGTACGCCAGCTTCGACATCGAAACAGAAATCGTAGGGAGGGAAGCCGGAGTCGATGCGGATCTCGCGTCGAAGCTGGTGGGTATCGCGCAACGCTCGCGCGATTTGCGGGGTCGCGGCCTGGACGAAGGGATTTCGACCCGAATGCTGGTCCGGGCTGGGGCGCTGATAGCCGACGGGGTGGAACCACATGCTGCATGCAGGATGGCGCTCACGCGGCCTGTCAGCGATGACGAGGATGTTCTGGATGCTCTGGACGGGTTCGTCGATGCTTTCTTCGGACCTTGATCGATGCGTTGTGCCGGGCGCCATCGGACGAAACCGTACGACGTTCCGGCACCTCAGGCTATACGCGCACGGCTTTGGACAGCATGGTGTCGATGTCGGGCGGAACGACCTCGCATCCGCGCCGGATGATGACCAGGCAATGAATTTGAGCCGGACATCGATTACAGGGAATGCCATCATTTTGCCGTCGAACGTTCATGCTTCGGATTCGAGATTGATAGGAAACGCGATTGTCGCGCATGCCGTTGGGCATCTGAGATTTTCCGAGCCAGGCAGGCCAGTGGGAACTCGCGTGCCAATGATGGTTGCAATGCTCTCGCTAATGGAGGATGTGCGCATAGAGCGCCTGATGATCCGGGAGTGTCCGGGACTGAGAGAACTCTGGAGACGCTTTCATCGTGCCGGCGGACAGCTTCAGGCCATGGGTCTGACGTTTGGAGTATTGGCGGAACGCTTGAGCCTGGCCCTGCACGATCCTGGATACCGCGATACTCATCACTGGGTCGAGAAAGGAAGGTCGATGATTGAAGCCATCGGAACACGCCTTGAAGATACCGGGCGCTTTCGTGAAGTCGCTTCAATCCTGGCAAACGACCTCGGCCAGATGCGGGTGCCTTTCGACCCGCAGTGTTATCAAGTTGAGCCGCAATACCGGGACGACAATACCTATCTGTGGCGTTTCGAGAACGAGGAGATTGTTACGGCCGTGGTCCAGGCACAGGGAGCCAGGGTGCAACGTGTCGAGGATGCGGCGGGCGGCCGACAGGACGAAAGCGAGGAAACCGAATCCGCGCCTGAATCGATTCGATTGATGTATCCGGAGTGGAACTACAAGGCAAGAGTTCTTCGGGACGACTGGGTGAGCGTCGTCGAGGGTGCGCACTTGCAGATGAGCGCTCTCGACAGTGACTCGCCGAACGGGGCGCGGTCTGCACGTTCCGCCTGGATTGAATATCCGGAGGTGCTTTCGTTTCATCGGCTGCGCCATCAGGCGGACGGCGACGAGATCGATCTCGAGGCGCTGGTCACGCATGTCGTCACGCAGCGAAGCGGGAAAGTGCCTGACGGCCGCGTGTTCACGAGAACCGGGCGGAGGGCCCGCGATGCATCGATTCTGCTTCTGCTGGACCTCTCCGCGTCCACCTCCCGTTCGGTCGATGCGTCGGGCCGCACGTTGTTGGATTGCGAGCGGGAGGCTGCCCATGAAGTTACCTCGGTTTTCGACAGCGGACACGTGCGTATTGCGTTGCATGGCTTCTCGTCCAATAGACGGTCGGAAGTTCGTTACGTGCGGTTCAAGGACTTCGGAGAACGTCTCGAGGCACGGCATTGGCGAAGGCTAGAGGCGGTCCGGCCCGCATGGTCGACGCGAATCGGCCCCGCCTTGCGTCATGCGGGCACCTGCCTTGAACAGGAAAGCAGCGTGTCGAAGACCATAATGCTGGTGACCGACGGCGAACCGTCGGACATCGACATCTTCGATCCGCGCTATCTGGTCGAAGATGCCCGCCACGCGGTGCATGGCCTGGCAGTACGCGGGGTACGGGTTCAGTGTATTAGCGTCGACCCCGTGCCACACCGTGAAATGTGCGAAATATTTGGCTGGCGCAATACCTTTTCATTGACGCAAAGCACGCGGCTTTTCGACATATTGCCGAATTTGCTGTCCAGGCTCGTGGCATGAGCAAGCCCGTTTTGGCGCGGGCGTTTGGACTAACATTAGTTTTATCAAGGCGTGCAAGCGTCCTAACCGAGTCGAGGATTCCGTGGCACACACCGACCCCATTAAAGTTGGCGTGCTGTATTCCGAAACGGGCGTGACCTCGTCCATCGAGTCGTCACAACGCTTCGGAACGCTCTTCGCGATCGGACAGGTCAACGAAGAAGGCGGCGTAGACGGCCGCGAAATCGTACCTGTCTTCTACGACGCGCATTCCGAACCAGCGCGCTATGCTGCGTTGGCTGAGCGTCTCATCACGGCGGACAATGTGAAGGTCATATTCGGCTGCTACATGTCGAGTACGCGCAAAGCGGTAATTCCGGTAGTGGAACGCTGGAACAGGCTCCTGTTCTACGCGACCCTGTACGAAGGGTTCGAATGTTCCGATCATTTGATCTATACAGGGGCGGCGCCGAACCAGAATAGCGTCCAGCTCGCCGAGTACATGACCTCGAAGTTTGGTCCGCGCGTATACATGGTCGGTTCAAACTATATCTATCCTTACGAGTCGAATCGGATCATGGCGGATCTCGTGAGCCAGTGCCCCGGCGGGCAAAAAGTGGGTGAGCGCTACGTTCCACTCGATGCGACAGAACGGGACTTCGACGAAGTACTGGCCGATATCCGCAATGTACAACCCGACTTCATCTTTTCGACTGTAGTCGGTAATTCAACACAATGTTTCTACCGTGCTTATGCGGACGCCGGTTTCGATCCAGCGAAAATGCCGATCGGCAGCTTGACGACTTCTGAAGTTGAAGTCGCGCAGATGGGGGCGGTTGTCGCTGAAGGGCATTACACATCGGCGCCCTATTTTCAAACGATTCAAACCGAAGCGAACATAAGTTGTCTGGCCAAATTCCGGGAGCGGTTCGGCGATAGCGTCGCACCAAACGCATGCTGGGAAGCGGCGTACTTTCAGTTCCACATATTCGCCAGGGCGCTGCGCGCGAGCGGAAGCGATGACATCGACGCTTTGATGCCCTGTCTGCTCGGATCTTCGTTCGACGCCCCCCAAGGTACGGTCCGCATAGAAGCCTCCAATCATCACGCATATCTTTATCCGCGGATAGGGCGGGTCAATTCCGAGGGACGGTTCGCGATCGTGCGGGAAACGCGCGAGGCAATTTATCCCGATCCATACTTGGTGGCGCACGATCTCAGCAGTACCGCGTCACAAATGACTTCAGTGGAGAACTAAGTGCGCGGCGATATCGGATGTGCCCGCACCAACGGTCGGGTCGAAATTTCTTCATTGCGAAGCGGATCGCGTTTACTGAGGGATTTGCGTTCGATGCATATCTGCATCTTCCATCCCCACAACCGCGACGGCGAGATGTTGACGCAGCAGCTCGAGCGCATCGGTTGCAAGGCGCATTGTTTCTGGCCGCCGCTCGAAGCGCCTGTCGAAGGAACGGACGTCGTGTTCATTGGACTCTATCCGGATACGCTCGATTTTGACTATGCCTGGTGCAACGCCGACGACTCGCCTCCTGTCGTGGCGGTCGTGAACTATGAGAATCCAACCATCATCGACGCGGTTCTTCGCGTAGGGGCAAAGGCCGTAGTAACCGCGCCAGTCCGCTCGTTCGGCGTGCTCAGTGCGGTCGTGCTTGCTCAACAGCTTTCTGGCGACATCAAGAAACTCAAAAAGCGCGTAATCCGCCTCGAGGACAAAGTGGAGAGCGTCAGGAAGATCGCCGAAGCGCAAGAAATCCTTGTAAGACAGCAAGGGATTACCAAGCTCGACGCATATCGGGCCATGCGGGCTCAAGCGATGGCAAAACGAGTGTCGGTGGAAGAAATTGCTTCGGCGATTATTGCTGCAGACCAGTATCTGTCGTTACGCGGCTAGCGTTGGAGTTCGGGATGCGCGGAAAGGTATGAGGGAATGCCCGTCACCGACACTCGTATTTCCCGGATGCTTCGGCGATCCAAAATCATAGCGCGCTCATTTGCGTTCCTCGATGTCCCGGGACATCGAGGCAAGCTTCTCCAGCAGTTTGTTCTTCGCAGAGACGGGCACGCTGTTTCTTCACTTAGCGAAGTGCTGCCGCTACCGCCTCGTCAATCTGCAGCGCGAAGCGCGCTTCAACATCGGGCACCGTGTAGCCAATTGACAGTTCCAGATACGCGTCGCCAAGCACCAACTGAACGAATGTCGCTGCCCGCAATGCAGCCGTCGATTTGTCAAATCGCTTTCGCAGAATCTTTGCGGCGAAGGCACGCACGACCTTTGCACCATTCTCGTAAAACACTTGGCCGAGTTCCGGGAGACGCTCGGCCTCAGCAACGATGGCCCGGTAAAGCCGCAGGTTATCCGGTGTAATAAGGCTTCGTGCCAGCAACCATCCCAACTCGCGCAACTCGACTTCGGGTGATCCATCGGATTGCTCGCCCTGAGCGCTGGCAAGAAATCCACCCACCTGAGCGCACATCGAGCTGACCAGACCAACGAAGAGCGCCTCCTTCGACTTGAAGTGGCGGTAGACCGTCTGTTTCCCGACGCCGGCGGCCGCGGCGACATCGTCCATCGTTGCCAGGCCGAAACCCTGGCTTAAAAAAACGGCTTTCGCGCCGTCGAGGATGGCGGACCGCTTGCGGCGTTGCAGCGGGCTCAGGTCGGGGAGAGAGGACGTGTTCATGCCAGATAAATAACAGATCGTCGAGTAGTTGACAAGACTGGTCAGTCTCGTTTAGATTGGTCGAAACGAGACCGATAAGTCTCGTTCATGTCACTTATCAACTTCGCAGGCAATCATCGAGGAGAACGCTATGGAACTATTCATGACGGGTGGTACGGGCTACATCGGTCGAGCGGTCGCGCGCAAGGCAATCAGCCTGGGCCATCAGGTGACGGCGCTGGTGCGCGAAGACAGGTCGGCGGCCGCGAGCGCGCTGGCACGTCTCGGTGTAAAACTGCATTCCGGCGACCTGCGTGAGCCACAGTCTTTCGCTGCGACTGCCGGTGCCGCCGATGGTGTGGTGCACATGGCGTCGACCAACGATGCTTCCGCCGCTGCTGCTGACGAGGCCGCAGTTGAGGCGATGCTTTCGCATTTGCTTCCGGGCGCGGCGTTTGTCTATACGTCTGGCACTTGGGTCTACGGCAATACGGAGGGCGAACCCGCGACTGAAGCATCGGCGCTGAACCCGACACCACTTGTCGCCTGGCGCCCCGCAGTGGAGCAACACGTGCTGGCGCTGGCAGCACGCCGCTCGATTGCCGCAGTGATCCTCAGGCCGGCGATGGTGCACGGCTACGGCGGCGGCATCTTCGGCATGCTTGCCGGCATGGTCCGTCAGACCGGCAGTGTGAGGGTCGTCGGCGATGGTGGCAACCACTGGCCTGCCGTTCACGTCGATGATCTCGCCACGGCCTACCTGAGCGCGGTGGAGCGGGCGGCAAGTGGGGACGGTCGAGTCGCGGGACAGGTCTTCAACGTGATCGCGGAAGATGCGGTTGCCGTTGCCGAAATGGGTGAAGCGATTCGGGCCTCGGTCGGTGCCGATCGCGTCGAACCGTGGCCGCTCGACGATGCTCGCAAATTGCTTGGGCCATTTGCTGACGCACTGGCGCTCGACCAGACGGTAAGCGGCGGGCATGCCCGGCGAGTTCTTGCGTGGGAACCCCACGGCCCCGGCCTGATTGCGGACCTCTCTGTGCAGAAGCACTTTCAGCAAAGCAACGGAGCATGATGATGGCGTTAAACACTGCATCTTTCGAATCGATTCTCGCGACGATCGTAGCGGTTCTGTTCGCGGTTGCTGGGGTGGTCAATCTCGCAGGACGTGGCGCGGTGAAGCGCGACTTCGCACGCTGGGGTTACCCGGCATGGTTTCGGTTGCTCTGTGCCGCTCTCGAACTGCTCAGTGCAGCACTTCTTCTTGGACAACAAACCAGAGTTCTAGGCCTGACGCTGGCCGGTGCGATCATGATTGGCGTGCTCTTCACATTGCTACGAAATCGGGAGCCGTTCAAGCATCTCGCCCCGGCGCTGATCTTCTCGGCTCTCGTTGTGGTTACGGTGGCGCTCCGCGTTTGAGGCTTGCTCGCCAACAGACGAGTGAGCCCGGACGCTAACAGGCCGCGCGAGTAATCCGTTCTGCAAGTACTTGAAATACGCGCATGGATAGCGGCATTGGAGCAACTCCAGTTCGATCACGTGCGTCATGCGTCCGCTTTTTGTTGCGATGGCTGGGCGCTCCAGGTCGCCTTCCGCAGAGCGACCACACTCGGCGCTTCCTTGCGCAAAGGAACCCGTGTTCGTCATGAAGTAGTGGCCGCGGCATGGTGATTTTTTCCGTACGCGCAGGGTTTCGACAGGAAGACTCCAGGCAACTCAACCGTCATTCCCGCCGCGACCAATTTGCCAAACATAAACCGGCTCGGTCCCGTTGATCTCCCAGTCACCCACCAGCTTCGCCTTATAGACGGTCGGATTGTGCGATGAAACTGTGCGCGCATTTCTCCAGTGCCGGTCAAGCGATTTGGCGCCGCTCGTAGCCGACGCGCCGAGGGCATCGAACAAGTGCGTCGACGCGCGCAGCGCAAGTTCCGTCACGACGATCTGCCCTTTGCCCGATTCGATTTCGGCATCGATATTCGCCTGCTTTTCCGCCTCGGCATCGTCGACGAAGCGCGCCTCGTAGGCGCGTTGCGCCGGTTCAGTCGCCTGCAATGCGATCGCTTCCGCCGCATACGCCCACGCCGCGATCTCGCCGACGACCTGCTGGATCTGTACATCCCGGCTCACGTGCGACGCATTCCCGTGGCTATAGACACGTTGACGCGCACGAACCTCCGCCGCCGCGTCGCGCGTGGCCGCCCGCGCGATGCCGGCAAGCGTTGCCAGATGAAAGAGCTGGTAAAAGGCGGTCTGGTACCTGAAGCGCCTTGAAAAGTCGACGATGTGCGCTTCCTGCACGGCTGCATCGTTGAACACGGTCGTGCCGCTGCCTGTCGTGCGCTGGCCGAAGCCGTCCCAGTCGTCACTCAGCGTCACGCCCGGTTGCTTTGTCGGCACTGCCACGATGACATCGCGGCCATCCGCATGCTGTGCGTAGACATCGATCCAGTCGGCGAAGATGCTTCCGGTGCTGTAGTACTTCGCGCCATTCACAACCCAGCGGTCGCCGCGCCGCGAGACCTTCGTGATGACGCTGCCGAGCGCGACATTGCCGACTTCGGTCCAGGCGTTGCCAAAGAGCTCGCCGTCGACAAAGCGTGCGAACCAGCGATCGCGCTCCGCGCCCGGTGAGGTGTTGACCACATCCTCGACATACGCAAAATGGCCGCGCAATGCCTGCGGCAGGTTCGAATCGGCAGCGGCGAGTTCGATGAGCAGGCGAAAGAGCTGCTTGACCGAGACGCCGCTTCCTCCATGCGAGACGGGCACCCGCAGCGCGCCGAAGCCCACGCGCTTGAGCTCGTCGATTTCTTCATGAGGCAGCGCACGCGTCTGATCGCGCTCGAGCGCGCCTGCGGCAATCCGCTCGAAGATGGGCCTGAAGCGATCTGCAACGGCTTCGTAATCGGCGCCAAGGGAGAGGGCGGCGGTCGGTGTCCGGGTCATGGAGGTTCCTTGTTCGAGCGTCAATGAATTGCGCAGAATCTAGCGGAATTGGTCCCGGCTTCATAGTTCGATTAGCGCTTTGCATATGAAGCGGACCGTCGCGCAAATATCAGGAATCGCGATCTTCATCTCGCGTTCCAACGCGATAAAGCGACCATAGCTAACGCCGTCTGTGCGCACATCGATAGCTGAATAAATTGATTGGTCGAGGCGTTGCACTGCCCTACATTGCGATCTGCACGCCGATCGATACGGCGACGTCGAAACTTGGGCTCGCGCAAGCTGCCAACCATTCAGGAATTCGTCATGAGCGAGAAGCGGGAAGAGAAGCAGGAAGAGACTCAGGAAGCATTGCAGTTCGCCTACTGGGTGCCCAATGTCAGCGGTGGCCTCGTGGTCAGTACGATCGAGCAACGCACGGACTGGAGCGTCGAATACAACCAGAAGCTCGCGCAAACCGCCGAGCAGGCCGGCTTCGACTACGCGTTGAGCCAGATCCGCTTTACCGCCGGCTATGGCGCGGACAATCAGCACGAGTCGGTTTCCTTCAGCCAGGCGCTGCTGCATGCGACCACGAAGCTCAAGGTGCTTGCGGCGATCCTGCCCGGACCGTGGAATCCGGCCGTCGTTGCCAAGCAGATCGCGACGATCGATCACATCTCGAACGGGCGCATCGGCGTCAATGTGGTAAGCGGCTGGTTCAAGGGCGAGTTCACGGCAATCGGCGAGCACTGGCTTGAGCACGATGAACGCTATCGTCGGTCGCGTGAGTTCATTGAAGCGCTGAAGGGCATCTGGACGCAGGACAACTTCACCTACAAGGGTGACTTCTACCGCTTCAACAACTACACGCTGAGTCCGAAGCCGATTCAGAAGCCGCATCCGGTGATCTTCCAGGGCGGCAGTTCGCGCGCCGCTCGCGACAATGCGGCAAGCGTCTCGGATTGGTATTTCACGAATGGCAACACGCCCGAGAATCTCAAGCTGCAGATCGACGACATCCAGGCGAAGGCCGCGAAGAATAATCACAAGGTGAAGATCGGCGTGAACGCGTTCGTGATCGCACGCGACACCGAGGAGGAAGCGAGGGCCGTTCTCGACGACATCATCCGGCACGCGCATGTCGAAGCCGTGCACGCCTTCGGCGACGCGGTGAAGGAGGCGGGCAAGGCCTCGCCGGAAGGAGAGGGCAACTGGGCGAAGTCGAGCTTCGAGGATCTCGTGCAGTACAACGATGGCTTTCGCACCAACCTGATCGGCACGCCACAGCAGATTGCCGAGCGGATCGTCGCGTTGAAAGCGGTTGGCGTCGATCTGGTGCTGACCGGGTTTTTGCACTTCATCGAAGAGGTCGAATACTTCGGCAAGCGGGTGCTGCCACTCGTGCGCGAACTGGAGGAAGCCGCGCGCTCGCGCGAGCAGTCGCAAGCGAAGGCGGCGTGAGATGGCGGCGCATCGATGCTCTCACGCGTGGTTTGTGGCATGACCGCGCATCAGACCGCCGCGCGCGAGGCGCTGTTGTCGCTCGAACACATATCGCTTTCGTTTGGCGGAGTACGCGCCGTCACGGATATCAGCTTTGATGTCCATGAAGGCGAAATCTGTACGTTGATCGGTCCGAACGGCGCGGGCAAGAGCTCGCTGCTAAACGTGATCAATGGCGTCTACCGGCCGCAGCAAGGGACGGTGCGCTTCAACGGGGCCGCGAGAAAGCGCATGCATCCGCATGAGGCGGCGCTGAGCGGCATTGCGCGCACGTTTCAGAACATTGCGCTGTTCGGGCGCATGAGCGTGCTCGACAACGTGCTGACCGGACGCAACCTGCATCGCAAGAGCACGTGGATCGAACAGACGTTGCATCTGGGCCGCGCGCGCAGCGACGAGGCGGCCCAGCGTAAGCATGCCGACCTCGTAATCGAAGCGCTCGACCTGCAGCGCGTCAGGCACAGCGTGGTCGGAACCTTGTCGTATGGGGTTCAGAAGCGCGTCGAGCTGGCGCGCGCACTGGCCGCCGAGCCGCGCCTCCTGCTTCTCGACGAGCCCATGGCGGGCATGAACGCCGAGGAGAAGCGCGCCATGGCTGGCTTCATCCGCGACGCGAATGGGCTGTTCAAGGTCACCGTCGTGCTGATCGAGCACGACATCGGCGTGGTGATGAACCTGTCCGACCACATTGTCGTGCTCGACTACGGCAGGAAAATCGCGGACGGCGCGCCAGCGGACGTGCGCACACACCCCGATGTGCTCACCGCGTATCTCGGGACGCGGCACTGACAACCACTGACAACGCGGTAACAGCAGGTTAATTCGCTCAAGGGCGTGGCTCATGAATTTCTTTCTGGAAGTGCTCGCGAGCGGACTTCTCGCAGGCGTGATGTATTCGCTCGTCGCCATCGGCTTCGTGCTGATCTACAAGGCATCGGGCGTGTTCAACTTTGCGCAGGGCGCGCTCGTGCTGTTCGGTGCGCTCACGTTCGTGAGTCTTGTCGAGCGCGGCCTCGCGCCCTGGCTTGCATTCATCGTGACGCTCGCGGTATTCGTCCTGATCGCAGTCGCGATCGAACGGGCCGTGCTGCGGCCGCTGGTGAATCGCGCGCCGATCGTACTCTTCATGGCGACGCTGGGCTTGAGCTTCATCCTCGAAGGCGCGGCGCAGCTCTTCTGGGGCGCGCAGGTTCATGGTCTCGACCTCGGCATCGACGACAAGCCACTCGAGATCGGAGGTACGATGCTCAGCCAATTCGATCTGTTCGCCGCTGCGATCGCCGGCGTGCTGGTGGTGTCGCTCTCGCTCTTCACGCAGCGCACGCGGTTAGGGCTTTCGCTGCGCGCGGTCGCGGACGATCCGCTCGCCGCGCTCGCCGTCGGCATTCGGCTGCCGCGCATCTGGGTCATCGTGTGG
Source organism: Caballeronia choica (assembly GCF_001544535.1). Lineage (GTDB taxonomy): Bacteria > Pseudomonadota > Gammaproteobacteria > Burkholderiales > Burkholderiaceae > Caballeronia > Caballeronia choica. Next base: position 7,647 of record NZ_FCON02000060.1, on the reverse strand, counting down.
TCGCTCGCGGGATTCGTGAGTCTGGTCGCGGGACTGCTGTGGGGCGCGCGGCTCGGGGTGCAGTTTTCTCTGTCGCTGGTCGTGCTCAAGGCATTGCCGGTGCTTATCATCGGCGGCTTCTCGTCGATTGCAGGGGCGATTGCGGGCGGCCTCTTGGTCGGGTCCGCTGAAAAGCTCGCAGAAGTGTACGCGGGGCCGTTCGTGGGCGGCGGGATCGAGAACTGGTTTCCGTATGTTCTCGCGATGGTGTTTCTCCTGGCACGACCCGCCGGCCTGTTCGGCGAGCCGGCCATCGAGCGCGTGTGAGGACGGCCATGTCGACTACTTCCGTTAGCGCCGTTGCGCCTCGTTTCGCGTTACCCGTCCTGCTCGTCGGCGTGACGGCCGCGATTCTCGCCCTAGTCGCGATTCCGGCACTGGCCAGCGCTTATTGGCTCAACGCGATCCTGACACCGTTCCTGATCCTCTCGCTCGCCGGACTCGGGCTGAACCTGCTCACCGGATACGCAGGTCAGTTGTCGCTTGGATCTGCCGCGTTCATGGCGGTCGGTGCGTACGCGACGTATAACTTCGCGGTACGCCTGCCGTCGCTGCCGCTGCCGGTCGATCTCCTGGCGGCGGGAATGGTGAGCGCCGCGTTCGGCGTGCTCTTCGGTTTGCCGAGCATCCGCATCAAGGGCTTTTACCTGATCGCTTCGACGCTCGCCGCGCAGTTCTTCGTCGAATGGCTGCTGACGAAAGTGAGCTGGTTCTCGAATGACGACACATCGGGCGTATTGAGCGCCCCCAGGCTCGAGATACTCGGCTGGACGGTCGCGACACCTGCGTCTCGCTATCTATTCGTTCTGGTGGTGACGGGCTTGCTCTTCCTCTTCGCGGCGAGCCTTGTTCGCAGTGAACTGGGCCGCCGATGGATGGCCGTGCGCGATATGGACACGGCCGCCGCGGTCATCGGCATTGACGTGGCGAAGACCAAGCTGCTTGCGTTCGCGCTCAGTTCGTTCGTGCTGGGCATCGCCGGTGCGCTATGGGCGTTCGCCTATCTCGGCACAGTGGAGCCTCACGGATTCGACCTGAACCTGTCGTTCCAGGTGCTTTTCATCATCATCATCGGCGGCATGGGAAGCATCGCAGGGAGCGTGTACGGAGCGGCCTTCGTGGTGTTGCTGCCGATCGCGCTGTCGCATGCATCGGGTGCGCTCGCCGGACTCGGCATCGACGCGGGACAAGTGCAGAACGTTCAGAAGATCGTGTTTGGCACGTTGATCATCGTGTTCCTCGTCAAGGAGCCGGACGGCCTCGCACGGCTCGTGCAACGCATGCGGCAGCGGTTCCGCGAGCGGACCTCGCGTGCCTGATCGATCCACCAAGCTTCATCTTCCATCCCTTCCTCACGATAAAGGATTCGTTCAGCATGAACGCTTTCGCATCACACGCGGTTCGCCGCGCGCAATCAACGTTGCTGCGTGCAGCGCTTTCAATCTCGGTCGCCGCGAGCGTCCTGTGCGCCGCACCGACCGCACGAGCGGCGGGCGAAGAATATTTCCCGCTGCAAAGCTATCGCGTCGGCCCTTATGCGGCGGGCGGGACCGGCTTCTTCGGCGGCTTCATCGACTACATGCGTCTGATCAACACGCGCGATGGCGGCGTGAACGGCGTGAAGCTCGTCTGGAGTGAGTGCGAGACCGAGTATGTGGTCGAGAAGGGGGTCGAATGCTACGAGCGCCTGAAGGGTGGCATCGATGGTGCGCCTGCCGCAGCGACCAATCCGCTATCGGTGGGCATTGCCTACGCGACGCTCGATCGCTCGACAGCCGACAAGCTGCCGCTCATCACGATCAATCACGGCCGCACCGACTCGACCGACGGCGCCGTCTTTCCCTACGTGTTTCCGCTGCAACTGAACCCGTATAGCGAAGTCTCGGCAATCGTCAATTACATCGGTTCCCAATCGGGCGGCTTGCCCGCGCTGAAGGGCAAGAAGATCGTCGTGCTCTATCACGGCTCGCCGTATGGCCGCGAGACGATTCCCGTGCTCGACATTCTCGCGAAGAAGTACGGCTTCGAACTCACGCAGATCGAGGTGCCGCACCCTGGCAACGAGCAGGGCTCCCAGTGGCTGACGATTCGCCGCATTCACCCCGACTGGGTGATCTTGCGCGGCTGGGGCGTGATGAACCCGGTGGCGTTGAAGTCTGCGCAGAAGGTGGGCTTTCCGGCCAACCATATCATCGGCAACATCTGGAGCAACTCGGAGGAAGATGTGCGTCCCGCAGGCGATGCCGCGAAGGGCTTCATTTCGATCACGACGCATCCCTCCGGCACGAACTACCCGGTGCTTCAGGCAATCGACCAGTATGTCGTGAAGCCAGGCAAGGGCAACCTGCAGGACCCGGCGCGCTTCGGTACCGTGTACTACAACCTGGGCGTGGTGAACGGCATCCTCAATGTCGAAGCGCTGCGCGTCGCGCAGGCGAAGTATGGCAACAAGCCGCTCACGGGTGAACAGGTGCGCTGGGGCTTCGAACACCTGAATCTCGACGACGCACGCCTGAAGCAGCTTGGCGCGCTTGGGCTCGTGCAGCCGCTCAGGCTCTCCTGTGCCGATCACGAAGGCGGCGGAGCCGTGCGCTTCCAGCAATGGGACGGTCAGAACTGGAAGGTGATCAGCGGCTGGGTGCAAGCGGATCGCACGTTACTGCGTCCGATCATCGAGCAATCGGCGAACACCTATGCGAAAGAGAAAGGCATCAAGCCGCGCGATTGCAGCAAGGAGCTCTGAGCATGAGCGCGCCCGCGATTCTCGAGGTCCATGCGATCGCGCTCTCCTACGGCGGACTCATTCCGGCCTTGCGCAAGGTGACGCTTGCGGTTCCCCAAGGAGCGATCGTCGCGCTGCTGGGCTCGAACGGAGCGGGCAAGAGCACGACGCTCAAGGCGATTTCCGCGCTTGTCCGTGCCGATCGCGGGGCGCTGACACACGGTCGGATCGCTTATCGCGGAGAGGACGTTACGCATGCCGATCCTGCACGGCTCGTCGAGCGCGGGCTTGTGCAGGTGCTGGAAGGGCGCCGATGCTTCGCGCATCTGAGCGTGGAGGACAACCTGCGCATCGGCGCTTATTCGCAACGCCCGTCGCGGCGCGAAGTCGATGCGGGGCTCGAGCGAATCTATGCGATTTTCCCCCGTCTCAAGACGCATCGTAAATCGCTCGCCGGTGTCACCTCAGGGGGCGAGCAGCAAATGATAGCCATCGGCCGGGCGCTGATGGCACGCCCCAGACTGCTGCTGCTCGACGAGCCGTCGATGGGCCTGGCGCCGCAGATCGTTGAAGAGATCTTCGAGATACTCGCCAGGCTCAACCGGGACGATGGCGTGAGCATCCTTCTCGCCGAGCAGAACGCCACCGTGGCGTTGCATTACGCTTCCTATGGCTACGTGCTCGAAACGGGGCGCGTGGTGGCAGAAGGGACCAGCGCCGAACTGCGGAGCGAGGATGCGCTTCAGACTGCTTACCTCGGCGCCGTGCTCTAACGCTTGCTTTCGGAGATCGACATCGCGATCGTGCAGGGCGATCCGGACAAGCCCGGCGGTGTCGGGGAGTTGTCGGGTCCGTCGGTTGCGCCGGCGATAGGGAACGCGGTGTTCAAGCTGAGAGGGCAGGCGTCTGCGGGAGACCCCATTTGATTTGGGGGCTGGGGTTTAGCGAGTTCGCTAAACCCTAAAGTGCTGCGCGGTCGCTATCGCCGCGCGGACAAAGACGAGATCGTTCGATCGGCTAGTTGAGGATGTCTGTGGCGTGCCGTAGCGCAAAGGAGTCTGATGATCGTCGCGTGATGTGGCAGACCGCCGAGGCGAAGGCACGTCGTCGAGCGCAAGCACCGCTTCATGGGGATCCTTCCACGTGGAGTTTCGTGATCTGTCGCGCCTGCCGCGCGACATCCGCGTCTTCGAGCCAGAGCGGTTTGCGGCCGAAGCCCGTGTACAGGGCAAGCTGATCGTCGTAGTGCGGCGAACGCGTTCCGTCGGGCGCGATAAACCCGCTTTCTCCCGGGGCGACTATATCGAACGCCTGCACCTTGCCTCGCGCCGCTACGCTTCCGAATACGATCAGGTCGTTCTCCGTACCACGGTTCTGATACTCAGGCACGCGAATCGCCTCCGATGCATCCGCCTGCGGCACGCCGAAGAAATTGTTCGCGCGAAACGTCAGCGCGACGGCGGGCGTACGCCACGCGGCGATTTCCTTGCCTTGCTGTTCCGAGAGCTTCGTCCAGACGTCCCCGAGCGCGGCACGAACCACGTCGTCGGGTTGCTCGCCCGCGAACAGGTCCACACGCTGCGGCACCGCTGAGCGTTCGCCGAGCAGCGCCTCGTAAAGAATCTTGCTGCCGGTGCTGAGGTTCATCGAGCCGGTCGGACCGTCCTGGGTCGTTTCGTAGCCGCTCGCCGTGTACCACTTGTCGAACGGCGCGGGCACGGCTTTAGCCACGGTCTTCGTCAGCATCGAGCCCAGCCATGCGCTCATGATCGCCGAACCGGGTTGCGCATAGTGGCCGCTGTCCTTCGGGTCGTCGTTGATGCCATTCCATCGATGGAGCGTGTCCGCGATGCGTCGCCGCGGGTCGTCCTCGGGCAGCGATGCTGTGGCCCGCTCGATGAAGGGAAGGAAATGTCGCACGTTGAGATCGGCTCGGCTCGTGTCCTTGAGGATCTGCCAGACGTCGTCACTGTCGAGCGTCGCGTGCGCCTCGATGCGCGTGCTGATCTCGTCGACGCGATCGGCCGTGCCCCACAGAAAAGCGAACAGATCAGAGGCGGGATAGCCCTTTTCCGGCGAGTTGTTCCAGTTCGCGATATAGCCCGCGCGCGGATTGTAGATCTGCGGATTGGTCGAGAAGGGTAACAAGCCGCGCCAATCCCATTCGCCAGTGCCGGGCACCGGCAGGCGAGGATCGTGCCCGTCGCGACGACGCGGATACGCGCCGGTATGCGCATAGCCGATGTTACCGTCGCCGTCGGCGTAGTACCAGTTGATCGTCAGCGCCTGACGTGCCGCTTGCGCTGTCCAGCTTTTCCAGTCGTGCGCTTGCGCCTGATGCGTCCATGCAAGCAGCGATTGCACTTCGAGGCCGTCCCACGAACGTGCCTTCGCGTAGGCCGTGTGCCGCGCGTCGTCTCGCTGCATGACATTGCCGTGCACCGTCCGGTACACGTCGAGCACAACGGGTGCGCCGTTCTTCACGTGAATGATCTCGGTGCGCTTCTGCATCTTCACCCACCGGCCGTCATGCCAGTAGAAGTCCGGACGCGCGGGATCGATGCGTTCGGCGTACATGTCGACATCGTCGCCAAAGCCGGCCGTCGAGCCCCACGATATCGTGCCGTTGTGGCCGAAGAGCATGCACGGATAAGCGAACGGTGTATTGCCGACGATGTCGAAGCCTGCGCCATGCAAGCCAACCCCGTACGTGTAGGCCGGCGCGAACCAGCCGAACTGAGGGCCGTTGAGCATGATCGCTTTCGCGCCCCGCGCGCGCTCCTTGCCGATGACCCACATGTTGCTCGTGGTCGGAAAGCCTGCGAGACCATTCGCTCCGCTTTGCGCATACTGCTCCAGCACCGTTTCGCGATTGGACACCGGATCGAGCGCGAGCAGGAGGCCGTCGTTTCCGTGCGCAGGGCGATCGGCCATCGGCGGTGCAGCGTCGTAGCGGGGCAGTGCGTATGCGAGCGATCCGTCGCGCTGCTGCGAGCCGACCTTGACGGAGTACGAGCGTTCGCCCGCTGCGATGGTCGTGCGCGCATTCGGGTTGACGAGCCACTTCAACTGGTTGAACAGTTCCATCGCGCGGGTGTCGCCGTAGCGGTCCTTCAACGCGGTCAGGAGCGCGAGGTTGTCGATTTCACTCGTGCTGTCGGAAAAGCGGTTGGCCATGGTGCCGACGAACACCATCGCGACATCGAATGCGCTCCAGGCCGAGGGCGCGAAGCCAAAGTCGTTGAACTGCTTCGGCATCAGCGTGCCGGGTTGCTCGCGAACGTGCGCGATGTAGGCGTTCATTCCGGCAGCATACCCGTCGAGAATATCGCGTTCGTGCTGCGGCAACGCCGCAATCTGCCTTTCGATCGATGTGGGCCAGTAGTTGCCGCGCGTGGACTGATCGAACTTCACGAACTTCTCGCCGAGCACTTCGGCTACGGTGCCTTGCGTGCTGCGCTTCGCCATCTCCATCTGGAAGAGCCGGTCCTGCGCCACCGAATAACCGTAGCCGTAGAACAATCGATACACGGAATTCGCGTAGATATGCGGCACGCCATACTCATCCCTCTTGATGACGACTTCATGCGCGGTATCGGTGGCGTTGCCGGTTGCGGCCGCATGCGCGGCGGGCATAAAGGGCGTGACGGACAGCGCAAGGACAAGCGCGATGCGCACGAGCAGCGGGCGGTGAATCGGATCGGACATTGCGCGTCTCCATGTTGTTATCGATGGTTCGCGCAATCGTAAGGCCTACCGTCCGGCCGATCAAGAATTGGTGGAAAGCGCAAGACGGCGCAATGCCCGGGCGCACGGGCCGAAATTGCGAATCGGGACGTTCGCGAACGGCCCGATCAAGCTTGAGAAGGGGGCCACGTTTCGTTACTGCACGCTGCGGCTGAGCCAGACACCGCCTATCGAGGTGCATAACGTCAAGAGCGCCGAAGCGCCGGGCGCGATCGGAGAGCCGGCACGGCCGCGCTCGCGCCTGCACTCACCAACGCGATCTATGCCGCGACGGCCAAGCGTCGCCGGCAACTGGGTAGGCCGTTAGCTGCAAACCGCGTGAGGGGAACAATGATGACCAGGAGGCTCGTTGCGGTAATCGGGCTGGCCTTGCCCCTTGCCGATCAGCGCGCGCGGCGGTTGCCGACGATGTGCTCGTCGCACGGGGCGCATATCTCGCGAAAGCTGGCGATTGCTTCGCGTGCCACTCGGCGCCGAAGGGCAAGCCGTTCGCCGGCGGGCTGCCAATGACCACGCCGATGGGCAGGATCTACACGCAATGCCTTGCAAGCTGTGCATTCCGCGCAACGATGGTTCGAGCGGTGGTGGATCGCCCCCCCTGCCGCGAGTGGGGTCGAAGATGATTTCCCGCACTACTATGATGTCTCGCAAGCCATTGAAAAAAAGATACGCAGCATGGTTAAAGCCATAGCTCCTATGAATCGGGTACACCCGAGGCCCTGCGCGCGGCCTGGAGACTGGCAAGACCACAGGCTCATCGATTTTCTTGATTTGACGTCTCAATAGGCGACCAAATGCGCATTGAAGCTCTGACCTGCGCTATTGGAGCCGAACAGGGTTTATCAACCCCATCCCCGATCTATTTCCTTATTCCCGATCCGCCTTTGGAGACATGACATGAACTTTCTCGACGGTTCCCTCTACCCCGAAAACCAGCAACCCCTGATCATCACGGCCGCGCCGTATGCGCCGTCGTGGGTACCTTCCGACTTTCCCGAAGACATCCCTGTCACGATGGAGCAGCAGATCCAGAAGGCGGTGGATTGCTACAACGCCGGCGCCACCGTGCTGCACCTGCACGTGCGCGAACTCGACGGCAAGGGCAGCAAGCGCCTGTCGAAGTTCAACGAGCTGATCGC
>NZ_FCON02000059.1 GCF_001544535.1 Caballeronia choica | reverse complement strand
GACACGCAGTTCGTGCTCGGCGCGAGCGGCCATATCGCGGGCGTGATCAATCCGGCTTCGAAGAACAAGCGCAGCTACTGGATCGACGGCAAGCTCGGCGGCAGTCCGGATGCGTGGCTCGAATCGGCGAAGTCGCAGCCGGGAAGCTGGTGGACGCACTGGTCCAACTGGCTGAAGCCGCACGCCGGCCAGGAGATCGCGGCGCCGAAGAAGCTGGGCAACGCGAAATACAAACCCATCGAACCGGCACCGGGGCGTTATGTCGCCAAGCATCCGCCGGAAGTGATGGGCACCTGAGCTGATGACCACGGGAAACATGGCTATCCACGACGAAGACAAGATCGATTGCCACAACCATGTGTTCGATCCGGCGCGGTTTCCCTATCGGGAGGACACCGTGTACCGGCCCTCCGGGCAGGAGATCGGCACGGCGAAGCAGTTCCTGCGCGTGATGGACGCCCACGGCGTGCGTCACGCGCTGCTCGTCGGGCCGACGAGCGGCTATCGCACCGACAACCGCTGCATGCTCGATGCAATCGCGCAGGCGCCGGGGCGCTTCAAGGGTATCGCGGTGGTGGACAACGATGTCAGCCGTGAGGCGCTCGTTGCGCTGAAGGGCGGGGGCGTCGTGGGGGTCGCGTTCAATCCGGCAATGGAAGGCGCCGAGGTCGTGACCGGTGCGGGCGCGCTGCTCGACCTGCTCGCTGACCTCGACCTGTTCGCGCAGATCCAGGTCGTGGGCGATCAGCTAGTCGAGTTGATACCCACCATCGAAAGGATGCGCACGCGCGTGCTGATCGACCATTGTGGGCGGCCGGAGGTCGGCGGCGGATTGAACCAGCCTGGGTTTCAGGCGCTGCTGCGTCTCGCGGACGGCGGGCGCACGGTGGTCAAGCTCTCGGGCTGGCAGAAGATTTCACAGCAGGATCACCCGTACGAGGATGTGCAGCCTTACGTGAGGGAACTGCTGCGCACGTTCGGAGCCGACGCGTGCGTGTGGGGCTCGGACTGGCCGTTCCTGCGCGCGCCGGTGCGGCTCGATTACGGGCCGTTGCTCACCCTTTTCGCGGAGATGGTTCCCGATGCCGGGCAGCGGCGGCGCGTCTTTTGGGACACGCCGCGAAGGCTGTTCAAGTTTGGGGGATGAAAGGCGGCGTCACCGGCCTGCCGTCGCACCCACTACCGCGCCACGCTGCTTGAACGCCCAGGCGATCGTCATGCCGATACCGAGCGTCGCAAGACACACCACCGGCACGATCATCGGCGCGCTCGCGCTGCCCGCGACCTTGCCCACGTACGGCATCAGGTTCTGGCTGAAGAACCCGCCGAGATTGCCGATGGAGTTGATCGCCGCGACGCTCGCCGCTGCCCGCGCGCCGGAAAAGAAACGCGGCGGCAGCGACCAGAAGCACGGGTAGAGCAGCGGGATGCAGGCCCCGCCGAGCACGAGCGCGGCAAAGCGCAAGGGCAGCGTCGGCAAGACAAGGCTCAAGGCGAAGCCCACGACGCCGACGCCCGCAACGATCCCCATCGCCTTCAGCACGACGCCCTCGCGCTTCAGTTTCGACGGCAGCCACAGCAGCAGCAACGCGCCGAGCGCCCACGGAATCATGTTCAGCAGCCCATTGAGCGACGACGAAACGCCGCCGCTCTTGAGCAGCGTCGGCATCCAGTAGGTCACGCCATAGAGCGACGTCGACATCAGCATGTACGCGCCGGCGAACATCAAGACGCGCGGGTCGATGAGCGCGCGCCACGGATGCTCGGAGGTCGCCTCGGGTGACGCTTCCCGCAACAACGCGGCTTTCATCACGCGCTTCTCCTCGTCGGAGAGAAACGGCGCGCTTTCCACCGAATTCGGCAAATAGCGCAGCGCGACGGCGGCGATCGCGATCGCCGGCGCGCCCGTCGCGACGAACACCCATTGCCAGCCCGCGAGGCCAAGGTTGCCATCGAGCGAGAGCAGCAGCCCGCCCGAGAGCGAGCCGAGCATGTTGGCGAGCGCGCTGCCGAGCGTGAAGAACCCCAACATGCGCGTGCGATGGCTTTGCGGAAACCAGAGCGTCAGATAGAAGATGACGCCCGGATAGAAGCCCGCTTCCGCGACGCCCAGCGCAAAGCGGAACACGTAGAAGAGGGCCATCGAGTGCGTGAAGGCCATCAGCACCGTGATCACGCCCCACGTCGCCATGATCCGCGCGAGCCACAGCCGCGCTCCGAAGCGATGCAGCGCGAGCGTGCTCGGCACCTCGAACAGCAGGTAGCCGATGAAGAACAACGACGCGCCCAGCCCGTATGACGCCTCGGTCATGCCGAGGTCATGCACCATTTGCAGCTTGGCGAAGCCGACGTTCTGCCGGTCGATGAACGCGATCAGGAACATGACGATGAGCAGCGGCATCAGCCGCCAGGCGGTCTTCGTCACGACCTGCTGTTCGGTGGGGGTTGCGGTCTGCATCATGCGGTCGACTCCGGTGAATTCATACATATGTTTAGTTGAATCGTTGGTCGACACAATCAGTGATAACCCGCTGGCGGTCTTGCATAGGGGTTTGCCCCGGCGTGACGAATGGCTCGTCTTCGTGGAAACATATAGATGAATTCATCAGGCCCCGACATGCAAGCCGACAACCGACTTCCCCGCTATCAACGTCTGCGCGACGAACTCGTCGCGATGATCGCCGCGCGCCACTGGCGTCCGGGCGAGGCCATCCCGACCGAGCAGGCGCTCGCGAAAAGCTACGACGTCGCGGTCGGCACGGTGCGCAAGGCGGTGGATTTGCTGGTCGCGGAAGGCATGCTCGAACGCTTCCAGGGTCGCGGCACCTTCGTGCGCCGCGCGAGCTTCGACAGTTCGCTGTTCCGCTTCTTTCGCTTCCAGACCAAGCAGGGCGAGCGGCGCATTCCCGAAAGCCGCATCCTGCGCCGGGAAGTCGTCGAGGCGCCATCCGCCGTCGCGGCCGCGCTGCAGATCGCGCCGAACGCGCGCGTCATCCGCTTGTCGCGGCTGCGCCTGATCGACGACGTCCCCATGCTCGCCGAGGAAATCTGGCTGCCGTTCGATCGCTTCGAGGCGTTCGCCCGGTTGCCGATCGACGGAATCGGCGACCTGCTGTATCCGGTCTACGAGGCGGAGTGCAATCAGGTGATCGCGTCAGCGACCGAGACGCTCACCGTCGAAGCGATCGGGCCGCTGCACGCGCGCCTTTTGCGCATCGAACCGGGCACGCCGACGGTCGTCATCGAACGGCTTGCGTATGGCTACGACCGTCATCCGCTCGAATGGCGGCGCTCGCGCGGCCCCGCGAGCGAATTCATCTACCAGGCCGAGATTCGCTGACCGGATCGCATCCGGCACGATCGATCGACCAGCGCGCACGGCGCGGCGCAATCAGGAGGCAAGCGATGTTCGGATGGTTCAGGGAGATTTCCGGCAACGAGCGGCGCACGTTCTGGGCGTGCTTCGGCGGATGGGCGCTCGATTCCCTCGACGTGCAGATGTTCAGCCTCGTGATTCCGGCGATCATCGCGGAATGGTCGATCAGCCGGACGCAAGCGGGGCTGGTCGGCGGGGCGACGCTGGTTGCATCGGCGCTCGGCGGATGGATTGCGGGCATGCTCGCCGACCGCATCGGCCGCGTGAAGACGCTGCAATGGACCGTCGCGTTCTTCTCGGTCTTCACGTTCCTTTGCGCGTTCGCCCAGACGTATCCGCAGTTCCTCGTGCTCAAGAGCCTGCAGGGGTTCGGCTTCGGCGGCGAGTGGGCCGCGGGCGCCGTCCTGATGGCCGAGGCGATCCGGCCGCAGCATCGCGGCAAGGCGATGGGCACGGTGCAGAGCGCGTGGGCGGTCGGCTGGGCGGCGGCGGTGCTGCTGTACGCGTTGATGTTCTCGCTGCTTCCCGCCGACACCGCCTGGCGCGTGATGTTCGGCATCGGCATCCTGCCCGCGTTGCTGATCCTCTATGTGCGACGAGGGGTCCAGGAGCCTCCGGCGCCGCCGCGCAGCGCGGCGCGGCCTTCCGCGACACTCGACCGTGTGCCGCTCCTCGGCATTTTCTCGCCGCAGGTGTTGCGCATGACGCTCGTCGGCGCGCTGCTCGGCGTCGGCGCGCACGGCGGTTACTACGCGTTGATGACGTGGCTTCCCACCTACCTGAAGACCGAGCGCCATCTGTCGGTGCTTGGCACGGGCGGCTATCTGGCGGTCATCATCGTCGCGTTCTTTTGCGGGTGTCTCGCGAGCGCGCAGCTACTCGACCGCATCGGCCGGCGCGGCACGATACTGCTGTTCTCGATCTGCTGCGTTGCGACGGTGGTGGCCTATCTGTTCCTGCCGCTCGGCAACGCCGCGATGCTGGTGCTCGGCTTTCCGCTCGGATTCTTCGCGGCCGGCATTCCGGCGAGCATGGGCGCGCTCTTCTCCGAGCTGTATCCACGCGGCACCCGAGGTACCGGCGTGGGCTTTTGCTACAACTTCGGGCGTATCGTCTCGGCGGGTTTTCCCGTGCTGGTCGGACACATGTCCGCGAACATGGGGCTCGGCACGGCCATCGGCATCGACGCGGGGATCGCGTATTCGATAGTCGTGGTGGCGGTGCTGATGTTGCCGGAGACACGCGGACGAACGCTCGCGGATGACCTGCCCGAACGTGAAGTCGCCGTGCCGATGCCGCGCGTTCATCGCCGTTGAGCGGGACCCGACGAAACATGGCGATTCAACCTGAACACAAGGCGGCGCCCGGGCCGATCACGGCGATCGACACGCACGCGCACGTCTTCGAGCGAGGGCTGCCGCTCGCCACGCGCCGCCGCTATGCGCCTCGCTACGATGCGCCGCTTCCCGACTATCTCGCGCAACTCGACGCCCACGGCATCTCGCATGGCGTGCTGGTGCAGCCAAGTTTTCTCGGCACGGACTGTCGCTATCTGCTGCGTGCGCTGGCTTTGGCGCCTGAACGGCTGCGCGGCGTCGCGGTGATCGATCCGGCGTGCCCTCCGACGTGCAACCCGGCGCATCTCGACGCGATGCATCGCGCGGGTGTCGTCGGCATCCGTCTGAATCTCTTCGACGCGCCCGATCCGCGTTTCGACGACCCCGTTTGGCATGCCACGCTCGGCCATCTCGGGCGTCTGGGGTGGCATGTGGAGGTGCATGTCGAAGCGAAGCGGCTTGCGGGAATCGTCGAGCCGCTTTTGGAGCACGAGGTGAGGATCGTCGTCGATCATTTCGGACGGCCCGATCCCGCGTTGGGTGTCGAGGACCCGGGGTTTCGGTATTTGCTGTCGCTGGGTCGAACGGGGCGGGTCTGGGTGAAGATATCTGGCGCTTATCGCAATGGCGTGGAGGCGGTTGCGACCGCGTTCGCGCGGGTGGCGGCCGATGCCCTCAAGCATGAATTTGGCGTCGAACGGCTGGTGTGGGGCAGCGACTGGCCGCACACGCAGTTCGAGCAGACCGAGCGCTTCGAGCGGGCGTTACGGGTGTTGGATGCGGTCGTTCGGGATGAGCGTGAACGTCGTGCCGTATTGGTGAGTACGCCGGCGCGGTTGTTCAACTTTGGTCAGGGATCGACGCCACCTTAACCCTCAAGCCGCCTTACTCTGCACATCCTGCTCGACCCAAAGCTGGCTGTCCGGAAACCAGAACGCATCCGGCCGGGGCGGCGCGGCCAGTTTCACCGGCAGCGACGGATTAAAAATCTTCGACCAGGCCGACAAATAAGACGGCGTCTTCACGAGAAACCCGCAATTCGAAAGCAACAAGCTCGACACCAGCGCTTCACGTCCGATTTCAAGTCCCGGATAACCGCTGAAATGAATCGGCATATCGCCATTCGCCAGCAGTTTCGCGGGCGCCACTTTAACAGGCCGGCTAAACGACCAAGCACAAAAGAAATCGATAAACGTCTGTTCGTCGCTTGAAACGAAGATATTCGTCAAATGCGGATGATCGGCAAGCGTCGATTCAACCAGCCGGCAGAAATCGCCCCACGGCACCGTCATCGCCTCGACTTTCTTGTCCGTACCTCTGAAATGAACGCCGAGTGTCGATTTACCGATCTCGAGTCTTTTGCAGATCGCACTGACTTCATCGCGAATAGGCGCAGCCGGCCGATAATGCGAGAGAAACAATTCGCTCGCGCTCTCGATACGAAGCCGTGCTTCATATCGCTGTCGAAAACCGAGTTGAACCAGATCGCTGACAGTCGATGTCCTGACCTTTTGCGAAGCCAACGATCCAGTCGACGGCCGCACGCTTTCGAAGTATTTGGAGAACCAGTCGATCCTGCCTTCGGGATCGCCGTAAAGCCCGCCGCGCGCGGAGATACGCGGCGTCAGGCCTTTCTCCTCGCAATGCATGAGGATGAACAGGACCATCTGCATCACGGAGAAGAAGCCCGAATTCTCGTGTATCTCGATGGCGAACACGCTCCTGTTCAGGCGCTGCCGTGCATGCAGCGAGACCCGCACAGGCGTGGCGACCGAGTGCTTGAACCCTTCGCTGCGCCGGAACTGCCGGACGCGATCGACCACCTTTCGCAACATGGCTCGGCTCCTTATCGATTAGGCTTCTTGGAGTTTGCGTATGGCGTGCGATGCCTGGAATCTCAAGGGCAGAATAACATCCAGACATTCGCTGCGGAACAGATTTGCCGCCTCTGCGTTGGGTTGCTAACGGATGTCGGTAATATTTCCATTGACTCATGCCTGCCGAATCTTCACGCAAACGTTGTCGTAATTTCTGCGCCTTTTCAACGAAAAATTTACTTGCAATGTAATTGGCGTTAACCCCGAGGATTATGTATCGTGAGCGCGTTCATCAATGCGCCGCGACTGCGGCAATAACTCAAAATCAATTGGCCGATCTATCAATATATGGGAGTTTGTTCATCGTCGCGCTCGTCGCCGCGACGATCTTCCCGCTTCAGTCCGAAGCGCTCCTCGTCGGCTTGTTGCTGCATGGCGGCCATCCGGCGTGGCTGTTGGTCGCGGTCGCGAGCGTCGGCAATATCGCCGGCTCGACGATCAACTGGGTGCTCGGCCGCTCGATCGAGCAATTCCGGGATCGCCGCTGGTTTCCGATCAAGCCCGCCGCGCTGGAGCGCGCCGAACGTTGGTATCGTCGATACGGCCGCTGGACGCTTTTACTCTCGTGGACGCCCGTCATCGGCGATCCGCTCACGATGATTGCCGGCGTGCTGCGCGAGCCGCTGGCGTCGTTTCTCCTGATCGTCGCCATTGCGAAGACGGCGCGGTATGTCGTCGTCGCGGCGCTCGTGCTGATTTGATTCGATCCGTTGATTCACATTACAACTAGGCCGAATAAATGAATCGGATGGCGCGTGCATGCGCTGCGCAACCTGATCGCGACGTTCGCGTTTTCGATTGCCGTGTGAACGCCCTGTAACCGCAGCGCGCACGTTTGAAGTCTTCGCGGCGGGCATCTAACCTCTACTCCATCCGAATCCCGCAGGACGATACCCCCACATGGACGATCCTCCCCGCGACACGCACCCGCCGACACCCATCGGCACGCTCGCGCAGATCGTCCGCGATGCGTTCACCGCGCTTGGCCGCGAACTGGCCGCGTGGAAGCCGTCGACCGAGCGCGCCGGTTTCGCGACACAGGCGATGCTCTCGGTCGCGCTCGCGGTGGCGCTCGCTTATGCGCTGCATCTGTCGAATACGTGGTGGGCGGCGATCAGCGGCTTCGCCGTGATGCAGACGAGCTTCGCGGCGTCCGCGCAGCGCGGCGTGCACCGCATCCTCGGCACGGTGCTGGGCGGGTTGCTCGGCGCGATCGTCGGGCCGTTGCTCGGCGATCTGCCGTGGGTATTCGTGCCGGTGATGGGTGTGATCAGCGGGGTGTCGGTGTATCAGGCGCTCGGTTCGGAGGCCGGATACGCGTGGGTCCTCGGCGCGGCCACCGCGCTGATGGTGACGTTCGAAGCGCACCTGCTCGGCTCGGCCTCGGCGACCGCTTCGTTCGCGGTGCTGCGCGTGGCGGAAGTCGTCGTCGGGACGCTCGCTTGCGTGCTGGTGTCGGGCGCGTTTCATATGGGTGAACGCTATTGGCGAGGCAGTGCGCCCGCCGCGGCGGCGCCCGCCACGCCGCCGACTCCGCCGCCGTCGCCCGCCGCGGTTCACGCCGCGCGCAAACTGCTCGCGTGGCAGAGCGCAATGTCGATCGCGATACTCGCGGCGCTGACCTACATCCTGAAGCTCCCCGGTTTCGCGCAGGCGATGGTGACGGCGATCGCGTTGCTGATCCTGCCGGCGTCGTCGCTCGCGGGCCACACGCGGCGGCCCGTCGTCGAACGGATGGTGCAGCGCTTCGCGGGCTGCCTGCTGGCCGGTCTGGTTAGCGTGGCGCTGCTGCCGGTGCTCGGCGATCACGCGTTGGCCTGCATGTTCGCGCTGTCGCTCGGGGTCTGGTGCGGATGCCACGTGCAGACGGGAAAGGAAGGCGCGAGCTACGTCGGACGACAGTTCACGATTGCCTTCATCATGGTCTTCGTGCAGGACCATCACTGGTCCTCAGACCCCGTTCCGGCGCTGATGCGCCTGTCGGGCATCCTGACCGGCATCGTCGTGCTGGCTGTCGTGATGCTCGCGATGAGCCGCCTGCCGCTCGCGCGGCAGAGCGGCAGCGCGCTTTGAACCGTGCTGCGAACCGCGCGCCGCGCGTCGTGCATCAAACCCGCATCAAGCCAGCATCAAGCCCGCATCAAGCCTCTTCGGCCCACGCCATGTTCTCGCGAGCCATCAGCGCCGACGATGCCGCCGGCCCGAAGGTCCCTGCCGTGTAGGTGCGCGGACGGTCGTTGAGTTCCTTCCAGCCCGCGAGGATCGGTTCGACCCAGGCCCACGCCGCTTCCAGTTCGTCGCGGCGCATGAAGTGCGTGAGGCGTCCGCGAATCACGTCAATGAGCAACCGCTCGTACGCTTCCGCGCGCCGCTCGGTGAACGCCTGCTGCAAGTCGAGGTTCAGGTTGACCGGCAGCATGTGCATGCCGCTGCCCGGTTCCTTCGCGAGCATCTGAAGCTGGATCGATTCCTCCGGCTGTAACTGGATGATCAGCCGGTTGCCGTAGTTGCGCGGGCCGCTCGGGATGATCGAGAACGGCAGGTCGGCGAAGTCGATCACGATTTCGGACTGCCGCTTTTGCAGCCGCTTGCCCGTGCGCAGGAAGAACGGCACGTTCGCCCAGCGCCAGTTGTTGATGTGCGCCCGCAACGCGACGAAGGTTTCCGCGCGGCTCTCGGCGGGGACGTTCGCTTCCTCCATGTAGCCCTTCACCGGCTCGCCGCCGATCGCGCCCGCCGCGTACTGGCCGCGCACCGTATCGCGTGCGATGTCGGCGACCGACATCGGCCGCAGCGAGCGCAGCACCTTCAGCTTTTCGTCGCGCACGGCATCGGGATTGAGCGAAACAGGCGGCTCCATCGCGACGATGCACAGCAGTTGCAGCAAGTGGTTCTGCACCATGTCGCGCAGTGCGCCGGTCTGGTCGTAGAAGCCCGCGCGGCTGCCGACGCCCACCGTCTCCGCCACCGTGATCTGCACGCTCTTGATGTACGGCGCCTGCCACAGCGGCCCGAAGATCGCGTTGCCGAAGCGCAGCACCATCAGGTTCTGCACCGTTTCCTTGCCGAGGTAATGGTCGATGCGATAGATCTGCGCTTCCTTGAAGTGCCGCCCGACCGATTCGTTGATCGCCTGCGCCGAGGCGAGATCGTGTCCAAGCGGCTTTTCCAGCACGACGCGCGAACGCTGGTCGACGAGGCCCGCGTTGGTGAGGTTGTCGCAGATGGTCGTGAAGAGATCGGGCGCGGTCGCGAGATAGAACACGCGCAGCGCGTTCGGACGCGACGTTTGCGCGAGCCGCTGGAAGTCGGCGGCACTGTCGATGTCGATGCGCACGTAGTCGAACAGCGCCAGGAATTTGTCCCACGACTGCGGATCGAGCGCCTTGCTGTCGACGAACGGACGCGAGTGCTCTTCCATGAACGCGAGGTACTGGTCGCGCGACCAGTCCTTGCGGCCGATCGCGATGATGCGCGTCTCGGGCGGCAGGTTGCAATGCAGGTGCGCCATGTAGAGCGCGGGCAGCAGCTTGCGAGCGGAGAGGTCGCCGCCGCCGCCGAAAATGATCATGTCGACGGGAAGGTCGCTGGCGGATGGGTTATGAGTCGTCATGGTGCGTAGAGGTTGCCGGTTGATGGAGCAGATGCCGGGTAAATGCCGGAGTAAATGCAGAGACAGGCAAGACTTTCCGAAGACGTCTATGGTGCATGTTTTGCGGGTTTTTTGCACGCAACGCGTCGCGCGGGCCGATTCCGGCGGCTGGTCAGTTCAGCGACGGGTCCGCGCGCAGCGTGTCGATGGCGAGGTCGAGGAACGCACGCACCTTCTGCGCGGCGTGCCGTCCCTCGCGATGCACGACGTGGATCGGCAGCGCCGGCGGTTCGAACTCCGCCAGCACGATCTGCAGCGTGCCGTTGCGCAAATGCCGCGCGACCTGGTACGACAGCAGTCGCGTGATGCCGAAGCCCGCGGCAGCGGCCGCGATCGCGGAGTCGTTGGTGGTCGTGGTGAGGCGCGGCTGGAGGCGCACGAGGACCTGCCGGTCGCCCTCGTGCAGCCGCCATTCGGGGGTCGTCGAGATGCCGCTCACGAGGATCGTCGTGTGCTCGTCCAGGTCTTCGGGGCGGCGCGGCACGCCGTGCCGCTTCAGGTAGTCGGGCGACGCGCATAGCACGCGCCGCACGCGGCCAACGCTGATTGCCTGCAACGTCGAACTGGGCAACTCGCCGATGCGCACCGCCACGTCGATGCCCTCGTCCACCAGATTCACCACGCGGTCGATGAACCACGCGTTCACGTCGGTTTCCGGGTAGCGCGCCAGATAGTCGGTCACGACCGGCATCACGTAGTACTTGCCGAACAGCACGGGCGCGGTGACTGTCAACAGGCCGCGCGGCGACGAATGCGTGCCGGTTGCCGCGAGTTCGGCGTCATCGACTTCGCCGAGGATGCGGCGGCAGTCTTCGAAGTAGGCCGTGCCGGCATCGGTCAGGCGCACGACGCGCGTCGTGCGCGTGAGAAGCCGCACGCCGAGCCGCTCTTCGAGTTCGGTCACGACGCGGCTCACCACCGAAGGCGACACGTCGAGCTTGCGCGCGGCCGACGCGAATCCGCCGGTCTCGACAACGGTTACGAACGTCGCCATCGCCTGGAATCGATCCATCTCGTTCTCGATGTGCTCGCGGTGACCTGCATTCTCGGCCATAAGCCATCGAGGAACAATGGGATGGGGCTTCCCAAGCTTCAGCGAAGTCAGAGATCCAGCACGAGCCGGCTGGCTTCCCCCTCTTGCGCTTCTGCGGGCACCGCGCAGCAGATCAGCGCTTCATCTTCGGGCACATGGAACGACGGCGCGACCGGGTACGCGACCGCGCCCTCGACGATGCGCGTCCTGCACGTCCCGCAGTTTCCGCCCCGGCAACTGAACTCGGGCTCGAGGCCACGCGCTTCGGCAAGGTCGAGCAGCGTGCCGGCCTCGGGCGTCCAGCGCGCCTCCTTCGACGACTTCGCGAACGCGACCGGAACCGCCTCGACCGCCGGCGCACGCGCGGCCGGCGCCGCCGTGCCCTTGTCGATCGTGCGCGCGAGGCCGGCCGGCCCGAACGCTTCCGCGTGGATGCGCGCATCGGCGATATTGAGCGCGCGCAGGCCGTCGTAGATCGACTGCATGAACGCGGCCGGACCGCACAGGTAGAAGTCGTAGTCGTTGAACGGGAGCGTCTTCATCAGCATCGCGATGTCGATGCGGCCTTGCAGGTCGTAGTCCACGCCTTGGCGCGCGCCTTCGGTATCGGTCAGCGAGCGGACCACGTGGACGGCGTCGCCCGCGCTTTTCGCAAGCTGGCTGATTTCGTCGGCGAAGGCGCGCTCGGCGAGCGAACGCGCCGAGTGGAAGAACCACACCGGCCGCGTGCGGCGCTTCCTTTGCCCTTCATAGACGATGTGCCGCAGCATCGCGAGCATCGGTGTCACGCCGACGCCCGCCGCCAGCAGCACGGCCGGCCGGCGCTCGGTGGCGTCGATCGTGAAGTCGCCGGCGGGCGCGCGCGCTTCGATGATGTCGCCGACGTGAAGCGTGTCGTGCAGATGCGCGGACACGAGGCCCTGGCGCTTCACGCTGATGCGATAAAAGCCATCAGACGGCGCCACCGACAGCGTGTAGGTGCGAATCACCGGATGCCCGCCGCCGACGGGCGTCACGCGGATCGGCAGGTGTTGCCCGGCCTGATGCGCGATGATGCCCGCGCCATCGAGCGGTTCGAGATGAAACGAGCGGATCACGGCGCTTTCATCGACGACTCGCGCGACGCGAAACGGCCGCCATGCCCGCGCGAGCGCCGCCGCCTTGAGGCGTTCGGCGGTTTCGTCCCAACTTCCGGTCATCAGTGAATTCGGCGACTGGCCGCGCGCCTCCGCATGCCAGCGCAGCGGCAGCGCGCCAGCACGGTAGACGATGTGGCGCGGCGTGAAGCGCCACAAGCGTTCCGCGCCCTGGAACGCGGCGATTTCCGGCGAATCCAGGATGACTTCGGCATCGCCGGAAAGCTGGAGCAGGTCGCCGGTTTCGAAATCGGGAAATACGAGCCCGGCCTTCGGATTCAGGAGGAAGTTGCCGAGCGTATTGAAGAACAGGTTGCCGGCGAAGTCGGGGATCGTGAGCACGCCGTCGTCGCCGACGCGCACGAAGCCCGGCTTGCCGCCGCGATGCGAGACATCGACCTGGCGCTCGCCGTCACGATCGACGTAGGACGCGACGAAGAAAGAGTCGGCGTTGGTGATCATGCGCGCGGCGTGCGCGGACAACCTGTCGAGCCGCACGGGCGCCACCGGCGAGTGGACGGCCGGATCGCGGCTCATCTCGAAGTCGCGCAACTGGATGTATTGCGGGCAGTTGCCGTAGCTCTGCGCGACTTCCACGCCAAAGCCCGCGGCGCCTTCGCGCCGGATCACGCCGTTCAGTCGATTGCGCCGACGCGTGCGCAAGTCGATGCCGAGCAGGCCGATGGCGGCGCCATCGTGCAAACCCGCGTCGGCGGGGTCGCTGGGGTCGCGCATCGCGTTGACGGTGAGCATCGCGGCGCTGGCCGCTTGCAGGAACCCTGGGCGACCGGCGAGCAGGGTGGCCCACGTTTCGCCGTTGCCGTCGACCGCGCCCGCGACGATGAACGGCAGCAGCGGATAGAACTGCCGGTGTTCATCGAGCAGAAAATTGCGGACAAATCTGCGGCCAGGGCCGTCCATGCGCTCCGCCACGCCGACGCTGCGCTGCAGCGCGAGTTCGCCGTCGTGCCAGGGGGAGCGGGCTTCGATTGCCGATGCGATGGACATGATGATCTGCCGGTGGGTGGGGTTCAGCGTTCGATGTTTTTACGCTTCATGGAGGCCTGAGCGCATCAAACGGTTGAATACAGTCTAGGCCGCCAAGGCGCCCGACTGAATACCGGCGGATTTCAAATGACTATTCTCGAAACGAGAACGATCAGCGCCGCCGAGCGACGCGCGCGTTCACGCCGCCCGACCATGCCAGGCGGCGAGAGAGGCAGAGGCAACGAGCGCGAGCGAACCCCTACTGCGGTTGCGCATTCACCTTCACATTCGCCTTGTTGCCCGCGAGCGGCGAGCCATAGCCGCCGCTTTGCGCATTGTTCGGCAACCCGTTCACGAGCTGCGCCCGCGGGTCGGCAGGGTTCAGGTTCAATTCCCCCGCCTGCTGATTACCGTGCGTCGGATACTGGCTGCCGACTGCGGCGCCCGGCATCAGCTTCGTGCTGTTGTCGGGTGCGTACATGTCGGTTTCGGCGCTTGGCCGCGTCATTTGCTGCGCAACGGCGGACCCGCTCGAAGCCAAAGCCAACATCGATACAACGATTCCCGCGCGAACGATAGCGTTCATGGCTGAACTCCTTCAATGGATTTGAGGTCGGTGTCCGGTCCACGCGTGATGATTTTTCGATGTCGCTGCAACGTGGTTGCATCAAGCCAGTTTAGGCCAACCGCGCGCCACGTGTTGAAGCCCCCATCGCCAATAAGTCCAGCATTTGTCGCGTTCGAGCCCGCTACTTCTTGTGCTTCTTCAGCGTGGCCTTGCGCTTGTGATGCGCGTCGATGATCCTTGTCCGGTGTTTGTCCTTCATCTTCTTCCACCGCTTGCATTCGTCCTTCGTGCGCAGACAGCCGATGCAGAAGCCGGTTTTCTCGTCGAACTTGCAGATGCTGATGCAGGGCGATTCCACAGCCATGAGCGTTCCCGTTGGCAGGCGCAGCAGTGCGCTTCAAGGGCCTCAATCTCGCATGCCGCGTGCCCGCTCATCCAACTGTTTCTTTCAATAGCAGCCATAGGTGAGGCGTTTTAGCGGATGCTAAGATGCCTTCATCCTCACGCGCTCAAGTACGGTCCAGTGCTCCACGACATGCGCCGACCACTCGTCTTCTCAACGCTGAGCCGGCTCGAATTCGAGCGCGCGGTGCTGGGGCGTGTCGTCGCCGGCATGCCGCTCGCCGAGGTGCTCGAACACGTGATCCATCGCGTGGAGGCGTTGTCGGGCGAGCGCCTGTACGCGTCGATCCTGCTCGTCGATGCAAGCGGCAAGCGCCTGGTCCACGGCGCAGCCCCGAGCTTGCCCGCGAGCTACAACGAGGCAATCGACGGCCTCGAATTCGGCCCGCTGACGGGCTCGTGCGGCGCGGCGGCCTACAACGCAGTGCCGGTGATCGTCGACGACATCGAGACCGATCCGCTCTGGCAGTCGTTTCGTGAACTTGCACTCGGACACGGTCTGCGCGCCTGCTGGTCGATGCCGATCCGCGCCGCCGATGGCAGCGTGCTCGGCACCTTCGCCAATTACTATCCGATTCCAAAAAGCCCCACGAACGACGACCTCGAGGAAATCGCGTTTGTCGCGAGCGTGACGGCGCTCGCCATCGAACGCTACAAGGGCGACCGCGCACTGCGCGAAAGCGAGGAACGCCTGCGCATCGCGCAGCAGGCGGGGCGCGTCGGGACCTTCGAGCTGTTTCCTGAGCGCGGGCGCATCGCAGTGTCGGAGGAATTCTGCTGTCAGTGGGGACTGCCCGTGCTTGCCGAGTTCGACATCGTCGAACTGATCGCGCTGATCCATCCGCAGGACCGCGCCCAGGTCCTGACAGGCGACCCGGACATCCCGAGCGGCGCGCTCGACTACCTCGAATACCGCATCCGCCGCCCCGATAACGGCGAGGAACGCTGGATGGGCCGTCGCGGCGAAGCGGTCGACGGCGCGTCTGGCAAGCGTTATCTCGGCGTTTCGTATGACATCACCGATCACAAGCGCGTGGAGGAACGCCTGCGCGTGAGCGAGGCGCAACTGCGGCGGCTGAATGATTCGCTTGCCGCCGAAGTCGAGGCTCGCACGCGCGAGCGCGACCGCATCTGGCGCAATTCGCGCGACCTGTTCATCGTCGCGAGCGAAGACGGCGTGCTGCGCGCGGTCAACCCGGCGTGGACGTCGATTCTCGGCTTCGCCGAGGAAGAACTGATCGGCCGCCCGTTCGCGGACATCGTGCATCCCGACGATGTCGAGGCGACCCGCGCGGCGCTCGATGCCGCGATCGGCGCGGGGTTCGCGCGCTTCGAGAACCGCAATCTGCACAAGGACGGCACGCCGCGCTGGGTGTCGTGGGTGGTGACGCAGGAAGGCGACGCGCTCTACGGCAACGGGCGCGACATCACGCGCGAGAAGGAAACGCAGCGCGCGCTGCGCCAGACCGAGGAGACGCTCCGGCAGGCGCAGAAGATGGAGGCGCTCGGGCAACTGACGGGCGGCATCGCGCACGACTTCAACAACCTGCTGCAAGGCATCACGGGGCCGCTGGAACTGATCCGCCGCTTCGTGCAGCTTGGCCGGATCGACGAAATCGACCGCTTCATCGCGATGGCGATGGGTGCGGCCAATCGCGCGGCGTCGCTCACCCATCGGCTGCTGGCGTTCTCGCGGCGCCAGCCGCTCGATCCCAAGCCCGTCAATGCCGACGAGCTGCTCAACTCCATCGACGACCTGTTGCGCCGGACCATGGGCGAAGCGATCGACGTGAAGGTGATCCGCAACGACCATCTCTGGCTCACCCGTTGCGACACGAACCAGCTCGAAAACGCGCTGCTCAACTTCGCGATCAACGCGCGCGACGCGATGCCCGACGGCGGCCACCTCACCCTCGAAACCGACAACGCGGAACTCGGCGCCGATTTCGCGGCGCGTCACCCGGATGTGGTGCCGGGATCGTACGTGGTGGTGTCGGTGTCGGACACAGGCGGCGGCATGACCGACGACGTCCGCGAGCGCGCCTTCGACCCGTTCTACACGACCAAGCCGCTCGGACAGGGCACGGGGCTGGGTCTGTCGATGGCTTACGGGTTCGCCAAGCAGTCGGGCGGCATCGCGACGATCGAAAGCGAACTCGGCCTCGGCACGACGGTGCGGCTCTACCTGCCGCGCTATCAGGGCGGCGCCGAGCGTCCGGAAGTCGCGGGCGAACTGACGGACGCGCATCGCGCGGAGGAGCGGCATGCCATTCTCGTCGTCGAGGACGATTCCGCCGTGCGCGAACTCGTCTGCGAGATCCTGCGCGACCTGGACTACGAAGTGATGGAAGCCGTCGACGGACCGGGCGGGCTCGCGGTGCTGAACTCGCCCGCGCGCATCGATCTGCTCGTCACCGATGTCGGGCTGCCGGGCCTGAACGGCCGCCAGCTCGCCGATGCCGCGCGCGCGACGCGGCCCACGCTCAAGGTACTTTTCATGACGGGCTACGCCGAGGCGGCGGCGCGCGCCAACGGCTTTCTCGACACCGGCATGGAAATGATTACCAAGCCCTTCACGCTGGAATCGATGGCGAGCCGGATAAGGCGCATCGTCGCGGCCCCGGCGCCGCAGTGATGGCCGCTCCCGGATTGCCTCACCTTTGAATTTGCGAACGGCACGCGCCTTGCTTCACTTGACGGGTTGAACCGAGTCCCCACCGCCCGCCGCTTTCGCGAGAACGAGTTCATGCCTCCACCCTCCGGCCCGCGCCGTCCGCCCGTCAAGGTCCTGCCGCCCGATGCGCCCAGCGTCCGGGCGCTGACGTCGCTCGTGACCGGCGTCGTCGTGATCTGCGCGCTCTACTTCGGGCGCGCCGTGATGATCCCGATCATCCTCGCCGTGCTCCTGAGCTTCCTGCTCGCGCCGTTCGTCGACTTCCTGCGGCGTTTCAGGTTCGGGCAGGTGCCGTCGGTGATCGTCGCCGTGCTGGTCGCGCTGTCGGTGCTGACGGCCGTGGGCGCGCTGATCGGCGCCCAGGTCGCGCAACTTGCCGGCGATTTGCCGAAATACCAGGTGGCCGTCGAGCGCAAGATCGAAAGCGTGCAGAAAGTGACGGTCGGACGCGCCGACGAGATGCTCGGCAAGGCGTCGCGCGCGCTCAAGCGCCTGTCGCCCGCGCGCGAGCAGGAAGCGAACAAGAACGAGAACGACCAGGCCGCGTCACCGATCGACCAGCCGATGCCCGTCGAGGTGCACGAGCCGTCGCCGTCGCCGCTGGAACTCGCGCAGCGTTTCCTGTCGCCGGTGATCAGTCCGCTCGAGACGACCGGCATCGTGCTCGTCGTCGCGATCTTCATCCTGTTGCAGCGCGAGGACTTGCGCGACCGGCTGATCCGCCTGTTCGGCTCGCGCGACCTGCACCGCGCTACAACCGCGATGGACGAAGCCGCGCGGCGCCTCTCGCGCTATTTTCTGGCGCAACTCGGCATCAATGTCGGCGTGGGGATTGTCGTGTCGATCGGGCTGGCGATCATCGGCGTGCCGGGCGCGCTGCTGTTCGGCGTGCTGACCGCGCTGTTGCGTTTCGTGCCCTACGTCGGGACGTGGATCGCGGCGCTCGTCGCGGTGGTGTTCGCTGCCGCGGTCGGCCCGGGCTGGACGATGCTGATCTGGACCATCGTGCTGTTCGGCGTCACCGATGTCGTCGCGGGACAGGTCGTCGAGCCGCTGTTGTACGGGCACAGCACGGGGCTTTCGCCGTTCGCGGTGATCGTCGCGGCGATTTTCTGGAGCTGGATCTGGGGGCCGATCGGCCTCGTGCTCTCGACGCCGCTCACGCTGTGCCTCGTGATTCTGGGCCGGCATGTGGACCGGCTCGAATTCCTCGATGTGCTGTTCGGCGACCGGCCCGCGCTCACGCCAGCGGAAAATTTCTACCAGCGGCTGCTTGCGAACGATCCCAAGGAGTCGCTGGTGCAGGCAGAAACACTGCTGAAGGAGCGCTCGCTGACGGCTTACTACGACGAAGTGGCGCTCGCCGGCCTGCGGCTCGCGCATAACGACGTGATGCGCGGCGTCGTGACGGCGGACCAGTTGCGACGCATCAACGAGTCGGCGCTCGACATCGTGGACGGTCTCGAAGACGCCGACGATTCGCCCCGGACCCGCGAGGCGGAGGAAGAACTGCCCGCGAGCCTCGAAAGCGCCAGCGAGCGGACGGGCGTGCCGCCGGAAGCGCCGTCCGAGCGCTTCGATGCCGTGGAGGAAGGGCACACGGCGTCGGTGCTGTGCATCGCGGGTCGCGGCGAACTCGACGATCTTGCCGCGACCATCGCCGTGCAACTCTTCAAGAAGCACGGGCTGGGCGCGGACTTCGCGCCCTACGAGCGCTTCTCGCGCAACCGCTTCGCCGACGTGGACCTGTCGGGGGTGTCGATCTTGTGCGTCATATCGTTCGATGCCGCCGAATCGCCGCCGTATCTGCGTAACCTGCTGCGGCGCCTGCATCAGCGGGTGCCGTCGGCGGACCTGATCGTCGGACTCGTCGTGCCGGAAAGTTCGCTGCAGGGTGAGGCGCTCGTGCGCACGAGTTCGGCGGCGACGTCGTTCAGGGAACTCGTCGATGCCTGCATCGCGGCCGCGCGCCGGCAATCGAGTGACGGCGTGTCGTGGGTCGGCCTCAATCCGCCGGACGAGGAGGCCGCCGCGGGCGGCAAGGCGGAGGACGCGCCGCGCGTGCCTGTACTGCGCGGGGCCTGAGCTGCGTGCTAACGAGCGGCGATCAACGATCGGCGATCAGCGGTTGCCGTCGAAGAGGTCGTTGAGCATCGTGTCGAAGGCCGCCTGCGCTTCTTCGAGTTCCTGCAACGCGGCGTCGAAAGTTTGCAGCGCCATCTGCGACGGGCGGCCGTCGCCCATCGGCGCGAACTGCGCCTGGAGCGCCGTGAAAGCGGTCTGCACCTGCTTGGTCGCGTTGACGATGCGTTCCATCGCTCGCGCTTCTTCTATGCGATTGTTTTCGGCGCTCATCGAAGACTCCTGAGTTGTAATGCTCCGATAGTACCAAGCGATGGCGGATTTACGGTTGGTGACGTGCGGGGCGTGGCTCGAAGCGCGAGCGTAACAAATCTATGCAGGAATTTTCGCTTCGACGGAAATCCAATAGAGTCGCCCGTGAAAGAACTGGACGACAACTTCCATGACTATGCTCCCTGACCACGCGTCAAACGTGCGGGCCCATGCGCTCGCTCACGCGACTTTCATCATATCCGGCACCGCTGTCGAACCTGACTTCTGGACGGAGTACTTTGGCGTTCAACCCGACTCGACAATCACCCAAGGAAAGCCGTATTTGTATCCGTCTGGCAAGTTCAGCAGGCATCCCGGGAAGCTGGGCTTCTGGGCTATCGAGAGCGCGAAGGCTGTGCGGAGCGACCGGTTGGAACCGCATTTGCGCTACCTGACCGGAATTCTCAAATTGCCACGCGATGACCTTCGTGACCGGATAGGCCAAGACGGCGTCAAGATGTCACTTTGGTGCTACTGGTACAACGAAACCGGTGACCGCGTACCTGATGTGCCTGACGACCTGCGCGAGATGATGGAATCCCTCGGCGGCGTCATCGAGATCGACGAGTACCGCTAGCGATGGGGGTCAAGTCGACGCGAGATATGCAAGGCTAAGGCACGTCAGCCCTTCGGTGAGCTGTAACCTGGTGTTAGCAGCGTCGCCTACAGAGTTCAATCTTCGACGGACCGAGAAAACCACGTTGGTACCGATGTCGATACTGCCGTAATCGAGGAATTGCATATGGACACAACGAACTACGCCAACGTCGGGGAAATCAACGACGTTCCCAGCTTTCACGATGCAGAAATCGTACGCATCGAACATTTCTCGGACGACAGGGAGTTGGTGGTGAGTTTCAAGCGCGTGAGCGGCGAGGCTGGAGTATTTCGATTCACAGGTGTCATTGCTCAACGCATTGTCGACTTCAGCGAGCAGAACGTTGTATCGCGACTTCTCATCTCACCGAGATATCGATTTTCGTCCGACGAAGTACGCACCTGGGTGCAATGGGTGAACAGCCGTGACGATGCCAAGGCCGCACCAATCGACGGTGAACGAGCGGATCAGTATGCGCGCGACTTCGTAACGGGCCGAGGGGCGTTGTTTATCCTGGAGCCGTCATGCGGCGCGGAAATGGCTGTACTTTGCGAATCGATCTGGTTGAAGTCGTAGCCTTCGACGAAGCGAGAAGCCGGGATTCCCGACAAACCCGTTAATCCCCCACCCGCAAACAAAAACGGCAGACCGCCGGTCTGCCGTTTCGCACTACCCCCAACCCCCACGCCTCAAACCAGCCCGGTCATGTAATAAACCCCGATCACGAAAAACACCGCGAGCGTCTTGATCACGGTCACCGCGAAAATATCGCGGTAAGACTCCCGGTGCGTCAACCCGGTGACCGCCAGCAGCGTAATCACGGCGCCGTTGTGCGGCAACGTATCCATGCCGCCGCTCGCCATCGCGACCACGCGATGCAGCACCTCCAGCGGAATATGCGCGGCCTCCGCACCCTTGATGAACGTATCCGACATCGCCGCGAGCGCGATGCTCATCCCGCCCGACGCCGACCCGGTAATCCCCGCCAGCGAGCTCACCGACACCGCCGCGTTGACGAGCGGATTCGGAATGCTCTTCAACGCATCGCTGACGACGATGAACCCCGGCAACGCCGCGATCACGCCGCCGAAGCCATATTCCGACGCCGTGTTCATTGCCGCGAGCAGCGCGCCCGACACCGCCACGCGCGTGCCCGTCGCGAAACGCTCCTTCACGCGGCCGAACGCCGTCACCAGCACGAGGATGATGCCGAGCAGCAGCGCGCCCTCGACGGCCCAGATCGCGACGACCGTCTTGACCGCCGTCGTCACCGGGGCGTGGATGCCGGGCAGCACTTCGGGCGTGACGGTGTAGCTCGCGCCGTACCACGTCGGAATCCACTTCGTCAGCACGAAGTTCGCCACGCCGACCAGAATCAGCGGCGCGATCGCGAGCAGCGGATTCGGCAGCGATTTCGCCTCGACGCGCTCCGGTTCGTTCAGGAGCGACGTGCCATAACCCTCACCCTTCGCCATCGCCCTGCGACGGCGCCATTCGATGAACGTCAGCCCCACCACGATGATGAACAGCGACCCGATCACGCCGAGCCACGGTGCGGCCCAGCCGGTGGTCTTGAAGAAGGTCGTCGGGATGATGTTCTGGATCTGCGGCGTGCCGGGCAGCGAGTCCATCGTGAACGAGAACGCGCCGAGCGCGATTGCGCCGGGCATCAGGCGTTTCGGGATATCGCTCTGGCGATACATTTCCGCCGCGAACGGATACACCGCGAACACCACCACGAACAGCGACACGCCGCCGTAGGTGAGCAGCGCGCACACCGCGACGATCACCGCATTCACGCGCGACTTGCCGATGTAACGGATCGCGGCGGCGACGATCGATTCGGAGAATCCCGACAGTTCGATCACCTTGCCGAACACCGCGCCGAGCAGGAAGACGGGGAAGTACAGCTTCACGAAGCCGACCATCTTCTCCATGAAGATGCCCGAGAACACCGGCGCGACGGCGGCGGGATCGGTGAGAAGGACGGCGCCGAGCGCGGCGATCGGCGCGAACAGGATGACGCTGTAGCCGCGGTAAGCGGCCAGCATCAGGAACGCCAGGGCGGCGAGCACGATGATGAAGGACATTGAGTCTCCGTTGGTTTTTGTTACGGCGGCTTCTTTTGAAAGCCCGGTTGCGCGAACGATGACGCGACCGGCAAGGCGATGAGCACTAATCGTGCCAACACGGCTCCGGCTGGCCTGTCCGGTCCTCCAGCCGCTAACCGACGAAGAATTGTACCGAAACGTCTACTGCGCGAGACGTCGTTGCAGCAAGAAATATCACTCTTCAATGCTCGCTTCATAGCATGAACAAGGCATTGCGGGGCGTCTCTATAATGAGATATTCTGTCTCAATAAAGAGACTGTCCGACGTTCAGGAGATGATTGTCGATGCAAAACGACTGGACTCAGGTTCCCGCCAACTACAACGACGTACTGCGGCGCGCGATGGAATCGCTATTCAAGACCTTCGAGAATCTGAGCGAGGGCACTTTCATCGTGGATGCGGATGCGCGCGTCGTCTGGATCAACAAGCGTTATGCGGCGCGTTTCGGCTTTTCGGACCCGGAGCAGGCGATCGGCCGCGACTGCGAATCCGTGATCCCGCACAGCCTGATGCGCGAAGTCGTGATGACCGGCAAGCCGATCCTGCTCGACGTGCTCGAAACCGACCGCGAACCGCTCGTCGTCACGCGGCTGCCGCTCAAGGACGACCGCGGCGAGACGGTCGGCGCGATCGGCTTTGCGCTCTTCGACGAGATGAAGGCGCTCACGCCGCTCTTCGCGCATTACTCGCGCGTGCAGCAGGAACTGATCGCGACGCGCCAGTCGCTCGCGCAGGCGCGGCGCGCCAAGTACACGTTCGCGAGCTTCGTCGGCACGAGCGTGGCGAGCCTCGAAGTGAAGCGTCAGGCGCGCCGGGCGGCGCAAGTCGAGTCGCCGGTGCTGTTGCTCGGCGAAACCGGCACCGGCAAGGAACTGCTCGCCCACGCGATCCACGGAACCTCGACGCGCGCCGCGAAGCCGCTCGTGACGGTGAACGTCGCGGCGATTCCGGAGACGCTGCTCGAAGTCGAATTCTTCGGCGCGGCGCCGGGCGCCTACACCGGCGCGGATCGCAAGGGGCGCGTCGGCAAGTTCGAACTGGCGGACGGCGGGACGCTCTTTCTCGACGAAATCGGCGACATGCCGCTGCCGCTCCAGGGCAAGCTCCTGCGCGTCCTGCAGGACAAGGAGTTCGAACCGCTCGGCTCGAACCGCATCGTGCGCGCGGACGTGCGGATCATCGCGGCGACTTCCGCCGACCTGCCCGCGCTCGTCGCGGCCGGCCGGTTTCGCGCGGACCTGTTCTACCGGCTGAACGTGCTGACGATCCACGCGCCGCCGCTGCGCGAGAGGCTCGGCGATATCGAGGCGCTCGCCTACGCGATCCTCGAAGAGCTGGCGACGCAGGCGCGGCCGGGCCAAGCGGGCCACTTCGTCTTGCAGGACGACGCGCTGCGTCTCTTGTGCGCGTATCCGTGGCCCGGCAACGTGCGCGAGCTGCGCAACACGCTCGAACGCGCGCTGATGCTATCGGACAGCGAGCACATCGACGCCCGCGCGCTCGCGCCGTTCATCGGCTCGGCGCGCCTGAAGGCGCCGGAGCCGTCGCAAACCGCCATCGACGAACCGGTGACGTCCTACGCGGACGCATTGGCGAATTTCGAAAGGACCTTCCTCGCCGATGCGCTGCGTGCGAGCGGCGGGCGCGTGACCGAGACGGCGAAGCGCATCGGCATCGGGCGGGCGACGCTCTATAAGAAGATCGTCGCGCTGGGCATCGAGATGTAGCGTCGCGCACACGCGTGGCATACTCCAGAAATCATAAAAACAGCGTGGAACAAGGGGTTGGCATGAAGCTCGGCAAAGCACTCGGCGTTTCGATTTCGCTTGCGGCGACGCTTTTGGCGCTCGCCGGTTGCAGCAGCGCACCGCCGCTTTTCTCCGCCGACGGACGCCCGACCACGCTGATCCAGTGCCCGTCGAACGGCGGCTGGAGCCTTTGTACACAGAACGCGCGCGCGACCTGCCAGGGCGGCAGCTACGACGTGCTCGAGCAATCCACGGACAACGGCCAGAACGGACTGCTGATCGCCTGCAAGGCGCAATAGGCATCGGCGAAGTCCGTTTCGAATCGAGGCGCCGTTCGTCATCCTTGCAATGAGACAGGAGAACCGATGTCGAAAGCCGGCTTTGACCCAGAACGCCTCGCCCGTGTGAGTCACGCGTTGCAGCGCTTCGTCGATTCGGGCGATGTCGCGGGCATCGTCACGCTGGCGTGGCGGCGCGGCGAGATCGCGCATGTGGACACGCTGGGCTGGCGCGACCTCGAAACGCAGCGTCCGATGACCCGCGACACGCTGTTTCGCATCGCATCGATGACCAAGCCGGTCACGAGCGTCGCCGCGCTGATGCTGGTCGAAGAAGGGCGGCTCGACTTCGAAAGTCCGGCGTCGAAGTGGTTGCCCGAACTCGCGAACCTTGGCGTGCTCGCAAGTCCCGACGCCCCGCTCGACCAGACCGAGCCGATCCGCGCGCCGATCACGCTCGTCGACCTGCTGACGCATCGCGCGGGTTTCGCGTATCACTTCACGGCGGACGGCGCGCTCGCCGAAGCCTACGAACGCGTGTTCAACGGCTTCGACATGATGGTCGATCCGGGGCGCTGGCTCGACCACGTCGCCGAGCTTCCGCTGATGTACCAGCCGGGCACGCGCTGGCATTACGGCATCACGACCGACGTGCTAGGCGCGCTGGTCCAGCGGGTCGCGGGCATGTCGCTCGACGAGTTCTTCCGCACGCGCATCTTCGAGCCGCTCGGGATGCCCGATACCGGCTTCGTCGTGCCGCCGGAGAAGGTTGACCGGCTGTCGACGTCGTATGCGGTCGAGGGCGCGAGCAAGCGTCAGGTCGCCGAGGACCATCCCGCGACGAGCCGCTGGATCAAGCCGGATCGATTCCAGAGCGGCGGCGGCGGCCTCGTCTCGACCGCTGACGACTATCTGCGCTTCGCGCGCATGCTGCTCGGCCGCGGCCGTCTACACGGCGATGAAGGTGAGCGCGTGCAGGGTCCGCGCATCCTGTCGCACAAGTCGATCGACCTGATGCGCTCCAATTTCCTCACCGCCGAGCAGCGCCGCATTCCGGCTTTCGGCTATCCCGTGTGGGCGAGCCAGGGCTTTGGCCTGGGTCTCGCCATCGTCGACGATCCCGCGCGGCAAATGCGGGCCGGGTATCGCTCGCGGGGTTCGTTCAGTTGGCCGGGAGCGCTCGGCACAAGCTGGTTCGCCGATCCCGTCGAGGACATGATCGGGCTCTTCATGATCCAGCGGCGCGCCGACGAGCCGTTTCCGATGGCGCAGGAATTCGAACGCTTGCTCTACGACGCAATCGACGATTGATCGTCGAAGGCACTTTTCGCGTGACTCGCGGTCTGTCGTGACAGGGGAACACAACGGAGCGCATATCCATGCCGAGCTACAAGCAACTTACCTCGCAACTCGAAAAACTGGAGGCCGAGATCGCGGCGGCGCGTGAGAAGGAAGTCGCCGAAGCGATCGCCGAGATCAAGGCGAAGATCGAGGAGTACGGGCTGACCGCCGAGGAACTCGGCTTTGGCGTGGCGCGCGGCAAGGCCGCCGCCGCGAAGAAGGTGCCGCTGCCAGCGAAGTATCGCAACCCGAAGACCGGTGAAACGTGGAGCGGACGCGGGCGCACGCCGGCATGGCTCGCCGACAAGAACAAGGACCGCTTTCTGATCGAATGACCTGCAGCTTGCAACTCTTGCGACAGGCACGCTCGATCAATCGTGCTGCGTTTCGCGCAGCATCGTGACGTCATAGCCCAGCGCGCGCGCCCGTTCGATCAGCGCCGTGCGCTGCGCGGCCGCGGGCTTCGCTTCGCGCGTCAGTATCCACAGATAGCGGCCGCTCGGCTCGCCGACGATCGACCACGAATAGTCGTCGGCGTGATCGAGCACCCAGTAGTCGCCGATATAGAACGGCCCGAAGAACGACACCTTCAGCTTCGCGTTGTCCGAACCGGGGACGATCTTCGCGCGCCCTTCCGATGATTTGAACGGTCCGGTTAGCCCGCCGACGCGACAGGCATTGATCACGGAGACCAGGCCGTCGTCGCGTTTCGCGTAATTGGCGGTGACGGCTTCGCAGCCTCGCTCGAAGCGGTTCTCATAGCGCGCGAACTCGAACCATTGACCGAGATAGCGATCGAGATCGACGGCTTTCGCGGGCTGCGGCACGTTCGCGTTGCCGCTTTTGTTGCCGCCGTGCATCGCGCAGGCGGCGAGCAACCCGAATCCGCCGATGGCGAGCAGAGCGACGGCACCGTAGATCCAGGGTCGTTTGACGTTCATCGTTGTACCCATGCTTGAATGACGATTGGTGAGATACGCGGGTCAGCAAGCTTCGTTCCGTGGTCCCGAAAGCGCTCACCTTTGGCTGCCCGTTAGGTTGGAAAAGGCGCCAAGGTTCTCTTGCGAACTGCATAAAGCACTTCGAATCAATCGTGCAAGTCATTGATGCGACTGGGTTTCCGCATGCGCATGCGAAGCGCTTGCACGATACGTATCGAAGTCACGCGGCGCATTCACCGTTTGCTTCGCGCGGGTCCCGTATTCGCTCACCTGAAGCACATTCAGGCGACGACGCATACGCCACACCGACAGCCGTTGCGTATGCAACGAATTGCCGATGGCGCTTCGATCAGCGGGCATGCTGTCGGCGTAGAGCCTTATGCAGCAAGGGTTTGCGCGCTTTATCCATCGTCCTGCGCGCCTTCTCTACGATGCTTAGAAATACTGCCGATCACCCAACCGTGAGCTTCGACGTCATGCCGCGACTCACCGTTCACCGGCTCCCGCAACGTCTCACCTTTGGCTCGCGATGCGCCGCGTCAGGCGGTATCCTTGCCCCCGATTCGTTCAAACGCGCCACCCGTTCTCATCCATGCCGACATTCGTTGCAGCGCTGTTCACGCCGCTTCTTACGATCATCCTGCCGCTCTTCGGCCTGATCTTCGCGGGCTTTGCATGCCGCAAGCTCGGCAAGCTCGGGCCGAATGCGTCGTCGGAACTGAATCGCTTCGTGGTCTATCTCGCGTTGCCCGCGCTCCTCTTCGACATCATGGCGAGGACGCCGTGGAGCACGCTCGACCAGCCATCGTTCATCGCGGTATTCGGGATCGGCTCGGGCGTTGTCTTCGTCGTGACCGTGCTTGTGCGGCTCAGGCAGTCGCGACATCTCGCCGACGCAAGCATCGACGGACTCAACGCCGCGTATCCGAACACGGGGTTCGTCGGCTTGCCGCTCTGCCTGCTCGCGTTCGGGCAATCGAGCCTCGCGCCGGCCGTCATCGCGACGATCATGACCGTGTGCGTGTTGTTCGCCGTAGCGATCGTGATGATCGAACTCGGCTTGCAGACCGGGAAGCACATCGGCACGACGATGCGGCGCGTCGCGAAGTCGCTGGTCACGAATCCGCTGTTGATCGCGCCGCTCGCGGGCGCGTTGGCGAGCGGCGCTGGGCTGCATGTGTCGGGCGGCGCCGAAGCGTTTCTCAAGCTGCTCGGCGGCGCGGCGAGTCCTGGTGCGCTGGTCGCGCTCGGGCTCTTCCTCGGTGAAAAAACCGACGCGCGCCATGCGAAGACCGCAAGCGTGCTGGTCGCGTTGAAGCTCGTCGCGCAACCGCTGCTGACGTGGTGGCTCGCGTTTCATGTCTTCGCGCTGCCGCCGTTGTGGGCGAAGACGGCGGTGATCCTGAGCGCGCTGCCGACGGGCACCGGCCCGTTCATGCTCGCGGAGTTCTATCGGCGGGAGGCCGCGGTGACATCGAGCGCGATCCTTTTTTCGACGCTGATCTCGCTCGTCACCGTGACGCTGTGCCTCACCGCGATGCTTTGATTCGCGCGTGCGAGCGGGCAAAAAAATGCCCGGCGCGAAGCGTCGGGCGAAACCACCATCAGGGCGATGGGTGGAGGAGGTCTGTTCGTTCTACATCTGTCTGCCGATTTCTTGACCTTCACTGCGTTCTGACGATGCGCGACTGGCCCGTACCGCTCGCGAGGATCTGCGCGTGCCGCTGCTGGTAGGGCAGAAGTTGCGGATAAGTATTGTCATTGACCGGGTCGAGATCGCCGTTGCGACGCGCGGTCGCGAGTTCGGCTTTGACTTCGGCGCGGGTCTTGCCGAGGTTCGCCGCCGCGACGGCCTGCGATTGAACGACTTCACCGGCAAACACGGGCGGGGTCGCGGTCGCGACCAGGGCGGAAGCCAGCAAGCCAATGATCAGAGTGCGTTTCATTCGGAAGTCTCCTGAGTGCATCGATGAACGCAGTGTAGGAGAGAAGCTATCGGGTATTAATGGCGATTGAGCTAAGACATTGTTGT
The DNA here is from genome assembly GCF_001544535.1 of Caballeronia choica. Taxonomy (GTDB): domain Bacteria; phylum Pseudomonadota; class Gammaproteobacteria; order Burkholderiales; family Burkholderiaceae; genus Caballeronia; species Caballeronia choica. The sequence continues at coordinate 19,408 of NZ_FCON02000059.1, read as the reverse complement.
CGGGCGCCGGAAGAATCCTGGCACATCCATCGTCGACGTTTGGAAGCGCTGACAAAACGCCCAACCGTCGGCGCGTGCCAAAAATCCGGCATCGCAGTGCAACGTATTTTTCTTGCAGTAAGCGCGAACATTTCCGCCAGTTCTGAAAAAGCTTACGAAAAGGGAGCGTCACGGAGCGCTCTTTTTTCGTTTGCCTATCAGATACTAAACACGACAGCAACTTCTCCCCGACTTATCCACATTTTCTGTGCATAACTTTGTGGAAATCGGCCGCTGAACGGCGCGCCCAAGCGCTATCGCCCGGGGTGCACCGCTATTGCGCACTGCACACTTGTTGCGCATGACAGGTTCGCAATCGGGCGCCTATGATGTGCTGTCGCAAGCGCGGTCGGTTCGTCGGGCATTCGTCGTTCTCCGCCGATCCACTGTCTGATTCATGCCTCCGATTTACTCAATCACGGAAACGCGTCATGACCTACAAAGTTGCGGTTGTCGTCGGAAGCCTGCGTCGCGAGTCCTTCAACCGGCAGCTCGCGCAGGCCGTCATCTCGCTCGCGCCAGCCGATTTCACCTTCGAATTCCTGGAGATCGGCAATCTCCCGCTTTACAGCCAGGACTACGATGCCGACTTCCCCGAAGTCGCGCGCAATCTGAAGCAAAAGATCTCCGAGGCGAACGCGCTGCTCTTTGTCACGCCCGAGTACAACCGCTCGATTCCGGGCGTGCTGAAGAACGCGATCGACTGGGGCTCGCGGCCGTGGGGACACAGCGCGTGGGGTGGCAAGCCGGGCGCGGTGATCGGCACCTCCGTCGGCGCGATCGGGACGGCGATTGCGCAGTCGCATCTGCGCGGCGTGTGCGCCTATCTCGACATTCCACTGCTCGGCCAGCCCGAGATGTTCATCAAGCACGATGCGACGCGTATCGATGCAAGCGGCAAGATCGTGAGCGAGGACACGCGCAAGTACCTGCAGGGTTTCGTGGACAAGTACGTCGCGTGGGTGAAGGATCACGCCAGCGTTTGAGCGTTCGGCCGCTTCGCCCACACCGAAAAAAGCCACGGCCCGCTTGCGCGGGCCGTGGCTTTTCAGCGGTACTGCGCGTGCATCAAACGTGGTGGTGTCCCGTCACGCGATCCCAGCCGTGGCGTATCGCGGCCTTGAAGCGATCCCACGTGTCGCCGCCTTCCGGATGGCGGCTCTCCCAGTCGCGGCGCAGTTCGTATTCCATCTGGTCGTCCCATTTGCGGCTGCGAAAGCGCTCATCGTTGCCGAGCGTCGCGCCGAAGCGGTACGCGCCTTCATAGTCCTCATACGCCGAACCGGTCGCCGAATACTTCGACTGGTAGTCGGTGCGGAAGTCGTCTTCGTACTCCATGTACTCGTCGGGGACGGTCTGCGGGCCGAGTGCGCCCGCAGCGCCCATCGGTGCAGCGCCGGGGATGGCGCCTGCTGCACCGGCTGCGCTCGCCGACGCCGCCGACACGCTTTCACGCGACGCGAACGAGTCGTTCGCGGAGGCGTCGGTATCGTCGAGCGGATTGACCGGGCGCCAGTCGCGGGCCGAATCGGTACGGGTGCCGGGCAGCGGATCGCGCCTGGCTTCGGGATCGTATTGATACGTGGCGTCCCGTCCGCCGAGCGCATCGCTTCCGGCGAGCGTTTGACGCGCGATCGACTCGTGCTGCGCGGTCGAGCCGAGGTCGCTCGCTGAACCTGCCGTGCGCGTCGAAAGCGGATCGCGACCGGCGAGCGCATCACGTTCGGAGATCGAACCGGCTGCCAGCGTGTCGCGCTGTGCGGTCGAACCGATGCCGCCTGCGGGACGTGCCGAAAGCGCATCGTCGTGCGTCGCAGGCATGTCGAGCGCACCGAGCGGCCCGGCGGGACTTTCGGTAAACGTGTCGCGCGGCGAGAGCGTGGCGGGGTCCTGACGCATAAGCGGATTGCCGAGCGGATCGGCCAGCGGATCGAGAACCGGCTCGGCGGCGGGGTCGCCGATGTCCGCACGCGGATAAGTGCGCACGCGGCTCGCATCCGCACGCGAGGGCGGCGGCGCGTTCACCGGATCGCGCCCCGGCACGGCGCTGCCGCGCCCGAGGCCGAGTTCATCGAGCATCGAATGATCGCGGTCGTCGGCGGCTGCCGCGGCCGACGTATGGCCGAACGTGCCCCAACTCGCAGCGCGCTCGTCGATGTCGATCGCGCCTTGGTCGGCGAGCGTCGTGCGCGCGATCTCGACTTGCGCCTCACTGTTGGTATCGATGGCGACGAGAACCGCGCCGCGCCGTACTGCCTCGGAATAATGCGCGACCTCCGGCGGCTGCTCGCGTCCGCCGAACAGCATCGAGAAGAAGCGCTCGATGTTCGCGAGCATGCCCGGTTCGGCGTGCGTCTCGACGTCGGGTTCGAGCGACGGTTCGGCTGCATCGTCGCGCTTCGGGTTGGCCTGCAACTCGATGTCGCCGTGCGAGAACCCTGCGGCCATGAGGGCCGCGCGGGCGTTCTCGGCCTGTGCGTAGGTGTCGAAAACGCCGATGACGGTGTGTCGCATGAATGCCTCCTTCAGAAGGTGGAATCTCTGGACGCAGCACGCGCGTACCGGTGCGGCGCAAGTTTTATCCTTCACGCAACTCGCGTGCCGGATGCCGGGCGCCGCCGGGGTTCCCATACGCGCAACTTCAACCGTCAACGTTCAACATGCGCGGTTTTTACAAAATCGGTAGAAAAGAGGGTGTCAGTGCGCGGCTTTACCGGTTGCGCGGTCGGCGGGAAGCGTCGCGTGTTGCGCGGCGGCCGAGCCTTCGCGGATCGCTTGCAACAGCGAATCGAGCAGGGCGATGTCGAAGGGCTTCGACAGCACGCGCGCATCGACCTGTCGCGCGCGATCGAGTTCTTCCGCGTAGCCGGTGACGAGGATCACGGGCACGCGCGGCCTGAAGGTCTGGAGGAGTTCTGCGAGATCGATGCCGTTCAGCTTGCCGGGCATATGGATGTCGGACAGCACGACATCGAAGGGAAACGCGCCGTCGGGCGGAAAGCCGTCGCGCGCGGCTTCGAGCAACGTGAGCGCGGCGTCGGCGTTGAATACGCACGTGACCCGATGGCCCATCATCGTGAGGAGCGCCTCGGTGCCGGCGGCGACCTCGTCGTTGTCCTCGACGAGCAGCACGCACAGCCCGTGCGACACGGCCGCCACGGCCAGTTCTTCCGGCACGGCCACACTCGGCACGTTCGTGGCCAAGGCGCGCGGCAGGTACAGCCGCACCGACGTCCCCGCGCCGATCGCGCTGTCGATCGTGGCGAGGCCGCCCGCGCGCTCGCAGAACGCGAACACCTGCGGCAGTCCGAGCCCCGTGCCCATGCCTTTCGGCTTGGTCGTGAAAAGCGGTTCGAACGCGCGGCCGAGCACGTCCGAACTCATGCCGGCGCCGGTATCGTCCAGCGTGAACTGCACGAAGTCGCCGACGATCGGGAAGCCGTCCTCGTGCCGGAAGCTGATGTTGCCGGCGTGAACCGTGAACGTGCCGCCGTTCGGCATCGCGTCGCGCGCGTTGACCGCTATGTTGATCAGCGCGAGTTCGAGTTCGGCGGGATCGACGCGGATCGGCCACACGTCGGGCACGACTTCGACCGCAAGCGCAACCTTGGCGCCAAGCGACGCCCGCAGCAGTTCGCGTGCGGCCGGCACCCACGCCGCCGTCGCGATGGTTTCGCTGGCGAGCGGCTGCTTGCGCGCGACGCCGAGCAACTGCCGCGTGAGCGACTGGCCGCTTTTCAACGCGCGTTCCATCGCGGAGAGTTCGCGGTCGAGTCCGAGCGCGCCGCGCCGTCGCGCGATCTGCACGTTCGCCGAGACGATCATCAGCAGGTTGTTGAAATCGTGCGCGACGCTGCCGACCAGATTGCCGAGCGCTTCCATCTTGCGCGCCTGCCGGTACGCGGATTCGATCGAGCGCCGCATCGACGCCTCCGCCTGCCAGCGTTCCCACGCTTCCGCCTCGGCGGCGAGGCGCTTGAGCGACAGCCAGATCACGCCCCACAGCACGATGCACGGGGCGAAGATCGACAGCGCGAGCACGGAGACGTGGCGATACCAGGCGGCCCGGATCGTCGAGATCGGATAGCCGCTCGACACGTACACCGGATAGTTCCCGACGCGCCGGAACGCGACGATCTTCAACTGGTCGTCGAGGCCCGAGCGCATTTCGACGACGCCGCTTCGCGCGCCTTCGCGATACACCTTTCGCAGCGGCGACGTGAGTGCGAGCGCCGGCTTGTTCGCGGGCCGCGTCGGATACCAGGCGAGCACTTCGCCATCGGCACGCGTGAGGCCGAGCGAGACGGTCGGCTGATCGCCAAGCAGTTCGCGATAGAACGCGCTGAAATACGGCGGCCGCAGCGCGATCGAAACCACGCCGGCGAATTCGCCCTCCGACGTGCGGCGCGCGACGGCGGTGTTGAACACCGTTTCGCCCGCGACGCGACTCACCATCACCCGCGAGACCTGTTCGAGCGACTGGCCGCGCCTGATGCCGGCGAAGTCTTCGCGATCCGCGATGGAGATCGATGGCGTCGGATACGTGCGGCTGGTCGCGACGAGCCGTCCGTCCGCGCCGAATATCGACACCGACGCCACTTGCGGATAACTGCCGCCCATTGTCTTGAGCTTCTTGTAGATCGGGACGTCGTCGCGGCGGATGGCGTCGTCGTCGAGGCCGTCGACGAGATCGGCCACGCGCTCGTTCAACATCACGTTCATGTCGAAGACCTTGAGCGCGTGCTCTTCCGCAACGCGCGCGTTGCGCGTGGTGAGGTCGGTCGCGGCGGCGACGCGTGCGTGAAAGTCGTCGTACGAGGTGACGGCGACGTAGATGCACGGCAGCACGATGGCTGCGATCAGCAACGCGTACAGGGTGAACCGCTGCGCCGCGAAGTTGCGTTCGGGCACGGCCGGAAACGGCGGCTCGTCCTGCCAGTGCTCGGCGGCAGGCTCGTCACGTGGCGGCGTCATCGGATGGTTTTGGCGTTTTTGTCTGGATGCGGGCGTGCCATGTTAAACGCAAATACAGCGCAAAATCCGGCGTGCCCGAAATGCAAACGTTTGGCGTCGAGCCGGCGGGAAAATCACCGATTCAATCACGCGGATTATTGCGGAATGCATAACGCGTGCCGAAATAATCGCATTCGAATCAGGTCTGTTTCACCAGCATTGCGTTGGAAGAAGCGAAATCAGCGAGATTCGTCGAAGCGCAAACGTACACAAAAGAATGAAAATTAATCAGGCTGTAATCGTATGAGTAATAAATCCTCATTATATCCATCGGTCAACGAAATTAACATGCTCTCGGGGTTTTGGTGAGTTGCTTTGACATCCTTTTGGCCGGACAATTGAATCGTCTGATGGTCACGCGCCGCGAGAGCGCAACCAGAGGACCAGGGACCTTGGCGCATCGTTTCCGGGGAAGTAACGGCAAGAGCGGAGCAACCGCCAGCGCCGCGCGAGCGCGAAGGAAGAAATAGAAAATGATTCGGCCTGACGGCGCGAATCCTGTACGGGGCTGGCTTCCATGATGCCGATCGAAACCGTCATTGCTGCGCGTGCGCCGACCACGCCGCGCACGCCCGCCGCATGGCGCGCCTACGCGCGCCTGCGCCGCTCTCCGCGCGTTGCCGTTGCCACGGACACGCGCCGCCATCCGCACGGACGGCCGCGACAAGCCGATTCGCACGCCCGGCAAAAACCGCTGATTTGCCACGAACGCCCGTTGTCGGCGTTTCCCGCGCATTTTTAGGCGTTTCGATCTAGATCCGTCTAAATCGATCAAGAACGCGGCCGGTGCCGCCGTAAACCTGTGCGAAAGCGCGTCTTACGAACGCACCCAGCCAGATAAACCGCTTATCGATCCCGCCGACCATGCCCTTGCCGATTGTTATTGCCGACGATTCCCTGCTTGCCCGCAAGGTATTGACGCGCGCGCTGCCCGAGGACTGGGACGTCGAGATCTCGTACGCGACCAACGGCCACGAGGCGCTCGACCTGTATCGCGCGGGCCGCGCGTCGGTCATGTTCCTCGATCTGACGATGCCCGACATGACGGGCTACCAGGTGCTCGACGCGCTCCAGCACGAGGACCTCAACACCTTCGTGATCGTGGTGTCGGCGGACGTGCAGCCGATGGCGCAGGAGCGCGTGCGCGCGCTCGGGGCGATCGCGTTCCTGCCGAAGCCCGTGACGCCCGAGGCTTTGCGCCCTGTCCTGAAGGAGTTCGGCCTTTATGTCTGAACCAGCCATGAACGAAGACCAGCGCGACGCGCTGCAGGAAGTCGCCAACATGGCGATGGGCCAGGCCGCGACGCGCCTCTCGAAACTGCTCGGCACGTTCATCGAATTGTCGGTGCCGCGCGTGCGGGTGGTGAGCGTCACCGAGGCGTCGGCGACGCTGCGCGCGATGACCGGCATCACCGATACCGTCACCGCCGTGCGCCAGGGCTTTCGCTCCGACATCAAGGGCGAGGCGATCGTGCTGTGCCGAAGCGCCAGCGTCGAGCAACTGTGTGCGCTCGTCGACGATCCGTACACCAAGTCGACTTACGAAGCGACGTCGCAGGCCGAACTGATCTTCGACGTCGCCAACGTGCTGATGGGCGCGTGCGTGTCGTGCATCTTCGACCGGCTCGGCCGCGCGCCGATTTTCTCGCCGCCGGGCATGCTCGGCACGAACCTCGCGCTCGACGACGTCTTCCAGCCCGACATGCTCGCGTGGAAAACCGCGCTGCTGCTCGAAGTGAACTTCGCGCTGGAGGACCACAGCTTCCGCGCGCACCTCGTCATGCTGATGGCCGAAGACTCGATCCTGCGCATGAACGAAGCGCTCGACGCGCTGCTTTCCAGCTTATGAACGCACTCCGGCACGTGCTCTCGGAACTGGTCGTCGAGCGTGTCGGGTTCGGCATTTTCGTGCTCGACCGCGAGTTGAACGTCGTCATGTGGAACCGCTTCATGCAGGACCACAGCGGCAGGACGGCAGAGCAGGTGATCGGCAAGCCGATTTTCGCGAACTTTCCCGAACTGCCGCGCGTGTGGCTTACGCGCAAGGTCGAAAGCGTGTTCCAGCTCGGCAGCTTCGCGTTCAGTTCGTGGGAGCAGCGCCCATATCTCTTCAGGTTCGACCACGACCGGCCGATCACCGGCGGCGTCGATTTCATGCAGCAGGACTGCACGTTCATGCCGCTCACGCACGAACGCGAAGTAATGGCGGTGTGCATCACGATCTCCGATGTCACGCACGCGAGCATGATGCAGCGCGGCCGCGACGAAGCCGTCGCGAAGCTGCAGGAATACGCCGATCGCGACGGCCTGACCGGCATCGCGAACCGGCGCTATTTCGAACTGCGCCTCGCCGACGAGTTTTCGCGCTGGCAGCGCCATGGCGGCGAGCTGTCGCTGCTGCTCTTCGACCTCGACTATTTCAAGCGCATCAACGACGAATTCGGCCATCTCGTCGGCGACACGGTGCTGCGCGTGATGGCCGAGCGCGTGAGCCAGACGGTGCGCGAGCAGGACGTGTTCGGCCGTTTCGGCGGCGAGGAATTCGCCCTGCTGCTGCCATGCACGGGTTTCGCGGACGCGATGCTCCTCGCGGAAAAGGTGCGCGAAGCGATCTGCGCGACGCCGATCGACGTGCAGGGCGCGCGCGTGCCGGTCACGGCGAGCTTCGGCGCCGCGCAGGCTCGCCGGGACATCACCTCGTCCTACGAGGCGCTCATCAACGAAACCGATGCCGCGCTCTACAGCGCAAAACGGCAAGGCCGGAACCGCTCGGTCGGCTTCGCCTGACGCCGCGGGACCGCCCGCCAGCGGCCGCCGTCAACGCATCGAAGGCCAAACATTGCTATACTTTTTGCCGCTCCCGGCGCTGTTGCCGCCGGCGCGCGCGGGTTTGTCTGTGCGGTCCGGCACGTTTTTCCGCACGGGATCATCCCCGTCCTTCGCCTGAAGGGCGCATACAGGTCGCATGAGCACCAGCGCCCGATTTCTTAATTGCCCTTGGGGGCGCCACAGCGGAGTTCGTCTTGGCCGTTTCCAATCTGATCGTCGACGATGACGCTGCTGCCGATGCCGCGAAGGTGACATCGGGCAGTTCGTTTTATCTCGCGATGCGCATCCTGCCGGCGGCCCAGCGGGACGCGATGTACCAGATCTACGCATTCTGCCGCGCGGTCGACGATATCGCCGACGAAGGCACGCTGCCGCGCCGCGAGCGCGCGCTCGCGCTCGACCGCTGGCGCGCCGACATCGACGCCTGCTACGCCGGCACGCCGAAGAAGTCGCTGCAGGCGCTCACGCGCCACATTCGCGCGTTCCATCTCTCGCGCGACGACTTTCACGCCGTCATCGACGGCATGGCGATGGACGCCGCCGGCGACATCGTCGCGCCCGACGAAGCCACGCTCGACATGTATTGCGATCGCGTGGCGAGCGCGGTGGGGCGTCTGTCGGTGAGGATATTCGGGATGCACGAAGACGCTGGCCGGCGTCTTGCCCATCACCTCGGCCGCGCGCTGCAACTCACCAACATCCTGCGCGACATCGACGAGGACGCCGGCATCGGCCGCGTGTATTTGCCGCGCGAACTGCTGTCGCGCGAAGGCATTTCGACCACCGACCCCGCCTCGATCGTCGCCGATGCGCGTCTGCCGCGCGTGTGCGCCGTCGTCGCCGAACGCGCGCGCGGCCACTTCGCACAATCGGACGCGATCATGGCCGCGTCGCGGCGCTCGGAAGTGCGCGCGCCGCGCATCATGGCGGGCGCCTATCGCTGCGTGCTCGACGCCACCGTCAAGCGAGGCTTCGATCTCCCGCGTACCCGAGTCCGTACGCCGCGTTCGCGCCTGCTGTGGATCGTCGCGCGTAACGTTTTCTGATGTCGCGTCTCGTTCATGTGGTCGGCGCGGGCCTGTCGGGCCTCGCCGCGGCGGTCCAATTGCAGCGCCGCGGCGCGCGCGTCGTGCTGCATGAGGCCGCGCAGCACGCGGGCGGGCGTTGCCGCTCGTACTTCGACCCGAAGCTGAACGCGACCATCGACAACGGCAACCACCTCGTGCTGTCCGGCAATCATGCGACGCTCGCCTATGCGCGTGCGATCGGTGCTGGCGACGAGTTAAGCGGCCCGACCCAGCCCGAATATCCGTTTTCCGACCTGAAGACCGGTGCGCGCTGGACGGTGCGGCTCTCGCCTGGCCGGCTGCCGAAATGGGTCTTCGATCCGCACTCGCGCGTCCCCGGCACGCAGCCCGCCGACTATCTGTCGCTCGCGGCGCTCCTGTGGGCGAAGCCCGGCCGCACGATCGCGCAGTCGATGCGCGCGCGCGGCCGCGTGTGGGACGCGCTCGTGCGTCCGCTGTTTCTCGCGGTGCTGAACGTCGAGCCGTCGGAAGGCAGCGCGCTCGTCGCCGGCAACGTGCTGCGCGAAACGCTCCTGGCGGGCGGGCAGGCGTGCCGGCCGCTCGTCGCGAAGAACGGCCTCGGCCACGCGTTCGTCGATCCGGCGCTGCGGCTGTTGCAATATGGCGGCGCGGAGATTCGGCTCGGCGCGCGGCTTGCCGGCATCGGCTTCTCCGGCACCGATGCGAAGCCGCGCGTGAGTTCGCTCGACTTCGGCGACGGCGTCGACACCCTCGCGGTCGCGCCGGCCGATGGCGTCGTGCTGGCGGTGCCACCGGATGTCGCCCGGACGCTCGTGCCGGACCTCACCGCGCCGAACGAATTCCGCGCGATCGTCAATGCGCATTTTGCCGCCGATCCGCCGCTCGGCTTCGAGCCGGTGACGGGCCTTTTGAACGGCACGTCGCATTGGCTATTCGCGTTCGACGGCCGGCTCTCGGTCACGATCAGCGACGCCGGCGCGCTGCTCGACATGCCACGCGAAGAACTCGCGCGCATGCTCTGGCGCGAAGTGGCCAACGTGACCGGCAACGCGGCCGAGCCGCTGCCGGCGTGGCAGATCGTCGCCGAGAAGCGCGCGACGTTCGCGGCCATTCCGAGCCAGGAAAGCCTGCGCCCCGCCACGCGCACGCGCTGGCCCAATCTCATGCTCGCGGGCGACTGGACGGCAACCGGCCTGCCCGCGACCATCGAAGGCGCGATCCGCTCCGGCCAGAAGGCCGCGGACTTGCTGATGAACCCATCGACGGAACAATGATGAACGACACTTCCCTGCCGGGCCTCGACCGGCCGGTTTCGCCCGCCGCCCTCGCCAAGATCGATGCGTCGGTTTCGAAGGCCACCGACGCGCTGCTCGCCGCGCAGCACGCCGACGGCTACTGGCTCTACGAACTCGAAGCCGACGCCACGATTCCCGCCGAATACGTGCTGCTCGTGCATTACCTCGGCGAAACGCCCGATCTTGAACTCGAAAAGAAGATCGCGCGTTATCTGCGCCGTATGCAGCGCGATGACGGCGGCTGGCCGCTGTTCACCGACGGCGCGCTGGACGTCAGCGCGAGCGTCAAGGCGTATTTCGCGCTGAAGATGATCGGCGATTCGCCCGAAGCCCCGCACATGCAGCGCGCCCGCCGCGCGATCCTCGCCGCAGGCGGCGCGGAGCGATCCAACGTGTTCACGCGCATCCTGCTCGCGCTGTTCGGCGTCGTGCCGTGGCGCGCGGTGCCGATGATGCCCGTCGAGATCATGCTGTTGCCGATGTGGTTCCCGTTCCACTTGTCGAAGGTGTCGTACTGGGCGCGCACGGTGATCGTGCCGCTGCTGGTGCTGAACGCGAAGCGGCCCGTGGCGCGCAATCCGCGCGGCGTGCGGATCGACGAACTCTTCGACGACGCGCCCGTCAACGTTGGCCTCCTCGACCGCGCGCCGCATCAGAGCCGTGGCTGGTTTGCGTTCTTCCGCTGCGTCGACGCCGTGCTGCGCCCCGCCGACAGCCTGTTCCCGCGCGCGACGCGCGAGCGCGCGATCCAGGCGGCGGTGCAATTCGTCGATGAGCGGCTGAACGGGGAAGACGGCCTCGGCGCGATTTTCCCGGCGATGGCGAACTCCGTGATGATGTACGACGTGCTCGGCTACCCCGCCGATCATCCGAATCGCGCGATTGCTCGGCGCTCGCTCGACAAGCTGCTCGTCATCGACGAATCCCTCGATGGCGAGGCGTATTGCCAGCCGTGCCTGTCGCCGGTGTGGGACACGTCGCTCGCGGCGCACGCGCTGCTCGAAACCGGCATGCCCAAGGCGCGCGAGGCAGTGTCGCGCGGGCTCGAATGGCTGCGCCCGCTGCAGATTCTCGACGTGCGCGGCGACTGGATCTCGCGCCGTCCGAATGTGCGGCCGGGCGGCTGGGCGTTCCAGTTCGCGAATCCGCACTACCCGGACGTCGACGATACGGCCGTCGTCGCGATGGCGATGGAGCGCGCCAACCGCGAGAACGGCACCGCGCTGTACGCCGAGGCGATTGCGCGCGGGCGCGAATGGGTCGTCGGCATGCAAAGCAGCGACGGCGGCTGGGGCGCCTTCGAGCCTGAGAACACGCAGTATTACCTGAACAACATTCCGTTCTCGGACCACGGCGCGCTGCTCGATCCGCCGACCGTCGATGTCTCCGCGCGCTGCCTCTCGATGCTCGCCGAACTCGGCGAAACGCCCGCAAACAGCGAGCCGGCGCGCCGCGCGCTCGACTACATCCTGCGCGCGCAGGAGCGCGACGGAAGCTGGTATGGCCGCTGGGGCCTGAACTACATCTATGGCACATGGTCGGCGTTGTGCGCACTGAACGCGGCGGGCGTGCCAGCGAGCGATTCGCGCGTGCGCCGCGCCGCCGAGTGGCTGATCGGCGTCCAGAACGCCGACGGCGGCTGGGGCGAGGGCGGCGAAAGCTACAAGCTCGACTATCGCGGCCTTGAAGCGGCGCCGAGCACGGCGTCGCAGACGGCGTGGGCGCTGCTCGGCCTGATGGCGGCGGGTCTGATCGACCATCCGGCGGTCGCGCGCGGCATCGCGTATTTGCAGGCGACGCAACGCGAGCACGGGCTGTGGGACGAAACGCGCTTCACCGCGACGGGCTTTCCGCGCGTGTTCTACCTGCGCTATCACGGCTATCGCAAGTTCTTCCCGCTGTGGGCGCTCGCGCGCTACCGCAACATGACGCGCGATGGCGTGTCGCGCGTGACGGCGGCGATGTGAGCGCGAACGACGCCCGCGACGCCCGCGCTTTTCGCCGCGTACCGGACGGCGGGCGGGCGGGCGTGCCCGTCGTGGCCGTCACCGGCATGGCGTTCGAGGCGAAAATCGTGCGCGGGTCGGGCGTAACCGTCGTGTTCGCGGCACGCGCCGACTGGCTCGAACGCGCGCTCAGCGAAGCCGTGGCGCGCGGTTGCTCGGGCATTATCAGCTTCGGGACGGCGGGCGGGCTCGCGCCGGATTTGCAGCCGGGCACGCTGATCGTCGCCGATGCGGTCTGCGGTCCGTTCGGACGGCTTGCCACCGACGCCGTCTGGTCGAACCGCATCGCCGAGGCCTTCATCGGCACGCCGCTCGCGGCCCTGACGCGGCGCGGCACGATGGCCGGCGTCACGGCGCCCGTCACGAGCGAGCGCGACAAGCGCTCGCTTCACCAGTCGACGGGCGCGCTCGCCGTCGATATGGAGTCGCACATCGCGGGCGCCATCGCGACCGCGCGCGGGTTGCCGTTCGCGGTGTGCCGCTCGATCGTCGACCCCGCGTGGCGCACGCTGCCAAAGGCGGCGACCGCCGGTCTGCGCGACGACGGTCACACGGCCATCATGCCGATCCTGCGCGAATTGCTGCGCCAGCCGTCGCAACTGGGCGCACTGCTGCGTCTCGCTGGCGACGCACGCGCCGCGCGGACGTCGCTCATTCAGGCGCGGCATGCACTCGGCGTCGCGCGGGCGCTGGCCTTCGACTGAGGCGTTCGCCGGCGATCGTCCGGTCATCCGCGCGATAGAAGATCGCACCGCAGCGCAATCCCCTCCGCCGACAAGAAAATTGACCTCCGCCGTTGCCCGCGCGGGCTATCGTTCGCGTTTCGAACGGCTTGACCAGTGCGCTTCGGGCGCACTCGATCAGCCGTTCGGACGAGGAGACAGTGAAGCTCGACCGTGCGAAGCTTCATCAACGTCAGGGTTGAACGAAAGAGTCGGAAAGCGAGGGTCTGGACATGCGGCGGCTGCCATCATTGATTGCACTGCGTTTCTTCGAGGAAACGGCACGCCATCTCAGTTTTAATCGCGCGGCGCGGGCGCTGTGCGTCACGCAAGGCGCGGTCAGCCGGCAAATCCGGCTGCTGGAGGAATCGCTCAACGTGAAGCTCTTCGAGCGCGATCACAAGGGCATTCGCCTGACGCCGGCGGGCGCGCAACTGATGCCGTGCGTATCCGAGGCATTCGATGTCCTCGAGCGCGGCACGCGGCAGTTGGCCGGCGCATCCGGTCGCGAGCGGCTGATGGTCTGCCTGCCGCCGACGTTTGCCACACAGTGGCTCTCGTCGCGCCTGAACGCTCTGGCGGTGGAGTTGCCGGGCGTCGAACTGTCGCTGCGCACGCAGGCGAACGACGCCTGTCATTGCGCAATCCGCTTCGGTCGTGAACCGCTTGCGCAAGGTCATTCCGAACTGCTGATGATGGAGCGCCACGCACTGGTGGGGACGGCTGCGCTGAAAGGCCAAGACGTGGAGACGCTGCTGGAACGCCTGCCCGCCCTGCATGTGCTTCACGATGAAATCCGCCTCGACCTCTGGCCCAACTGGCTCGCCGCCGCGCGGCTGCCGGGACGGCTGGCGGACAACGGGATCGAATTTTCGAACCTGGAACAGGCGATACACGCGGCGCGGCGTGGCGTGGGGCTCGCGGTCGTCGACCTGAACATGATCGCCGACGAACTCGCCGACGGCGTGCTCGTCAAGATATCGGAGGTTGAGGTGATCGGCCCTTACGGCTACTGGTTCGACGTGCCGTCGCGGCACGTCGAGTCGGAACATGTAAGCGCTTTGGGCGCGTGGCTGTTGGCGCAGGTGGCGGGCGCGTGATGCGCACGCCACCTCAAGCCTCTGCCGCTCAGGCGCGGCTGGCGTCGCGCAGCGTGAGGTTCTTCGTCTCGGGCGCCCAGGCAATCGAGACGATCATCCCGATCAACAGCACGCCCGCGAGCGCCATCATCGTCGCGTGGAACCCGAAGCGCGCGATGCCGACCGGCAGCAGGAACGTGCCGATCGCCGAGCCGAGCCGGCTGCATGCGATTGCGAGCCCGACGCCGCATGCGCGGACTTCGGTCGGAAAGCACTCCGGCGGAAACACGCCGACCAGATTGCTGAACGCCGACATCGTCAGTGTGAAGACGGCGAAGGCGAGGATCATCGCGAGCGTCGCCGACGAAGGCAGCACGCTCAATGCAACCAGCATCGCGCATGTCACGGCGAACGATCCGATCAGGAAATGGCGCCGTGGCAACTTGATCGTGAGCCAGATGCCGATCACCGCGCCGACGACGAGAAACGCGTTCAGAAGCAGGTCGGCGCCGAAACCGTCGTTCAATCCGACCACCTTGAGAATGCCCGGCAGGAACGTGTAGATCGCGAAGTAGGGAATCACGAGGCACACGAAAAACGCGCAATTGAACAGCGTGCGCCGGATCAGGTCTTTGCGGAAAAGGCGCGCATAGCCGCCCTTGCTGCCGTGCGAATCGGCGGCGCTGTCCGAGTCGAGCGTCACGTGCGCGCCGAAATGCTTCGCGACGATGGAGTGCGCCTCGGCGGCGCGCCCCTTGCCGAGGAGCCAGCGCGGCGACTCGGGCGTGCCGATGCGCAGGAGCAGCACGATCAGCGCCGGCACGCTCGCCGACGCCAGCAGCCAGCGCCACGCGTCAGGAACCGCATCGCCGTAATGCAGGCCGAGCACGTTCGCGGCCACGTAGCCGATGGTCCATACGACACTGAACGAGCCGAGCAGCGCGCCACGATGCTTGCGCGGCGAAAACTCCGCCAGGATCGCGTGACCGACCGTGAAGTCGCCGCCCATTCCGATGCCGATCAGCACGCGCAAGAAGAACAATTCGAGCGGCGAGGACGCGAAGAACTGCATGAACGCGGCGAGCGTGATGATGATGAAGCTCGTCAGGAAAATCCGCTGGCGGCCGAGCCGGTCCGAGAGCCAGCCGAAGAACAGGCTGCCGAGGAAGATGCCGATCAGCGCGGAACAGCCGATTGCGCCCATCCAGAACGCGTCGAGCGGAATCTGCCGGTTCAGCGACGTCAGCGCATAGCCAACTGTGCCGAGCGCATAGCCCTCCGTGAAGTGCGCGCCGAACGTCAGGCCCGCGATCTTCACGTGAAAACGGTTGAGCGGAAGATCGTCGAGGGCGACGGGGCGGGGCGACTGATGTGATTGATGCGGTAGGTGCGTGGCAATTGCCGGCTGCGCGATCATTCCGGGCGTGGCGGCCTGTATTTCCTGCTGGCTCATCGGCGTCTCCTTATATGAGGTTTCATGCGGCTGGTGCCCGCTTCGCGCGCGGCGCCAGCCGTGGACGATTTATCGGCCGAGGCCGCTCATCATCATGTATTTCAGTTCGACGTATTCATCGAGTCCGTACTTCGATCCTTCGCGGCCCAGGCCGGATTGCTTGACGCCGCCGAACGGCGCGACCTCCGTCGAAATGAGTCCTTCGTTGATGCCGACCATGCCGCTCTCGAGCGCATCGGCGACCCGCCACGCGCGGCCCAGATCGCGTGTGTAGAAGTACGCGGACAGGCCGAACGGCGTGTTGTTCGCCCGTTCGATCACCTCGGCTTCGGTGCTGAAGCGAAAGCACGCGGCCACCGGGCCGAAGGTTTCTTCCTGGGCGACGAGCATGGCTTCGTTCGCGTCGGTGAGGACGGTCGGCTCGTAGAACGTCCCGCCGAGCGGATGCGGCCGGCCGCCTGTGAGCACCGTCGCGCCGTGCTTCAGCGCGTCGTCGACGTGTTGCCGCACTTTTTTCAGCGCCGCTTCGTTGATCAGCGGGCCTTGGTCGACCTCGCCCTGCAACGCATCGCCGATGCGCAGCTTGTTCACCGTCTCGGCGAGCCGTCGCGTGAACGCGTCGTAGATGCCGTCCTGCACGTAGAAACGGTTCACGCACACGCAGGTCTGCCCGGTATTGCGGAATTTCGATGCCATCGCGCCCTGCACGGCGGCGTCGAGATCGGCGTCGTCGAAGACGATGAAAGGCGCGTTGCCGCCCAGTTCGAGCGACAGTTTCTTGAGCGTTTCAGCCGATTGCGCGGCGAGCAGCTTGCCGACGCGCGTCGAGCCCGTGAACGAAAGCTTGCGCACGACCGGCGACGCGGTGAGCGTCGCGCCGATCGCCAGCGCGTCGCCGGACACGATGTTGAACACGCCGGGCGGAACGCCGGCTTCTTCGGCGAGCACGGCGAGCGCGAACGCGCTCAACGGCGTTTCCTCCGACGGCTTCAACACCATCGTGCAGCCGGCCGCGAGCGCGGGGCCGGCCTTGCGCGTGATCATCGCGAGCGGGAAATTCCACGGCGTGATCGCGGCGACCACGCCCACCGGTTCGCGCGTCACGACGATCTTCGAATCGGGCTTCGGGCTCGGGATGACGTCGCCGTAGCTGCGCTTGGCTTCTTCCGCGAACCATTCGAGGAAGCTCGCCGCATACGCGACTTCGCCCTTCGCTTCGGCGAGCGGCTTGCCCTGTTCGCGCGTCAGGAGTTCTGCGAGCGCGTCGCGCTGGGCGAGCATCAGTTCGCCCCAGCGTTTCACGCGCGCGCCGCGTTCCTTCGCCGTCAAGGCGCGCCAGGCGGGAAAGGCGCGTTGCGCCGCATCGATGGCGCGCTGCGTTTCCGCGGCGCCTGCCTTCGCGACCTCGGCGATCGTCGCGCCGGTCGCGGGATTACGGACCGTGTAGGTTTCCTTGCCGGCGTGCCAGGCGCCGTCGATGTAATGGCCGTTGCGCATCAAGCTCATGCCGCCTGCTCCAGTGCGTGGCCGAACGTGCCGCGCGGCGCGCGTGGTGCGCGTGCGATGCGGCGTCCCGCCGTGTAGTCGTTGATGAGGTCGCACGGCGTGTAGTTACGCTCGAGTTCGTACAGTTCGTCGGCGTCGAGTTGCGTGCCGAGCGCGGCGAGCGCGCTGTCGAATTGCGCGGGAGAATCGGCGCCGACGAGCATGCTCGCCACGCCGCTGTTCTGGAGCACCCAAGCCTGGGCGATCTGCGCCGCGCTCACGCCACGGCGCGCCGCCACCCGCGCGACCGACGCCGCGATCTCGCGTGAGGCTGCGTCGCCGTACATCTGCGCGGTAAAGAAGTCGGTCTGATTGCGCGTCGACGCGGCGTCGCACGTCAAGAGGCCGCGCGCGAGCGGGCTGAACACCGACACGCCGAGCCCCTGGTCCGCGCAATACGGCATCATTTCGCGCTCTTCCTCGCGATACGCGAGGTTCAGTTGCAACTGCATGTTGATCGGCTTGTGCCAGCCGTGGCGCTCGCAGGCCTGCATGATCTTGGCGAGCTGCCACGTGTACATCGTCGAGACGCCGATATAGCGCGCCTTGCCCGAGCGCACCACGTCGTCGAGCGCGGCCATCGTTTCCTCGACCGGCGTGTTCACGTCGAAGTAATGCAGCATGTAGATGTCGACGTAGTCCATGCCGAGACGCTTCAGCGACCCGTCGATGCCGTCCATGATGTGCTTGCGCGAATGGCCGCCCGCGTTCTGATACGTGCCCATGTCGTAGCCGACCTTCGTCGTCACGACGATTTCCTCACGGCGCGCGAGCCGCCCGAGAATCCGGCCGACGACTTCTTCGCCGACGCCCGTCGAATAGAAGTCGGCGAGGTCGATGAAATTGACGCCCGCTTCCAGCGCGTGACGCACGATCGGTTCGCTTTGCTTTTCATCGAAGATCCACGGTTTCCATTGCGGCGTGCCCATGTTCATCGTGCCGAGGCACAAGCGCGAAACCTTCAGGCCCGAGTGGCCGAGGCGTACAAATTCCATTTGCAGTCTCCTTGGCCGGACGACGGTCCGGCCGGCGTTGTCTGGGGTGCGCCTTAGCGCAGGTTGGGCGTGTAGAACGGGTTCGATACTTCGCGCGCGGCGGCGAAGACTTCGTCCCGTTTCGGCAGGCCGAGCATCGCGGCCTTGATGGCGTTTTTCGCCGCGCGGTAGTTGTTCTGGTAGACGGCGTCGAGATCGTCGGTCTTCGGATTGACCCAGTTCGCCGAGACGACGACCCACTCGTTCTCCGCTTCGGGCGGCAGCGTGCCGTCCTCCAGCGACTCGACGACCGCTTTCGCGATCCCTGCCTGCGACGCGCCCCAGGTGGCATTGCCGTGGAACTCGCCTTCGATTTGCGCCTTGTTCACGTAGAGCGTGAGCGGCTTGGCGGGCACGCCGGGCCGCGCGATCACGACGAACGGCGCATGTCCCGCCGACGGCGTGGCGAGCGCGGTGGCAAACGCCTGACCTGCGGGGCCGGTGCGCGGTCCGACGAGGACGTTGATGTGGGCGAGATTGACGCCGGGGCCTTCGAAGCCCTCACCGATGAAGAGTTTTTGCTGCTGTTCGTTTGCTGACATTGCGCGGTTCCGTTTTCCGTTCAGGAGGTGATCGACGGAACCGATTGTGCGAGAGGATGCGATCCGGGCTGAATCGATGATTTTTCGGCCGGGTTATGAGCGGGGGTAATGTCGGGATATGCCCTAGGGTGGCCGCTGGCGCTTGGGGGTGGGTGTTGTTTACACCGTTTGATGCGCTTGGGCTTCTATGGAACTTGTATTGTTTTTGGTTTATTAGCTCTGCCCCTGTCCGGGGCGGGACTCACTTTCTTTGCTGCTGCAAAGAAAGTAAGCAAAGAAAGCAGCTTTCAAACGCCAGCCCTAACACGTCTTCACCCGCACTCGAAACGGAGTGGTTCAACCGGGGGAGTGTCGTTAGCGGGGTTTCATCGTTGTTGGCATGTAGAAGAGGCGCGCACGTCGCACCGCCATACGGAGTGGATCAGCAGTCATTCATCCGTCATGGCACTTCGTGCTCGACGACAGGTTTGCCAGTCGTGGTGAATTGAAGCAAGCGACAGCACGAACGTAGGACGTAGATATAGCGAGGGGCTTCGGGTTTCGGTTTGCCTGACGGGTGAGCGCGTAGCGCGAGGCTGGATGTATGACTGCTGGTCCACTTCGTTTAACGGTGCGACGTGCGCGCCTCTTCTACATGCCAACAACGGGGAAACCCCGCTAACGACACTCCCCCGGTTGGACCACTCCGTCATAACGGTCTGGCGGCGACTGGCAAGCATTGGCGGTGAGAAGCTGCTTTCTTTGCTTACTTTCTTTGCAGCAGCAAAGAAAGTGAGTCCCGCCCCGGACAGGGGCAGAGCAA
>NZ_FCON02000058.1 GCF_001544535.1 Caballeronia choica | reverse complement strand
GTCCGGCGCCTGCCTTGCGGCAGGCGCCGGACTTTGGTCAATTCCGAAGCGTTACGTGAGTCCGCGTTCCTTACCGGTCCGCGTCACCGGCAATCTTGCCGGCATCCTTGAATTGCTGAAGCAGTTCCAGACCCGTCCAGTCACGACGCCCGCCTTGCTCGGCCGCCCGTATCAGCGTCCTCGCTTTCGCATTGAACGGTGCCTCGCGTCCGAGCGACGCCGCCAGAGCGACGATTTCGCCACTCAGATACTCGATCTCGGTCGGACGCCCTTGCTCGAGGTCTTCCCACATCGATGAGCGCGCTTGCTCATCGATCTTGTGCCGCTCACCGACGAGTCGCGCATAGTCTTCATCCGGCAGGCGAAGCAGGCCGATCATTTCGGCGGGTGGGACCAGCCCGATATCCGCGGGCAGCGCGATGCCTGCGTCAGTCATGCATTGCAAGGCCTCCTCGATGCACAGCGCAAGGCACTGCCGATAACCCGACTCGCCAAGCTGCGCGCGAAGCGGCCGGCCGGACAGCGCATTGATCGGATTGTTGAGGTTCAGCAGCAGCTTGCCCCATTGTGTCCCGACGACATCGGCCATCCGCAGCAGCGGCAATCCCGCCTTCTCGAACCAGGGCACATAGATGTCCAGCAGCGGACCGTGTTCGACATGCAGCTCCCCGCTCGTGCCGCGGTGCCAGTGGCCTGCCTTGGTGTGAGCGACATTGAAGGGCACCATGCCCGCAATCACACGCGCCTCGCCCAGGCCGTCACGCAACGTGGCAACATTGCGCACGCCGTTCTGCAGGCTGACGACGGGCACGCCTTCGCGCGCATGACGCTGGATTTCCGCAATCGCGTCCGGCGTCCCTTCGCTCTTGACCGTCACGAGAATGAGCGTGGCTTCGGAAAGGACTTGAGGGTCCGTGCGATAGTCGACTTCGCCAGGCTCGAACCTGTGTTGCCGTCCTTCCTGATCGGTGAGCAGCATGCCGTTGGCGGCGATTTCGCGCTGAATGCCCGGCCGCCCGAGAAAAGTCACCGGCAGCCCGGCCGCGGCCAGCCAGCCGCCGATATAGCATCCGACCGAGCCGGCGCCATGTATCACGATTCGTTTCGAAACGTCCACGTGTGTATTCCTCTTTTGGGCGCGTGGCCCGGGTTGAATGATGGAGATCGACAGGACCACGTCGATGAGAACGTATTGCGGGTGGCGCACGGCCCCCGCAGGAGGAAATCGCGCACGAGCATCGCCATGCCATAGCCTTTGATGCTCGCGCCGTTGTCACTCGTTGCCAGTCAGCGGGCGCTCGGCTGGCGCAGCTCACGCCGCAGGATCTTGCCGACGGCCGACTTCGGCAGCGCCTCGACGATGTGCACGATCTTTGGCACCTTGTAGGCCACCATGCCCGCGCGGCAGTGGGCGATCACGTCCTGTTCGGTCAGCGCGCTCTCCGGCGCCTTGACGACAAAGAGCGCGACCGCTTCGCCCGTCTTCTCGTCGGGCACGCCAATGCAGGCGCATTCGGCCACACCGGGGCACGCAGTGGCGACATCTTCGACCTCATTGGGATAGACGTTGAATCCCGAGACGATGATCATGTCCTTCTTGCGGTCGACGATCTTCAGATACCCGTTGGCGTCGAACACGCCGATGTCGCCCGTGCGAAAGTAACCGTCCGCCGTAAAGGCCGATGCGTTCGCCTCGGGCTTCTCCCAATAGCCACGCATCACCTGCGGGCCCTTCACGCAAATCTCGCCAGACCCACCTTCGGCAACCTCCTGGTCCTTCTCGTCCAGCAACTTGACGTCCGTCGAC
The DNA here is from genome assembly GCF_001544535.1 of Caballeronia choica. Lineage (GTDB taxonomy): Bacteria > Pseudomonadota > Gammaproteobacteria > Burkholderiales > Burkholderiaceae > Caballeronia > Caballeronia choica. Next base: position 46,821 of record NZ_FCON02000058.1, on the reverse strand, counting down.
GGCAGCGGCAAGCCCGTGGTCCCGTTGAACTCGTCGATGAATTGCGGATTGAACGAGAGCACCGGCGATGTCTCCGACAAACCGTAGCCCTCACGGATGAAGCTGCCCGTGATGGCCTTCCACCGCTCGGAGACGGTGCGCACGATCGCCGCGCCGCCGCCGCCGGACAGACGCAGGCGCGACCAGTCGACTTCGGGAAGTTGCGGATGCTGGATCAGGCTGGCGTACAGCGTGTTCACACCGAAGAAGACGGAGGGCCGCGCCGCCTTGAGCGTGGCCAGGAAATCGGCGCCATCGCGCGGATTCGCCACCATCCAGTTCTCCGCGCCAACCGAGAAGTAGGTGATGAAGTTCACCATCAGCGCGAAGATGTGATAAAGCGGAATCGCGGTGACGATGACCTCCTCGCCCGGACGCATCGCGTCCGACATGAAGGCTTTGAACTGCTCGGTATTGGCGACCAGATTGCGATGCGACAGCGCCGCGCCCTTGGACAGCCCGGTGGTGCCGCCCGTGTATTGAAGGAACAGCAGGTCGTCGCCCGACACGGCTACCGGCTCGCGTTGCAGCGTGTTGCCTTTCGCGAGCGCAGTGCGCAACGTGACCGCATCGTCGAATCCATCGACGGGCATCTCTGCGCCGAGCGCATCGCCAGCCGAGGGACGGCCCGCGATCAGCACATGCCGCACGGGCGTGTTCGCGATGATTGCAGCCAGCGTGGGCAGCGCGTCCCCATAGATCACGATGCGCTCGCTACCCGAGTCGCTGAGCTGGTGCTCGAGTTCGCGAGACGTGTAGAGCGGGTTGACGTTGACCTGCACAGCGCCCGCTCGGATGATCCCCAGAAACGCGATGGGGAACGCCGCGATATTGGGCAGCATCACGGCGACGCGGTCGCCCTTCTTCACGCCGACGCTTTGCAGGTAAGCGCAGAAGTCGCGTGAAAGAGCGTCGATCTCGGCAAAGGTGAACTTCTGGCCGGCGCAGACGAAAGCGGTCTTGTCGGCGAATCGGATCATCGCGTCATCGGTCAGGGAGACGATCGAGGCGTGAGCGTCGGCGTCGATCTCGGCGGGAATGCTGCCATACGAGGCAAGCCAGTGGCGGGCGGTCATGATGTCTCTTCGGTAATGAAAATGGCGGGCGTCGGTCTTACTGTCTGTAGCTTGCGTCGATGCGGTCGAGCTTGCGCAGCAGTGCCGGCCAGACGAACGAGCCGTCCACCGCTTGCGCCTTGACCGAGTCCATCGCACCATCGACGATTCCCTGATCCACGCGAAGCAGTTCCGCGCCGCCCGACTGCGCCGCGAGCTGGATCTGGCACGTGGTCTCGAACAGGTACATGGCGAGGAAAGCATCGGACACGGTTTTGCCCACCGTCAGCAGACCGTGGTTGCGCAACATCATGAAGGTGGCATTCCCGAGGTCCGCCTGCAAGCGCGGCTTCTCGTCTTCACGCAGGGCGACGCCTTCATAGTCGTGGTAAGCAAGCGAAGACAGCACGAAGGTCGATTGCTGGCTGATCGGCAGAACCCCTGCCTTTTGGGCGCTCACCCCGACACCGGCCCGCGTGTGGGTGTGCAGCACGCAGCCTACGTCGTGGCGGCCAGCGTGAATGCTGCTGTGGATCGTGAAACCGGCAGGATTCACGGCATACGGACTGTCGCTCAACTTGTTGCAGTGCTGGTCGACCTTGATGAGACTGGACGCGGTGATCTCATCGAACATCAGCCCATAGGGGTTGATCAGGAAATGATGCTCCGGGCCGGGCACGCGGGCGCTGATGTGGGTGAAGACCAGGTCGGTCCATCCATACTGCGCGACGAGCCGATAGCACGCTGCGAGGTCGACTCGCAATTGCCACTCTTCGGCGGAGACTTCACTCTGGATGGCGGAAGGTTGCTGGATAGTCATCATGATCCTCGGTTCTCAGATTGCGGGACGGTCTTCGGTTTGCGTGGCTGGCTTCATCGCCGACTTGTACACGCTCTTGCGCGGCTTGGCGAAGACGCGCCGCAGCATGGGTTCGAACTCGCTGATCGGCAGGGTTTCGCCGTTCGGGTCGAATGCGGGGTTGTCGTATATCGCGCAGAATTCTTCCGTGCGCGCGTAGCACGGGTGGTCTTTGAACTGGTCGCGCAGGTTGCGATCCATGCCCACGTGGTGAAAGAAATAATGTCCCTGGAAGATGCCGTGGTGCTTGACCATCCAGTAGTTTTCGTCGGAGACGAAGGGCTGCAGGATGGTCGCGGCCACGTCCGGGTGATTGAAGCTGCCGAGCGTATCGCCGATATCGTGCAGGAGTGCGCAGACGACGTATTCTTCATCCCGTCCGTCGCGCAGTGCCAGCGTCGCCGTTTGCAGCGAGTGCGTGTAGCGGTCGATCGGGAAGCCGCCAAAGTCGCCATGCAGCAGATTCAGGTGCTCGACGATGCGCTCGGGCAAGCCGCGCGTGAGACTGATAAATTCACCGCCGAGGATCTGCCAGTCTTCGCGGGTGGTTTGATCGAGGCGGGTAAAGTGGGTTTGAGGCGCGCTTTTGCTCATGGCGGTTTGCTCGCGAGTGACAGTGATGCCATGGTGCGCGATTGCGCGTAGCCAGAATGTTCATTTTTTATCAATGTAGGGCTTATGCGGATGTCGGCGCATCGTGCAAGTATGTCCTAGTCTCGCCGGGGAAGAGTTTGTAAGCCTTCGAGTTCGCCTTCGCGACCGGAGGGGGGTCGCTGGCGCTTGGGTGGGTGGGGTTGTTGTTTACACCGTTTGATGCGCTTGGGCTTCTATGGAACTTGTATTCTTATTGGTTTATTTGCTCTGCCCCTGTCCGGGGCGGGACTCACTTTCTTTGCTGCTGCAAAGAAAGTAAGCAAAGAAAGCAGCTTTCCAACGCCAATCCTTGCCACGCCCCGCTAGCCCGTTCCCTCGGAGTGGTCCAACCGGGGGAGTGTCGTTAGCGGAGTTTCATCGTTGTTGGCATGTAGAAAAGGCACGCACCTCGCACCGCGACAGGGAGTGGAACAGCAGTCATTCATCCGTCATGGCACTGCGTGCCCGACGACAGGTCGTTAAGCGGTGAATTGAAGCATGCAGCAAGCACGAACGTAGGATGGTGATATTGCGATGGGCGTTGGGTCTCGGTTTTGCCTGACGGGTGAGCGCGTAGCGCGAGGCCGGATGTATGACTGCTGGTCCACTTCGTATAGCGGTGCGACGCCCGTACCTCTTCTACATGCCAACAACGAGGAAACCCCGCTAACGACACTCCCCCGGTTGGACCACTCCGAGGGAGCGGTCTGGAGGTGCATGGCAAGGATTGGCGGTGGAAAGCTGCTTTCTTTGCTTACTTTCTTTGCAGCAGCAAAGAAAGTGAGTCCCGCCCCGGACAGGGGCAGAGCCAATAAACCAATAAGAAAACAAGTTCCATAGAAGCCCGAGCGCATCAAACGGCGTGTTGCTCCCATTGCCGAAGCAGGTATACACGATACCCAGGCTGACAGCTAATAGACATCCCGCAGATACCGCTTCTCTCGTCCAAGCCGATCGACATACTCGGCAGCTTTTTCACCGCTCATGCCCCCGTGCCGCTCGACAACCGATTTCAGCGCGGCATCCACATCCTTCGCCATCCGCGCAGCGTCGCCGCATACGTAGAAATGCGCGCCCGCTTCGAGCCAGCCCCAAAGCGCCTCGCCCTGCTCTCGCATCCGGTCCTGTACGTAGATCTTCTCGGTCTGGTCGCGGGAAAACGCGACGTCCAGCCTCGTCAGCAGGCCGCTTGCACGCATGCCCTCGAGTTCATCGCGATAGTAGAAATCGCTGGCCGCGTGCTGCTCACCGAAGAACAACCAGTTGCGCCCGCCGTCGCCCCGTGCGCGCCGCTCGTGGAGAAAGCCGCGAAACGGTGCCACGCCGGTGCCGGGGCCCACCATGATCATCGGCGTGTCGCCGGCATGCGGCGGCCGGAAATGCGCCGACTTCTGAACGAACACCGGCACGCTGACGTCACCCGCGCGGTCGGCGAGAAAGGTGGAAGACACGCCCTTCCGATGTCGCCTTCCATTGTTGTACCGGACTGCCGCGACCGTCAGGTGGACTTCACCGTGATGCGCCTTGGGACTCGACGCAATCGAATAGAGCCGCGGCTGCATGCGCTTGAGCATGCCGACGAGTTCCTGCGCGGAAAGATCGACGGGATATTCGTGCAGCACATCGGCGAGTTGCTGCCCCCATAGCCATTTTTTCAGGTCCGCCTTGCGATCGCCGCCAAGGAGTTCCTTGAGCCCACCGTCGCGGGAACGCGATGCGATGAACGCCAGCGCGTCGGGGCCAGGACGCGCAATCTCGAAGTACTTGCCGAGCGCATCGGCGAGCCGTATGTCCCCCACCCCCGCGACCTTGACCACGGCGTCCGCCGAAAGACCGCTCAGGCCAATGAGTTCATCGACCAGCTCCGGACAGTTGCTCGGCCATACGCCGAGCGCGTCTCCGGCCTCGTAGTGAAGGTTGCTGCCGTCCGTCGAGAGAGAGAAGTAGCGCGTGTCCTTCGCGCCCTCCTTGTTCAGCCGCAGATTCGTGACGAGTCGCGAGGCTGCCGGGCTCGTCCTGGATGGCGTCGTGCCGGGAATCACGGCCGGTATCATGCCCTCGGCGGAGACGGCGTGCAGCGAGGCGTCGTCGTCCTTGATGCGCGCGATGACCCGCTCGAGCCAGGCGTCGGCCGCCGGCTGAAACTCGGCATCGCAGTCGACGCGATCGAGCAAGCGCGTGGCGCCTCGTTCAGCCATCCGTGCATCCAGCTTGCGACCGTGTCCGCAAAACTGGTCATAGTTCTGATCGCCGAACGCGAGTACCGCATAGTGCAAGTCCGCCAGAGACGGCGCCTTGTCGGACTGGAGGCCCTCCCAGAACGCGTGGCCGTTGTCGGGCGCATCGCCGTCGCCGAACGTACTCGTCATCAGCAACAGGTACTGCGCTTTCGGCAAGTCCGAGACCTTGTAGTCCGCCATGCACGAGGTGCGGATTTCGAAGCCGGACTCCATCAGTTGCGTCGCGTATCGTTCGGTCAGCGCCTCGATGTTTCCCGTTTGCGAAGCCCATAGCAGCGTCACCTTGGGCCTCGCGTGCGCGATTTGCACAGTGGCGGCGGTCGTCGCGGGCGTCGGCGCATCGAGCACAGAAACGGCGCGCTCAGCCCTGCTGAAAAGCCCGGCAAGCAAGCCGTCGAGCCAGAGCCGCGTCGTCGGCGCCAGCGGAGCACTCGCTGGAAGCACCGGAACGCCGCCGCTCCGACGACCCTCGTCGGACCGCAAGCCACTGATGAATCCGGCGATATACATGCGCTCCGTGTCGCTGAGTTTCGGCGCCGGTAGCGCGGGCACGTCAAGAAGGGTGGCAAAGGCGTCGATACGGGGCATCTCGAGTTCCTGATGGGGCCGGGCCTGGTGGACGAGCGTCGCATCGGATCGCTCGGGAACGGCGGCTTCGCCGGCCGATGCCGGGGCGGTCGCACGTTCGACGCGGGCAAGCGCGACGGCACAGAATTTGAATTCGGGCTGCTGCGAGATCGGATCGATCGCGTCATTCGTCACGGCGTTGATGCACAGGTCTTCGCCGAAGACGTCGTTCCAGTGCATCGGCGCGAAGCAGTTGCCCGGGCGCACGCGCTCCGTCACCACGGCCGGGAGCACGGCCCGGCCGCGGCGCGAGCGAATCTCGACGGCATCCTTGTCTTCGATGCCGAGCGTCGCTGCATCTTCGGGATGCAGTTCCACGAAGGGTCCCGGATTGAGCTTGTTCAGCATCGCGACCTTGCCGGTCTTCGTCATCGTGTGCCATTGATGCTGCAAGCGACCGGTGTTGAGGACGATCGGAGACTCGGCGTCAGGCATCTCCGCCGGCGCGACATGGGGGCGCGCATGGAAGATGCCCTTGCCGGTCGGCGTCGGGAAAGCGATGCGCGGACGACGTCCGTCGGCGCGCTCCTGGAGCGTCTGACTGACGCCGTCATTCAGGTAGCGCAGCGGATTGCGATCCGCGCGACTGTCGGGCGCGCAAGGCCATTGCAGCGGCGTTTCCCGAAGCCTCGCGTGGCTCGCCCCGCGCAGGTCATATCCCGTCTTCGGATTGGCCATGCGCGTGATCTCATCGAAGACCTGCTCGGCCGACGCATAGGTGAAGGCTTCGGCAAAGCCCATCTCGCAAGCGACGCGAGCGATGATCTGCCAATCCGGCAATGCCGAGCCGGGCGGGTCGATGGCCTTCTCCATCAGCGTCATGTTGCGCTCGGAGTTGATCATCACGCCCTCCGCCTCGGCCCACAACGCGCCGGGCAAAAGAACGTCGGCATGGCGGTTGGTTTCCGTGTCGAGGAAGGCATCCTGCGCGACGACGAATTCGGCCGCCTGCAGGCCCGCGACCACGTTCTGGCGGTTCGCCACGCTTGCCACGGGATTGGTGCAGACGATCCAGCACGCCTTGATGTCGCCCGCCTGCATGCGCGAGAACATGTCCACCGTGCCCGCACCGAGCGACGTCTTCAACGTGCCGTGCGGAACGCGCCAGGCGTCTTCGATGAATGCGCGATCTTCCTCCGAGAGCACGGAACGCTGGCCCGGCAGACCCGGGCCCATGTAGCCCATCTCGCGACCGCCCATCGCGTTCGGCTGCCCGGTGAGCGAGAACGGCCCGCTGCCGGGACGGCATATCTTCCCCGTCGCGAGATGCAGGTTGCAGATCGCGTTGGTGTTCCAGGTGCCGTGCGAGCTCTGGTTGAGCCCCATGGTCCAGCAACTCATCCAGTCCGGCGCCGCGCCGATCCATCGAGCCGCCTGGCGGATGTCCGCTTCGGGAATGCCGGTGATCTCCGCGACCTTGTCGGGCGCATAGTCTTCGAGGAAGCCGGGCATCGCGTCCCAGCCTTCGGTGAAATCGGCGATGAAGGCCGGATCGGTAGCGCCATTCTTGTGCAGCAGATGTAACAAGCCGTTCAGCAACGCGAGATCGGTGCCGGGTCTGATCTGCATGAACAGGCTCGCCTTGTCGGCGGTCGCGTTGCGGCGCGGATCGACGACAATCAGCTTCGCGCCCGCTTTCACGCGGTCCATCATGCGCAGGAACAGGATCGGATGACAGTCGGCCATGTTCGCGCCGATCACGAAGAACAGGTTGGCACGGTCGAAGTCCTGATACGAGCCCGGTGGCCCGTCGGCACCGAGCGACAGCTTGTATCCGCTGCCGGCGCTCGCCATGCACAGTCGCGAGTTCGATTCGATGTTGTTCGTGCCGACGAAGCCCTTGGCGAGCTTGTTCACCAGGTACTGCGCCTCGATCGACATCTGCCCGGACACATAGAACGAGAGTGCATCCGGCCCGTGCGCATCGAGGATGGCGCGCAGGCGCCGGGCGGTATCGGAGATGGCCTGATCCATGGCGAGCGGCACGGGGTCCTGATCGCGCGCGTGGCGGATATAGGCGCTTTCGAGCCGGCCCGACTTGCGCAAGGGGACATGCGCCGACGACCCCTTGGTGCACAGCCGGCCGAAGTTGGTCGGGTGCTCCTTGTCGCCCGAAATCTTGATGACCTGTCCTCCGTCGACGTGCAGGACCACGCCGCAGCCAACGCCGCAGTACGGGCAAACCGATTTGACGCTCGTGCCGGTCATGGCGCGACCGCTGCATGCGGCTTGCGGCGATCTGTGCGACGTGCGTGTTTATCTGCCATTTCGTTCCCGAGAAAAACAAAACGGCGTCCCGCGAGCCGGTCGAATGACCGGATCAGGGGACGCCGTTGTCCAGAAGTGTTCGTGAGTGCAGTTTTGAAGCTGCGCCGGATCTGCGTTGATCCGATGCGAACTTCAATGCAAGCGTTGTGCCATGCAGCGAGAATTGCCGCTCGGCCTTGCCGGTGCGGGGTTTATGGCGTGGTAGGAACGCGCTGGCGTTTGAGCGGTGCGTCGCTTTTCAGGGCGAGATGCACGGGAATGGTGCGTCGCAGCACAGGGATGGTTGCTGCCGCTTGGGGTTCGGGGTTGTTATCATCCCGCGACCTGGCGACCAAGCGAAGCGATATCGATGACGAACTGGAATAGAACAGTAACGCTCTGAACGGAGGCGAAAAACTCGCTGGCTGATGGCTGCGAGTCAACGCAACTCACCACATGTAGCGCGACACTGCCACGGGCGTGATCGCGCTACGGAAGGAAGATCGGGTATCTTAGTCCACGCCTTCAACGATACGGAAATCCCGCTCAACGGCGTCACCCAGCACGTTCAGCGCCGCCTGATATGCGGCGCTGTCAAACGCGGCGATCGCCTGATCGATACTATCGAATTCGACAAGAACGGTACGTTCCGCGATCCCTCCACCGTGGGCGACGGCGGCTATCCCACGAGCGAGAACGCGCCCGCCACTCGCCTTTATCGCCGAAGTGGCGAGCTTGGAATACTCAGCGAGTTGTTCCGGCTTAAGCACCTTGCGATACGCCGACACCCAATAGCCTTTTGCCATCATCTCCTCCCTTGCGTCGTTGCGTTGACGTTACATGCAGATTGAACTACCCGAAGACGTGGTGCCAGCCAAACGGGCCAACTTATCACGTCGTTAACGGCCTGGCATGGCTGGAATAATACGGCATCGATGCCGTCTTCGTGCTCAACGGCGCAGCATGTGCTCACCCGCCGTATGCTTGCCTGCCATTGCGTGCACGCTATGAGAATCATGCAGATCGGATGCTAGTGTTAGCGCCACGGAGGCCGATCTCGCTCACCGCCCTTCCTGAGTCACGAACGCCTGGAGACGACCGCCCGACCCACTCGCGACCCGTTTTCGCGGCCGAGCTGCGCCGAGATCCACACGCCGCAATCCACCAGCGCGTCCAGATCGATACCGGTACTGGCGCCCAGTCCGTGCAGCAGATACACGACGTCCTCGGTCGCGACATTGCCGGTCGCCCCCTTGGCATAAGGGCAGCCGCCCAACCCGGCGACCGAACTGTCGAACACGCGCAGCCCGAACTCATACGACGCGTGGACGTTCGCTGCCGCCATGCCGTAGGTATCGTGATAGTGCCCGGCGAGGCAACTCACAGGCACCTTCGCCGCTACTGCTTCCAGCATGCGCAGCACCGACCCCGGCGTGCCGGCGCCGATGGTGTCGCCGAGCGACACCTCGTAGCAGCCAAGCTCATGCAGGCGCGCGGCCACGTGCGCAACCTGCTGCGGCTCGATCGCGCCGTCGTACGGGCACGCCACCACGCAGGACACGTAGCCCCGCACCTTGACGCCCTGACGCCTGGCGGCGTCGAGCACGGGAACGAAGCGGTCGATCGATTCGTCGATCGAGCAGTTGATGTTCTTCCGAGAGAACCCTTCCGACGCCGCCGCGAACACCGCCACCTCAGTCGCGCCTTCGGCCACCGCACTCTCGAAGCCCTTCAGGTTCGGCGCCAGCACCGGATAGTTGACGTCCGGCCGGCGCCGCAATCCCCGCATCACTTCGGCGTGATCCGCCATCTGCGGGACCCACTTCGGCGACACGAACGACGTGACCTCGATATCGCGCAGGCCCGCCACCGCCAGGCGTTCGATCAGCTCCAGCTTGATCGCGGTCGGGACGTTCTGCTTCTCGTTCTGCAGCCCGTCGCGCGGACCGACTTCCACAATGCGCACGCTTTCCATCACTCGACTCCCTGGGTATTCAGGACCTGCATGTCGCGCTCCTCGATTCCTTGGGTACAGGTTTCATTTCAGGGCCTGCAGCGATGCATGATAGCGCTCGTCCCACGGCTGTCCGCCGCTGACGCTCACGCCGACCCGCCGCAGCAGTCCGTCGGCGAGGTCGTACACCAGCCCGTGCACCTCGACGCGCTGGCCGCGGTACCAGGCGCGCCGCAGGATCGTGGTCCGGCAGACGTTCGCAACCTGCTCCACGACGTTGAGTTCGACCAGTCGCGGGGCGCGGCCCTCGTCGCCGTGCCCCGGGAGCCGCGTTTCGTGCTGATCGCGATGTCTTCGATGTGGCGCAGCCAGTTGTCGGCGAGTCCGGTCGAGCGGCGCTCGGCGACCGCCTGCACACCGCCGCAGCCGTAATGGCCGACGACCATGATGTGCTCGACCTTCAGCGTCTCGACCGCGTACTGCAGCACCGACAGGCAGTTCAGGTCCGAATGCACCACCACGTTGGCGATGTTCCGGTGCACGAACACTTCACCGGGCGCGAGCCCGAGGATCTCGTTGGCCGGTACGCGGCTGTCGGAGCAGCCGATCCACAGGTAGCGCGGCGACTGCTGCCGCGCGAGGCGCGTGAAGAAGTCGGCGTCCTCGGCGACGCGCTGGCTTGCCCACGCGCGATTATTTGCGAACAGGGTATCGAGCGTGCACATCGCAGCCTCAGCTATTGGGGGCTTGCAAAAGCTTGAGTTCGTCGATCATGCGATCGCGCATCGCGAACTTCTGGACCTTGCCGGTGATCGTCATCGGCATCTCGTCGACGAAGCGGATGTAGCGCGGGATCTTGTAGTGCGCGATCTGGCCGCGGCAGAAGTCGCGAATCTCGTCCTCGGTGGCCTGTTCGCCTGACTTCAGGATGATCCAGGTACAAATCTCCTCACCATACTTCGAGTCGGGCACGCCGAACACCTGCACGGCCTGCACCTTCGGATGGCGGAACAGAAATTCTTCGACCTCCCTCGGGTACACGTTCTCGCCGCCGCGAATCAGCATGTCCTTGACCCGGCCGACGATATTGCAATAGCCGTCCGCGTCGAGCGTCGCGAGGTCGCCGGTATGCATCCAGCCATCGCGCACGGCGTCCGTCGTGCGCTCTTCGTCGCCCCAGTAGCCGCGCATCACCGAATAGCCGCGGGTGCAGAGCTCGCCTTTCTCCCCGACCGGCACCACGTTGCCGTCGACGCCGATAATCTTCGCTTCCAGATGCGGCTGCACGCGGCCGACCGTGGTCACGCGCTTGTCGAGCGGGTCGTCCGTACTGCTCTGGAATGACACCGGGGAGGTCTCGGTCATGCCGTAGGCGATCGTCACCTCGCGCATGTTCATCTGCGCGACGACGCGTTTCATCGTCTCGATCGGGCACGGGGCGCCGGCCATGATGCCGGTGCGCAGCGTCGACAAGTCGTATTGGGCGAACTGCGGCGCGTCGAGCTCGGTGATGAACATCGTCGGCACGCCGTGCAGCGCGGTGCACTTCTCTTCCGACACCGCCGCGAGCGTCGCCACCGGGTCGAACACCTCGCCGGGGAAAACCATCTTGGCGCCGGTTGCCGCGCAGGCCAATGCCGACATCACCATGCCGAAACAGTGGTAGAGCGGCACCGGGATGCACAGCGCGTCCCGCTCGTCGAAGTGCATCGCCTGCGCAACGAAGCGCGCGTTGTTGACGACGTTGTGGTGCGTCAGCGTTGCGCCCTTGGGGTTGCCGGTCGTGCCGCTGGTGAACTGGATGTTGATTGGATCGTGGCAGTCGAGCGAAGCGGTGATGCGGTCGAGCGATGGCGTATCCAGCACCGAAGCGCCGCGGGACACCACCTCGCCGTAGCGGAGCATGCCGGGCGTATGCGCATCGCCCATCCGGATCACGAACTGGAGCGAGGGCAGGCGCCTGGAAGCCAGCTTGCCCGGCTCGCAGTTGGCGAGCTCCGGGGCGAGTGATTGCAGCATGTCCAGATACTCCGACGTGCGTAGCCGCTCCGCCGAAACGATTGCGCGGCAGCCCGACGCATTGAGCGCGTATTCCAGTTCGTGCAGGCGATAGGCCGGATTGATGTTGACCAGGACCACGCCGATGCGCGCGGTCGCGAACTGCGTGACCAGCCACTCGACCCGGTTGGGCGACCAGATGCCGACCCGGTCACCCGCTTGCAGGCCAAGCGACGCGAGGCCCGCGGCAAAGCGGTCGACTTCGGCCTTGAACTGCGCCCAGGTCCAGCGCACGTTCTGCTCGCGGAAAACGACGGCTGGCCGATCGGCGAAGCGCGAAGCGGTATCGGCGAGCAACGAGGCGACGGTGGCGGTCGACAGCGGGGAATCGGTGGCTCCCCGCACGTGGGAGAGGTTGTCTCGCGGTTCGATGCCTAGCGGCGCACCGGATGGTGGGTTCATGGCTTGTCTCCTCTGGTCCAATGCAAGGCTGTCGCTTCGAATACGAGCGATCTATGGGTCTCAGCTTAAGCGGTGGCGCATCGCATATGGTGCCGTTGTGGTAGCCTATCGTGCCAATCTGCGCCACACTCGACAGCGCCATGCCAGCCGCTTCTTCCCAACGCCCCGCGCGGGTCGCTCGCGCCGCGACCCCCGTGGCCTTCGTGAATGCCGTGCTTCTTGGCTACAAGAAATACGGAGCCGATCCGTCCGATGCGCTGCGCGAGGCGCAAATTGCGCCAGCGCTATTGAAGGAACCCGGTGCACGCGTCACGGCATCGCAGTTTGAGGCGCTGTGTCGAGTGGCAATGCAGCAACTCGATGACGAGGCCCTTGGCTGGTTCTCACGCCGCTTGCCATGGGGCACCTACGGCCTTCTGTGCCGCGCGTCGTTTTCTTCGCCGAACCTGGGCGTCGCCCTGAAGCGTTGGTGCCGGCACCAACGGCTCCTGACCGACGACATCGCCCTGGAACTGGTGATCGAGGACGACATCGCTACACTGCAGATCGAGGAAAGGCGTCGTTTCGGCGCCCTGCGCGAGTTCTGCCTCGTCACCACTTTGCGCTGCGTGCACGGGTTCGCGTGCTGGCTCATCGATTCCCGTATTCCACTGATCGAAACGCGCTTCCCGTTCCAGCGGCCGCCGCACGGCGCCGTCCATTCGCTGCTCTTCCCTGGGCCGGTGCACTTCGCGCAGGACCGCGCGTGCATGCGTTTCGCCGCCGAGTACCTGACGCTGGCGCCGCGTCGAGACGAACGCGCGCTCAGCACGATGCTTCAGCACGCGCTGCCGCTGACCGTGCTGCAGTACCGTCGCGATCGCCTGCTGGCTAGCCGCGCACGGTCGCTGATGACCGCGCGCCCGAGCGAGCCACACACTGCTCCCGCGCTGGCGAGCGCGCTGAATGTCTCGGTACGCACCCTTCATCGTCAACTGGAAGAAGAAGGTACGTCGCTGCAGGCGCTCAAGGATGCGGTCCGACGCGAACAGGCCATCGAACAGTTGTGCCGGACTACTCAGCCGATCAAGCAGATTGCGCTATCGCTCGGTTTCGCGAGCGAAAAGACGTTCGCCCGCGCGTTCCGGCACTGGACCGGCGAGTCGCCAACGGAGTATCGGCACAAGTCCAGCGCCTCGACACGGTGAAGCAAGTGTGGCTCCGTGCGATGCTAGAAACGTTCACGGGCAATGACGAGCGCCGGCGAATTCGACGGCGCCCGGTTGACTTAGCCAGCCGTCAGAGAGCCGACGCGCGCCGACGCCCGTCCGTCCAGACTGAAGGCACCAGCACCGAAGTAGGTGATCTGGAGCAGACCACCCGCCATCATTACGTTCTTGAGAAAGTGAATCATCTGGTTCTGGTCGGCGAAGTTGTGATGGAAAAATACCGCTGTGGCTAGACTGAACACCGCCATCACCAGCGATGCGAAGCGCACGCGGTAGCCCGTCAGAAGCAGCAAGCCCCCGCCCAGCTCGATAACCACTGCGACGACGAAGGCGAGCGACGGCAACGGCAACCCGGCGGCGCCGATATAGCCGACTGTCGCGGCATACGCGCCTAGCTTGCTCAGGCCGCTCAGAACAAACGGTGCTCCGAGCAAGATGCGACCCAACAGCGGGAGAAACTTGTAGCGTTCCATGACAATCTCCTGAAATGAGTTTAGTTAGGCAGACTGCTTGAATTCGAACTCAACCGGTTTGTGAGCATGTCCGCCTCCGTTTCCCGTCAGCCAAAATGGCAAGACTGGAAATCGGCAGCCCGTCAAAATCTGCGATGGTCGGGCCATGGACCGAATGCTATGTCGGCAACGATCCTGCGCACATCTCCAGAATTGCAAAGCATCATTGCTTCTGGTAGAACGACAAGACTCAACCGAAGCCAGCCAATGAACCGGATCAGTGACCTCAACGACCTTCGGCTCTTCGCCGAGGTGGTCGAGCATGGGAGCTTCACCGCGGCCGCCCGCGTGCTCGGCGTACAGACGTCGAAGCTGAGCCGACGCATTCGCGCACTGGAGGAAGAACTCGCGGTCCGCCTGCTCAATCGCACCAGCCGGAGCCTGTCCCTGACGGAAACCGGACGGCGGTTCCACCAGCATTGCCTCGCCTTGGTGGCGGCAGCCAAGGCTGCCAAGGATATCGTGGACTGGACGCAGTCCAGGCCGCAAGGCACCGTTCGCATCAGTTGCCCCGTAGGCTTGCTGGAGTCCGGCATCTCCACGATCATCGCGCGGTACGTCCGGGACAACCCCGATGTTCAGGTCCTGCTGGATGCAACCAACCGCCGCGCGGATGTCGTCGAGGAAGGCCTGGACTTTGCGATCCGGGTCAGGCTTCCGCCGTTGGAGAACACCGATCTCGCCGTCCGTCAGTTGGGTTTGTCGATCCAGATTCTGGTCGCCAGTCCCGAAATGGCGGCGCGCCATCCGGCGCCCACCTCGATCGAATCCGTGAAGGAGTGGCCCACCCTCGCGATGGCCAGCGCCAGCGAGCGATTTGTCTGGAACCTGGTCGATGTCGAGGGACGCGTGACATCGTGGGCGCATCGCCCCCGCCTGGCGACCGACGATCTCGCCAGCCTGCGGGTTGCGGCGCTATCGGGCGTCGGCGTGGCAATGCTTCCGAGGGAACTGGTTGAGGCCGATATCCAGGCAGGCCGCCTGCAGCACCTTCTGCCGGGTCTGGCGACCACGCCGGCCCTTGTACATGCGATCTTCCCCACGCGGCGAGGCATGGTTCCCGCCGTCCGTCACCTGCTCGATGCACTCGTGACGGGATTCGAAGACATGAACCGGAAATGGTAGAGCGGCGCCGTTAGACCGCGCGCAAGTCATGCACAAGATGTAGTTCCGTCGCGCGGAAGAATCGTTGCACGGATCACTCAGACGAGGTCGTCGACAGACCTGGACCCATGATCAGACGCCTAACAGACTCCGCTCGTGACCGAGGGCTCTCGGCAGTTCCGTCAAGCATGGATTCCCAGGCACTGGTGCTGTTCTCCCTGCAGCATGAACTCCATCAACTCGGCGACGATCGCTTCGGGAACATCTTCCTGCATCAAATGCCCCGAGCCGGCAACTCGCGTGAAGCGTGCTCCGGGGATCATCGCCGATAATTCCAGGCCTCGATCGACCGGAATCCACTGATCCTCTTCACCCCACAAGATCGATACCGGGCAGCGAAGTTCTCCATATCGCGGTTGGACCTCATCGGTATAGCGTTGATCCATCTGGGTGATTTGCCGATAGAACGCCGCTTGACCCACTTCGCCCGTCCAGGGTGACGAATGGATACGCAAGATGTCTGCCGCAAGCGTCCGGCTGACGGCGCCCTGCAGATACGCGTTGACCATCGCCTCATGAATGTACGCGGGCACGCCCGCGAACGCTGCCTCATGCGCGCGCACATGACGAACAAACGGTGATCCCCACGGCGCGACCGCCACCGGATCGATCAGCAGCAGCGATCGATACTCGCATCGATCCAGCAAGGCTGCCCTGAGCGCTGTAGCGCCGCCGAAATCATGAGCCACCACGTCGGGCTGCTCGATCCGCCAATGCTTGAGCAAGGCCGCAAGCAAGCGATTCTGAACGCCCAGTGAGACGTCCTGATCCGCGCGCTGCTCGGATAATCCGTAACCCAGGAGATCGAAGTAGAAGACCTGTCGAAAGCGAGCCGCGATCGGCGCAATGCGGCGCCAGACCTGCGAAGAAAACGGCGTTCCGTGTATCAGCACCATCGGCTTGCCCGCGCCCATTACGCCATAGCGTACCGACTGGCCATCGAAGTCAAAGGTTTGTGCCAAAGGCAACGCTCCATCAGACAACTGCTGCAATCGCCGCGAAGTATCCATCATGAATCACCGTATGCATTGGACAGTAGTGAACAACAAGCATAGACTAACCATCAAAAGCGTTCAATGAGGTTATATTGGCGAACGTAAAGGAATCGCGTGTGCAGGCAGACGCGGACGTTGGCGGGCACCTCGTCCTCAACTTCGTGAACACGTGCGGCGGCGCTGGCAAGGACCGTGACGTCGAGCGATTGGCTGACTGGGACGGCGCTATCGACTGGGCTACGGCAAACGGCGTCGTTGATTCGACTGATCGCCGCCTGTTCGGCAAGGTGCGGTCGCGCAAGGGACGCCGTCCACCCGATCTGCTGAAAGATCTGACGGAACTGCGAGAGGCCGCGCACTCAGTGTTCGCAGCCATTGCCGGCGGCGTTCTGCCTTCGGAAGAAGCCCGGCTGCGGCTGGAACGCGATATCGTCGAGGCAATGCACCATTCGACGCTGTGGATTGAAGGACGAGCACCGGTGCGCTGGACGGTATGTCCCGAGAAGGCCGGTAGCACGCTCATAAAGGACCGGCTTGCTATTTCAGCGAGCGAACTGCTTTCACAACCGATGCTTGCGAATGTCCGAGAGTGCGGCGCGTGTTCGTGGCTGTTCCTCGATCTCTCGCGAAGCAGGTCCAGACGGTGGTGCTCGATGGCCACGTGTGGAAATCGCGCAAAAGCAAAGCGCCACTACCATACGACGAGAGCAACATAGTGAACGGCGGGCAACCGTCAATGTGCCTTTAAAGTTGGGCGAGCCGAGCCAAAAAAGCGTCGACCGCGTGCTCTTGCGTGGCCCACGACGTGACCAGGCGAATCGCGGAATGCTCGTTATCCGCCTTTCTCCAGACGTAGAAAGCAAAGTGTTGCTGCAAAGCGGAAATGACAGAATCGGGCAAGATTGGAAATACTTGATTCGTAGCCGTTTCCGCCTCGAGACCGTAACCGCTGGACACGATCCCGGAAGCGAGCTTTGCCGCCATCACATTGGCATGCTTCGCATTTTCGAAGAAGAGATTCTTGACGCCAAATAACTCCTGAAACTGGATACCCAGTAGCCGCCCCTTCGCCAACATGCCGCCGCGTTGCTTGACATGAAAAGCAAAATCCTCCGCGAGCGCTGGATTGCAAACCACGATTGCTTCACCCAGAAGCGCACCCACCTTGGTTCCACCGATCCAGAAAATGTCGACGAGGGAAGCAATATCGGCCAGTGTCGCGTCGCTTTTGCTTGACGCCAATGCCGCGCCCAGCCGCGCGCCATCGAGAAATAGAATCAGGCCCCGTTGCTTGGCGAGGGCCGATATCTTCCGCAGTTCCTCAAGGGTATAGACGGTGCCTGTTTCAGTTGCATTCGACAGATAGATCAGTCGAGGTTTCGCCATGTGCGGAAAATGAGCATTGCTGGCAAGCGCGGCCTCGATATTGGCGGGCGTGAGTTTCCCGTCTACAGCGGGAACGACGATGAGTTTGTGGCCCGTTGCCTCAATAGCACCCGCCTCCCTCACCACGATATGTCCCGAGTTCACTGCAATGACGGCTTCGTGCGGTCGCAGGCAACTCGATATCGAAACGATGTTGGCCAAGGTCCCGCTTGCGACGTAGTGGATCGCTCCGTCGAACCCGTCCCCCAAGCGGGCCTTGATCCGGGTCGTTGCCTCGGCAGAATACGAGTCTTCCCCGTAAGGTGCCTGCTGGATGGTGTTGGACTCCGTCAGGACGCTGAGAATGTCGGGATGTGCGCCTTCGCTGTAGTCGTCAAGAAAGCTGAAAGTAGTCATTCGGTGCTTCTGCCTTGGATGGGAGGCCGCCCAGGATGGGCGCGAGGCCAAAAGCCGAAGGCTACCGATTCGTTACCCAAACGCCTTGTAAAAAATTGCCGCGCCGTCGTCAGAAGCGCGCGGGAGTAACGCCGTACGCCTCGCGGAACGCCCGCGTGAAATGGCTTTGATCAAAGAAGCCGACGGCATGCGCAATTTCAATGATCGGCATGTTCCTGTTCGCGTTGATCAATGCCACCGCCTTTTCCAATCGCATGCGCAGTAACCAGGCGTGCGGCGTCATGCCGATAGTGCGTTTAAACAGTTTCAAGAACCGGAATCGATCGAGGCCAACAAGAAGAGACAGATCTTGCAGAACGATTTTGTCGGCAATATGCGCCTCGACGAATTCCCGAACGAGTCGCAGTTGCTGAGACGACAAGGCTCCGGCGATAGCTTGGGGAGATGGTTGCTTCACACGGGCGAACAATGACTCCAGTAATTCCAGAACGTAGGTTTCGTTCAAGATCGGATCGTCTATCCCTTGCTGAAGCGTTGAGTGAATCTTGAGCAACTGATCTGCGAGGCGGCTGTCTTGCAGCACCGCCGCGGCCTGTGAGGGGAAATAGTGCTTGCCCGTGATTTCCTCCCCAAAGCCATTCAGCAGCGCGGGCGACAGTCGAAACGTTTGGAGCGTGTACGACTCGTCGGAATCAGCGACCCCGTCGTGAACCTCGCCTGGAGGCATAAGCTGAATCGCGCCACGCGTGAGCAGCAGAGATTCGCCACGGAACGATTGACGTTGCACCCCGTTCGCAACGAGTCCGATATGGCAGTCGAGATGATAGTGCGGCTCAAAGCGAAACTCGGCAAACCGAGCCGTGCCAAGGATCAAACCCGGGATGTCGGCTGAATGACTGTACTGGACTTCTTCGGGCATGACTCACCTCCGGTTCGCCGAGACCTTCGGAGACCAGCTCCGATAGACATCGATGTCAAGTTTTGCTACCGATCCAGCCTACTCAAGACTTATCGCACGGACGCATTCATGGCTTGATTAACGCCGTTTTCGACGTGTTGCATTCATGCCGGGATTGCTTATTCAGGATGGCGTAGTCCATTACACTACGCGCCTTGAATCTTTTCCCGTTCGCGGGCGCGGGGGAAAGTCGTAGCACGAAGGGCGAACGACCGTACTTCGCTGTCGCAACCGGGAGGCACCTGGCCAAGCAGACATTCGACCGGGGACCTGCAGAACGTTAGTTTACATTGTGCGGGCGATACAAGGCTCTAGTACTTGACGTCTCGCTTTTGCTGGCGGCCTTCTTCGTGTCGCGCTTGTATTGCCGGCACTGGGTCTTGCTCTTCTGGTTTGCATCTCGGCGGTAAACCTTGCCCGCGTGCGCTTCCTGTATGGCAGCCTGGTTTGCGTTCCTGCCTTCTGGGCACTGTCGTGACTAGTTGGTGGCCAAGACGGTGCCCGATAGCGCGAAGAGCTCGGCTGCGGTCAGCATTGCGCCCGTCCGCCTCCAAAGTCAGTTTCTTGAATCGAACATTCGTCGCTCCTTCGTGCTTGTTTGAAACGGCGGTTAGCTGTCGCTGAGCGACCCCACGTTGAACGCCAACGCCTGGGCTAAAGAGGGGGCGTAGGCGAGACCAATCAGTGCGGCAGCAATGGCGACAATCGATGTCACACTTTCGACCTTGTTCTTCGATTGGCCCAGAGTATTATTAATACACAACCCGTCATAAGCCTGGAACGGCGCCCACTCGACACAAAGTACAAAACTTGGCCAGCTCGCGATCTCGAGATTCGATTGATTGCGCGTGACTCTGTACAGGCGCGCTGACCGACAGTTGATCAAAGTGAAACGATTCGAAGGGGATGGCGGGATCGTCCCGCCGCCAATGGCAGAGTTCGCTGGGAATTCCTTTCGGTATTGGAAGGAGCACGATATGGAAATGGGCATGCAGATGAACTGCATCGGATTCCCAGGAGCGGCATCCCTGGAACGCGGGGCTGCATTGCAGTTGCTGCGCTTGCAGACATATCGCGCACTCACTTCCAAGTGTCGGCTGGCGATTGAGGATTTCGCCGCGTGCCCCGGAACCGGGCAGTACGGGGCTCGCCATGAAATCGGATCAACCGAAGACAAATACAGACGCATAGGACGATGCATCCGCGATAGCACGGATGCAGCCGTTCAATGGGCGTTTAATATCGCCGTTCGTTGCCTCGAACTGATTTCCCTCCGTTTCAGACCGTAGACCCTGCCACGCACGCACTGGCGAGCGACGGTTCTGCCGCGGCGTCAATCGTTCGATGGAAACGAAGCGAGAGACTTTAATTGTTCTTGCGGTGAACCGTCACATAACCTCAGTAACGGCATAACTTCTGGATTTTTCACGCGCCGTTACGGGTAACAGGCAGCGACCGTCTTTACGATCGCTTCTTCAATGTTTGCCAAGGAGCATTAATGATGAAAAAAATAACCAAACTCACCCCGCGAACAGGCAGCATTACTCCGCTGGCCATGGCGCTGGCAATATGCACAGCACTGGCTGGCTGCGCTTCGTCGCCGCCTCCCCCGCCGCCAGCCTCTCAGGCTCCTGCGCCGGCGCCCGCCCCGCCGCCAGTCGCTCCAGCGCCCGCGCCTGCGCCCGCGGCCGCGCCCGAACACTACACGCTTTCGGGTGCCGCGACCTTCAACTCGGGCCAGGCGAAACTGCGCCCCTCGGCCGATGTGCAACTGGACAAGATCATTGCTCACGCGCAACACGAGAACGTGAAAACGGTGACGGTGACTGGCTACACCGATTCGGTTGGTTCTTCGGAGTCTAACCATGAACTCTCATTGCGCCGTGCGCAGGCAGTAGCGCATTACATGCAGGAGCACGGGCTGAAGGCACACGAGTACATCGTGCATGGCGAGGGAGAGTCTGATCCGGTGGATACGAACGAAACAGAGCAGGGTCGCGCTCAGAATCGCCGCGTAGAGATCGGCATCATTACCGGCAGCTAGTGTTCAGTCCCAGAAGAAACGGTATGAAACGGGTAATTTCCCGCGACCGAGCTTATTCGAGGCGCGAGCGCGGGACGACCCGGCATTGCTGTGGAAGTATCAGCCAGCGAGTTCGGTGCGCGCGCCCGCGACGCCGCCCGGCGCCGCCCTGAGCCATTGGTCACACGCGGCGTAGTGTGACCGGCCCCCGCTGCGGAACCCGCTGTGAGCAGGCTTCACCATCAGCAATGCAGAGGCCGCGTCCGATGTCTCGGTCGTCGCAAATGCGCGCGGGGTGTCGTTCCCCACATCATAGCGAACCGCATTACTGCGACAGAGCCTAAGAAACTCGCGACGGCACTGCTTGCGCACGCCTAGAGTGCCTGGCGAACGGTGTATGGCGGCGCCTGGACGACGGGTGCGGCCGCCTTGAATATGTCTTCGCGCGACCCTGTTCGCGGCGGATAAATGCGTTCGCAGTTGATTGTGCGTTTGGTTTGCTTGGCGTCGTCGCCCTGCGAGGCGAGACGGCGGTCCCACCCCTCCGTGTAGACTGCACCCCAAGGGCCGAGATCGAGAATGGTTGTGTACCAGTCGATGTGAAGTGGCAGCATCGGCTGACCAAGCAGGTCGCAAACGGCATTGTGACCGGCGTAGCGCCCCATCGGCCGGCCATGCTGGCATGACATGACGGACGGCCGCTCTCCGTCGATCAGGATGCGGGCGCAATCGCCGGCCGCAAAAACGCCGGGCACATTATCGAGGCGCAAAAACGAATCGACAGGAACGCGGCCGAACGGATCGAGCGTGACGGGAAACTGTCCGGTCAGCGAACTCGCGCGCATGCCGCCACACCAGACGACAGTAGCCGCATCGATGCGTGTTCCGCCCGTCAGCAGAATACCGTCGCGCGTCACCGCCTCGAGCGAAACGCCCGGCAGCAGCTCGATACCCTGCGCGTTCAGCGCCTCCTCGATCACCGGCTGTGCGCCGCCCATCGCCAGACCGATCCTCGCTGAACGATCAGCGAGGATCACGCGCACCGGATCCCGCCCGCCGTTACCGACGATGCCGCGCAGCCGGGCGGGCAATTCGGCCGCTAGCTCGATGCCCGTTAGCCCTGCGCCGACCACCACGACGGTCAGGCGCCCGGCCGACTCCGGCAGATCAGGCAATTGGAGCAGGTGTTCCTGCAGCTTGCCGGCGCCCGGGAAGGTGTCGACATCGAATGCAAATTCGCGTAGTCCGGGGATGCCGGGGCGAACGAGCTCGCTCCCCGCAGCGAGGATCAAACGGTCGTAGTCGAGCCATTGCGCTTGCCCGTCGATGTCAATCTCGACCAGGCGCTTCGACAGATCGATTGAGCACACGATGCCTCGAATCCGGCGCACGTCAACCGGATCGAGCACGTCGGAAAGCGGTACAAGCGTATCGTCGAGGGGCTGCTCATAGTTGCGAACGCGAACGCTGTGATACGGCGTGCCGTTAATGACGACGACCTCGACCTGATCCGTCGGCACGCGCAGCTCGTCGAGTTTGCGAGCCGCACCCAGCGCGCTCCACAATCCGGCAAAACCGGCGCCGACCACCACGATACGCTCCATGTCCTTCTCCATGAGAGGCATGCTCGTCGCTTCAGAAGGAACAGTTTACCAGCAGCGACGTTCGCACTTGAGGGCGAACTTTCTAAATGCATGCCGCCGGCGGACGGATGAATTCGGCAAGGGCAAGGAGCGCGGTGCGGACTCGTCTCGTATGACGCGTCGGATGCGCATCGGGTTTGAGCGAGCTTGGCGCACCTGCCGTCAGCGGCGAATTGCAATACCGGGCACGCACCATCGCGATCCCGCACTTCGAGACTCTCACCACCCCTACGCGGTTGATTTCGCGAGTCGCGGGTTTCGTTGCAAGGAAGGTGACCGCTCAGTGATCTTGGGACTTGCGTCAGTTTCCGCGATATCGCCGGTCGCGAACTGTCTGCGGTAAGCGGCGGGTGTCAGTTCCTTCAACGCCTTGAACTGTCGGTTGAAGTTGGCAACGTTCGGAAATCCGGAGCGGGCTGCAACGACAGAAACGGGGGTGGACGTGTGCGCGAGCATCCGGCAGGCATGTCCAATCCTGACCCGCGCGATATATCGACCAACGCTCTCTCCCATATGCTGCTCGAAGTACCGCGCCAGTGAACGCTCCGACACGTTTGCCGCCTCACAGAGTTCGGATAAACGCAGCGGCTCGGCGAAGCGTAAGTCGATCATCGAGAGCACACGGTTGATACGCTCCGGTTCGTGCCCCGACGGACCTTCCGCCCGGTCGCTAAACGCGGTGGGCGAAGCGAGTGGCTCACCCGGCGCCTCCGCCAGTGTGCACAAGACATTGAGCGAGGCAGCAAGGCGTTCTCGCGGGGCGCTCGAAAGCAGACTGCCGACCCGGGCGTGCATCGCAGCCCCTGCCTCCGGACTGAATGCCAGCCCGCAGGCCGCGCGCCGCAACAAGTTACGTAAAGGCGCGTATTCCGGGCACACATCCGATAGGCGCCGCGCCCAGTCGCCGCCGAACCAGATCACGATAGCAACCTGAGGAGATGCCGGGTCAATCGAGCGGTTCGACGCCCACGTATGGGGAAGATTCGGCGGCACAAGAACCAGGTCTTCGTCTACGTAGTCTGCAACGGAATCTCCGATATAGCGCTTGCCGTAGCTGTTCAGCGTCAGGGTCAGTTCGTATTCGGGATGGTGGTGCCACTCAAATGGAATGCGCGGCAGCCGCCGGTGGTAAACCCGAACCGAACAGTTGTCACCAAATTCGACCCGTTCGTATGCTGGTTTCATGGCGGAAATCGCGAAGTAATTGTCTGGATGGTATCACTTTTGGGGACGCGGTCGGCCTATCCTGCGGACATAGCAGAACCCACAAGGAGACAACCATGGCGCTCAAAGTTGACGATTTGCCGGCAGCCATCCGGCAAGCCAAGCAGGAGCTTCGCGAACGACTTCCGAACTATCGTGATGTTTTCGCTGAAGTGGACGAAGCAATCCGCGCCGAAGCCAGCAGGATTGCCGAGCAACGCAGTCGCGGCGAAAACGTGATCCCCGAAATACAGTTCTCTGACATCGCTGAGCAGCGTGTAACCGCGGAGCAGATCGAACTCGTCAAAACGCGCGGGGCATGCGTTATCCGCAATGTGTTCGACCGCCCGCTGGTGGAAAGCTGGGACCGCGACATCGCGAGCTACGTCGAACGGAACGACCTGGATACGCGACTGAAGACCCGAGCAGAGGACAAATACTTTGGCCAGCTTGCATCGAGCAAGCCGCAGATTTACGGGGTGTATTGGTCAAAGCCGCAGGTCCTCGCGCGTCAGGCGCCGTCACTGACTGCAGCCCGCGTGTTTTTGAACCGCTTGTGGCGCAGTGAAAGCGAAGGCCGGGTCCACTTCGACCCGGAGCACGTACCGGTTTATGCGGACCGGTTGCGTCGGCGGCCGCCTCGGTCGGAGTCGTTGGGCCTGTCGGCGCATTGCGACGGTGGCTCGGTCGAGCGCTGGATCGAGGGTAACTTCCGCAAGGTGTACCGACATGTGTTCGATGGCAACTGGCGTCAATATGATCCGTTCGACGCCGCATTCCGGCCGGACGTCGAGGAGATCGCGTCGCCCGCCGTGTGTTCGATGTTCCGCACCTTTCAGGGGTGGACTGCGCTGACGCCCCAAGGCCCTGGCGACGGCACGCTGCAACTCGTGCCCATTGCAAATTCGATGGTTTATATCCTGTTGCGCGCCCTTCAGGACGATCTCGCCGACGACGACCTGTGCGGCGCGATGCCTGGCCGCGCGCTCTCCATCAAGCCGGAATTTCATGCGCCGCTTTTCGACGCGCTCTCGTCGATTCCGCACATGCAGGCGGGCGACACCGTGTTCTGGCACAGCGACGTCATTCACGCGGTGGAAGACGCGCACCGCGGCGCAGGCTACAGCAACGTGATGTATATCGCGTCGGCGCCCGCGTGTGCAAAAAACGACGAATACCTCAAGCGCCAGTTGCCCAGCTTCCTTGAAGGCAAGAGCCCGCCTGACTTCCCGACCGACCATTTCGAAGTCGACTTCGTCGGGCGGGCTACCGCCGAAGATCTGACGCCCCTCGGTAAAGCCCAACTCGGCTTCGGCCTGTAAGCGGTACCCATCGGAAGGGATCTGACGCACGTCCATCGCGGCGTGCGCTCGTCTGGTGATTCATAAAGAAAACAATCGGAGACAGCAATGAAAAGAACACGTATGTCAGCTGCACTTGTCGCAGCGGCGCTCGCCACAGGCGCGCAGGTCGCAAGTGCTGCCGAGTCGATTTCCGTGTTGCACTGGTGGACCTCGGGTGGCGAATCGAAGGCGATCCGAGTGCTTAAGGACGACATGAATAAGCAGGGCTACGAGTGGAAAGACTTCGCCATCGCCGGAGGAGCGGGTGCGGCTGCCATGACGGCATTGAAGACGCAGGTCATGTCAGGTAACGCGCCTTCGGCTGCACAGATCAAGGGGCCGTTGATACAGGACTGGGCTGATCAGGGGGTGTTGGTCGATATAGATAAATCCGCCACCGACTGGAAAGCCCAACTGCCAGCGCAAATCAACAAGACCATGATGTCAAACGGCCACTATGTGGCCGCGCCATTCTCGGTGCACCGGATCAACTGGCTGTGGCTCAACAAAGCCGATCTCGATAAAGTCGGGGGCAAGCCCCCTACGACGTGGCCGGAGTTCTTCGCGCTCGCCGACAAGTTCCGTGCTGCGGGCATTACGCCCGTGGCGCGTGGCGGCCAGCCCTGGCAGGACATGACCATCTGGGAGACGGTTGTGCTTTCTCAGGGCCCGGACTTTTATCGCAAGGCCTTGATTGATCTCGACCAGAAAACGCTGACTTCGCCTCAGATGGTGCAGGTGTTCCAGATTGTCCGAAGGATTCAGGGTTACTTCGACAAAGGCTCCACGGGTCGCGACTGGAATCTCGCGACCGCAATGGTCATTAACGGATCGGGTGGGATGCAGTTCATGGGCGACTGGGCGAAAGGCGAGTTCGCGAATGCGAACAAGCAGGCGGACGTCGACTATGTCTGCGCGGCTGCGCCCGGCACGTCGAACGCCTTCACATACACAGTGGATTCGTTCGTGTTCTTCCAGCAGAACGGCAAAAAAGAAGCGACTCCTGGACAACTCGCGCTTGCCAAGACGATCATGTCCGTCGGCTTCCAGGAGCAGTTCAGCCTTTACAAAGGTTCGATTCCCGTCCGGCAAGATGTTCCCATGACCAAGTTCGACGCCTGCGCCAAGAAATCATACGCAGATGAGCAATCCACGATTAAAACCAATAGCTTCTTTCCGTCGTTCGCTTTCGGCGATGTTCAGTCGACGGCCACCGAGGGCGCGATTACCGACGTCGTGACGAACTTCATGAACTCGAATGAGGATCCGCAGGAAGCAGTGCGCAAGGTCGCCGCTGCAGCGAAAGTCAAATAGGTGTGAGTTTCCGGTTCGATGCTTGCGAAATCCAGCTTCTATGCAATGTCATCTGTGGAACATGACATAGTCTTTGAGGACGTCTCCTCCATGTCTCCAAGATGTGGATTGAGCCCGCCAGTCGAGCGGGTTTTATTTTTCTTACGGATTCTCTTGCAGCGGAGCCCTTGCTGATCCATTGACTATACGATGCGACGCAACGGAACCTGAGAACGACCCGAATTGACGCTCTGGAAGGCCAGCCTGGTGGGAACTGCCGGAGGAAGAGACCAATGAATGCAATTACCCGTTGGACGTTGAAGTGGGAGCACGGTGAAGCAACGATCCAATCGCTGGGCGGAATGCTCGGGCCCGTCCGATTTGAACTCGGCGGAGGTCAAGGCATATCGCCGCTACATGTTGCACCGTGGGGCGACGATGCGCGGTGGCCTGGACTTATGCGAGCGTTGCGCGGCGAGTGGCCATGCCTTCCGTTTGGTACCGCCCAGCCTCCGACTGGTCTGACGCAAGACTTTGAGCTAAAGAAATCCTCCGACGACTGGAATCACGGCTATGGATCTAACCATCCATGGCAACTGGTGGACCAGACTTCTCACGCGCTCCGTCTTCGAATTGATTACCCGGAAAATGGGGAGATCGAGAGTCTTGAACGCGTCATCAAAGCCAATCCCGACGCGCCGATGCTGGACGTCTCGCTGACGGTCCGAGTTCGCCGAGAGGTCGTGTTGCCAATCGCCCTTCATCCGACATTCGCGGTCCCGGTTGAGGGTGTGGAAATTCTGGGATGCCCTCATCAGGCGATCCATAGCTACCCGGCTCCTGTAGAGCCCGGGGTGTCAAGAATTCTGCCGGACCACACTGCTACATCGCTCACTGCACTCCCAACTGGAACCGGATCTCTGGATGTGACTCTACTGCCTCTCAAAGTGGCAACTGAAGAGATCTTGCAGATAGCAGGTTGCCAGCCTCCCTTTGTTTTGAGGTACGCAGCCAGCGGCGCCGACGTTCTGCTCGACTGGAACGCTGAAGAGCTTCCAGATGCTTTGCTCTGGATCAGCAACGGCGGCCGGACAAACGCACCGTGGTGCGGGAAAAACTTCGCACTAGGCGTCGAGCCGGCTAATAGCTTCTTTGATCTCGGACGCGTCGTGGTCCCGCCTGCTAACCACCCTCTCGCGACCCGATCCGGACTAAGGTTTCTCGTCGGTAAACCGCGCATCATTCGCTATCGGATTTCGGTACGGGCAATGTGAATGCGGACAATAGGCATGCGTTCGCTCTCATGCATTTGCGTTGAGCGCGAAGATGCCGTAGAGGGCGCCGGCTAACATGAGAACGAGCGCGGCAGCGAACGCGAGAGGGATCTTGAGGCTGAGCTTCATCGGGAAAGTGGGGATAGACGCAGCGAGCGCTTTTGGACGCGGATCGGCGGTTATCGGCAACCCCGACGAGAACTGGAGGGTGGCGAACTCAGAAATGCGACGCGGATCGAATGCGGGAGCGCTTCCATCTTTCATACGGTGGACCGTCAAACCGCGCCTCGATCTACACATCGACGCCGGCCCCTCGATGCTCCATTCCCGAGCAAGTGCCACAATAAGCTGCTGGCACAAATGCAGGCCAATTCTGTTGATGGAGGCAGATGTGATTCACATCGCAAATGCAGCGGATTCAGCGACCTTGAACGGAATTCTCGCACCCCGGTTCTTTCGGTATCTTGCGCCGGTTCTTGTTGGCGCGATGGTCGCAATAGGTTCGGTGCAGGCCCAGTCCCCATCGTTCGACGCATTCGCCGTGCCCTCCGGCAGCGCACCGCACGATGTCGCGCCAGCGCCTGACGGCACCGTCTGGTACACCGCGCAGGCGCAAGGCGCAGTCGGACGGTTGGACCCGCGCAGCGGCAAGATCGACCGGGTCCCGCTCGGCAATGGGTCGGCACCGCACGGCGTGATCATCGGTCCGGATCGGGCGGCATGGATCACGGATGGCGGGCTGAACTCGATCGTACGCGTTGATCCCAAGACACTTGCCGTCACGCACTTTCCGTTGCCCAAGGACCGACAGAACGCCAACCTGAACACGGCAGTTTTCGACAAACGAGGGCATTTGTGGTTTACCGGACAAGGCGGAATCTACGGTGAGCTCGACCCGGCGAGCGCCAGCATGCGCGTGTTCGACGCGCCGCGCGGGCCCGGCGCCTACGGCATCTGTGTCACCCCTGACGGTAGCTTGTACTTCGCTTCACTGGCTGGCAGCTACCTCGGCCGTATCGATCCGGTGAGCGGTGCGGCGCAGGTGATCGAGCCGCCAACGCCGGAACAGGGAGCACGCCGAGTATGGTCCGATTCGAAAGGACGCGTCTGGATGAGCGAGTGGAACGCAGGAAAGGTGGGCGAGTTCGACCCAGCGACGCATCAGTGGCGGGAATGGAAACTGCCGGGCTCTGACCCGCATGTGTATGCGATATTCGTGGACGACAAGGACATCGTCTGGCTAAGCGAATGGAGCGCCAACGCGTTGGTGCGCTTCGACCCACGGACTGAACGATTCGAGAAGTTTGCGCTGCCGCGGCCACACGCGAACGTGCGTCAGATGATGGGCCGCCCGGGAGAAGTCTGGTTGTCCGAATCCGGCACCGATCATCTGGTGCGCTACAGGTCTGGCGCTGCGACTGTCGAAAGCAAGTGACGCCACAGCAACCGTGACCCACGCATCCGGGCGTTACCCAGCCCCTTGGTGGTACCTGATTCTACGAAAGCTGAGAGCTCGCGTTGAGACGCGCTTACCATTACCCTCTCCAGGCGACTCCAATGACAGACGATTCCGAACGCGATCCTGATTCCGATCCCGACAAGCTAAAGGGCCCTGGTGGCATGACGTTGCGGCAGATCCACGAACAGGTGCAAAAGGCCGTCCAGCGAGACTGCGAGGCGCAGTCCGCGCACAACTCACCCGCGCCGAAAAGCCGATGGCAACGGTGGGTGCGATACGTATGGGGCCGCAGCAGGCGGCGCTAGCCGCCGTTCCAGCGGTATGTCCTAACCGAGTTCGGGAGAGCCGGAATGACTCGCTCTGGTCAGCGTGTGAGTGCCGGTGATCGGCGGATCGAAACTCACCTCGGCCCTTCGACCCGGCGCGCCTTCAATGGCGGCTTCCGAAGTACAACAGGCGTGCGCGGAGTTGCGTCGGCCGGTAAGTGCTCTTGAACAGCGACCAGTCGACAAAGCTTTTTCGACGGCCAGAGATTTGCCGTTACGGTCTTCCGGGAAAAGTTGCCGTAACGACAGATGTGTCTGCGCGTCCTCGCATTTACTCGCCTTTTTCAGGCCGCGCTCTGCGAATCCCCATCGATCGGGATCATCTGCCCGGATATCGATCGCCCAGCCTCCGAGGCAAGGAAAACGGCAAGTGCGGCGATGTCGGCGGGATCGACAAAGTGTTTGATCGACTGGTTGCCGAGAGCCGCAGCTTCTTCCTGCGCAACACTGCGCCCGTTGACCGACGCTCGTCCCTCAAAGACTTGCTGCAAGCGCGGACCCGCTACGGCGCCAGGCAGGATCGCATTGACCCGGATACCGAATTCACCCAGTTCGCGGGACAGGGTCTTGGTGAAGCCGATGAGCCCCCACTTCGTCGTGGCATAGGCGCTGCGATTCGGGTAACCGAAGCGGCCGGCTAGCGACGACATCACGACGATGGAACCCGCAGCGGATTCCTTCAGATGGGGGATGGCTAGCTGCGACACGATAAACGTGCCGGTAAGATTCACGCGCAGGACAGTCTCCCAGGCATCGGGATCCATGTCCGCGACGCTGGCCGAGGGTCCCGCGATGCCCGCGTTGTTGACGAGCACGTCGAGGCCGCCGAGTGCCGCTACGGCCTCGGCCATCATGCGTGTGACCGAGCCGCGATCCGCGATGTCGCACGCCGAGGTCATGACGCCGGACCACTGCTCTCGCAATCGCCTCAGGGCGGCCTCGTCGATATCGCAGACAAAGACGCTCGCTCCGGCGGCTGAGAAAGCCTCCGCGATGGCACGACCTATCCCGCCCGCACCGGCAGTAACGAGTACACGCTTGCCCTTCATTGTCGTCATGAAAACTCCTTTGGAACAGAATCGTCTTTGCCCT
Source organism: Caballeronia choica (assembly GCF_001544535.1). Taxonomy (GTDB): domain Bacteria; phylum Pseudomonadota; class Gammaproteobacteria; order Burkholderiales; family Burkholderiaceae; genus Caballeronia; species Caballeronia choica. The sequence goes on along the minus strand of NZ_FCON02000058.1, from coordinate 16,432 downwards.
TCAGGCGCAGGCGGCACGGATGTATTCCGGTACGGGGACTGCCTTTAAGCGGCCATCTGCTCCTCGAACGCACAGTGCGCGCGTCTCCTGGCCCTCGCAAATCAGCGTATCGCCCCGCATGATGCGATGATGTTGAATGAATACCTTGCCGCGCCACTCGTCGATGCGGGTATGGATGTCGAGCCTCTCGCCATAGGTTGCCGACGTATGGAAACGCGTATGAATCTCCAGCAACGGGGGGCCGATGCACTGCGGCGGCTCCATCAACTCGTTCCACGCGGGCAGGCCGCATTGCCTGAAAAAGTGGTGCGAGGCAGCGTCCATCCACCGTGAGAAATTCGGAAAAAAGACAATGCCTGCCGGATCGCAATCGCCGAAGTGCACATCAACGCTGAAGACGATTTCCTTGCTCATGGCCCTGTGCTCCCGTTTCGAATGTGGTCATGATTCACGAGTCGCGCCGGGGATACTGTCAATCCGGCGACACTCGGTGTCGGTGTTTGTATGAATAGTCAGGAGACGAGGATGACTCGACCACAGCAGATGACTGCACCATCGCTCACGCTTGACGAACTGTTGGCCGAGTCGCCCTGGTTCTCGTCGCTCGACGGGTCCGCGCAGCGCCAGGTGCGTGGTGACGCGTCGGAGCGCGCTGTTTCAATGGGTCAGATGCTGGGCCGTCACGGCGATCGGCAGCAGGTATGGTTCGGGGTGCTCGAAGGCCTGATCAAGTGGTCGATCACCGCGCACGACGGTCGCACCGTCACGCTTGGCGGCCAACTTCCCGGAAGCTGGTTCGGAGAAGGCACCCTGATTCGCAAGGCACCGCGCCAGTCCGACCTCATCGCGCTGCGCGACAGTCGCGTCGCGCAAATACCGATCGCCACGTTTGACTGGTTGCGCAGCCACCAACCGTCCTTCAATGAATTCCTGCTGATTCAGGTGAACGAACGCCTGCACTGGTTCATGGGCAATGTTGCCGCATACGGACTGCTCAATACCGATAGCCTCGTGGCCCGCGCGCTGGTGGGCATGGTGCATCCGTTGCCGAATCCCCGTGGCGAGCGTTATCTGCAACTGTCCCAGGAGGAACTCGCGAACCTCGCCGCCGTGTCTCGCCAGACCTGCAACAAGGCCATGATGCACTTCAAGGACGCCGGCCTGATACGTACCGAATATGGCGGCCTCGTCGTGCTGGACCTGCCCGGGCTGCAGGCGCTTGCACAGTAGGTCCGCTTCCGATCGTTCGCCTCCACGCTTCAGCAGGAACCTGAAGCCGATGGCGATGCCACATTAACGCAACCGGTCCGACTGCGACCTAGCGTTTGCCCTGACCGCAACTGTCGGCGGATCGACAGTGGTTTTCGCGTTCGCCCTAAATAATGCGTGTCATATAAACCAGGGAGACACGCAATGAATCACGCTCGTTCGCTGCCGGCAGCGGATCCGGACGGCAGCCGATCTTCAGTTCGATCCGCGGAAGATATCGTCTACCGCAAGATCAGTTGGCGTGTGATGCCGATTGTGCTGATTGCCTACGTCTGTGCATTCCTCGACCGCATCAACATCGGCTACGCGCAGTTGCAGATGAAGCACGACCTGGCGTTCTCCGATGCCGTCTACGGACTGGGAGCCGGCATCTTCTTCGTCACCTATCTGCTGTTCGAGGTACCGAGCAATCTGCTGCTCGAAAAAATCGGCGCGCGCCTGTCCTTCCTGCGCATCATGGTGCTATGGGGTCTCGCCTCCGCAGCGACTGCCTTTGTTACCCAGGCCTGGCAGTTCTATGTGATCCGGCTGCTGCTGGGCATATTCGAAGCAGGCTTCTTCCCCGGCATCATCCTGTATCTGACGTACTGGTACCCGAGCCAGCGCCGAGGCCGCGTGACAGGACTGTTCCTGTTCGGCATGCCGATCACGGGCGTCCTGGGCGGCCCGCTGTCTGGAACGATCATGAGCGGCATGGAGGGCCTTGGCGGCATGCACGGCTGGCAATGGCTATTCCTCGTCGAAGGCCTGCCGACTGTTCTGCTGGGGTTCGTGCTGTATCGCATGCTGCCGGACAATCCGGGCCGCGCACCCTGGCTGAACCACACCGAGAAAATGCTGGTGCAGTCGGTCCTCGATGCCGACCACCAAGGCGACGCGAAGGCTGGACATCATGGCAGGCTCGCCGCGGCGCTGACGGACTCAAAGACCTACTTGCTTGCCTTCGTTTACTTCTGCTGCGCTTGCGCCGTCTATACGGTCACGTTCTGGCTGCCGACCATGATCAAAGGCCTTGGCATCGCACCGATCGCCACGATCGGGTGGTACACCGCAGTGCCGTATATCTTCGGTGCGCTTGGCGTTCTCGTCATCAGCCGCAGTTCGGACCGCTTCAAGGAGCGTCGCTGGCATGTTGGGGGAACCCTGGTCATCGGCGCCGTGGCCCTCGCCTCGACTTCCTTTCTTGGCACCGCTGTCGCTCCGGTAATGGTCCTGCTATGCATTGCCTCGTTCTTCATCTTTGGCGGCGGCTCGCTGTTCTGGTCGATTCCCCCCACCTATCTTGGCCGGGACGCAGCCGCAGCCGGCATCGCGGTGATCAGCTCACTGGGCATCCTCGGCGGCTTCGTCAGCCCGACGCTGATCGGCTGGATCAAGGGCGTAACCGGCAGCATCCAGATGGGTCTCCTGGCGTTGACCGCACTTGTCATCGCCGGCGGCCTGACGATCCTGCTGGGCCTGCCAAAGAGCGCGGTCCGAGTGGGCGCGAACGATGGCACGAGCGCGCACTAGCCGAGCCATCCCGTCATAGTCATTCAGACGCTTCAGACCTATTTTCTTCACTGGAGAAGACCCGCATGAGCAAGCCCAAAGTCATCGTGACCGTCGCCCCGACAGGCGGCATGGCCAACAAGAAAATGAACCCGAACCTGCCGACGCAGCCGCAGGAGATCGCCGACGACACCTACCGCTGCTACAACGCCGGCGCCAGTGTCGTTGCAGTGCATGCACGGCGTCCCGACGACGAGGCCACCTGCGATCCGGCAATCTATAGCCACATCAACCGCCTGATTCGCGACAAGTGCGACATCATCCTGAACAACTCGACAGGCGGCGGCATCAACGGCGACATGGTTCGCGAACTCGACAACGGCCTGTGGGAAATCCAGTGGGAAGAACGCCTGAAGGGCATGCAGGGTGACGGCGTCGAGATGTGCACGCTCGATGCACAGACGGTGATCGCAAGTTTCGGCGGGAAGGAGATCCTGGTGGCGACGCCGCCCTCGCGAATCCGTCAGATTGCCGAGATGATGAAAGAGCGAGGCATCAAGCCCGAATGGGAGGTGTTCGGCCTTGCCGACATCGTCCAGGATGTTCAGCGCGCCATCAACGAGGGCCTCGACGACGCGCCGCACTTTATCAATATCGTCATCGGCGCCAATGCCTTCCAGGGCGCATTGCCTTACACGCCTCGCCTGTTGCAGACGATGGTCGACCACCTGCCCCGCAACAGCGTCTTCAACGTCAGCGCGATCGGCGCGGCCCAGTTGCCCGCCGCGATGAATTCGCTCTTGCTGGGCGGCCACGTGCGCGTCGGGCTCGAAGACAACCTGTATTACAGACAAGGCGAGTTGGCTACCAACGTGCAACTGGTCGAAAGGCTCGTGCGCCTGGTACGCGAGATGGGTTACGAGCCGGCCACCCCGGACGAGGCGCGAGAGATCATCGGACTGCGTCCGTTGCGCGAAACAATCACCGCCGCCTGCCTGGAGGGTTAGACCATGACCAAGCAAACCGTCAACATTGCCATCGTCGGGACTGGTGTCATTGGCGCGGGCTGGGCGACACACTTCCTGGCTCATGGTTTCGCGGTCACGGCAACGGATCCCGGCGAGGCGGCCGAGCGGAAGCTCCGCGATTGGATCGACAACAGTTGGCCCGTGGTCAAAAGACTCGGACTGGCGAATGGCGCTTCGCGAGAGAAGCTGACATTCACGACTGACGTGAGTGCGGCGGTGCGCGATGCCAACTTCATTCAGGAGAGCGGTCCCGAGCGTCTGGATGTCAAGCATGCGTTGATCGCAAGCATCGAATCGGCCGCAAAGGCAGACGCGATCATCGCGTCGTCGTCGTCGGGGCTTTCAATCAGCGAGATCCAGACAGGCGCGAAGCATCCGGAACGCATCGTCCTTGGTCATCCATTCAATCCGTCCCACATCATTCCACTGGTAGAGGTCGGTGGCGGCAACCTCACATCTCCCGAAAGCATAGCGAACGCCATGGCGTTCTATTCGTCAACGGGCAAGAAGGTCATCAGGATCAACAAGGAGGTCAAAGGTCACATCGCCAACCGTCTGCAGGTGGCGATATGGCAGGAAGCCATCAGTCTGGTGCAGCGCGGGGTCGCCTCGGTGGAGGACGTCGACGCGGCGATCTCCTATGGCCCAGGCCTTCGCTGGGCACTGCTCGGTCCGTTTCTCAACCTTCACGCGTCCGGAGGCGCCGGTGGCATCACGCATGTGCTGCAGCATCTGGGGGCGGCCCAGCGCGAGTGGGCCAGAGACCTGGGCACGTATCCCGAAACAGACGACTACATCGAGTCGATTGCGAAAGGCGTCGACGCAGAACTGCAGTCATACGATTTCGCGGAAATGCTTCGCCAGCGCGATCAATTGCTGATTCAGTTACTGGAGGCAAAGCGAGACCTCTCTCAGATTCCGTAGGTGAACGGGACGAACCCGCCGAGCCTCGGGAATAAAGCGGACGCTGGCGCGGTTAGCTCAGTGTACGCAGAACGATCGAAAGGTCGCAGGATTTCGATACCGACGCCCCGCTGGTCGCGAGCTGCGGCTGAAATGGAAGGGAGGCAAACATGAACATCGCCGAGAAGTCCCTACGGTTCCTGGTAGAAAAGTGGCTCGCGCCGACTCCGACGACGCGGCTCCGCGTACTCCAATTCGGCCGCACCGGTCGCGAGCGGAGACGATATGTGCGCGTCGAGGCCTTGGCGCCCACCGGTTCGCGCGCAATCTTCTTCTTTCGACACAATGACGGCTGCTGGTGCGTATTTCCACCCGCGGTCGCACGGCCGGCATTCCATTGACGGGCCATACCGGGGGAAGGGAGCAACAAATAAAACACAAGCAGCCAATCCTGAGCTCCCAGGAAATCCTTGACCGTGCCGCCGTGCACGGACGCAGTAAGACATGGCCAGTCTGTGGCCTCCGTCTTGTACTGTCTTGTGCGAGCCCCTGCCTATTGCCTTTATCTTTTCAGGTGAACGATGACCGGTCCTTCCGTCACCTCCGGCGCGGTCGCACCGGTGCTCCCGGCATTCCTGGCGATCCAGTCCTTTGCTCGTTGCACGCTTTCATCAATGCCGGCCTTGTCCTGACACACGGTCACCGAGAAGCCGCCGTCGTCGCTGCGTGCAAGGGTATAGGACACCAACCCTTTGATGGTACCCATCGTCTCGTCGATATCTGCCGCGCGTTTCTCCAGCACATCAAATAGTTCGTTGGCCCCCTTTCCCGAATATTTTCTTACGACCGTATGCATGATCAGGTCCTCCCGTCTGTCGAACCGCGAACTGCGAAACGCGAATGCCGTCGGTGCAAACTATATGACGGATTACGCGAGTACTTGCCAAGAATGCCGCATAGCGGATTTCGCGGCCATTACAAGTGTAGTATTCGCGCCACCGATGTAAAGCCGGCGATGAGCGTTGGCCTCTTCCACTGCCAGACGCACGCCGTTTTCGATATTCGGAGCACGTATGGGGCACCCATGGCCACGCGACCCGCATGCCACTCATGTCGCCCCTTCATCACCCTGTTTCTTGATGCTTGACGCCATCCGCTCCTGCTGAGCGGGGGGCACCGGGTCGTAGCGGCTGATCTGGATGGTGTAGTTGCCGTGTCCGCCAGCGATGGCGTTCAGACGCGATTGATAGTCGTTGAGTTCGGACAATGGGACCTGTCCTACAACGACCACGGCGTTGCCGGCGGCCGTGCGTGTGCCATGAACCTGGCCACGCTTGGCTGACAGGTCGCCGATGATGTCACCCATCGCGGCTTCCGGCGTCATCACCTCAATGTCCACAATAGGTTCAAGCAGTATGGGCCGGGCTTTCAGCACCGCATCGATGAAGGCCTTACGTCCGGCGGAGACGAATGCGACTTCCTTGGAGTCGACTGGGTGGCTCTTGCCGTCGAAGACGGTGACGCGCACGTCCTGCATCGGGAAGCCGGCAAGCGGTCCGCAGTCGATGATCTGCAGGATGCCCTTCTCCACGGCGGGAATGAACTGGCCTGGGATGGCGCCGCCCTTGACGGCGTCGACGAACTCGAATCCGGTGCCTCGCGGCAGTGGCTCGACGCGCAGCATCACTTCGCCGAATTGCCCGGCGCCTCCGGTTTGCTTCTTGTGGCGATAATGCCCCTCGGCCTTGGCGCCGATGGTTTCCCGATAGGCGATCGTCGGTGGCCGCGTCACCACCTCGAGCTTGTACTGCTCGGATAGTCGCTCCAGCATGAGGCGAAGGTGCAATTCGCCCAAGCCCCGTACCACCGTCTCGTTGGTGCCGACGGGGTGTTCAATGCGCAGGCACGGGTCTTCCGCACTGAGCTTTTGCAGGATTTCCCAGAGGCGCTGCTCGTTGCCTCGGCGCGCGGGCTCGATCGCCAAACCATAGATGGGCGTAGGAAAGTGGAGCGGGGTCAGGTGGATGTTGCCGTCCTCAGGGGCGTCATGCAATACGGCATCGAGGCCGATCTCGTCGACCTTGGACGTGGCGCAGATATCGCCTGGCCCGGCTTGCGGCACGTCCACGTGCTCTTTGCCCTGCAGCATCATTAGATGAGCGACCCTGAATGGCTGGCGCCCGTCACCGATATACAACTGGCTCTCGCGCCGGATCGTGCCCTGATGGATGCGAAACACGGCCATTTTGCCGATGTAAGGGTCCATGACAATCTTGAAGACATGGGCCAGAACATGCCTGTCCGCGACCGGTTCGGCTCGCACGACTTCCTTGCGGCCGCCAGCGTCGCGATAGAAGAGCGGCGGGTTGCCTTCCAGGGGCGTGGGCAGGAGCCGGACGAAGACGTCGAGCAATTCCGCGATGCCGGCGCCGTTGGCTGCTGACGTGAAGCAGATCGGCACCAGATGACCTTCGCGCAGCGCCCGTTCGAAGGGCTCGTGCAGCTGCTCCGGGCTGATGGCCTCGCCTTGTTCCAGGTAAAGCGCCATTAGGCCGGGGTCGATCTCGACCACTTGATCGACCAGCGCATCGTGCGCGGCCGCAACAGTCAGGAAATCGGCGTCGCCGACGGGATTGAAAAAGCAATCCACCACGTGGCGGCCGCCTTGCGCCGGCAGATTGATAGGCAGGCATCCCATGCCGAAAGTCGCCTGGACTTGCGTTACAAGCCCCGGCAGGTCGACCTTTTCGGCATCGATACCGTTCACGACGATCATTCTGCAGAGCTTGCGCTCCTCCGCCCACGCCATCATGCGCCGGGTGGTTATTTCGATGCCGGTTTGTGCATTGATGACGATGGCGACAGTCTCTACAGCGGGCAGGACACTGATCGCCAGCCCGGAAAAGTCTGGATACCCGGGCGTATCCACCAGATAGATGCGCGCGTCCCGGTAGTGCAGGTGGACGACGGCAGAGTTTAGCGAGTGATGATATTTGCGTTCGAACGGGTCGAAATCGCAGACCGTCGTGCCACGCTCCACGCTGCCGGGCGCGTAAAGCGCGCCGCCCTGGTGCAGCAGCGCTTCGACAAGCGATGTCTTGCCGCATCCGGCATGCCCGACCAGGGCGACGGTGCGGATGGCGTCGGGACTGTACCGCATGGGCGGCCCTCGTCCAGTGGTGGATGTGGGGCCATTATTGGCGAAAATGGACCGGTGTGCCACACGGGGTGATGGTCCCATTCGTCGTCACGCCCCCCGTTCGTTGGGCGACGCAATGAATGTCTCAGAAGGTTGAGAAGCGACGCACGCGCGCGGCAGGGACCTGCCAAGAGGCGCCGTACGGCACGTCCCTTAGCTTCGTTGGCGAACTGCTGCACCAAGTTGCTTCGCTGGGCGCTGTCGCCGAAGAACATGGCGCCCGCGCACTGGCGTTCCTCCTCTATCTGCTCGCCGCGCCTCGCGGCGCAAGCGGCAGGCGGACCTGGAACGTCGTGCGACCCGGACGCGAATCGACGCGAATCTCGCCGCCATGCCGCTGGACCACCGTCTGGTAGGAGATGTCGAGACCCAGACCTGTGCCCTCGCCCAGCGGCTTGGTCGTGAAAAACGGCTCGAACAGGTGCGGCATCACTTCCGGCGCGATGCCGGGTCCGTTGTCGGTGATTTCGACCACGGCATCGTTCGCGTCGCGGCCAGTGCGGATGACGATCTCTCCCTTGCCCTCCATTGCGTCGATGGCGTTGTCGATCAGATTGGTCCATACCTGGTTCAGCTCGCTGCCATACACCACCAGGTTCGGCAGGCTGCGGTCGTATTCCCTGCGCACGGTGACACCGTGCTTGAGCCAGTGGTGCATGATGGTGAGCGTATCTTCGATGCCGTCGTGGAGATCGACCGCCTGCTGCGGCGCCTGGTCCATGTACGAGTAGGACTTCATCGCTTTGACGATCTCGGAGATGCGCACCGCGCCGCGCCGCGTTTCCTCCACCAGCGAACGCAGTTCCAGGGTTGCCGCGAGCCACTGGATGCCGGCCGCAAACTGTTCCTCGTTCAGGCGGGCCGCAAGCGGTTCGAGGTCCGCGGGCCCGACCCCGATTCGCGCGAGGGACGGCGCCATCAGCCACGGCCTCGCGATGCCGAGCTTCGCCAGCCAGTCGAGAAGCGCGTCCTCGGCCTCGCTCTGCTGGAGTGCGTTGGCGGCGGGGCCGTTCCCCTGTCCCTTGCGCGCACCGAGGCTGTCGAGCGCGCTCATCGCGTCCGGCGGAACGGTGCTGAGACTGAGCGCGACCGCCGCATTCTTCAGCATCGCGAGTGTTTCGACCGCGCAATCCGCCGTGCGCGCCACGGCCGCCGCCGGATTGTTCAGCTCATGCGCGAGCCCTGCCGCAAGGGTGCCTAGTGCGGCCAATTTCTCCCGGTTGCGCACGGTCGCCTCCAGGGTGGAGAGGCGATCGAGGGAGCTACGGAAAATCGCGCGGCTGAAGGCCTCGGAGGCCAGCAGCAGTTCCTTGAATCCGCGTTCCGGAAGCAGCGCCAGGTGGCCGTCGGTCGCGGCGACGACCGTGCCCGGAGAAGGCGTACCCGCGAGCAGGGATGCGCCCCCAAAGAAGCTTGGCGCGATGAACCGGTTGGTGGGGATCTGCTTCGCGCCGGAAAACTTCGTGGCCTGGCACTCTCCTTCCAGCACGATGAAAAAGACGGGCTTTGTGTCGCCTTCCAGTCGGAGCACGTCCCCCGCTTTTACGTCGACTTCCGTGAGGTGCTCGGCCAGCCACCGCAACTGTTCGTCCGACAAATCCGCAAAGGGCGGGACTGCGCGCAGTTTTGCAAGGTCGATCATAGGGTGGCCAGGTATTGATGAACCAGATGCACGGTGATCGAGCCTTCGCCTACCGCTGCCGCGACACGCTTGATCGAGCCGGCGCGCACGTCACCCGCCGCAAAGATGCCGGGGACGCTCGTCTCCAGCAGGAAGGGGTCGCGAGCCAGTGGCCATCCCGGCGGGCGCTTGCCGTCCGTGAGCAACGCGCGCCCGGTCATCACGAAGCCGTAGTCGTCGCGCTCCACGACATTGCCCAGCCATTCGGTGCAAGGCTCGGCACCGATGCAGATGAACAGGGCGCCAGCCGGAACGACTTCGACCGCGCCGGTGTTGACATCGCGCAACGCAATTTCCGATAGATGGCCTTGTCCGTCGACGCTGGCCACCAGGGTGTGAGGGCGCACGCTGACGTTCGGCGTCTCGTCGATCTCGTCGATCAGGTAGCGCGAGACCCCGGCACCGAGCGACGGGCCGCGGCACACAATCACCACATTGCGCGCGTACTTGCAAAGGAACATCGCGGCCTGGCCGGCCGAATTGCTCGCGCCGACCACATAGATATCCTGATTCGCGCAACAGACTGCTTCGGTCATCGCCGCACCGTAGTAGACGCCCGCTCCCGTGAGACGCTCCACGCCGGGTGCGTCCAGCGTCCGGTACGCCACGCCGCTCGCCACCAGGAGCGCATGGCAACTCACCTCCGAGCCGTCGGTCAGGGTGACGAACTTGTAGGGACCTTCCACCCGCGTGCCGACCACCCGCTGGGTCAGGATGATCTCGGCGCCAAAACGCTTCGCCTGGGTGAGCGCGCGCCGCGACAGCTCCGCGCCGCTCACCCCTGAGGGGAACCCGAGGTAGTTCTCGATGCGCGAAGTGGTGCCCGCCTGTCCACCCGGCGCCTGGCGCTCGATGATGGCCGACTTCAAGCCCTCCGACGCGCCGTATACTGCGGCGGCCAGCCCCGCCGGTCCACCGCCCACGATGAGCATGTCGTAAAAGGGCGTCGTCGAATGCGTGACCAGTCCCACCTTGTCGGCAATCTGCGCAATCGTCGGGCGGCTCAGCGCCGAGCCGTCTTCGAAAATCAGCACCGGCAGCGGGCTCACGGCAGCGTCGAGCGAACTCAGCAATGTATCTGCCTCGCCGCCGCTCGCCACGTCCAGCCATTTGTATGGAATATGGTTGCGCGCCATGAAGTCGCGCATCTGGTGGCCTTGCGGCGACCAGCGATGGTCGATCAGGCGAATCCCCTTGAACGTGCTGCGCCACGCGGCCTGCCAGGCTTCGAGCAGATCGTCGAGCACCGGGTAGAAAGTGAGCTCCGGCGGATGCCAGGGCTTCAGCAGGTAATAGTCGAGCCGCACGTTGTTGATCGCGCGGATCGCGATGTCGGTGTCGGCGTACGCTGTCAGCAGCACCCGCTTGGCTTCGGGAAACAGCGCGATCGCCTGCTCGAGGAACTCGATGCCGCTCATTTGCGGCATGCGCTGGTCGACCAGGAACAGGGCGACCGAGCGGTTCTGCAAGCGCAGCTGATGAGCCGCTTCGAGTGCTGCCTGCCCCGATCCGGCACGCACGATCAAATAGTGCTCGCCATATCCAAGCCGCAGGTCGCGCGCGACTGCGTCCACCACTTCCGGGTCGTCGTCGACTGCGATGATGACGGGCTTGTCCATATTGTTTTGCGGACTCGATAGTGGCGCCGGCCGACGGACTGGACCTGATCGAACGCGGGGTCGGCCGGGAAACTGCCGATCTCATGCGGCCCGCCGCAGTGCACCTATGACCCTACAAGCCTAGCACTTTGGTCCGAGGTTGCCAGATCGGTCTTTCGGCCTGCTTTCGTCGCAGCGCGCAGCACATCGCATGTTTTCCGTGCAAAAGCGACGGAAGGAGGTCGAGCACTGGCGTGGAACTCAGCCCGTAAAGCGCTTGAATAAGTCGGAAGCGGCCAGGTTCGTTGGACTGGTTGTGCACATGTGGACCTTGCCCGACCGCGCAACGACGCGGATTCAGGCCGATTCGGCAGCGACCATCCCACAGCCGAAACGCTACCGCGCCATGGCCGTTGCGGTGTCTTCGGCCACTGGCGCGGCCACCGAAGCAGCATCGGACGCTACGTGGGACAGCTTCATCATGCGCGGCTGGAGCAGCAGCGCGACGAGCCCGCTCCAGCCGGTCTGATGGGAAGCTCCGACGCCACGTCCGTTGTCGCCGTGAAAGTACTCGTGAAATAGTATGAGATCCCTCGAACGCGGGTCGGCTTGCAGCATAGGATAGGCCGCCATCACGGGACGCACGCCTTCTGCATCCTTGAGAAAGAGCGTGGTGACGCGCCGTGCAAGGTCGTCGGCAATCTCGCTCAGCGAAAATCGGTTGCCCGATCCCGTCGGATATTCGACGCGAAACTCATCGCCGTAGTAGCGATAGAACTCATACAGCGATTCGATCAGCAGGTAGTTCACCGGTATCCAGACCGGTCCGCGCCAGTTCGAATTGCCACCGAAAACACGCGAGTCCGACTCGCCAGGCTGGTATTTGATGCAGAAGCTCACGCCGTCATGGTCGAAGGCGTACGGTGCATCGCGATGCACACGGGACAGCGCCCGCACGCCGTGCTCCGAGAGAAACTCGTTTTCATCGAGTGTGCGGCGCAATAGCGATTTCATCCGGTGTCCGCGCAACAGCGAGAGGAGCGTGGTCCCGCCCTTGCCGGGTTCGGTCCAGCGCGACACCAGCTTTGCCAGATTCGGCCGATGATCGAGAAACCACACCAGCCGTTCGCGCAGTCCGGGCAGATGGCCGTACACCTGGTCCTCGAGCACGTGAACGGCGAAGAGCGGGATCAGCCCGACGATCGAACGAATGCGCATCGGCACACGGGTTCCATTCGGAAGGTGCAGTACGTCGTAGAAGAATTCGTCGTGTCCGTCCCATAACCCTGTGTTGCAGCCTTCGCCACAACTGACCGCTTCCGCGATATACAGAAAGTGCTCAAAGAACTTCACCGCGATTTCGACGTACGCGCTGTTCGTCATCGCCAGTTCGAGGCCGATCTGCATCAGGTCAAGCGCGTACGAGGCCATCCATGCAGTGCCATCGGCCTGATCGATGCGGCCGCCGGTCGGCAGCGGCGAAGACCGGTCGAAGATGCCGACGTTGTCGAGCCCAAGAAAGCCGCCCTGAAAGATGTTGCGGTCATCGGCGTCCTTGCGGTTGACCCACCACGAGAAATTGAGCAGCAGCTTGTGGAACATGACTTCGAGAAACTCGTGATCGCCGACGCCCGTCACTTCGCGGTCGAGTTCGTACACACGCCATGTCGCCCACGCATGAACCGGCGGATTCGCATCGCCGAACGCCCACTCGTAGGCGGGCAATTGCCCGTTCGGATGCATGTAGCGCTCCTTTACGAGCAGCAGCAATTGCTTCTTCGCGAAGTCAGGATCGATCATGGCGAACGCGGCTGCATGAAACGCGAGGTCCCACGACGCGTACCACGGGTACTCCCACTTGTCGGGCATCGACACGATGTCGCCGTTGCACATGTGCCGCCAGTCCGCGTTGCGGCCGTTCCTGCGTCCTTTCGGCGGCTTCGGTTGGCCGGGGTCACCGTCGTGCCAGCGCGTCACGTCGAACTGGTAGTACTGCTTCGTCCACAGCATGCCGGCGAGCGCCTGACGCTGCACGAGCCGCGCATCGGCGTCGGTGATGTCGTGCTGAAGCGCGGCATAGAATTCGTCGGCCTCCGCTTGCCGGAGCGCGAAGAGCTCGTTCATGTCGAGCGGCACGGCATCCAGAGCCGGCTCGGGACGCCAGCGCAGATACAGCACCGAGCGCTCATGAGGCGCCAACTGTAGGTACACATGCGCGGCGGCGCGGGTGCCCTTGTCGCGCCGGATTGCCTGCTCGTCGCCGTCGACGAGGTAGTCATTGATGCCGTCCTTGAACGGCCCCGCTCCATCGATGCCGAAAATGCGGCGCACATTCGTTTCGTTTTCGCAGAAGAGCCACTCGATCGGCTGTTGTGCCGACGCCGTCACGATCATCGTTCCGAGCGCGGGATTCTGCGCGACGACGCGCACGCCTTCCTCTGTATCCGGCTCCAGCGTGAGCGACGGCTTGCCGGGCTTGCCGGACCACGCCCATCTGTTGCGGGCCCAGAATTGCGGCAACACATGAAGCGCCGCGCGCTGATCCGCGCGGTTTTCAACGGTAACGCGCATCACGATATCGTCGGGTGTGTGCTTCGCATACTCGACGCAGACGTCGAAGTAGCGGTTATCGTCGAATACACCCGTATCGAGGATTTCATATTCGGGCTGATCCGCGCCGCGCCGCCGGTTCTCGTCGATCAGATCCTGGTACGGGTACGCGTCATGAGGATACTTGTACAGCATCTTCATGTACGAATGCGTCGGCGTGCCGTCGAGATAAAAGTAAAGTTCCTTCACGTCCTCGCCGTGATTGCCTTCCTCATTTGTCAACCCAAAGAGCCGTTCCTTGATGATTGGATCGTGCCCGTTCCAGAGCGCGAGCGATACGCACCAGTCGAGCGGGTCGTTGCCGAATCCGGCAATGCCGTCCTCACCCCAGCGATACATGCGACTGCGCGCATGATCGTGCGGAAAGTAGTCCCATGCGACGCCGTGCTCGCTGTAGTCTTCGCGAACCGTGCCCCATTGCCGCTCGCTCAGATAAGGCCCCCAGCGGCGCCATCGGTCGAGTTCCGGACCATGAAGACGGAAACCTTCCTTCGACTGGAGCAGATTGATCGCGCGCAGCGGTGGCATGGAACCTCCGGACCCGAAATCGACTATCCATCACGAGCGCCGTGTGCGCGACGCGCATCAGGTGCTCAGCATCCGTCCGATGCGCACGGTCCGCTTGAGCGACCACGCTGCGTCGCGCGCGCAACCAGGCTTCGACGAACGGCCCCATCGACCATCGCAGACCGTACCTTGATGATAGGCGCCATCTCGCTGCATCGGCGATCCGCCGTATCGGCCGGCGTACTTCGGGTCGGCAGCAGCGTGCGTGCACAGACCAAGCGGTGTGAGCAAGCTTCCATGTCGATATTGCAACGTCAGCTTCGTCCAATTTCATCTAACCATTGAACCGTATCGATTTCGGCGTTCTGAGCCAGCCCCGGCAAAACGGCTCTTCGGAGATGCGTAAGCGCTGAAGGCGATCGTTTTGAGCAACACGCCTGTGGGCAAACGGCGCTTCGCGCTCGCACGGCGAGCCCTGGACCCGCTTTGTGCTGCATACTTGAGTGAATTGCACCGCGGAAAGCATCGACATGGTTGCGGACCTTGCACGCTCCTGGTTGACCTGCAGCGCTCCCGTGGCGGCTGCACAGGCCGCCGGCCGGCCGCTCGTGGCACTGGAATCGACCATCATCGCTCACGGCATGCCGTACCCAGTGAACGTTCGCACTGCGCGCGAAGTCGAGACTTTGATCCGTGACCTGGGAGCCGAGCCCGCGACTATCGCACTGATCGGTGGGCGAATCCACATCGGCCTCTCGGACGACGAGCTGGAACTGCTCGGCCGCGCGGACCAGGTACACAAGGTGAGCCGCCGCGACTTGCCGGCCGTGCTGGCCGGCGGCGGCCTCGGCGCCACGACAGTGGCCGGTACGATGATTTGTGCCGCCCTGGCCGGGATCGAGATCTTCGTTACCGGCGGCATTGGCGGCGTGCACCGCGGCGCGCCGGAAACCTTCGACATTTCGGCCGACCTGCAGGAACTGGCGAAGACCTCGGTGGCGGTGGTCTGTGCCGGTGCGAAGTCCATCCTGGATATCGGACTCACGTTGGAATACCTGGAAACGCACGGCGTGCCGGTGCTCAGTTGCGAGCAAGACAATTTCGCTGCGTTTTACACGCGCGACAGCGGCTTTCGCACGGACCTCAGGCTGGACGACGCAGCGGAGCAAGCCCGCTTCATCCGCACCAAGTGGGACTTGGGCCTTGTGGGCGGCGTCGTGTTGAGCACGCCGGTGCCGGAAGCGTCAGCGATGACGTTCGAAGAAATCGACGCGCTGACCCAGCAGGCGCTCGCCGAGGCCACGGCGCAAAGAATCACCGGTAAGGCGGTGACGCCCTTCCTGCTGGCTCGCATCGAGGCGCTGACGAGTGGGCGCAGCTTGGCGACAAACATCGCCCTCGTTAAACACAATGCCGAGGTCGGAGCAAGGCTGGCGCTGGCGTTGGCACACACGGGGCGCGGAGCCGACGCAGCGTAGCTGCCGGAACGCACACACTCTATCGAACCTCGCGTCGGCTTTCAATTGCAATGGTCTGGTCGTGCAACGCCGAGTACGCCGAGGCGAACTTCAATTTAGCTGACGACGTACGGGCAGTTCGGCCGAACGGCAGCTCTGCCCGTCACGCAACGGTAGTGATCGCAATCCTTTCCGGCCGTTCCGGCACGCGCGCAAGGACGCGCATGCCGACTCCGTGCCCGACGCACTCGACACGCTGGGCGCCGCATGTGATGCGGTTAGACCGACGCGTTCAGGTGCGGCGCCGCGATGCGCAGCGTGCTGACCACGGCCGCGGCAGCCGCGAACGCGGCGGCGACATAGAGCGCGATCGTCGGCCCGTGCCCGGGTGCGACGCCGAAGACCAGCGCGACGAGCGCCGTGCCGAGCATCTGCCCGGTCAGCCGCGCGGTGCTGAGCATGCCACCCGCGCTGCCACTGCGCTGGCGCGGCGCCGACGACAGTATTGCGCGGTTGTTCGGCGCCATGAACAGGCCAAAGCCGGCACCGCACAGCGCCATGCGCCAGACGATGTCAACCGTGCCCGGGTGCGCGCCGATCGTCGCAAGCGACAGCAGTCCGCCCGCGAACAGCGCGAGCCCGATGCCGCCAAGCACGCCGGCCGAGTAGCGGTCGGACAGCGCGCCGGC
>NZ_FCON02000057.1 GCF_001544535.1 Caballeronia choica | reverse complement strand
GTGGCCAAGGCGGCGGTTCCTCCGGTGGTGGATCGAACGGCGGCGGCAGCAACGGTGGCCACGGTGGTGGATCGAACGGCGGCGGCAGCAACGGCGGCCACGGCGGCGGATCGAACGGCGGCGCCAACGGTGGCCAAGGCGGCGGTTCATCCGGTGGCGGAGCGAGCGGCGGCGGCAGCAACGGTGGCCACGGCGGCGGATCGAACGGCGGGGGCGCCAACGGCGGCCAAGGTGGCGGCTCGTCCGGTGGTGGATCGAACGGCGGTGGCAGCAACGGCGGCCACGGCGGCCACGGCGGCCACGGCGGTGGATCGGGCGGTGGATCGGGCGGCGGCAACGGCGGTGGCAACGGCGGTGGTCACTGACGTAGATAGCGCTCTAACGAGCGAGAAGGACACGGCGGCACCTACCGCCGTGTCCTTCCGAACCACCTTGCATTGCAACCCTGCGGACTTTCGCCGACCACGCGCTGGAATGAGCGGCCAGGCGAAAGTCCGCTATACCTCTACCTTGAAAGCTGCCGTCGATGTCATGCCCGGGCGCAGCTCGAAGGCCTCTGATCGACGTCATTGGAACGCTCGGCAACAGACCTCAAGCACCGAATCACATCAAGATTCACGAGCAACCAGGCAAGCGGTTTCCCTCCTCATTTGCCAAGACACCGTTCTGTCTGACACCCCATCCGCACGACGCTCTCTGAGTGACCCCCGCCCCATTGTGCGCTCCACGCGCATTCTGATTTTCCCGTCGGCCGCATTATGTTTGCCGGCTCGCATAGTAATTTACCCACGAGTTGCACCGCACCAAAAAGCCTCGCATCGTCGGCTTGTTCGAGCGGGCCTGAAACGTGCGGCACGCCGCTCCGTATCGAAACAAGACGACCGGACGACCCAAGCTCGCGCTCATCGGGTTTAGCCCCATCGTAAGGTAACGATGCAAGCGAGATGATCGAACGGCGGCGCGTGTTCCGCTCGTTTTCATATCGTTCATTCCACCAACCCGTTTGCCCGGAAGCAATGCAGAATAGGCACGGCATCGAAGCGGACGAGGATCGCCCGCGACGGGTGTCCGATCCAGTGCAGTCAGTGTGTCAAGAAGCGGCCCTAGAAGCTGTTCCAACGATTCAAATCAGGAGACAACATGGAAACGAACCCGCGGTCACACGGCTCGCCCGACTCGCAAGACGACCACCATCGCAATCAGACCAAGAAGGCGACCGCGAGCGGCTGGATCGGCTCGGCGCTGGAGTACTACGACTTCTTCATCTACGCGCAGGCCGCTGCGCTGATCTTCCCGCAACTCTTCTTCCCGTCGGGCAATCCGAAGGTGGCGATCGTCGCGTCGCTGGCGACGTATGGCGTTGGTTACGTGGCGCGTCCGATTGGCGCGTTCGTCCTCGGGCACTGGGGCGACACCCACGGTCGTAAAACCGTGCTGCTGATCTGCATGTTCCTGATGGGCGGCTCGACGATGGCCGTCGGCTTGCTGCCAACGTATCACTCGGTCGGCATGCTCGCCCCGACGCTGCTCGTCTTGCTGCGCCTGGTCCAGGGCTTCGCGGTGGCGGGTGAAATCTCCGGCGCGAGTTCGATGATTCTGGAGCACGCGCCGTTCGGACGTCGCGGCTATTACGCGAGCTTCACGCTGCAAGGCGTGCAGGCCGGCCAGATCCTCGCCGCGGCGATCTTCCTGCCGCTTGCGTACTTCATGCCGGAAGACGCGTTCAACTCCTGGGGCTGGCGCATTCCGTTCCTGCTCTCGGCAGGCGTGCTGTTCGCGGGCTACATCATCCGTCGCGAAGTCGACGAAACCCCGGCCTTCGCACACGAAGCCGACGAAGCCGCCGTGCCGAAGTCGCCGATCAAGGAAGCGTTCAAGCACAGCTTGCCGGACATGATCCGCGTGATCTGCATGGCGCTGATGAACGTGATCCCGGTCGTCGCGACGATTTTCGGTGCGGCCTACGCGGTGCAGGCTTCGTACGGCATCGGCTTTCACAAGAGCGTGTACTTGTGGATTCCGGTCGTCGGGAACATCGTCGCGGTGGTGGTGATTCCGTATGTCGGCGATCTGTCGGACCGCATCGGCCGCAGGATACCGGTGATCGTCGGCGCGATCGGTTCGGGGCTGCTGTCGTACGGTTACCTCTACGCGATCAGCATCCATAGCGTGTCGCTGGCGTTCGTCATGTCGCTCCTGATGTGGGGCATCGTCTATCAGGGCTACAACGGGATTTTTTCGAGCTTCTACCCGGAACTGTTCCCGACGCGCTCACGCGTCTCGGCGATGGCGATTGCGCAGAACATCGGCACGCTCATCACCGCGCTGCTGCCGGCGCTCTTCGCGACCGTGGCACCGCCGGGATCGACCAACATCCCGCTCACCATCGGCTCGATCACGCTGGGCGTGACGATAATCGCGGCAATCGCGGCATGGAGTGCTCGCGAGACCTACCGCATCCCGATGAGCCAGCTCGGCGAACCCGACGCGGTTCCGATGGACAAGGCCGAGTACGACCGGCTGCGCGCGCAGACGGTCGCCGATGAAAAGCTGGTGAAGGCGTCAGCCTGACGATCTGAGCATTCGCGTCCGCGCCTCGCATGTTGCGAGGCGCAGACAACCAGCGAACGGCAATCCGTTCCCGCAACTCGAATGCAATCCCGACGCCGCATTCGACCGCACGCCATTCAGCGCATTAAAATGCGCGCGATCGTCGCCAGGGCTTCCGCCTCAGGCCAATCACCCCATCCCATCCTGTTCAACCGAAGGAACACTCATGAAAAAGATCGTGATGCTGCACGGCATCAACCACAACATGTTCGGCAAGCGTGATCCGAAGCAGTACGGCACGACCACGCTCGACGAAATCGACGGCAAGCTGCAGGCGCTCGGCAAGGAACTTGGCGTGGAGGTGGAGAGCTATCAGACGAACTGCGAAGGCGACATGTGCGATCGCATCCACAAGGCGTACGCGGACAACGCCGACGCCGTGCTGATCAACGCCGGCGCGTGGACGCACTACAGCTACGGCATCCGCGATGCGCTCGCGATCCTGACCGTGCCGGTGGTGGAAATCCACATGTCGAACATCCACGCGCGCGAGGAATTTCGCCACAAGTCGGTGTTCGCGGAGATCGTGAAGGGGCAGATTTGCGGATTCGGCGTCGAGAGCTATTTGCTCGGGCTGCGAGCCGCTCTTTCGGCGATGTGAGGGAGATGGGGCGCGCCGCTTTGTCTTCGACGGGCGGTGTCTGGCGACGCCGCCCTCGCGCCAGATCGATGTCAGTCGGGGCTGGACGAGCGGGCGCGGCCGAGGGCGAACGCGTCGCGGTCGCCGTTTGCTGCCGGCGCTTTCGCGTGGCGGTCGGGCGCCGTTTCACGCACTGTTGCGCCACGGATGAACAATACGACGCAAAACGCGAACATCATCCAGACTGCCAGAAAGATCATCCAATGGTTCATGGCTTTTCCCCGAAACGAAACGTGACTTGATATGAGCGGCCGAGCGCGCTCGATTCGCTGAATTCAGTGCTGGACGGTCGAAGCGGGCATCGTCAGCAACCGGCAGATGAGCGCGTGCGCGAGTGCGCGCTGCTGCTCGATCGATTGCTCGTCCGCGCGGGCGTCGTGCTCGTCGCCCGAGATCGAGCGCAGCTTGCCGGCGAGACGCATGATGCTGGCCGTCGCCTTGTCGAGCGCGCGCAGCAAGTCGGCTTCGGTCATCGGGAGTTCGGGGAAGGACGCCTGCGGGCCGGCGACGGATGCCTGAGTCGTGAGCGCACCGTGCGGCGTGACGCCGTGCACAGCGGCGTGGGCGTGGGTATCGATTTCGGCGAATCCTTCGAAGCTTTGCGACATGTCGGCGTCCCTCTTGAGTGGATGATTCAAGTCTGAGGGATTGGCCCAAAATCCAATCGGCCGAACAACGCGGGTTTTGCGGCTCAATTCTCCGCTATTCCTCTTATGGTCATGCCAGACGCCCGGCAGACGCTCACGCGTCGAGTGGCATCGCGCTCGTGCCCTTTATTTCGTCGAGACAGACGATCGACTGCACGCGGCTCACGCCGGGAATGCGCATCAGCGTGTCGAGCAGGAATTCCGACAGTCCTTTCAGATCCCGCGCGACGACTTTCAGCACGTAATCGATATCGCCGGTCACGGAGAAGCACTCCTGGATCTGCGCGAGCTTCGCGACGAGTTCCTTGAACTTCAGCAAGTCGCGGATATGGCCGCGCTCCATCGTCACCTGGATGAACGCGACGACGCCAAAGCCCAGGCTTTCGGCATCAAGCCGGGTTTCGTAGCGCTTGATGACGCCCATTTCCTCCAGCCGCCGATGACGCCTGAGCGTCTGCGCTGGAGAGAGCTTGATCGACTGCGCGAGTTCGAGGTTGGACATCCTGCCGTGCTCCTGCAGGACGGCGAGAAGGCGAAGGTCGATGCGGTCGAGCGACACGTTATGCACTTTTGTTTCCTTCTGCGGTCGATTGGAGAAATTTAAGTGCACGAATCAGGGTTTGCCAGCGTGCTTTATGAAATCCTATTTTGCTATCTCAAATATACACTGGAGCGGCGAAAGGCGATGTGGGCTGCGCTAAAATCGCGTGCTCCAGGTACCGGCGACCCACGTTGGCGCAGAAATTTAATTTCGCGTCGAGCGGCAGCGATGCGTCGACCAGCACGCCCGCTACGCCACACCGCGGCGCCACGAACGCCAGCGGTTCGCAACTCGCGTCGCATGACGACGCGCGAGCCCGACCAAATCGAAAACACGGAGACAGGCACAGATGGTTTCAGGCAAGCAGGGCAACCCCGGCGACGAACTCAAGCGCGGACTGAAAAACCGCCATATCCAGTTGATCGCGCTTGGCGGCGCGATCGGCACCGGACTTTTCCTCGGCATCGCGCAGACGATCAAGATGGCCGGCCCATCGGTGCTGCTCGGCTACGCGATCGCCGGCGCCATCGCATTCCTGATCATGCGGCAACTGGGCGAGATGGTCGTCGACGAACCCGTCGCCGGCTCGTTCAGCCACTTCGCCAACAAGTATTTCGGCCACTTCGCCGGCTTCATGTCGGGATGGAACTACTGGGTGCTGTATATCCTCGTGAGCATGGCGGAGTTGTCGGCGGTCGGCATCTACGTGCAGTACTGGTGGCCCGGCGTCCCCACCTGGATCTCGGCACTCGTGTTCTTCGCGGTCATCAACGCGATCAACCTGACGAGCGTGAAGTCATACGGCGAGATGGAATTCTGGTTCGCGATCGTCAAGGTGCTCGCGATCGTCGGCATGATCGGGTTCGGCGGCTATCTGCTGTTCTCGGGCACGGCCGGTCCCGAGGCGAGCGTCACCAACCTGTGGCAGCGCGGCGGCTTCTTTCCGAACGGACTCGGCGGGCTCGTCATGGCGATGGCCGTGATCATGTTCTCGTTCGGCGGGCTGGAACTCGTCGGCATCACGGCGGCGGAAGCCGACGATCCGTCAAAGAGCATTCCGCGCGCGACCAACCAGGTGATCTACCGGATCCTGATTTTCTACGTGGGCGCGCTCGGTGTGCTGCTGTCGCTCTATCCGTGGGAAAAGGTCGTGGCCGGCGGCAGCCCGTTCGTGCTGATCTTCCACGCGATGAACAGCAACCTCGTCGCGCACGTGCTCAACCTCGTCGTGCTGACGGCGGCGCTCTCCGTGTACAACAGCGGCGTCTACTGCAACAGCCGGATGCTCTTCGGCCTCGCGAAACAGGGCAATGCGCCGCGCGCACTGCTGAAGGTGAACCGGCGCGGCATTCCGCTCGCGGCGCTCGGCGTATCGGCGTTCGCGACGGGCGCGTGCGTCGTGATCAACTATTTCATGCCCGGCAAGGCGTTCGAACTGCTGATGGGGCTGGTCGTGTCGGCGCTGATCATCAACTGGGCGATGATCAGCATCATCCATCTGAAGTTTCGCAGCGACAAGCGCAAGGCCGGCCAGTCGACGGTGTTCCGCAGCCTCGGCTACCCGTTCACGAACTACCTGTGCCTCGCGTTTCTCGCCGGCATTCTGGTCGTCATGTACGCGACGCCGGACCTGCGGCTCTCCGTGTACCTGATTCCGGTGTGGCTGCTGGTGCTCGGCGTGAGCTACCGGTTCCGTCCGCGTGACGAGGCGATGAGCGGCGTCGCGGCAGGAAAGCCGTTCGTGGCCGATAATCATTGACCTGCGGTTGATCCACGCTTGATCGATACTTCGCGCCGCGCGCGGCGCTTTTTTCGGGCGGCTGTCCCGCATGACGGCCGCTTTCCGCCTCTCCGATTCGGTTGATAAACACCATGTTCGAACATATCGATGCCTATCCCGGTGACCCGATCCTCAGCCTGAACGAGGATTTCCAGAAGGACCCGCGAAGCAATAAGGTCAATCTGAGCATCGGCATTTATTTCGACGACGACGGCCGCCTGCCCGTCATGCGTGCCGTGCATGAAGCGGAGGCCGCGATCCTGAACGAGCCGGGCCCTAAGCCCTACTTGCCGATGGCCGGTTTCGCCCACTATCGCGACGCCGTGCAGGCACTCGTGTTCGGCGAGGCGACGCCGGCGCGCGCCGAAGGGCGCATCGCGACCGTGCAGACGATCGGCGGCTCGGGCGCGCTGAAAGTCGGCGCCGACTTCATCAAGCGCTATTTCCCGCAGTCGCAGGTCTGGGTCAGCGATCCGACCTGGGAAAACCATCGCTTTATCTTCGAGCGCGCGGGTTTCGAGGTGAACACCTATCCGTACTACGACGAAGCCACGGGCGGCCTCAAGTTCGACGCGATGCTCGCCGCGATCGACGCGTTGCCCGCGCGCAGCATCGTCCTGCTGCACGCGTGCTGCCATAACCCCACGGGCGTCGACCTCGACCGCGCGCAGTGGGAGCGGCTGATCGACGTGCTTCAGGCGCGCGACTTGCTGCCATTCGTGGACATGGCGTACCAGGGTTTCGGCGCGGGCCTCGACGACGATGCGTTCGCCGTGCGCGAACTGGCTCGCCGCGGCGTGCCGGCATTGGTCGCCAATTCGTTTTCGAAGAACTTTTCGCTGTATGGCGAGCGTTGCGGCGGTTTGCATGTGATCTGCGAGAGCGCGGCGGCGGCGTCACGCGTCGTCGGCCAGTTGACCGGTTCGGTGCGCTCGAACTACAGCAATCCGCCGACGCATGGTGCGAAGATCGTCACGCGGGTCTTGAATACGCCCGCGCTCCGGGAGTCCTGGCAGCGCGAACTGGCGGCGATGTGCGAGCGCATCGCGAGAATGCGCGTCGCGATTCACGACGGCCTGAAAGACCACGTTCGCGGCGAGGCCCTGTCGCGGTATGTGAAGCAGCGCGGCATGTTCACATACACGGGGCTGTCGGCGGAACAGGTCGACCGGTTGCGCGAGGAGTTCGGCGTGTACATCCTGCGCTCTGGCCGGATGTGCGTGGCCGGACTCAACGAGACGAACGTCGGGCCGGTCGCCGGGGCAATCGCTAAGGTGCTCGCTGGGCAGGAAAACGGTCGTTAAGGGCGTCGTGCGTTGTGCGGCGCCCGCAGGGGAGGCGTCGATGGGCAAGATGATAGTGGTGGGTTTCGTAATGGGCGCGTGCTGCGTCGCCAGCGTGGCCAACGCGGAGTTGAACGACCGCACGAAGAAGCTGCTTCAGGCGCAGGCGTTGAGCCGCCCGCAACAGCAAACCACGTTCGGCGGCGCCAGCGGATCGAGCGCCGCTAACGCGCCGCGCCAGGGGCAGGGCACGACGTCGGGCGGCGCCGGGTCGGCGGCGCCGGCGCGTGGTGCTGGCGGCAATGTGCCGGCGGCCAAGCCCTAGGTGTCGTTGCCAAATGTCGTTGTATCGGGTGTAAATGGCCCCCCGAGCGCCAGCAACTGAAGACCGCGCCTCAGAGCGCCGGACACGACAATACCTGCTGCGAAGGCAGCATCCCCGGCCCGTCCGCGACAGGCGACCCACGCGGCGGCGTTGCGACGAGCCGCACGCTGTTCGTCCCCGCCGTCGCCAGCACATATCGCTCGGGGCTCCCCGCCGGCTGCCAGTAGATCCGATAAACCGCGTCGTCGCGAAACACGTGCAGCGTGCCGTGCACCCGCTTGCCCGCGCTGACCAGATCGACGGCTTCCCCTTCACGCAATGCAAACCCGCCGGACGCCGCGTCCGCCGTGTCCGCCGCGCCAGCGCCAACGAGCGTGCCGCACGCGGGTTCGTCGGCACCGGCTCGCGCGGCGAACAACGCGATGAAAGCAAAAAGAACCCCGGATGCCATCGACAGTCTGCGTTTCATGTCCGCTCGCTCGTGATTGACCAACGCACATGGTATACGCGCCGCGTCCCGACCCACGCACGCCACCACGCTTCGCCCGGCAGCGTCTCGATCCATGTGCTAATTTGAAATGGTCGAGCATTGGAATTGAGGAGGCGCAAATGTCAGTCATCGCACCGGACGAAAAAGCGGACTTCGTCACTATCCTGCATCGTCACCGCCTGTCCGAGGACGACTTCATGCTCCAGGAAACCGACACGACCGATCTCGTCGACGATGTCTATCCGCTGCGAGGTCATCTCACGATCGTTCGCAAGTCGACGCTCAAGGAGAAGGCCTATCCGATCGGACACGACACGCATTGGACGACCGATTTCGAGAAGGATCTGAACAAAGGCGCGTTTGGTTGAGTGCGGTACGCGGATGATTCCGAGGTTCGGCTCCCTGCAAGCGTCCGAGCGAGGCGCCGCAAATTGACGCTCCCCGACAGCGGGTGCATCCTTTAGTGACTCGTTTCCAAGTTTTCAAGAGAGTGGAGCTGCCGATGGCCTCATACGAATTCGCGTCCTTCAGGGCACAACTCGCGATGCTGCTCCGCGACCTGCCGGCCGGCACGACCGCCGACCTGACCGACGTCGCGGTCGCCTACTGGAACGGAACGCGCCTGGTCGGCGCATATTTGCGCGACGGCGGGCGGATCGACGAGGAATTCGATCTCGATGAAAACGCCTGGGGCAACTGGCAGGATGAATTCATCTGCTGGCTCGGCGCGCCAAGCTTCAGTGAACGCAGCGACCTGAAGGCCTCGCTTCAGGGCAAGGCACCGCGTGTCGCGCGTGCGCTGTAAACGTTCCAGCGCGCGCACGAAGGCAACGGATACCAACGAAGCCCGATCGGTTGCGCGGCAGCGCAGCACTGCCGGCGATGGCACCGGGCGAGCATCCCTGCGGCATTCGCACGCGACGTGACGAAGGCCGCTTCTCCGGCGCGAACCCATCCCTCGTAACGGCTCGAATCTTGCGCGACCCTATCCGTAGCCTGCGGGCATCACAGGGCGCGGAACGCCCGTTGCTATCAACTTTGTAAGCGGCGCGTGAAATTGCCCACGCGGCCGCCGCAGGCGCAGCGGGCTGGCGCGCCTTCCGCCGGGAAACCCAGGAACGACGCACGCCACGAGTTTTCAGCTTCCCGCACGAATCGACCGCAAGAATTGACGCGAGTGCAGCCAAAGCACGCGAACCCGGATCACCGGATCCAATCATGAACACCGAGAAGCTGGAGACTGCCGGAACGGATCAAGCGGGAAGCCCGCCGGGGAAGCCGGGCTCTGGCCTCAACTTTCCGGTCATCGGCATTGGCGCGTCGGCCGGCGGCATCCCGGCGCTGCTGCGCTTTTTCGAGCATATGCCGGGCGACAGCGGCATGGCATTCGTGATTGTCCTGCACCTTTCTCCGAAGTACGAGAGCCGCGCCGACCAGATCCTGCAGCGCATAACGAACATGCCCGTGCTTCAGGTGGTCAAGCCCACGCCGATCGAGGCAAACACCGTCTATCTGATCTCGCCGTCGAACGAGCTTTCGATGATCGACGGTTTTCTCAACGTTACGAAGGCGAACCGGCCGCGCGGCCGGCCGGTCGCGATCGACCTGTTCTTTCGCAGCCTCGCCGACCACCACCGGGAACGCGCGATCAGCATCGTCATGTCGGGCTCGGGCAGCGACGGCGCGCTCGGCATCGGCAGGATCAAGGAGCAGGCGGGCGTCACGATCGTCCAGTCCCCCGACGACGCCGAATACGACGAAATGCCGAAGAGCGCGATCGCGACGGGACAGGCCGACCTCGTGCTCCCGGTCGCGGCCATGCCGCAAAAGCTGATCGAGTTGTGGAACAACGCGCGCTTCATCCGTCTGCCCGACCTCGCCGACGCGAGCCCTGTGCTCCCCACCGCGAGCGGCGCCGCCCAAGACCCCGAGCAATTGCTGCGCGCCATCCTCGCCACGCTGCGCGCCCGCACCGGCCACGACTTCCATCACTACAAGCGCGCGACGGTGCTGCGGCGCATCGAGCGGCGCATGCAGGTCAACTCACTCGCGGACCTGAGCGGATACCGGCACTTCATCGACGAACACGCCGAGGAAACGACGCATCTGCTGTGCGACATGCTGATCGGCGTGACGAATTTCTTTCGCGACCGAGACGCGTTCGAAGCGGTCCGGCGCGACGTCGTGCCGTCGATCCTCGCAGGCAAGCAGCATGACGAGCAGGTTCGCGTATGGGTGCCCGGCTGCTCGACGGGCGAAGAGGCGTATTCGCACGCGATGCTCTTCGCCGAAGCGCTCGGCGGCCCCGACGCGTTGCCGGTGCTGCAAATCTTCGCCACCGACATCGACGAGCGCGCGATCAACCTCGCGCGCGCGGCCGCCTATCCCGAGTCGATCGTGGCCGACGTGCCGCTCGCGCGTTTGCGCCGCTTCTTCACGAAGACGGAAGGCCGCTACGTGCTCGACAAGCCATTGCGCGAAAAGGTGCTGTTCGCGACGCACAACATCCTGCGCGATCCGCCGTTTTCGCGGCTCGACATGGTGTCGTGCCGCAACCTGCTCATCTACATGGACCGCGCGATCCAGCGGCAGGTGCTGCAGACGTTTCACTTCGCGCTCCAGCCCGACGGCTATCTCTTCCTCGGCGGTTCGGAATCGGCGGAGGTCGCCGAAGAACTCTTCACGCCGGTCGACAAGAAAAACCGCATCTATCGGGCGCGGAGCGCATTGACGCATGGGCGCACCGCACCCATGCCGCCTGTAACGGTGCAGCGCGCCGTGAGCGCGCAACCGGCAGCGGCGGCCGAACGCGGGCGCCATCCGGGCAGCCTGTCGCTTGCCGCGCTGCATCAGCGCGCGCTCGAACATCATTCACCGCCGAGCGTCATCATCGACGGCGCAGGCGAGATCCTGCACACGACCGACGACGTGGGGCGCTTCCTGCGCTATGTGGGCGGCGAGCCGTCGCACAACCTGCTCAAGCTCGTGCATCCGGACCTGCGGCTCGAACTGCGCGCGGCGCTCGCCAAGGCGGCGCTCACGAGCGGCAATGCCGACGCCCGACGCGTGCATTTCAAGCGCGGCGACACCGCGTATCTCGTCGACATTTCCGTGTGCCCGTTTCGCGACAAGTCATCGGGCACCGATGTCGTGCTCGTCTTGTTCGACGAAACGGAGGACGACACGCCGCCGGGCGCGGTGCGAGGCGAAAGCGCATCCGGCGCCGAGCGCGATGCGATGCTCGTCCAGCTCGAAGAGGAACTGCATCGCACGAAGGACCAGTTGCGCACGACGGTCGAGCAGTCGAACGTATCGAACGAGGAACTGAAGGCGTCGAACGAGGAATTGCAGTCGATCAACGAGGAACTGCGTTCCGCGACCGAGGAACTCGAGACCGGCAAGGAAGAGCTTCAGTCGGTCAACGAGGAACTGATCGCGGTCAACAGCGAGCTTCAGGACAAGGTCGAGGAAACCGACAAGGCCAACGACGACTTGCGCAACCTGATCGCGTCCACCGGCATCGCGACCGTGTTCGTCGATCGCGCGATGCGCATCAAGCGATACACGAACGCGGCGGTGGGCCTCTTCAACATCATCGCCTCGGATGTCGGCCGGCCGCTCCTCGACCTCACGCATCGCCTGAATTATCCGGAGCTGGAACAGGACGTCACCGCCGCGTTCGAAGACCTGAAGCCGACGCTGCGCGAAGTGAGCAGCGTCGACGGCGACTGGTTCGTGTCGCGCGTCCAGCCCTACCGCACCGGCGACGACCGCATCGAGGGCGCCGTGCTGACGCTCGTCGACATCAGCGCGCGGCGCGCAGCCGAACAGGCCGCGCACGAGAGCGAGGAGCGGCTCAAGCTCGCGGCGCAAAGCACGAACGACTACGCGATCGTCGTGCAGAACCTCGACGGTGTGGTCGTCAGCTGGAACAAAGGCGCCGAGCGCGTGTTCGGTTATCGCGAGGGCGAAGTGATCGGCAAGCCCGCCGATGTGATCTTCACGGCGGAAGACCGGGCCGAAGGCGTGCCCGCTGCCGAACGGCGCCGCGCGAGCGACGCGGGCCGCTCCGAGGACGAGCGCTGGCACGCGCGCCGCGACGGCCGCAGAATCTATTGCAGCGGCGTGACGACCTTCATCGAAAGCGACGGCTTCAAGGGCTATGCCAAGATCGCCCGCGACCTGACCGACAAGAAGAGCGCCGAGGGCATGCAGCAGGCGCAACTCACCTTCGAGCGCTCGGTGCGCGCGCAGGCGGAAGCCGCGAACCGGCTCAAGGACGAATTCTTCGCGGTGCTCTCGCACGAGCTGAAAAATCCGCTGAACCTGATCCACGTGAAGGCCGAACTGCTGATGCGCGCCTACGAGTGCCGCGGCATCCCGATCGTGCAGAGCGCCGCCGAGGCGATCCGCCGCTCGGTGATCGGACAGTCGAAGATCATCGACGACCTGCTCGACCTGTCGCGGGTGCGCACCGGCAAGCTCGCGCTCAAGCTCGCACCGGTCGATGTCGCGGACGTGCTGCATACGGTGGTCGAGGCGAGCGCGATCGACGCGCGTGCCAACGACATCACGCTCGCCGTGTCGGGCGCGGATGCTCCCGTCATCATCGAGGCCGATGCGATCCGCGTCGAGCAGATCCTCTGGAACCTCGTGCGCAACGCGATCAAGTTCAGCTACCGGGGCGGCAAGGTGAGCGTCGCGCTGACGGGCGACGGGCGCTTCGCGTGCGTCGACGTGATCGACCAGGGGCAGGGCATCGCAGCCGACTTCCTGCCGAAGATCTTCGACATGTTCAGCCAGGCCGAGGGCGCGGGCCGGCGCGACCAGGGCGGACTGGGGATCGGGCTGTCGCTCGTCAAGCAACTGACGGAGATGCACGGCGGACGGATCGAGGCGCATTCCGACGGCGTCGGGCACGGTGCGCATTTCCGGCTGTGCATGCCGGAGCGGGCGTCGATGGCACACGCGCCGGCCGCTGCTGCCGTCTCCGATCCGGCGATTTTGAGCGACTTGAGGGTGCTGCTCGTCGACGATTCGCCGGATGCGCTCGATGCGTTCCGGACGTTGCTGGAACTGGAAGGCGCGAAGGTCTGCGCGGTGACGCGGGCGCGGGCGGCGCTGGCGGCGTCACTGGAACAAGAGTTCGATTTGGTGCTCTCCGACATTGGGATGCCGGAGATGAGCGGCTATGAATTGATCGAGGCGCTGCGCCAGACGCCGCGCACGGCGCGGATTCCTGCGATCGCGTTGACGGGGTTCGGGCGGTCGCAGGACGTGGCGCAGGCGCTGAGGGCGGGGTTTAGCGCGCATCTGGCGAAACCGGTGTCGCTTGATGCGCTGATCGCGGCGGTGAGGAGGGTGATGGGGTGAGGCGGGACGCTCCACTGAGCGGATCAACCGCCTGCTGCAGGCTATTTCACATCGAAAGCGTAGTCGCCATGCGTGCGATGCCCGTCGGACGCCACGGCAACCCAATGCACGGTGTAGTGTCCGGCTGAAAGAGCGGGTAACGGAACGGTCATGACCGCAGGGTCATGTGCATCGACCGCTGCCTTCGCCGTGTTCATCTGCTTGCCGGCCGCATCGGTGACCGTGAGCGAACTGAACGCGGGTTCGAGCGGCCCGTCGAACGTGATCTTCACGGCGGCGGGCGAGGCCACCGTCGCGCCTGCACCGGGCTCCTGCTTTTGCGGAAATACGTGCGCAACAGCAGCGCCAGCGAAAACGAGGCCCGCGAGCAAAAGCGTTGCGCTCGCCTTTGCCTGCCGCCGGATCAATGATTGCCAGTTCATGGTCGACTCCTTTACTGGAACAGAGGCTTGCCGATCGTCGTCGGTGCGACATCGTCGAAGAAAATGTGGGCCTGAACCAGAATCCCCACATGCGAACCGCTGGCCCGGTTGATCGGGATTTGCGCCTCGATGCCGAACTGCCCATAGCGGTTGATCCAGATGAAGCCGGGGTTGACGGTCCCCGTGGTCTGCCCCTGGCTTCTCGACAGCGGAATTTCGACAAGCGGGATCACGTTCGCGAGCGGCTGCGGTAACCCGATGTCGTGGACGTGCTGCTGAAGATAAGGGAGGCTGTACTGCACGGTGAAGCCGTAGTTGAACGCGTTGGGCTGTCCGGCGCCGGTCGTCAACGCGGGGCCCGCCTCGCCGGTGATCGCGATCGGACGCAGGTACGCGAGCGAATCGGGCAAGTCGCCGAATCCCTTGCCGGCGAAGAGGGTCGGCGAGATCGTGGAGTGACTGTCAGCAATCGCCCGGCTTCCGGTTCCGCCGAGTTCCGCATCGATGCCGACAGACGTCATGAATTCATGCGCCTCGTTGACGTACAACAGGTACTTCACGCCGACTTCGAAGTTATCGAAGCCGTGGGCCGTCGGGTTGTTCTGCATCGCATAAGTGCCGCCGACCGAAACAGCCAGCCGCGACGTGATCAGCTTGTCGTATTCGAAGTCGAAGGTATTGATGCTCTGGTCGCCGTTGTCTCCGGGAACGCGAACATGCCCGAACTGGAGATTTGCCTCATCGCCCACGCCGGGATCGTCCACTGCCATCGTGGAGGGAAAGACACGGTCGCCGGCGATTGCATGAGCGCTGGCGAGCGATGGCGTCAAGAGAGAAACAGTGTAGAGGGCCGAAACGATCGTGCTTGAGAGCAGAGCGATTCTTCGGCGCGTTGAAATAACGTGCATGGCTTGTCCTGTGAACGGATCGTGAAGAGTCCGCGCGCGTCCTTGGGGCGGACGTGCGCCGGCCGCGCGATACAGTCATTGAATCGCGCAGGCGGTATTCGAATCAGGACAGGACGGGAGGGGCGCGGGGCTGGGCGAAGGTAAGCGGTTCAACGCGGCGAACGCTCTCGAAGCGCGTGGCGACGCGATGCTGGATGACCCCGACCGTGATCGCGAACAGCGCCGGCACGCTGGGCACCGTGGGCATATGCGCAAGCAAACCACAATAGCCGCAATCCTGGCCGTCGGACATCAACGGATGCTGCGCGGCCTTCTCGCCCTGCGGCTCGCCTTGCATCGAGGGCATGTCGCAATGCCCCGGCGACATCGCGGTACGCTCGAGACTCGCGGCAAGCGTGTGAGAAATTGTCGGGGCGAGCGTAGCCATCAGGATCGCGAGCAATCCCAGCAGACTGCCGATCTTCCGGTAGAAGCGCCCCAAGGTGGCCCGTCGATCTGGTGAGAGTAACGCTGCGGATTATGCCACGCGATGCAGCATGATTTGTCGGGCTCCTGCGTGCCGCCGCACCGCGTTTGACGCCTGGCGGCTACGCTGATTTATCGGTGCAAGCACGGCGGTGTCCTTGTTCTTCGGGCTGGGTACGTTCAAGCGCCGCGTACCTGAGCGTGATGAAAAAACGATCGTCGACATGATTTTATCGACGGTGTATAAGCCCGATTGGTCACGCAACGCCACGACGATGAGGGAAGCCGGTAAAACTCCGGCGCGGTCGCGCCACTTTATCTGGTACGCAAGTTCAAGCTTGATGAGCCAGGAGTCAGACCTCTCTTCGTTGTTCTTCGAACTCGACCGGGACGCGCGATCCCAAGGAACTGTCCAATGATTTTCCGACTTGCCCAGATTTTCAGTGATTCCAACACACAGGTGCGCGGCAAGCTGTTTGGCATCTATGGCTTGCTGATCGGCATGAACGTGCTGGCGTGGCTCTGGGCGTTGACGGCATTTCGTCAGCACCCGGTGTTACTCGGCACGGCCCTGCTGGCATACGGCTTCGGGCTTCGTCACGCCGTGGACGCCGACCACATTGCCGCGATCGACAATGCCACCCGCAAACTGATGCACGAGAAAAAGCGTCCGGTCAGCGTCGGCTTTTTCTTTTCCCTCGGTCATTCGACCGTCGTCGTGCTGGCCTCGGTCGGCGTCGCGGTCGCTACGTCGGCCATGCAAAGACGCTTTGACTACTTCAGGGAAGTCGGTGGAGTAATCGGGACGTGCGTGTCGGCGCTGTTTCTGTTGGCCATCGCGCTCATGAACCTCATTATCTTGAGGTCGATTTACAAGGCGTGGCGTAACGTGAAGGATGGCGGAGTCTATGTCGACGACGACTTCGACCTGTTGCTGGCGGATCGTGGTTTCTTCGCCCGTCTGTTCCGGCCGCTGTTCCGCCTGATCACGCGTAGCTGGCACATGTTCCCGCTAGGTTTCCTGTTTGGTCTCGGCTTCGATACGGCAACGGAAATTGCGTTGCTCGGGATCGCCGCGACCCAGGCGTCGCAGGGTTTGTCTCCCTGGTCCATCATGGTGTTTCCGGTCCTGTTCAGTGCCGGCATGTCTCTGGTCGATACGCTCGACGGTCATTTGATGCTGGGCGCCTATGGATGGGCCTACCTCAAGCCCATTCGCAAGATCTACTACAACATGACGATTACGCTCGTGTCGGTTCTTGTCGCGATTGTCATTGGCGCCATCGAGGCGCTCGGTCTTCTGTCAGACCAGTTGAAATTGCAGGGGCCCGTGTGGGATGCCATTGGTACCTTGAACGATAACTTCGGCGTGCTCGGGTACGTCATCATCGGGATCTTCGTGCTGAGCTGGGCCGCTTCGGTGATGATCTATCGCGCAAAGGGGTTCGACGCGTTGGAAGTTCGGCGCTAGAACGCTTCCTTGCTGCGCTTCGTTGGCGATCGCATCTTGAGGAAAACCCGGGGCGCTTTTAATTGGCCCAAGTCAGTCTGCAATGCGTTTGAAACTGACGTAGTAATCGTCGGTGTAGTAGCAATCGCGGGTCAGCTTGCGCGGTCCACCACATACGATGCGGCGCTGCCCGCGATCCGCCGCGCCAGGCGTGCGAACCGTGTATGCGTGGTAGTAGCCGCGCGGATGCTGCGGCAGCAAACCCGCGCTGTTGCGGAACAAGACTCCATCCTCGCCAAAAGGGAAAGGGCCGCCCGCTTTGATCAGACGCAGTGTTTCGGCTGCTTCCCCTGGCAACTGCGCCTTGGTGACGGTGGCCGGTGCGCTCTGCTCCTGCGCGCCCGATGCGGCGAGTGCGGCGCTCGCGGCCTGCCCAGGCTGCACCGGCGCCTGACTCGCGGATGCACCCGCCTCCGGAGTAGCGTTTTGCGTTCCCTCCTTGCCGCATCCGCCGAGGATCGCGTTCAAGGCCAGGATGCAAGAGAAAGCCCACGCTCGTTTCACGAAACGGTTGTCTCCGGGTTGACCAGCATTCGACGGCCATGAACGATTTGAGGGTATCGCTAATGGCAGACTGAATCAATGTGCGGCGGGAGATAGTTTTCTTTTTGCTCGTCAAGCGGGCCGATCCACGGTTCGCGGCGTTCGAAAAGCAGGCGAATCAGGCAGATTGCAGCGAGGCTCGGTTTATCGTCGAGTTGCTTCGAGAAACGTATGCGATGAAGCCTCAAGATCCATTGCCCCCTTGGCCGCGCCTGGAGGAGCAATCACCCGTTGCAGCCGGTCGGCCAACGCCGGCGACAGTCCGTCCCGTGTCTTGAAGGAGACGTTTCGCGTCCAATAGACCGCTTGGCGCTCGAATCGTTTATTGACCATATATCATTCAGAAACCTGACGATGCCGCCGATAGCGGTGATCCTACGTGGGCATGGTGAGCCGGCCACAATCGTCCGTTATATGTTGGCGACCGAACAGATTGCGGGCGCGCCAGCGATGTAATGCCTCGAATCCGCAGTCGAAGATGAGTATGCCTGCGGACGTCGCTTGCCGCTTACGTCGGCGAAAAGGAGGCGAATTGTGCAAACAGGCAGTCGCAGCGCAGACGCGCCCCTGCAATCGGTCTCGCGAGAAGATGTGGATGAACTCAGCTCGGCTATGAACGGCAACGGCGTAGGCGTCCTTCGCGACGTGATTTCCGACTCGATGCTTGAACAGGCCAGAAGCTACGTGAAGCAGCAA
Organism: Caballeronia choica; assembly: GCF_001544535.1. Taxonomy (GTDB): domain Bacteria; phylum Pseudomonadota; class Gammaproteobacteria; order Burkholderiales; family Burkholderiaceae; genus Caballeronia; species Caballeronia choica. The sequence continues at coordinate 30,577 of NZ_FCON02000057.1, read as the reverse complement.
CTCGAGAAACACAATGGCCGGTATTTCAGCCTTCGTGGACTCGAATGGATAGCGGAAAGTCCGCTCGATGCGGTGTTCCGCTCGGAAGGGTTTCATGCGGTAATGGAGGGACTCTATGAAATGGCGATGGGCGGACCACCGCCGAGCGATCGCATCACGCCTGTCATCAGGGTACTGTCGGGCACGCTGGGTCTCAGGCATTCGAATCTCTTCCACTACGACTCTTACGTCGTGACCGCGCTCATCCCTATCCTGATTCCAACGCGGCCGGACGAACCGGCTGGTCACCTCGTGATGTTTCCGAACCTGCGAAACGTGCGAAGCCGCGCGGTAGTCAACATCATCGAAAAGGCGCTGGTCGAGAGCGGCGCCGGCCGTCGCCTGTGGCGCTCGCACTGGGTGCAGCGTGTGCTGGGGGCGCGGGTCGTATCGCTCGAACCGGGCAACATCTACTTTTTCTGGGGCATGCGATCGCTGCATGCCAACCAGCCGTGTTTGCCGGAGAGCGTACGCAGCACTGCGCTGTTTCACTTCGGCGATCCTCACGAAAAATCGATCTTCAAGCAGTTCAGTCGACGCCGGGCTGAGGCGGCCGAGCGACGAATCGAGGCCCGGACCCGGTGAACCGCGCGGACGTTTATGGGTGGACGGCAAACCGCGCATCCCCAGCTTCGTTGCCTAAAGACGCCAATCCGATTTCGCGATTCCGAAATGCGAACCCGCTGCTGCGGGCCAGACACGAGGTGCAGTGATGGGCAGCGCTGCGCCACGCACCCTGGAATTCTCACTCGGGCGCCGCGTCCCGACTTGTCAGGTCAAGGTCGGAAATTCGTGGTTAAGCGGCGGCCAACTAAACCTGCACTGCCACGCTCTCTTCATGGCCGAAGGACTCACGTCGAACGCGCGCCTCACGCGACATCCGGATGCCTCACGTTCCACTGCCGTATCGCCCTATTCTCGCGCTCGAAGCCGAGAATACTGACAGTCGCCGTATCAAGCAGCAGATGCGCCCCCAGCGCCGCCGAGTCGCCGATCCAGCAACCTGCGAAGACGCGCAAAAAGTGCGCATGTGAAAACAGCGCGGTGCGCCCCGGCAACGCAGCGAGCCGCTGAACCAGGTTGCGCGCACGCGCCTCGATCTCGCCGATACTCTCGCCTTCCGGCATCGGCGAATCCCACACCGACCAGCCGGGCGCGCTTTCGCGGATTTCGTCCGTCGTGCGGCCCTCGTAGATGCCGTAGTCCCATTCGCGCAGTTCCGGCTCCTCCTCTGCATGATCGCCAAGCCCGGCGAGCCGGCACGTTTCGATCGCCCGCGACATCGGGCTCGTCAGCACGCGGTCGAAGTGCTCCTGCGCGAGGATCGGCGCCAGCATGCGGGCCTGTTCGCGGCCGCGCTCGGTCAGCGGGACATCGGTGCGGCCGGTGTGCTGGCGAGACAGGCTCCACGGCGTTTCGCCGTGGCGGATCAGCCAGAGTTCGGCGTGGCCGTTGGGTTCGTCGGAGGCGGTGGCGTTCATCGGCGGGTCTCTGAAAGGCAAGCGTAGGAAGAGTCGGGCGATTCGGCTTCGGGGCGTTGAATCCAGTCGATCGAAGCATTCGATTCTACGACTGCATCCGCAGCGGCGCCGGGAAGCGCCTGCGGTTTGACGGCGGCGCATGGACCGTCGATTCGGCATGCGGACCGATCGGCCGTCTTCTCACGCTTTTACGCCAAAACGAGCGTACGAAAAGGACCATGCGGCATTGTATTTGCTGCGACCGTACGATAATCGACGTAGCGCGCGGGAATCGACTGCAACACCGGGTCGGGAGGGGAAATGCTCATGAACTGCTTGACGCTCTCGGGTCGCCTTTCGGTGCTGCTGCTCGCGGCAGCGTTCGCAGCTTGCAGCGGCGGAAGCAGTTCGAGCCCGGCCACGACCACCACGGGTGCCAGCAGCCCGGCAAGCGGCGCCGGCGCGGCGTCAGGCACAACTCCGGCGACGGGTGGCGGCACCAATACAGGCAGTACCGGCAGCGGCACAAGCACGGGCGCCGGCACGAGCAGCGGTTCGGGCACGGGCTCCGGTACCGGCAGCATGGGATCGAACACGGGCACGGGCACTGGCACTGGCACGGGCACCGGCACTGGCACTGGCACTGGCAACGGCACAAACACCAACACAGGCACAAACACCGCCACCGGCCCGGCCAGCAGCACCGCAGTCGCCAACTCGCCCGACGTCGCGACCTATCACAACGACATCGGACGCACCGGCCAGCACCTGAACGAAACCGCGCTGACCCCCGCGACCGTCAACGCGACGAACTTCGGCAAACTCGCCGTGTTCCCGGTCGATGGCGCCGTCGATGCCGAGCCGCTCTACCTCGCCGCCGTGAACATCGCGGGCGGCACGCACAACGTGCTGTACGTCGCGACCGAGAACGCGAGCGTCTACGCGCTCGACGCCAACACCGGCGCGACCCTCTGGCAGACCACGACGCTCGGCGCCGGCGAAACGCCGAGCGACGACCACGGCTGCCCGCAGATCACGCCGAAGATCGGCATTACCGCGACGCCCGTCATCGACCGCACGCGCGGGCCGCATGGCGCGATGTATGTCGTCGGAATGTCGAAGGATGGCTCGGGCGGTTATCACCAGCGGATTCACGCGCTCGACGTCACGACCGGTGCCGAACTGTTCGGCGGCCCGACCGAGATCGCCGCGTCCTATCCGGGCAGCGGCGCGAACAGTTCGAACGGCAACGTCATATTCGACCCGGCGCAATACGCCGAGCGCCAGTCGTTGCTGCTGTTGAACGGCGTGATCTACACCGGCTGGACTTCGCACTGCGACATCCAGCCCTATACCGGCTGGGTGATCGCCTACAGCGCCGACACGCTCAAGCAGGCTGGCGTGCTGAACCTCACGCCGAACGGCTCGGGCGGCGCGATCTGGATGAGCGGCGCGGGCATGGCGTCGGACGGCGCGTCGATCTATTTCCTCGACGCAAACGGCACCTTCGATCCCACGCTCAACGCCGCCGACCAACCCGTGCTCGGCGACTACGGCAATGGTTTCCTGAAACTCAGCCCGGCGCCGGCGCTCGCGGTGGCCGATTATTTCGAGGCCTCGAATACCGTGGGGGAATCGAACGCGGACGAGGACCTCGGCTCGGGCGGCGCGCTCGTCCTGCCCGACCTCGCCGATGCCGGCGGCGCGATCCACCATCTGGCGCTCGGCGCCGGCAAGGACTCGATCATCTACGTGGTGAACCGCGATTCGATGGGCAACTTCGATTCGAACGCCGACCACATCTACCAGGAGTTGAGCGGCCAGATCACCGGCCCGGAATTCGGCATGCCCGCCTACTTCAACAACACGGTGTACTTCGGCTCGATCGGCGATCACATCAAGGCGTTCGGCATCAGCAACGCGCGCCTGTCGGCGACGCCCACCAGCCAGACGCCGACCTCGTTCGGCTCGCCGGGCGCCACGCCGAGCGTGTCGGCGAACGGCAGCACGAACGGCATCGTGTGGGCGGCCGAGAACGGCGTGATCGCGGTGCTGCATGCCTATGACGCGACCAACCTCGCGAACGAGCTCTACAACAGCAACCAGTCCGGCTCGCGCGACCAGTTCGGGCCGGGCAACAAGTTCATCACGCCGATGATCGCCAACGGCAAGGTGTATGTGGGCACGTCGGTCAGCGTGGCGGTGTTCGGGCTGCTGAAATAGCCAGCGCGTCTCACGCCACGTCGACGACGATCTTGCCGCGCGCGCTGCCGTCGGACAACGCCTCGTAGGCGAGTTCGGCCGACGCCAGATCGAAGCGGCGCGGATCGACGCGCGGCGCAAGGTGGCCGGCCTCGGCGAGACGGGTCGCCGCGCTCAGCATCTCGCCGTGATGCGAGCGATAGAGGCCCGTCAGCAGCGGATACAGCGTGAACACGCCCGAGTAGGTCGCTTCCCGGAACGACAGCGGCGCGAGCGCATGCGTGCCCCAGCCGAGCGCGCTCACCACGTGGCCGAAGTGCTTCACCGCGGCGAACGAGGCGTCGAGCGTCGCGCCGCCCACGGTATCCACGACCAGATCGAACCCCGCGCCCCGCGTGTGCGACTCGACGTACTGTTCGACCGTTTGCGCGCGGTAGTCGATCGGCGTGGCGCCGAGCCGCGCGACGGTATCGAGATCGCGCGTGCTCGCCGTGGCCGAGACCGTCGCGCCGAGCGCGAGCGCCAGTTGCACGGCGACGTATCCCACGCCGCCCGCGCCGCCCTGCACGAGCACCGTCTGTCCCGCTTGCAGACGGGCGCGATCGACGATCCCCGAATACGCCGTGACGAACGCGAGCGGCAGCGCGGCCGCCTCGCGCATCGAGAGATTCGCGGGCTTCCTGGCGAGGAGGCTCGCGTCGACCGCCGCGTACTGCGCGAGCGATCCCTGGATGCCGCCGACGCCGCCCGTCATTCCATAGACTTCGTCGCCAACCTTGAACGCGGTGACGCCCGCGCCGACCGCTTCGACGACACCCGCCATGTCGATGCCCAGCACGAGCGGCAACGGATGCTTCGCATGCTCGGCGCTGCCGGCGCGAATCTTGGCGTCGAGCGGATTGAGACCGCTTGCCGCGATGCGAACCAGCACCTGCCCGGCCGAAGGCGCGGGGCGCGAGAGATCGGTGAGTTCGAGCGGGCCGTTGTAGCGGTTGAGAACGAGGGCTTGCATGGACGTGGACATGACGAGTTCCTTTTGGGATCGATTGGAGCGCTAAGAACGATTCGATGGGTTCATAATCGTCCATGCGAAACGGCATGTAAATCGACGTTCGTGCACGGCATCCAAACGAAAATGAACGACATGAATCTGGACTGGAGCGACGTCCGCGTATTCCTCGCGATCGCGCGAGCGGGCACGCTGGGCGCTGCGGCAAAGCTCGTCGGACAGACCCAGCCGACCATGGGACGGCGCCTGCGGGCGCTCGAGGAAGCGGTCGGCCAGACGCTCTTCCAGCGCACCAACGATGGTTTCGTCCTGACCGACGAAGGCACGGCCGTGCTCGGCTTCGCGGAGCGCATGGAGGAGGAAGCGCTCGGCTTCACGCGCTCGCTCGCCGGCCGCGAAGAGCAGTTGACGGGCTTGCTGCGGGTGTCGTCGTCGGACTGGTTCGGCGAGCATGTGCTGACGCCCGTATTCGCGCGCTTCCTGGCGCGGCAGCGGGGCGTGTCGGTGGAACTCGTCACCGATTCGCGGCGCTACAACCTCGCGCGGCGCGAGGCCGACCTCGTGTTTCGCATCACGCCTTTCGACGAACCCGACGTCATCCAGCGCAAGCTGATGCACATGGACTATGCGCTCTACGGACGCATCGACCTCGTCGCACCGGTCGCGGGCGCGGGCGACGGCCACGCGCTCATCAGTATGGACAGCGCGTTCGGCGCGCTGCCCGATGTCGAGTGGGTGAAGCGGATGTTGCCGCAGGCGCGCATCGCGTTCACGAGCAACAACCGCGGCGCACAGGCGCGCATGTGCGCGCAAGGCGGCGGCTTCGCCGTGCTGCCGTGTCCGCTCGGCGACGCGACGCCGGGCCTGCGCCGGATCGATCTCGGGCAAGCGCCGCCGGGCCGCGACGTATGGCTCGGTTATCACCGCGACCTGCGGCGTCTCGCGCGGCTGCGGGCGCTGCTCGACGTGGTGCTGGAAACGCTCGCGGCCGCCTGATTTTTCCTTCCAGCGGAAAAGTCATTTCCCGGCGAGGCATTCCCTTTCGCGAGTCGAGCGATTACCGTAGCGACAAACGCGCTTTTGACGCGCTACAGGAGACAGACACGATGCGCAATATCAACGAAGACACCATCACCCAGGCGGTTCTCGCCTCGATGTCCCAATGCGCAGACGAACGGCTGCGCACGATCATGACGTCACTCGTGCAGCACCTGCACTCGTTCGCGCGGGAGGTGAAGCTCACCGAAGACGAGTGGTTCAAGGCGATCCAGTTCCTGACCGACGTCGGGCACATCACCGACGACAAGCGCCAGGAGTTCATCCTTCTATCCGATACGCTCGGGCTGTCGATGCTGGTCACGTCGCAGAACAACCGGAAGCCCGCGGCTTGCACGGAGTCGACGGTTTTCGGGCCGTTTTTCGTGGAGGACGCGCCGGAGTACGACTGCGGCGACGACATCGCGAACGGCGCCAAAGGCGAATCGTGCTTCGTGCGGGGCCGGGTGGTGGGGATCGACGGCGAGCCTGTCGCGGGTGCGTTGCTGGACGTGTGGCAGTCGGACGAGGACGGCTTCTACGACGTGCAGCAAAAGGGCGGCGGTGGGCATGAGCATCGCGCGCGGGGCAAGCTGCGCACCGGGGCGGACGGGAGCTTTCATTTCCGCTCGATCCTGGCGGAAGCGTATCCGATTCCGCACGACGGGCCGGTCGGCAAGATGCTCGCGGCGACGGGGCGGCATCCCTGGCGGCCTGCGCATCTGCATTTCATGATTCAGGCGCCGGGGTATGAGACGCTGATCACGCACGTCTTTCGCAATGGCGACCAGTATCTCGATTCGGACGTCGTGTTTGGCGTGCGCTCGACGCTGATCGGCGACTGGATTGAACATGCGCCGGGCGTTGCGCCGGATGGTTCCTGGATGGAGCGGCCGTTTTATACGCTCGATTATGATTTCGTGCTCAATCGGGAGTGATCGCTGGCGCGTGGAGTTGGGGGCTGTTTGCGCCAAGCAAGCACCTGGCGATCATCAGCGCAAAGGCATCCACGCAAACGACGCACGGATCGATTCCCCCGGCCCCAGCACGCAGCCGCCCCCGCCCCCACCATCGAGATTGATCCAGTCGACGGTATTGGTCACCGGTTCGACGCATAGCAAAGAAGGCTCGTCCGCCGGCGCATAAAGCACCATATGGTCGAACGGCGCCTCGGCGCACAGCGTGACCGAACGCTGCTCATCGGGCCACGCGATCGTCGCCCTCCGTGACCAGCCGGCGAAGTTATTGTCCAGATCAAACGCATCGGCGAGCATCCCCTCCGACGAAGCCAGTTGCCCGATGCAAACATGCGGCCCGAGATGAGTCGGCAGGAGGTCGGGCGTCGAATGCCACATCGCCGCCACCCGCGTGTGAATGCGCGTCGTGCGCGTGCGCGGATAGTACGGATGATGCCCCATGCCAAACGGCATCCGCCGGTCCGACAAATTGCGCGCCGACATCGTCACCGTCAGGGCCGCGCTGCTCAGTTCGATGCGCTGCGTCGCCTCGTAGCGGAACGGCCAATGATGCGCGGGCGCCGCCGACGGGACGTGGCTGAAATGCAGTTCCACGCTCGACCGCGTCGTTGCACCGACGCGCCACGGCCGCCGCCACGCATGGCCGTGCAACGCGTGATCGAAGGCGTTACCGTCGCCGGCGAGATCGACCGTCTCGTCGTCGAACACGAAGCGCGCATCGCGGATGCGGTTGCAGTAAGGCAGCAGCGGAAAGCTCGCCATGCCGAGCGGATCGCACGCGGCAAGCGCTTCGCGCGACGCCGGCCGTAGCCAGTGGACGTCGCCGCGCTCGCCTGCGTCGAAGAACGCCGCGATTGCACCGCCCACGTGCGGTGCAATCAGCACGCGCCGCGCGCCGTGCCGAAGCTCGATGAGCGAGCCGTCGTCGGCGGGCCGGGGAAGAGCGGCGCTCAATATGCGAACTGCCGGTAGCTTTCGTCAAAGGTGCGCGGCGTCGTGTCCACCTGCGGGTTGTAGCGCAAGAGCCGTTGCGCGCGGGCGGGCAGTGCGGCGAACACGCGCCGCGGCACGTCGATCCGCACTTCCGGCCGGAAATACCACGCGCGGCTATAGCCAATCACGACCATCGGCCGCGGCGTGCCGATGTAGTTCGGCGTGCCGCGATGCAGGCCGCGCACGTCGCGGATCATCGCGTCGCCGAGACGCATCGGCACGCGTTCAGGCGCAAACCTCCCGTCCTGCAAACCCGCGAGCGCCTCTTCCCGCGAGACGCGATGCGTGTCGCGGGTGGTCTCCAGCGAACCGTTCTCCTCGTCGACATCGACGAGCGGAAAATTCACCGCCAACTGGAACGAAGGCGTCTCGGGGATTCCCTCGAAGAGCGGCGGCGTGTCGCGGTGCCAGTCCTGGAAACCGGAGCCGCGCACTGGCGTGTCGGTCGCGAGCTGGCACATCACCGGGTCCGGGCCGGCCACTCGCTCGACGATGCCGAGCACGTCGTCGTCGCAGAAGATCGATGGATCGGCGAATTCGCCTTCGAACGGCAGCGTCACGTAATAGCGCCCCGGTCCGCGATTGCCGTCGGTGGCGTGCAAGTGAGGTTCGAGCAGCGGTTCGAACGCCGAGCGCCAGGCGTCCATCGTCGCGCGCGGGAAGTGTCCGGGAAGCATGACAAAGCCGTCGCGTTCGAACGCGGCGGCAAGCGCGTCGCGGGCGCTGTCGTCGTATCGGGCCATATGCGTCTCCTCTCTTTTCCTTCGCGGGCAGAATCGCACGTCCGGCATCGCGGCGTCAATATTATTAGTAATAGCACGCAGCCGAACGGGCCACCCAAGATGGAGTTTCCGAGCGTTGTCGATGCATATTATTAGTGGTAATGTCCTCACGCCGGCGATGCGAGACAGAACTGAAAAGCCACATCGCCCCATGCATCGACGACGCCGCCCGCGAGCGGCCAGCACAATGAAAAAATCCACGCAACGCCGCCCGACGATGACCGACATCGCGAAGCTCACCGGCGTCTCGCAATCGACGGTGTCGCTGGTGCTGAACAACGCAAGCGGCGCGAAATTTTCCGACGCGACCCGCGACAAGGTGCTCAAGGCGGCGCAGGACCTCGGCTATCGCATGTCGCAGCGCGAGCCGCTCGCGCTCGACGCGTCCGACGAACGCAACCTGATCGTCTATCTCGCCGACGAAATCTCGACGAGCCCGCATCCGGTCGTGACCATCGACGGCGCGCGCGATGCCGCGTTCGCGCACGGCCGCATGCTCGCCGTGTACTCGACGCACGGCAACGCGGAGATCGAGCAGCAGGTGCTCGACGCGACGCTCAGCAACCCGAACGTGCTCGGCGTGATCTATGCGACGGTCTACACGCGCCGCGTCAGCCCGCCGTTGGCGCTCTCGAAAGTGCCGACCGTGCTGCTCAACTGCTATGCGAGCGACGTGAACCTGTCGTCGGTGGTGCCCGCCGAGGTCGCGGGCGGACATACCGCCACCGATCACCTGCTGAACGCGGGGCATCGGCGGATCGGCTATATCAACGGCGAGCCTTGGCAGGACGCGGCGCGCGACCGCCTGAAGGGCTACCGCACGGCGCTCGCGACCGCCGACCTGCCGTTCGCGCCCGAACTCGTGCGAGACGGCGACTGGAGTTCGGGCACGGGCTTCGAGCAGACGCTCTCGCTGATGCGCGAGCCGAACCCGCCGACCGCGATCTTCTGCGCCAACGACCTGATGGCGCTCGGCGCGATCGAGGCGCTGAAGCAACTCGGCCTGAGGGTGCCGGAAGACGTCTCCGTGCTCGGCTACGACGACCAGGAGATCGCGCGCCACACGCATCCACCGCTGTCGACGGTGGTGCTGCCGAACTACGAGTTGGGCCGCTGGGCGGTCGAGACGCTGCTCCAGGAGGAGCACAACCGCGCGGCCGGCGCACCGGTGCGGCATCGGACGGTGAAGCTCGACGGGCCGCTCGTCGAACGCGGCTCGGTCAGGGTAATTACCGAAACAAAACAACCATGAACTAATAATATTAGCGATTGACCATTAATAAAGCGCGGTGGAATAATCGACGCATTTCGAGACACGCCAATAACGAGAGTCAATCCAGCCGCAACACGAAGCACCCGAGGCATCAGCAGCACAGAACAAACAAACCATCCCTATCGGAGGAAGACATGCTGTCGCTTAGAAACCCCTCGCGCCGGTGCGCCACCGGCATTCGCCCGCTTGCCGCATCGCTCGTCGCGCTTTCGCTCGTGGCGGGCCTGGGCGCGGCCAACATCGCCAGCGCCGCCGACGATGCCCTGCCCAAGATCCCGAACAAGAAACCGCTGCGCGTCGGCTTCGCGCAAACCGAGAGCAACAATCCGTGGCGCCTGGCTGAGACCAAGAGCTTCAAGGACATTGCGTCGAAGTGCGGCTGGCAGATGGTCATGACCGACGCCAACAGTTCGCCCGCCAAGCAGGTCGCGGACATCCAGAGCATGATCGCGCAGCACGTCGACCTGCTGGTGTTCCCGCCGCGCGAGGAAAAGCCGCTCGCGCCGGTCGTATTGCAGGCGAAGAAGGCCGGCATTCCGGTGATCCTCGTCGACCGCAACGTCGATCAGTCGATGGCGAAGGCCGGCCGCGACTACATTACGTTCATCGGCTCGGACTTCATCGACCAGGGCCACCGCGCCGCTGACTGGCTCGTCAAGGCGACCAACGGCAAGGCGACGATCATCGAACTGGAGGGTTCGACGGGCGCCTCCGCCGCGAACGACCGCAAGAAGGGCTTCGACGAAGTCATCGCGAAGAATCCGGGCATGAAGATCGTCGCGTCGCAAAGCGGCGATTTCGCCCGCGACAAGGGCCGTCAGGTGATGGAGACGTTGTTGCAGGCGCATCCCGACGTGACCGCCGTCTACGCGCACAATGACGAGATGGCGCTCGGCGCGATTGCCGCGATCAAGGCGGCCGGCAAGCAGCCGGGCAAGGACATCGTGCTCGTGACGATCGATGGCACGAAGGGCGGACTCGATGCCATCGCGGCCGGCGAACTTGGGGCGAGCGTGCAGTCGAGCCCGTTCTTTGGGCCACTCGCGTGTGATGTCGCGCAGAAGTACGCGAAGGGTGAGGCGGTGCCGGCGTGGGTCAAGGTCTCTGACCGGTTCTATGACAAGAGCAACGTCAAGGAAAGCATGCAATACGGGTATTGAGGGCGCTGGCGCTTGGGGGTGGGGTGGGGGTTGGGTTGTTTACACCGTTTGATGTTTTTGCGCTCCTATGGAACTTGCTTTGTTTTTGGTTTATTAGCTCTGCCCCTGTCCGGGGCGGGACTCACTTTCTTTGCTGCTGCAAAGAAAGTAAGCAAAGAAAGCAGCTTCCCACCGCCAATGCTTGCCATGCGCCGCTAGCCCGTTATGTCGGAGTGGTCCAACCGGGGGAGTGTCGTTAGCGGAGTTTCATCGTTGTTGGCATGTAGAAAAGGCGCGCACGTCGCACCGCGACAAGGAGTGGAACAGCCGTCATACATCCGTCCTGGCGCTGCGTGCCCGACGCCAGGTCTGCTAACGGTGGTGAATTGAAGCGTCAGCAAGCACAAAGTAGCGAGGTAGCGATGGGTTTTAGCTTTACCTGACGGGTGAGCGCGTAGCGCGAAGCTGGATGAATGACTGCTGGTCCACTTCGTATCGCGGTGCGACGCGCGCGCCTCTTCTACATGCCAACAACGGGGAAACCCCGCTAACGACACTCCCCCGGTTGGACCACTCCGACATAACGGGCTAGCGGGGCATGGCAAGGATTGGCGTTGTGAAGCTGCTTTCTTTGCTTACTTTCTTTGCAGCAGCAAAGAAAGTGAGTCCCGCCCCGGACAGGGGCAGAGCGAATAAACCAAAAACAAAGCAAGTTCCATAGAAGCCCAAGCGCATCAAACGGTGTAAACAACAACACCAACACCAAACCCTTGCCGACAGGAGACACAGCAAATGGAGCCCCCGGCACTGAGCGCCGACAAAAGCGACCCAAGCAGTCGCCCCCTGCTCACCATGCACGACATCGACATCACCTTCGGCGGCGTCGCGGCATTGCGCCATGCGCGGCTGTCGGTGGCCGCCGGCGAGGTCCACGCCCTCATCGGCCAGAACGGCGCCGGCAAATCGACGCTCATCAAGATCCTCACCGGCGCCTACCGGCGCACCGCCGGCACGATCCACTTCGATGGACGCGAAGTCGATTTCCGCACGCCGAAGGAAGCGCGCGCAGCCGGTATCAGCACGATCTATCAGGAGATCAACCTCGTGCCGTTCCGCTCGGTCGCGGAGAATATCTTTCTCGGCCGCGAGCCGCGCCGCTTCGGCATGATCGACTGGAAAAGCGTGCGCGCCAAGGCACGCGAGCTCCTCGATTCGTTCGGCTTGCAGATCGACGTCGAGAAGCCGGTGCGCGACCATTCGACCGCCATCCAGCAAATGGTCGCGCTGGCCCGCGCGGTGTCGTCGGATGCAAAGATGGTCATCATGGACGAATCGACGTCCTCGCTCGACGAACGCGAAGTGGAGTTGCTGTTCAACGTCGTGCGGCGTCTGCGCGACGACGGCCGCGCGGTCATCTTCGTGTCGCATCGGCTCGACGAACTCTATGCGCTCTGCGACCGCGTGACCGTGATGCGGGACGGCCAGACCGTCGCCGAAAGCGCGCTGGCCGACATGGACAAGCTGCAACTCGTCACGACGATGCTCGGCCGCTCGCTCGCCGCCGTCGTGCACGAGGACAGCGCGGTGAAGGAGGCGAATCTCGCGAAGCGCGGCGGCGTCGCGCTGGCCGCAAAGGCGCTCGCGAGCGGCACGAAAGTCACCGGCGTCTCGCTCGACGTGCACGCGGGCGAAGCCGTCGGCCTCGCGGGCCTGCTCGGCTCGGGCCGCACGGAGACGATGCGCCTCATCTTCGGCGCGGATCGCCCCGAGCGCGGCTCGCTCACGATCGGCGGCCAGCCGGTCACGCTGAAGTCGCCGCAGGACGCGATCGCGCGCGGCGTCGCCTATCTGACCGAGGACCGCAAGGCCGAAGGCATCGTGCCGGAGCTTTCCGTGCGCGACAACCTCACGCTCGTGTGCCTGCGCACGCTCACGAAGCATGGCGTGGTCGACGTGGCGAAACAGCGCGAGATCGTGGAGCGCTTCATCGAATCGCTCGGCATCAAGCTGCGCTCGCCCGACCAGCCGATCCGCGAACTCTCCGGCGGCAACCAGCAGAAGGTCCTGCTCGCGCGCTGGCTCGCGACCAATCCGAAACTCCTGCTCCTCGACGAACCGACGCGCGGCATCGACGTCGGCGCGAAAGCCGATGTCGCGAAGATCGTGCGCGAGTTGCGCGACTCCGGTCTCGCGGTGCTGCTGTCGGCATCGGAACTCGAAGAGCTGACGGCGGTGGCCGATCGCGCGGTCGTGATCCGCGACGGCGAGACCGTTGCCGAACTCGACGGCGCGCGCATGACCGAGGCGTCAATCATGGACGCGATCGCCTACGGCTCCGGCGAACAATCGACGCTTGCGCAGGCCGTCTCCGAAAGCGAGGGAACCCAGGGATGACGGACAAGACGCAACCCGCCGCCGTGGCGCTCTCGCAGTCGACCCCGAAGAAAAGGCATCGTCTGACGATCCAGCGCGAGATCGCCGTGCTCGTCGCGATGATCGTGTTCAACCTGCTCTTCACCGATCACTTCTGGTCGTTGCAGACCTTCAACGTCAATCTGACGCAGGTCGTGACGATCGTGATCGTCGGGATCGGCATGACGCTGGTCGTCGCGACGGGCGGCATCGACTTGTCGGTGGGCGCGTCGATGGCGATTTCCGGTGCGCTCGCGCCGATGCTGTTCATGAACATCGCCGGGCCGCTCGGCATCGTGCTCGCGTTCACGCTGCCGATTCTCGCGGCGGCCCTGTGCGGCGTGTTCAACGGCTTTCTCGTGACGCGGCTCGCGGTGCAGCCGATCGTGGCCACGCTGGTGCTCTTCATCGCCGGACGCGGCATCGCGCAGGTCGTCACCGATGGCAGCCTCCAGGCGTTCAACAATCCCGCGTTCCAGTGGATCGCGCTCGGCAAGGTGGCGGGCGTGCCGTTCCAGATCCTCCTGATGTTCGCGCTCGTCGCGCTGTTCGCGTGGATCGTGAGGAAGACGCTGTTCGGCAAGTACCTGCTCGTGACGGGCGGCAACGAACAGGCCGCGTACCTGAGCGGCATCCCGACCGCGCGCGTCAAGATGATCGCGTACACCGTGTGCGCCGCGCTCGCCGGGCTGGCCGGCCTGATCTCGATCTCGGTGAATTCGTCGTCGGATGCGAACGTGATCGGGCTCGGCTCCGAACTCGACGCGATCGCGGCGGTCGCGGTCGGCGGCACGGCGCTGACGGGCGGCAAGGCGTATATCGCCGGCACGCTGATCGGCGCGCTCATCATCCAGTTGCTGCGCTATACGCTGCTCGCGCACGGCATCCCCGACGCGGCGGCGCTCGTGTTGAAGGCGGGCATCATCATCGCGGCAGTCTACGTGCAGCGGCGCCGGCACTGACCGCGCCAGGATCATCGACATGAAAAAGAACCTCCCGATACTGATCGCGCTCGCGGCCCTGCTCGTGCTCGGCGTCACGCGCTACGAGCACTTTGCGTCGGCGTACAACATCACGTCGTTCTGGCGCTACAACTCGATGTTCGCGCTGATCTCGGTGGGCATGGCGTTCGTGATCATCACGGGCGGTATCGATCTTTCGGTGGGCGCGGTGGCGGCGCTCGGCAGCGTCGTGGCGGCGCTCGCGAGTCCGCACGGCGGCGTCGCGGCGGTGCTCGCCGGATCGTGCGCGGGGCTTATGGTGGGCGTGCTGAACGGGCTCGTCATCACGCACATGCGGATCTTGCCGTTCATCGTCACCCTCGCGACGAGTCTCGGCGCGCACGGCCTCGCGCTGCTGCTCGGCCATAACGATGCCGTCGCGATTTCCGCCGAATCGAACTTCGCCAACTTCGGCCAGGGCGACCTGTTCGGCTTGCCGATTCCCGGACTTGTCGCGGCAGCCGCCGCGGTGCTCGGCTGGATCGCCTTGCGCAGCAGCCGCTTCGGGCGGCACGCGCTCGCGATCGGCGGCAGCGAAGAGGCGTCGCGGCTGATGGGGCTGAACGTCGATCGCACGCTCGTTTGCGTGTATGCCGTGAGCGGGCTGCTCGCCGGCATCGCGGGCGCGATCCTCGCCGCGCAGTTCGGCGCGGGGCAGCCGAACGAAGGCGTTGGCTGGGAGCTGTTCGCGATCTCGGCGGTGGTGCTCGGGGGCACGCGCCTGACCGGCGGCGAGGGTTCCATCGCGATGACGATTGCCGGTGTCGTGCTGCTTGGGCTCGTGTTCAATCTGCTCAACTTCGAGAACGGGCTGGGGTACATCAGCTTGTCGGCGTACTGGCAATCGGTGATTCGCGGGTTATTTCTCCTGCTCGTGATCGTGTTGCAGGCGCGGGTGCTGAGGCGGCGAAGGGGTTCTTTGAAGGTGGCGCGTTAGGTATAAGCGCCATAACCCAAGCGCCAGCGACCTATGGCTTCACGCCGAAGCCGTCACGCCCCTGCGTGCGGTGGCTGTCGTCCGCGACGGCTACTCACGCAACCGGGTACTCCCCGGCGACAACGCCATGTTCATCTGCTTCTTGTCGCTCGCGTCGACCTCTGATTTGCCTCGCGTGATGGACTTGCCCTGCGCATCGATGACGGCGATTGAACTGAACGGTTTCCGACGCCCTTCAAATCGCTGTCCAGCGAATGTCGATGTAAGGTACGCGCCTTGCTCGTCTCAAGCGCAGCGACCACCAAGGAGCAAGTCAACCATGCGCAAGCAAGCAACAACGTCGACCGACGAACTCGACACGGTCCCTGACACCTCGAGTCCTGCCTACGCATCGGGCCACCCGATCACCCGCGCCTTCGATGCATTCGCGAGCGCCGTTACGCGCTGGGCCGGTTCGCCCGTGGCGTTTGCATTCGCCGTGACCTCGGTGGTCGTATGGGCACTGACCGGACCGTTCTTCCACTACTCGGAGAACTGGCAACTCGTGATCAACACCGGCACGACGATCATCACATTCGTGATGGTGTTCCTGATCCAGCAAAGCCAGAACAAGGACAGTGTCGCGCTGCATCTGAAGCTGAATGAACTGATCGCGTCGCACCGCGCGGCGAGCGACAAGCTGATCGGCATCGAGGACGCGAGCGAAGACGAACTCCGACGGCTCGCGGCCGCGTACCTGCGCATGGCGAACGAAGAGAGCGCGCCCCACAACCCGGAAAAGCTGGCGAGTTGAACGAGCCCGCCCCATGCACGCCAACCAACGATGCCATCCCGCGACCCCCGCGATTCCGACCCCGCACCGGCCGCTTTGCTCGCGGCCGCCGAAGCCGCATTCACCGCGCTCACGACCTATACCCTGACCTTGCACTCGCACCCGGAGAACGGCGAGCCGGTCGCGCTTCGCTACAGCTTCCGCAAGCCGGGTTTCATCCGCATGGACTTCATCCGGCCGCATGCCGGCGCGACACTCATCTTCGATCCTCGGACACGCACGGCGCGCGTCTGGCCGTTCGGCTTTCCGCGCTTTCCGTCGCTCGCGCTCGATCCCGGCAATCCGATGATCCGCGGCCCGCAGGGGCATCGCATCGACCAGTCCGATCTCGGCACGCTCGTGCGCAACCTTCGCGCGCTCCGCGAAGGCGGCGCCGCATCGGTCGCGAACGTGGGCGATCCGGGGTGTCTCGTGGTCGAAGGTGCGTCGGGCCGGACAGTGGCGGGCGTGCATCGCTATCGGGTCTGGTTCGACGCGGCGGGTTCGCTGCCCAATCGCGTGATCAGCGAGGACAATCGCGGCGAGCGGATCGAATCGGTGACGATGGACGATCTGCGCATCGATGCGGGTTTACCGGAAGATTTTTTCGGCGCCTAGTTTGAACTCAGTCAAAACTTCATGCAAAACGCATCTTTTTCGGCGGAATAAACGTTTTCCTAGGGCAAACCCCGAATGCTTCGACCATTATGTTTATCGACAATGGCTAAACATAACCGATGCCCCGGGAAGCCTGACCGGAGGCGTACTGGGCCATGAACCTGGAGAGCCGACAATGCGAGATAACGAGGTTGCCTATAAGAGCGTTGTGCTGGTTCCGCTCGCTGCGTACGACGAAGGCTTGTACGCGGCCATGCTGATCGTGAGGGAGCTGGACGGATTGCAGCGCGCGAGCGGCGTGCTGGGCCACTTCCCGAGTGCCGTCGACGCCCGCAACTTCGCTTTGGCCTACGGCATGGCCGAGATCGACGACCGGCCTGTCACCGCGCGTGAACCGGACGACAGTAAGCTCGCCGCCTTGCGCAAAGCCGCCTGACGCGCGAACGGGGCGCTCAAACTCCGCCGACGCCGCGCGTGACCAGCGCGAACGGCCCGCTCGTCAGTTGCTCCCTGAGAAAATCGATGCATACGCGGATCTTCGCCGACGACGATGCGCGCGTCGACGTCACGGCCAGAACATCCGCCTGCTGGCAGTAGTTCGGCAGCACGCGCACGAGCGCGCCCGCTGCGAGACTCTCGGCGACATCCCAGATCGACGCCATGAGCACGCCATGTCCTTCGTGGGCCCACTGAAGCACGATATCGGTATGGTTCGACGCCATCGGCCCGGTCACCTTCACGCTTTCCTCGCCGTGCGGTCCGCTTAGACGCCAGACGCCGAAACGGTCGTCGCGCCCGCGAAACAGCAGGCAATCGTGTTGCGCCAGCTCCGTCAGATGCTTCGGCGTGCCCCTGCGCGCAAGATAGTCCGGCGCCGCGCAGAGAATCCGCACGCTCTCCGTGATGCGATGCGCGATCAGATGCGGCTCCTGCACCTCGCCGACGCGAATGTCGATGTCGAAGTTCTCGCCGACCAGGTCGATGCGCCGGTCCAGCAGTTCCAGCCATAGCTCCAGTTCGGGATGACGCTTTCGCAGCAGCGAGAGGATCGGCGAGACATGGTTGCGTCCGAGCCGGAAGCTCGTCGCGATACGCAGCAGTCCGCGCGGACCGCTCGCGCGGCTCGCGAACGCATCGGCCATGCCCTGCACGTCTTCGAGAATCTTCTGCGCCCATTGGAACGCCGCTTCGCCGTCGCTCGTCACGCTGACGCGGCGCGTCGTGCGCGAAAAGAGCTTCACGCCGAGGCTCGCCTCCAGCATCGCGATCCGCTTGCTGACGTGCGAGGGCGAGATGCCCATTTCCGTCGATGCGGTGATGAAGCTCGCCCGTCGCGCGACCGTGCAGAACAACTGGAGGTCGCGCAGGAACGCGTCATTGTTCGCCAGGAGCGCACTGTGATTTTCCATATGGCCGCATTGTGTTGGGGTGGATGCATATTAATCTAGCTGTAACCCGAGGCGTCGCGCAATCGGGACCGACCGTCAAACAGGAGACATTGCAATGACCAGGACTCGCATCGCCGTGGCAGGCGCAGGCTATATCGGACAGGCGCACATAAGTGTGGCCGCGGCGAGCCCGAACTGCATGCTGTCGGCGATCGTCGATCCGTCGCCGGCCGCCGTCGAGATTGCGGCCAGGGCCGGCGTGCCGCTCTACAAGTCGCTCGACGAACTGTTCGAGAACGACCGCCCCGACGGCGTCGTGCTCGCGACGCCCAATCAGTTGCACGTCGAGCACGCGTTGCAGTGCATCGCGGCGGGCGTGCCGATGCTGCTCGAAAAGCCGGTTGCGCCGACCGTCGCGGAAGCCGAGACGTTGGTGAAGGAAGCCGAACGCACCGGCGCGAGGATCCTGATCGGCCATCACCGCGCGCACAGCCCGATCATGGCGCGCGCGAAGCAACTGATCGACGAAGGGCGGCTCGGCAAGCTCGTCGCGGTGATGGGCAGCGCCGTGTTCTTCAAGCCCGAGCGCTATTACGCCGAGGCCCCGTGGCGCAAGGAAGCGGGCGGCGGCCCGATCCTGCTCAACATGATCCACGAGGTGCACAACCTGCGCATGCTGTGCGGCGACATCGTCGCGGTGCAGGCGTTCGCCTCGCACGCCACGCGCGGCTTTCCCGTCGAGGACACGGTCGCGATCAACCTGCGTTTCGCGAGCGGCGCGCTCGGCACGTTCATGCTGTCGGATACGGCGGCGAGCGCGCGCAGCTGGGAGCAGACCTCGCAGGAAAACAAGGCGTACTCGACCTATCCCGACGAAGACTGCTACGTGATCGCCGGCACGTTCGGCTCGCTCTCGATTCCGACCATGCGCATGAAGACCTACGGCCGAGCCGAAGACCGCTCGTGGTGGAAGCCGTTCGACGTGAGCGTCGCCGAGATGACGCGCGACGATCCGCTCAAGCATCAGATCGAGCACTTCGGCCGAGTCGTGCGCGGGGACGCCGAGCCGATCGTCAGCGTCCGCGACGGGTTGCAGAACCTGCGCATCACCGAGGCGATCGTCAAGGCGGCGGAGACCGGTTCGATCGTCGATACGACGCCGGCCTGAAGCACGGCTGAGGATTGCCGAAACGCGCCGCGCAAAATCCCGATCCCGCCGGAGCGAATGCGATAATCGTCATTTGCCCACTGCAAGCCCGGGAGAACCACCTTGAGCCGCATCGACAATCCCCTTATGGACCACGAAGTCGGCGTCGCCGATTCCACCGAGGACTCGACCCGCATCGACGACGTCCGCATCGGCGCGGTGCGCCCGCTGATCTCTCCCGCGCTGCTGCAGGACGAACTGCCGGTTCCGTCCGACGTGCTGACGCTCGTCGAGAAAAGCCGCGTGGCCATCGCCGATATCCTGCATGGCCGCGACGACCGCCTCGTCGCCGTCGTGGGTCCGTGCTCGATCCACGATCACGATCAGGCGCTCGAGTACGCGCACCGCCTGAAAGCCGCCGCCGATGCGCTCGCCGGCGAGTTGCTGATCGTGATGCGCGTCTACTTCGAGAAGCCGCGCACGACGGTCGGCTGGAAGGGCTACATCAACGATCCGCGGCTCGACGGCAGTTATCGCATCAACGAAGGGCTGCGGCGCGCGCGGCAGTTGCTGCTCGATGTCAGCGGCATCGGCCTGCCGACCGCCACCGAATTCCTCGACCTGCTGAGCCCGCAATACATCGCGGACCTGATCGCGTGGGGCGCGATCGGCGCGCGCACGACCGAGAGCCAGAGCCATCGGCAGCTCGCGTCGGGTTTGAGCTGTCCGATCGGCTTCAAGAACGGCACCGACGGCGGCGTGCAGATCGCGGCGGACGCAATCGTCGCGGCGGGCGCGAGCCACGCGTTCATGGGCATGACGAAGATGGGCATGGCGGC
Organism: Caballeronia choica; assembly: GCF_001544535.1. Classification (GTDB taxonomy): domain Bacteria; phylum Pseudomonadota; class Gammaproteobacteria; order Burkholderiales; family Burkholderiaceae; genus Caballeronia; species Caballeronia choica. Next base: position 10,515 of record NZ_FCON02000057.1, on the reverse strand, counting down.
GATCTTCGAGACGCGCGGCAACGACGACGCGCACGTGATCCTGCGCGGCGGCAAGAAGGGTCCGAATTACGACCGGGAATCCGTCGAGGCATGCTGCGCCGCGCTCAAGGCGGTCGGGTTGCGCGAACAGGTGATGGTCGATTGCTCGCACGCGAATTCGGGCAAGTCGCACCTGCGCCAGATGGATGTCGCGGCGGACGTCGCCGGACAGTTGTCGGCGGGGGACACGCGCATCATCGGCGTGATGATCGAGAGCAATCTCGAGGAAGGGCGGCAGGATTTGAAGCCGGGCGTGCCGCTCAAGCGCGGCGTGTCGATCACGGATGCGTGTCTGGGCTGGGCGCAGACGGAGCCAGTGCTCGAAGCGCTCGCGCGAGCGGTGCGCGAGCGGCGGGGGGGCTGAGCGGGGCGTCGGGTCTACAACCCGAAGCCCAGTTGAGGGCGTCTCAGGAAACGAGCCCCTCCACGAAACCGCACGCATCCGTCGCGGCCTGCTGTATGTGGTCGAGGTATTCCGACAAACGGCTCTCGCTCATACGGGCGTCGCCTCCGCGAGCACCTTGGCCCGGACTTTCGGCGGCAGGTCAGCCGGGGTCAGGACGTCGACGTGGAGGCCAAGCAGCGTCTCCAGCTCATCTTGCAAGCCGCCCAGGTCGAACAGCGTCGTGCCGGGTAGCGCATCGACCAGCAGATCGAGGTCGCTGCCGTCCCGGTCGGTGCCGTGCAGCACCGAGCCAAAGACGCGCGGGTTCGCCACGGGGAAGCGGCTCGTCGTTTCGAGCACCGCGCTTCGCTTCAGGTCCAGCATTTCGGACGGTCGCATGGCTATCCTTTTATCGAAACTCGTTGAGGTGGAATGCAATCGAGCATACCGCTTAACCAACTATATTCGAGAATTGCGACATCCTGATTTCTGTACCGTTCCCGGATCGGTCGGCCTGTCGCAACGCCCGGCCGCCGTCGCTCGACAAAGCATGAAACGCGAATGAACGCGGCGTTCAGCCCACATTCCCGAAGCACACGTACTTCGTATCGAGATATTCCTCGACGCCATAATGCGAGCCTTCCCTGCCGAGGCCCGATTCCTTGACGCCGCCGAACGGCGCGACTTCGTTGAAGACGAGGCTTTCGTTCACCCCGACCACGCCGCATTCCAGCGCTTCCAGCACGCGAAACGAGCGGTTCAGGTCGGAGGTGTAGAAGTACGCGGCCAGTCCCGAGCGGCCCTGGTTCGCGAGCGTCAGCGCTTCGGCTTCCTCCTTGAAGCGGATGACGCTCGCGACGGGCCCCAGGATCTCGTCGCCGCAGATGTCCATGCCGGGATCGACCTCGGTCAGCACGGTCGGCTGATAGAAATTCGGGCCGGCCGCATGGCGCTGCCCGCCCGCGACCACCCGCGCGCCGCCTGCAACGGCCTGGGCAACCAGCGCTTCGATCCGCTCGACCGCCGCGTGATCGATGAGCGGGCCGACTTGCGAGTCGTCGCGCATGCCGTCGCCGGTCTTGAGCGCCTTCACCTTGTCGACGAGGCGGCGCACGAACTCGTCGTGCACGCGGTCCTGGATCAGGAAGCGATTCGCGCACATCGCAGCCTGTCCGGTATGACGAAACCGGGCCGCCAGCGCGCCGGTCACGGCGATGTCGAGATCGGCGTCGTCGAAGACAATGAAAGGCGAACTCGCGCCGAGTTCCAGCGAGACTTTCTTGACCGTGCCCGCGCATCGCGCCATCAATTGCTTGCCGGCGTCGATGCTGCCGGTGAACGAAACTTTCCTCACCACCGGGCTGTCCAGCAACGCCGGGATCAGCGTGTCGTCGTCGCCTGTCAGCACCGACAGGACGCCGCGCGGCATTCCGGCGTTCTCGGCGAGCACGCAGAGCGCGAGCGCGGAAAACGGCGCCTGCGACGCGGGCTTGAGCACGACCGTGCAGCCCGCAGCCAGCGCGGCGCCGATCTTGCGCGCCACCATCGACGAAGGAAACATCCACGAGGTGATCGCGGCGCACACGCCGACGGGCTGCCTGATCACATGAATGCGCTGGCTGCGGCGCGCGGCGGGCATGTTGTCGCCGTAGATGCGCCGTGCTTCCTCTGAAAACCATTCGATATAGTTGCCGGCCTGCGCGATCTCGGCTCGCGCCTCGTGGATCGGCTTGCCCTGTTCGGAACTGAGGATGATCGCGAGATCGTCGCGATGCACCTTGACCAGTTGCGCCCATTCGCGCAAGACGCACGCGCGTTCGCGGCCGCTCCACTCGCGCCATTCGGCGAACGCTGACGCGGCGTGAGCGATCGCCTCGCCGGCCTGCGCCGCCGTCAGCCGGGGAACGTGACCGACCGCCTCGCCGTTCGCCGGATTGGTGATCGTGACATGCGGCTGGGAGGTTGCTTCTATCCAGCTTCCGCCGACATACGCGGACTGTTCGAACAGGTTGGGGCACTTGAGTTGCATGGGGGTGGCTCCGGTCGGATGGTTGCGGGATCGCTCGCCCGTCCCGCGTGCTTGAATCACTTTAACGGAGTTCGGATTGCGATGACAAAAAGAACGTTTGCGCGCGGCGCAATCGTCCCCCAAGACTGACACCGGACGCGGCCGGCATCATGCCGAAATGGGTCGCTTCACTTGCACCTTGACGACAAGCGCTTCGCCATGCCCGCATTCAGACGATGAATCGTCCGGCAATATTAACGAATGCGCCCGGATCGGTCCCTTGATAACGCCAAATAAATGATGGTCGTCATCTATTGAATAAAGTTCGTTCATCATCTATTCTTGAGTCTCCTCTCTTGGCGCGCACTGCGTCAACCATCGAAAAAGGAAATCGACATGCCTCTCGTACGCATCGATCTGGCGGAAGGCCAGTCTGCCGAATACCGCACCGCGCTCGCCGACGAAGTCTACAAGGCGATGACAACAACCCTGAACGTGCCCGCCAACGATCGCTTCATGGTCGTGAGCGAGCACAAGTCCAGCGATTTCATCGCCGACCCGAGCTACCTCGGCATCGAGCGGTCGCCGCAATGCGTGATCGTGCAGGTCACATTGAATACGGGGCGCGATGTCGGCATGAAGCGCGCCTTCTACAAGGCGCTCGTGGACGGATTGCACGAGCGCGTCGGCTTGCGACGAGAGGACCTGTTCATCAGTCTCGTCGAAGTGGTGAAGGAGAACTGGTCGTTCGGTAACGGCGAAGCGCAGTACGCCACATAACCCGTCGAGTCCTCACCATGCCGCGCGTCTCTCGCGAACAAACCGACAAGAACCGCCTGCTCATCGAAGCGGCGTCCGCGCGTCTTTTCAAGGAGCATGGCTTCGACGGCGTCTCGGTCGCCGACATCATGGCGTCGGCGGGCCTCACGCATGGCGGCTTCTACGGACATTTCGAATCGAAGGACGAACTCGCCGCGCTCGCATGTGCGAAGGCGTTTGAAGAGTCGGCGGCGCGCTGGAGGTCGATCGGGAAGGACGGCGCGGACGAACCCGCGCTCCTCGATGCCTTGGCGAAGCACTATCTCAGCGCGAAGCAGCGGGATCAACCCGGCCTCGGATGTCCCGCCAATTCGCTCGCGGCCGACGTGGGCCGAGAGGACGCGTCGAAGCCCGTTCGGAGCGTCTATACGCGCGGACTGAAGACGCTCATCGATATCCTGATGTCGTTCTCGAAGGCGCGTCAAACGAAGAAGTCACGCAGGCGCGCACTCGCGCGCATGTCGATGCTGATCGGCGCGGTGACGCTGGCGCGCGCGGTGCGCGACGATCCGCTTTCCGACGAGATTCTCGAAGCGGCGCGCGAACATCTACGTCTCGATTGTGAGTAGCCTGTCAGTAGCTGCCCGCCATTGGCAGCAGCAGGTAGGGCAGCAGTCTTTCGAAAGTGGCGCGCTTTGCTGGTGAGCGTGCGCCGCGGTTCGCCGACGGAACGCAGGTTAGGCTTCGGGAATGAGGACGGCGCCGCGTCTCCGCGCTCAAGCTTCGGGCGGATCGGCAAGGCCGTACGGTGCCGATAGCGGCGCTCCAGCCTCTTTCCGTTGTTCGAGGTGATCGGCCAGCATGCGTGCCGGCAAGGGCAGCGTGGCGAAATTGCGCGCGATGATCAGCAAGGGCCGCAGCGACCAGGGCTCGTCGATCTCGACGACGGACAAGGGCGCCGCATGCGCATACGGCACGACGCTGCCCTCGGGCAGCACGCCCACGCCGAGACCCGCGCCAACCATGTTGCGCACGCCCTCGAAGCTCGTCACCTCGATGCGCACGCGCAGTCGCCTGCCGTGACGCTCGGCGGCCTCGCGACAGAGCTTCGAGATCGACGTGCCGTGCGGCATGCTGACGAAGTCGTCGTCGAGCGCTTCCTCGAACTTCACGCGGGCGCGCGCGGCCAGCCGATGATCGGGCGGCACGATCAGCACGAGCTTGTCGACCCTGTACGGATGCCACTCCAGGCCGCTCAGCGCGTCCTCGGTGACGGACCCGATGCCGAGATCGGCGACGCCGCTTGCAATCGCCTGCACGACCTCATCGCTCGATTTCTCGACCATGTCGATCCGCACTTGCGGATTCGCGCGCAGGAACGAGTGCAGCGCACCGGGCAGGTACTGGACCATCGCGGTGAAGTTCACGTAGATCCGCGTGTGGCCGCGCAAGCCTTCCGAATACTCGGACAATTCGTCCGATATCTGCTGCAGGTGCTCGATCAGGCGCTTCGCGTGGTGATAGAGCGCCTCGCCCGCGGGCGTCGGCTGCACGCCGCGGCTGTGGCGATAGAGGAGCGGCGTGCCGGCGTCGCCTTCGAGGTCGGACACCCGCTTGCTGACCGCCGATGCCACGAGGTGCGTGCGTCCCGACGCCGCTGCGATGCTGCCTTCCTCGATGACGGCCACGAACACGCGCAGCGACTCCATGTCGAAGCGCACCGGCCGGTCTGCTGCAACGCGCATGTGCTCTCCTCTGCCCGGGTTTTCCCGCATCTGCGGATTCGCATCCATCGCGTTTGACGATGCCTGCATTGAACATTGAGAAGTTTTCAAAAGCCTCGTCAGTCCGCATCCTAGGGACGTTACAGGAGCGATCGCCTGAGCAGCGGCGATTCGATGGCGGCGCCGAAGCATCGTGCATCGCGATTCTAAGTCGACCCAGCGGCTTTGTCCTCGCCGCGTTCTCCGTGCAGTCAGTCACCTTTGTCAGCCAAGGAAATGAACCCATGAGCGAATCCCTGAACGCAACGCTTTTCTCTCCCTTCGAACTCGGTTCGCTCAAGCTGCGAAACCGCATCATCATCAGCCCGATGTGCCAGTACAGCGCAGTCGACGGATCGGCGAGCGCCTGGCACCGCACGCATATCGGCAACCTCTCGCTGAGCGGCGCGAGCCTGATGCTGCTCGAAGCGACCGCGGTGGAAGCGGCGGGCCGCATCACGCCGTATTGCCTCGGCCTCTATTCCGACGCGAACGAACAGGCGCTCGCCAACGTGCTCGACGAAGTGCGCCAGTTCAGCGACATGCCGATCGGCATCCAGTTGTGCCACGCGGGGCGCAAGGCGTCGAGCGAGGCGCCCTGGCGCGGCGGCGCGCAGATCGCACCGGAAGACGGCGGCTGGCAGGCATCCGGCCCGTCGGCGCTCGCCCAGAAAGACGGTGAACTGGCGCCGCTCGAACTCGACCGCGCCGGCATGGAACGCATCCGCGATGCGTTCGTCGCGAGTGCGCAGCGTGCCGAGCGGCTGGGTCTGGCCGCTATCGAACTGCACTTCGCTCACGGCTATCTGCTGCACCAGTTTCTCTCGCCGGTGGCGAACCGGCGCACCGACGAATACGGCGGCTCGCTTGAAAACCGCATGCGTTTCCCGCTTGAAATCTACGATGCCGTGCGCGCCGTCTGGCCCGCGGGCAAGCCGCTTGGCGTGCGCGTTTCAGCGACCGACTGGGTCGAGAGCGGCTGGACCGTCGAGCAGACGATCGAGCTTGCGAAGCGTCTGCACGAGCGCGGCTGCGACTGGATCGATGTATCGACGGGCGGGGTTTCGCCGGACCAGAAAATTCCGCTTGGGCCGCATTACCAGATTCCGTTTGCCCGCGCGGTGCGCGAGGCGACTGGCATGAAGACGATCGGCGTCGGCCTGATCACCGAGCCGGCGGATGCCGACAAGGTGATTCGCGACGGCGATGCCGATTTGATCGCGCTGGCGCGCGCGGTGCTGTGGGACCCGCGTTGGCCGTGGCACGCGGCGGCCGCGCTGGGTGCGAAGGTCTCGGCTCCGCCGCAATATTGGCGCTGCGAACCGCGCGGCGCGGGGCGGGTGTTCGATGGCGCGGCGTTCGGCCAGCGCTAGGTTTGCGCTCATGGGCAAGCGGGCATCCGCCCGGCACACCGAAACACTCAGACGAATACATTGAAGGAGACAAACGATGAACCAGGGACACCTCGCCGTAGGCGCAAGAACCCGCTGGTACGAAGGCCTCACGCCCATGCACTGGCGCGTACTCAAGGCGAGCTTTCTCGGCTGGATCTTCGACGGGTACGAGGCGCTGGCGCTCGTCGTCGTTCTCGGCCCGATGCTGCATTCCGTGCTGACACCCGCGCAAGCCACATCGCCGACCTTCTACGCCGGCCTCGTGATCGGCATCACGCTCCTCGGCTGGGGCGTGGGCGGCATGGTCGGCGGCATTCTCGCGGACTACGTCGGCCGCAAGCGCATGATGCTGTGGTCGGTGTTCCTCTACGCGCTCTTTTCCGGCATGACGGCGTTCTCGCAAACTTTCTGGACGCTGTGCGCGCTGCGCTTCCTGACCGGTCTCGCGATGGGCAGCGAATGGAGCACGGGCATCGCGTTGCTGTCGGAAACCTGGCCTGAACAGGCCCGCGCTAAAGGCGCCGGCTTCCTGCAATCGGGCTTCGGCTGGGGCACGCTGACGGCGGCAGTCGTGTGGTACGCGCTTTCGTCGACGCATCCGCTGGGCGCCGAAACGTGGCGCCTGATGTTCGTGCTCGGCGCGCTGCCCGCGCTCTTCGTCCTGTATATCCGGCGCGGCGTGAACGAGTCGGAGAAATGGCAGCGCGCGGTGCGCGAGAAGCGCTGGAACGCGACCAACGCCGAGGCGAACGAGAACGACGCGCCGCAATCGAACAAGCGCCCGTTCACGCTGACGCAGCTTTTCAGCGAACGCGAGGCGCTGCGCCGCACGGTGATCCTGACGGTGCTGTCGATCGTGACGACGGTCGGCTGGTGGGCCATCTCAAGCTGGCTGCCGACCTACACCATCGCGATCGCCAAGGCCGAGGGCATTCCGGATGCGTTGTCGTGGGGCTCGAAGGTATCGATCGCCTATACGCTCGGCGCGACCGTGGCCTATCTCGTCGCCGGGTTCGTCGTGGATGCGATCGGGCGGCGCGCGTTCCTTTCGCTGACTTTCGTCGGCGCACTCGTGACCACGCTCATCACCTACAAGCTGACGACGAGCGTCGAAGCGATGATGGTGGCCGCGCCGATCAACGGCTTCTTCACGCTGGGCTGCGCGTATGTGTGGATGGCGATCTATCCGGTTGAACTCTTCACCTGCACGGTTCGATCGACGGCGATCAGCTTCGTGTTCAACGCGGCGCGCCTGATCGCGTGGGTGTTCCCGATCATCGCGGGAAGCATGATCACGTCGTTCGGCGGCGTGTCGCAGGCGGCGCTCGCGCTCGGCTCGGTGTATGTGATCGGCATCGTGCTGCCCTGGTTCCTGCCGGAGACGCGCGGTGCAGGGATGCCGGATTGAGGGCGGCGCCGACTCGATCGAAAGTGGAGCGGCTCCGCATTTGTCCCTGGCCCATGTAGATTGACTGCCGCCCTCGCGCGGCAGAGACTTCCCTTCGACGTGCGTTCATAGGTCGCACAGTTCGTACGGGAACCGCAGCGTGCCGGCGGCGAAGGCGCGCGCGGGCATCGAGCAGGACATCACCGAGGCCGCGGAAGATTTGCAGAATCGGTTGGAGAGCCGGGACGCGGCGAGGGTTGAGTTGTAAAAAACAACAACAGCAACTATGTTGCATGGGACCGGAGTAAGCGCATGGGACCAGAGTAAGGCGCATGGGACCAGAGTAAGGCGCATGGGACCAGAGTAAGGCGCATGGGACCAGAGTAAGGCGCTAAGGCGCCAACTCTGATCGACAGCGCCAAGTCTGGCCGACAGGAGACAGCATGACGGTCCTACAAATGTTGAAACCGCACGCCGGCCTGCGCGTGCTCGTGACGGGCGGCGCATCGGGCATCGGCCTCGTGATCGCGCGTGCGTTCGTCGATGCCGGCTCGCGCGTGCACGTCTGCGATGCGAGCCAGCAGGCCATCGACGCGCTGCTCGAAGCCGAAAGCCACACGGAGTGCAACGCGATCACCGCGACACTCGCGGACGTATCGGATCAGGCCGCCGTCGAGCGTGTCTTCGCCGATGTCGACGCGCAACTCGGCGGCCTCGACGTGCTGATCAACAACGCGGGCATCGCGGGCCCGACAGGCGGCATCGACGAACTCGATGCGAGCGCGTGGGAACAGACCGTCGACGTGAACCTGAACGCGCAGTTCTACTTCGCGCGCCGCGCGGTGCCGCTCTTGCGCCAGTCGAAAGAGGGCGGAACGATCATCGCGCTCTCGTCGGTGGCGGGCCGCCTCGGCTACGCATACCGCACCCCTTACGCCGCGGCCAAGTGGGCCATCGTCGGGCTCACCAAGAGTCTCGCGATCGAGCTCGGGCCGTCCAACATTCGCGTGAACGCGATTCAGCCGGGCATCGTCAAGGGTCCGCGCATGGAGCGCGTGATCGCGGCGCGCGCAGAGCAACTCGGCCTCACGTACGAGCAGATGGAGAAGGAGTATCTCGCGAAGATTTCGCTGCGCCGCATGACGACGCCTGAGGAAGTCGCGGCCACCGCGCTCTTTCTGTGCTCGCCGGGCGGCAGCGGCATCTCGGGCCAGGCCATCTCGGTCTGCGGCAACGTCGAAGCGCTTTGAACGCCGTGCTCTGAACGCAAACCAACGACGAATCGACGGAATCGACGGAATCGACGGAATCGACGTTTGCGGTCGCGGAAACCGTCGAGGCGAAGCGCGCGCTTCACCGAGGCTGATGGCGTTGCTCGCGCATCGCCGCGCGCTCGCGAAGCAGGACGAGCAAAGCTGAAACGCCGATCAATCAAACCGACAGCGGTCTAAACGCGCCTGCTGATCGATGCCGATGCGGGCATGCCGGACCACCCGCATTGCATAAACGAAGCTACTTCCTCCACACATCGCCGACGTTTTCTTCCATCACGGCGGCGAGCGAGCGCTTCGCCGCGCTGTCGAGGCGCGTGAACCCAAGCCCGATGCACGCCCGGTGATCGGGAAGATCGAGTGGCCGCGCGACGACTTTCGGCGGCAGGGCGGTGGCCGCTTCGGCCGGAATCACACCGATGCCGAGGCCGGCGGAGACCAGCGCCAGCATGGTGGCGAATTCCCCCAGTTCCTGAGCGATTTCGAGATCCGCGCCGTGACGCTTCAACGCGACGAGCATGTCGTCATGAAAGCCCGGTGCGTAGCGCCGCGCCAGCACGAAAGCGGGATGCCCGCGCAGCTCGGCCGGGTGGATCAGCGATTTTGCGGCGAGGGGATGGTCGTCCGGCAGGGCGAGGACGAATGGCTCTTCGAGCACGACGCGCGTCTCCAGTCCCGCCCCGTGGACGGGCAGCCGCATCAGGCCGAAGTCGAGCTTGTTGTCGTGGAGGGCGGCGATCTGCTCTGGCGTCGACATGTCCTTCAGTTCGAGCGTGATGAGCGGATAGCGCGCGTGCATGCTGCGGATGAGGGTCGGCAGCAATTTCGGCAGCACCGATGACACGAACGCGATGCGCAGCGTGCCGATTTCGCCGCGAGAGGATAAGCGGGCGGTCTGTTCCGCACGCATCGCCTGATGAAGCGTGGCGCGGGCTTCGGGAAGGAAGAGGCGCCCGGTTTCGGTCAGCGCGACCTTGTGGCGATCGCGTTCCAGCAGGCGCACTTCCAGTTCCTCTTCGAGTGCCTTGATCTGCATGCTGAGCGCGGGTTGCACGATGCAAAGCCGCTGCGCGGCGCGGCCGAAATGCAGTTCTTCGGCGAGCGCGACAAATGCGCGGAGGTGCTTCAGTTCCATTGAGGTCTCCGGTCGCGCGTGGGCGGCTCTCTCTGCGTAATCACGAATCATGATAACAGCGTCATGAAAGACTATTGGCGTGATTACCGCACATGCGGTGAACTGTCGCTGGCGCTTGGGGTGGGGTGTTTACGCCGTTTGATTTTGTTGCGCTTCTGTGGAACTTGTATTGGTTTTGGTTTATTTGCTCTGCCCCTGTCCGGGGCGGGACTCACTTTCTTTGCTGCTGCAAAGAAAGTAAGCAAAGAAAGCAGCTTTCCAACGCCAATCCTTGCCATGCGCCGCTAGCCCGGTCCCTCGGAGTGGTCCAACCGGGGGAGTGTCGTTAGCGGGGTTTTGGCGTTGTTGGCATGTAGAAAAGGCGCGCACGTCGC
>NZ_FCON02000056.1 GCF_001544535.1 Caballeronia choica | reverse complement strand
GAGCCGATATCACGCGGCGGCGCTTGCCGCCCGCTTCAGCATGTCGACCTGAGCGCGCCAGCGCGTCATCACGGTCTCACTGTCCTCCAGCTCGAATCCAATCCCGCCCGTCAGTCGCGCGTAGCCGACGCGCTGAAACTCGCCCGTTTCGATCGTCGCGACGAAACACGCGAGCGGCGCATCGTCGAGCGCTACCCGACGCGCTTCCAGTTGCACCTGAAAGAACGCTTCGTCGAAGACGAACGTGAGCGTGGCGCGCCCCGTCGACGCGGCCGCTAGTGCCGTGCGCGACTTCGGCCACAGTGCGAAGCAGAGCGTGCGCATATCCGGGGCGAACAGCTCGCCGAGGCTCAACAGCGAAGTCCGCACGCGCCCGGCCTCATCGACGGCAAGCAGCGACGCCGTAAAGCCGCCCTTCGTCTCGATCATCGAGCCGTCGAAGAGCGAACGGACTTCCGGCGGCCACTCATCGAAAGCGATCTGCTCGAGTGGGCGCGCGCCCGAGGAGGAAGATTCGGTCATGTCCGTTCTCGTCGGATGGTTGAGAAGCGAAAGGCCCAAGGCCCGCACCAGCGGGCCTCGGGCCTTTCGCACTGACGTCAGCCGTAGAAGCCTAGCGGAAGAACACGTGCTGCGCGATCTTCGCGAGCGGATAATGCACGCCCGGATGGATACGCGCAGGCAAATCGAGCGGCTTGAGCAGCATCTTCACGCACATGTCGGCGGACAAATTGCGCCGAACCAGCTTGTTCACACGCGCTGAAAGTTCGCGGTTATACGCGGAATCGCGCACCCGCTCCGGGTAGCGGATGGCGAATACATGTCGCAGCGCGATCTCGGAGTCTTCGTTCCTCAACTCCAGCACGCGACGCAACAGCGCGCCCAGCACGGCGATGCGCCCATTCCCTTCGATCTTGTTGTACTTCTTGAAGAAGCGGAAGAAGTGCTTGTAGTGGCGCACTTCGTCGGTACGGATATTGTCGGTGATCTGCTTGAGAACCGGTTCATCGGAACAATCGTTGATCGCGCGATACAGCGTGGCCGTCCCGGTCTCGACGACACAGCGCGCGACCATCTCCAGCGCCCGCTTCTTCTCGAAGTCCTCCATCGAACACGTCAGCGAATACTCGGCGAAGAAGTTCTTGAACGCCGTGTCCCAGTCGAACTCGGGCCACACGTGGTGAATGTAGGTCTTCAACGCCCGGCCGTGCTGCATTTCCTCCGGCTCCCACTCGTTGTTGAGCCACGCGGAAATTTCCGGGTCGTCGTTGAAATATCTGCTCAGGTTGCTCGTATAGAGGTCCGTGCCGCTCTCGATGAACGAGCAGGCGCACAACAACAGAAGAAGGTGCTCGTTCGATACCGCCTTGCGCCGGTCGATCCGGCTCAAGTCAATGTCCTCGATTCGCCAGGGCATCACATGGGTACTGTCAGGGTGCATTTATCGCGCTCCAAGCTGTACTGAACCCGTCGCCGGCCGACGGTGGCCGGGGTTCAGGTAAGCCGCCGACGGTTCAGTCGCAGCGTCGTCAAGGTGCTTCTGAAAAGGACTTGCCCAACGAAGTAACAACTTTACTTTTCCATCTTAGCCGTCCCGCCTTGAGTTTGCAGATTCCTCACAGACTCGCCAAATGCGGGCATAGTTCCTACGGTTGGCGCCTTATTGAGCAAAATTCGTTCCGCGTCCCCTCTTCCGACATCAACTTGGCACGATCAGATTAAGCCTATCGGAAATAAAAAAAGCGGTCCGAAGACCGCCCCTTTCGGGCGTTGCGCCCTGTTGATTTGCCGCGTTCCGCCGATCAGACGATTCGGCTCGCGTGCCGCATCCGCACCGCGACGACTACCAGCGATGCCCCCGAAAGCAGCGCCGCCAGCAGCACGTAGTAGCTCGGCGCGAGCTTGTCGCCCGTCAGATGGATGAAAGCTTCGACAATCGTCGGCGCGAAACCGCCGAAGATCGTCACGCCGAGCGCATAGCCGATGGAAAGTCCGGTCGAACGCACCCGCGTCGGGAAGATTTCGGACATCAGCGCGGGCATCGGTCCCGAGTACGCGGCCTTCAGAATGCCTGCGCCCGCTTGAAGCAGCATCAGGGAGGCAAGTGTCGGATGCGTTTGCAGCCAGGCGAACATCGGATAAATGGCGAGTCCCATGACGATCGAGGTCGTGAGCATGATGCGAATCCGGCCGATTCGATCGGAAAGCGCACCCATCACTGGCGACAGCAGGAACTGCAGCCCGCCGTTCAGCACGACAACGCCAAACGAACTGGCCGCCGACATGTGCAACTGCTTGACCGCGTACATCGGCATGTAGAGCTGGAGGACGTAGACGCCGACCGTCGACTGCGCCACGATGCCGACGGCGAGCAGCAGGTTCAGCCACTGGTTCGAGAACGAGGCATCGGCGTGCTGTGCGGTGCCGGAAGCCTTGTTCGCGCGCTGCGTGGCGAGGAATTCCGGCGTCTCGCCGAGATGCGAGCGGATGTAATAGCCGACCGGTCCGACGAGCAACCCGAACACGAATGGAATGCGCCAGCCCCAGCTATTGAGGTCCGCGGGCGGCATCCACGCCGTGAGCAGCGAGCCGAACGCTGCGGCGGTGATGGCGGCGAGACCCTGGCTCGCGAACTGCCAGCTCGCGTAGTAGCCGCGACGCGACGCGCTGTGTTCGACCATGAACGCGGTCGCGCTGCCGAACTCCCCGCCAACCGCGAAGCCCTGGATCAGGCGGGCGAGCAGCACCAGCAACGGCGCCAGGATGCCGATGTGGTCATACGAGGGCATGACGGCCATCGTCAGCGTGCCGACCATCATCAGCAAAATGGCGAGCGTGAGCGCGGCCTTGCGGCCCTTGCGGTCGCCGTAGATGCCGAGCACGACCGCGCCGAGCGGCCGCATCAGAAACGAGATGCCGAAGGTGCCGATGGCGAGCATCGTCGAGAGCCATTCGTCGTGCGTCGGGAAGAACTGTTTCGCGATGATCGTCGCGAAGTAGCCATAGACGAGGAAGTCGAACCACTCGAGCGCATTGCCCACCGACGAGGAAAACACGATGCGCCGCACGGTCGCCTTGGTGAGCGGCGCGGCCGGTGAAGATGCTTGGGCCGATGCGGCCTGGTTACTCATGGTTGCTCCATTCTTTGTCGTACCGGCATGCGAATTCCTTACCCGCTCGCGGATGAGCACGATCGCATCTTCATGTCGAGCCGCCCGGCGCAAGCGCGGGCGGCGAATCAGAACCCGGCGGCCAGCCCGTCGCGCCGGCTGTCGCTTGCCGCGACGTAGCCGCGCTCCGGATCGTTGCAGTCCAGCTTCCAGATGTACTGGCCGGAGCCGAAGTCCATGTAGGGATCCTCGATGGACTGGATCGTGTGGCCCATGGCTTCGAGCGCGCGCGCTGTGTCGGCGGAAAGCGTCGCTTCCACGTCGATGGTGAAATCGCGGTTCACCTTCCAGCGCGGTGCGTCGCAGGCGGCCTGCGGTTGCTGGCCGTAGTCGAGCATCCGCACAATCGACTGCAGATGGCCTTGCGGCTGCATGTCGCCGCCCATGACGCCGAAGCTCATCACCGCCTCGCGCTTGCCGTCGACTTCCTGCGTGAGAAACGCCGGAATGATCGTGTGAAACGGCCGCTTGCCGCCTTCGACGACGTTCGCCGACTTCGGGTCCATCGAAAAACCGCAGCCACGGTTTTGCAGCGAAATGCCGGTATCCGGCACGACCACGCCCGAACCGAATCCCATGTAATTCGACTGGATGAAGCTCACCATCATGCCGCGCTCGTCGGCGACCGACATATAGATGGTGCCGCCCGCCTTCGGCATGCCGAAATCGAACTGGGTGGCCTTCTTCGGGTCGATCAGTTTTGCGCGCTCGGTCAGGTAGGCGTCGTCGAGCATCTGCTCGGGCGTGACTTCCATCGAGCGCGGGTCCGCGACATAGCGGTAGACGTCGGCGAACGCGAGCTTCATCGCTTCGATTTGCAGATGCTGCGACTCGATGCGGTCGACGGTGAGCGCGTTCACGTCGAACTTGTCGAGGATGCCGAGCGCGATCAATGCAGCAATGCCCTGTCCGTTCGGCGGGATCTCGTGCACCGTGTAGCCGCGATAGTCCTTGCTGATCGGCTCGACCCAGTCCGCCTTGTAGTCGCGCAGGTCGGCGGCCGTCATAGCCGCGCCGCCCTCGCGCGCGAACGCGGCGATGCGCTCGGCGATCTCGCCTTCGTAGAACGCGCGCGGGCCTTGCTCAGCCAGCTTGCGCAAGGTTCTGGCGTGCCCCGGGAAGCGCACGAGCTCGCTAATCTCCGGCGCGCGGCCGCGCGGCATGAAGACATCGGCGAAACCGGGATAATCCTTCAGTTCGGGCACGGCCGCCGCCCACTTGTACGCGACGATGCTCGCCACCGCATGGCCGCGCTCGGCGATCTCGATCGCCGGCTCCATCAGGTCGCCGAACGGCAATGAACCGAACTTGCCGTGCAGCGCCTCCCAGCCGGCGATCACGCCCGGCACCGTCACCGCGTCCCAGCCGCGCTTCGGCTGGATCGCCAGGCCGTTCTCCTCGCCGTACTTGCGCCTGAAGTAGTCGACGTTCCACGCCGCCGGCGAAACACCCGACGCGTTCAGCCCGTGCAGTTTCGCCCCGTCCCAGACGAGCGCGAACGCATCGCCGCCGAGGCCGCACGACACGGGTTCGACGACGGTGATCGCCGCAGCGGCGGCAATCGCCGCGTCGACGGCGTTGCCGCCCTTCCACAGCATGCGCAGTCCCGCTTGCGCGGCGAGCGGGTGCGAAGTCGAGACGATGTTGCGCGCGAAAACGGGCAGGCGCGGCGTCGGATAAGGGTTTTGCCAGTTGAAGCGGGTCATTGGGTTCCAGTCCAGGTGCGGCCCCGCGCTGCCAGAACAACGGCGGCAGGCTCAAGCGGTTTCAGAAGCGGCTTCAGAAGCGATGAAAGCCGGACATTGCATCGCGAACGTCGGTAAAAAACAAATTCATTTATTGTATGAATTAATGATGTACTGACATCAATCGTTGCCGGCACTGTATCGCGGGTTGTCGTTCGTTCGAACATTTCCAACTTACAATACGGCTAACAAAACGATGCGCATTGCTCGCAAAAGAACATCGCCATGACACGAGACCCCCGCCTCACCTTGAACGCACGACAGCAGGAATTGCTCGACTGGGTGCAGCGCGACGGCTTCGTGACGGTCGACGATCTCGCTGCCCACTTCGACGTCACGCCCCAAACCATCCGGCGCGACGTGAACTGGCTCTCCGACATGAACCTGCTGCGCCGCTATCACGGCGGCGCGAGCCTGCCGACAAGTTCGGAGAACGTGTCGTACACCGCGCGCCAGCGCATGTTCCACGACGAAAAGCGGCGTATCGCGGCGCTCGTCGCCACGCATATTCCCGACCAGGCCTCGCTCTTCATCAACCTCGGCACGACGACCGAGGAGGTGGCGCGCGCCCTCAACCGGCATCGCGGGCTGAGCGTCATCACCAACAACCTGAATGTCGCCAGCATGATGGGCGGCTACCCGGACTGCGAGGTGCTGGTGACGGGCGGCATCGTGCGTCCGTGGGACAAAGGCATTGTCGGCGAACTGGCGATCGATTTCATCCGCCAGTTCAAGGTGGACTTCGCGATCATCGGCACGTCGAGCATCGAGGAAGACGGCACGCTGCGCGACTTCGACACGCGCGAAGTGCGTGTCGCCGAAGCGATCATCCAGCACGCGCGCACCGTATTCCTCGCCGCCGACCATTCCAAGTTCGGCCGCCCGGCGCTCGTGCGGCTCGGCCACCTGAACCAGATCCACGCGCTCTTCACGGACGCGCCGACCCCGCCCGAAATGGCCGACGCGCTCGCCGCCGCGAATACGCAGGTCTATATCGCGGATTGAGCAGCCGTCCCGGAGACCCGCTTCGTTGTGTGCACTGCGGCACGAAGCTCAAGTAAATTCTCCGAACCGGCGCGCCGACTGAACCGCTTTCGCATCTCAAAAATGTCAAACCGAATATTTTTCGCAACCGTTTGGCACTCGTCTGACACTTGCATACAATCCAGATTCCCGGCACCCGCAAGCAAAAGAACAAAGCGTCTGCCCGGCAAATGCAGTTCCCCCACGCAACGTTTCGAGCACTAAGCGCCGGTTCGCGCCGGTTACTTATGCCGTACAGTCGTCATGGAGAACACGAGATGCTGAGTCCGCACGAATTCGCCACGCTGCTACTGGTTCAGGAAGCCCCTAATCAAGTCGACATGGAGCGCGAAGAACTCGACGCGCTGCTCGAACGTCAACTCGTACAACTCGAAAATCTTGCTTCCGGACGCCAGCAATGGCGTCTCACCGCGTCGGGTGACTCCACGGTGAAGGCGTTCAAGCGTTTCTCGTAGCGCTCATGTGTGAAGGCCCGCACGCGGCCTGCCGGCCGCGCATGGCGGCCTTGCTCAACCCGCCCGCAACGTCGGATCGACGGCCGCACGCCAGCTGAGCGCTTGCGCGCGCTGATCGAGCAAAAAGTTCGCCCACGCGCTTTGCGTCTGCGGGCCGGGGTTGGTCGCGTACGCCGTATGGCGCTGCGCAATCGCCGCCTGGAACCCGCAGAAACGCTCCTTAGAAAGCCCGTTGCGCTTCAACGCGACATAGGCGTCGAAAAACGTCGAATAGACCGCCAGCGCGTCCGGGCCGTAATCGACGGGCGACCCGCACATTTCCTGTAACGCACCGAATGACGGCGCGCCCCTCGAGCCGTCCAGACTCGTTGGCGTTCCCACACACCCGGCCAGCATCAGCGCACCCGCCGCGCCGGCACATAACAGCTTTCGCATCGCGTTCACCCCTTCGTTTTCGATCCACGCCCAAAGTATCGGCTTGGGCGAGCGTTCGCGCCACTCGGCCGAATGGCATAGGCCAAAATCACTTCTATCCCGCTACGTCGGCGAAAACACCTATCCCATCCGGCCGACTTTACTTTTTCGTTTGTGTTCGTTAGATTTCGAATTCGAACATTAAAGTTTCGTCATATTTTCTTTTCGACGAGCGGGAGAGCGCAAAGTGACGCAGGGCGGACTGTACGACTTGCTCGTCGTGGGCGGCGGCATCAACGGAGCGGGCATTGCGCGCGATGCCGCCGGGCGCGGCCTGTCGGTGCTGCTGTGCGAAAAGGACGACCTCGCGTCGCATACCTCGTCGTCGAGTACGAAGCTGATCCACGGCGGCCTGCGCTATCTGGAATATGGCGAGTTCAAGCTGGTGCGCAAGGCGCTTCAGGAGCGCGAGGTGCTGCTGCACGCCGCGCCGCACATCATGTGGCCGCTGCGTTTCGTGATGCCGCACATGCCGAACCTGCGCCCGGCGTGGATGATTCGCGCCGGCCTGTTCCTTTACGACCACCTCGCGCGCCGCGAATTGCTGCCGGGCTCGCGAGGCATCGACATGCGCCGGCATCCGGCGGGGGCGCCGCTCGTCGATTCGATCAGGCGCGGCTTCGTGTATTCCGACGGCTGGGTCGACGACGCGCGCCTCGTCGCCCTGAACGCGCTCGATGCGCACGAACACGGCGCGACGATCATGACGCGCACACGGCTCGTCAGCGCCGAGCGCACCGGCGGCGAATGGCTCGCGACGCTTGCGCCGCCAGGTGGCGACGCCATCGAAGTGCGCGCAAGGTCGATCGCCAACGCGGCAGGCCCGTGGGTCGGCGAACTGCTGAAAGGCGCGCTCGGCAGCACGCGCACGCGTCACAGCGTGCGGCTCGTCAAGGGCAGCCATATCGTCACGAAACGCCTCTTTGAGCACGACCACGCGTATATCTTCCAGAATCCCGACAAGCGGATCATCTTCGCGATCCCGTACGAGGGCGACTACACGCTGATCGGCACGACCGATATCGAATATGGCGGCGACGCGTCGAAGGTCGAGATCAGCGCCGGCGAGATCCAGTATCTCTGCGATTCGATCAACCGCTATTTCAAGCAGCACATCGCGCCGCATGACGTCTGCTGGACCTATTCCGGCGTGCGGCCGCTGCTGGAGGACGAGACCGCCGAGAACGCGTCGGCGGTGACGCGCGACTATCTGCTCGAACTCGATGCGCCCGCCAACGCCGCAGCGCTTCTGTCGGTATTCGGCGGCAAGATCACGACGTTCCGGAAGCTCGCGGAAGAAGCCGTCGACAAGCTGGCCGAAGCGCTCGGCAGCCCCGCCCGGACCTGGACCGAAGGCGTGCCGCTGCCCGGTGGCGATTTCGCCGATGCGGATTTCGAGCGCTTTCTCGGCGAGTTCAGGCGGCAAGCCCCATGGCTTCCCGCGGATCTCGCGCATCGCTATGCGCGGGCCTACGGCACGCGTGCCGCGAGAGTGATCGGCGCGGCGCGGTCGGTAACGGAACTCGGCGCGGAATTCGCGCCGGGCCTCTACGAAGCCGAACTCCGGTATCTGCGCGACACCGAATGGGCGACCCGCGCCGAAGACGTGCTGTGGCGGCGCTCGAAGCTCGGCCTGCATATCGGAGGCGCTTCGCTCGACGATGTGAGCCGCCGCATCGACCGCTGGCTGGCGAGCGCGGCGTCGACCGTGCCTCCAACACGCGCCGCCGCGCGGCTACACTCGCCATAGCGCAATCTCGCAATCGCCGCAGCCCCAGGCGCGCAACAAGAAACCCGTGGAGAAGACCATGCAGGATCAGTACGTCCTCGCGCTCGACCAGGGCACGACCAGTTCCCGCGCCATGCTGTTCGATCACGATGGCAACGTCGTGTCGATGGCGCAGAAGGAATTCCAGCAGATCTATCCGCAGCCCGGCTGGGTCGAGCACGATCCGCAGGAAATCTGGTCGACGCAGGCGGGTGTCGCCGCCGAAGCCGTCACGCGTGCCGGGATGAACGGCACGTCGATTGCCGCGATCGGCATCACGAACCAGCGCGAAACCACCATCGTGTGGGATCGCGAGACGGGGCATCCGGTCTACAACGCGATCGTCTGGCAGGACCGGCGCACCGCCGAATTCTGCGATCAGCTGAAGGCTCAGGGACTCGAAGAAAAGGTCCGCGCGAAAACCGGCCTGCCGATCGATTCGTATTTCTCCGCGACCAAGATCCGCTGGATTCTCGATAACGTGGATGGCGCGCGCGAGAAGGCGAGGCAGGGACGGCTCGCGTTCGGCACGGTCGACAGCTGGCTGGTATGGAATTTCACGCGGCACGAGCTGCATATCACCGACGTGACCAACGCGTCGCGCACGATGCTCTTCAACATCCACACGCTGCAATGGGACGACGAATTGCTCGACGCGCTCGACATTTCGCGCAGCATGCTGCCGGAAGTGCGTCCGTCGTCGGAGGTCTACGGGCCGACGAAGACGACAGTCTTCGCCTCGAAGATTCCGCTTTCCGGCATCGCCGGCGACCAGCACGCTGCCCTCTTCGGCCAGATGTGCACGGAGGCCGGCATGGTGAAGAACACCTACGGCACCGGCTGCTTCCTCGTGATGAACACCGGCGACACGCCGATCGAATCGCGCAACAACCTCGTCACCACGATCGCCTGGCAGATCGGCAGCGAAATCAACTACGCGCTCGAAGGCAGCATCTTCATCGCGGGCGCGGTCGTCCAGTGGCTGCGCGACGGCCTCGGCATCATCCGGAGCGCGGCTGAAATCGAGTCGCTGGCGCGCGGCGTGCCGCATTCCGACGGCGTCTATCTCGTGCCCGCGTTCGCGGGGCTCGGCGCGCCACACTGGAACGCGCGGGCGCGCGGCACCTTGTTCGGCGTCACGCGCGGCACGAACTCGAGCCATATCGCGCGCGCCGCGCTCGATTCGATCGCGTACCAGTCGCTCGACGTGCTCAAGGCGATGGAGGCGGATTCGGGTATCAGGATCGCGGAGTTGCGCGTCGACGGCGGCGCGTGTGCGAACAACCTGCTGATGCAGTTCCAGGCCGACATTCTCGGCGTCGATGTCGTGCGTCCCCAGGTCGCGGAAACGACGGCGCTCGGCGCGGCTTATCTCGCGGGGCTGGCGGTCGGCTATTGGAAGGACGTCGGCGAATTGAAGCAGCAGTGGAAGCTCGAACGGCGCTTCACGCATGGGATGCGGCAGGAGGAGGTTGAGACGTGCATCGCCGGCTGGCAGCGCGCGATCAACGCGGCGAAGGCGTGGGCGAATGCGTGAAGGCAAGGCGGCAGCCTCGCCAACACCGGAACGCACGCCACAACACCCGCTTTGACCGCTTTACTCAGAAAATCCCGCGTCATAACAGTGTGACGATAACTTGGTTTGCGCCCTTCCGACCCGATGCTAGTCTCGCCTCCTGAAGTCCGGTGATCGTGCGCCGGACGTCGTCGGCAGCAACTTCGTTGCATGGGGCGAGAGTAAGCGCTAAACCGCCAACTCTGGCCGACCGCTGTGCATGGGACCAGAGTAAGGCGCTAAACCGCCAACTCTGGCCGACCGCTGTGCATGGGATCAGAGTAAGGCGCTAAAGCGCCAACTCTGGTTCGACCGCTGTGCATGGGACCAGAGTAAGGCGCTAAAGCGCCAACTCTGGTCGACCGCTGTGCATGGGACCAGAGTAAGGCGCTAAAGCGCCAACTCTGGTCGACCGCTGTGCATGGGACCAGAGTAAGGCGCTAAAGCGCCAACTCTGGTCGACCGCTGTGCATGGGACCAGAGTAAGGCGCTAAAGCGCCAACTCTGGTCGACCGCTGTGCATGGGACCAGAGTAAGGCGCTAAAGCGCCAACTCTGGTCGACACAGGAGGCAGATCATGAATTTACCGTCGCTTGAACTCGTGCGCGAATCGTTCGAAGCGCGTGCGCCCGACGGCCGCGCTGACGCCAATATCGCCGAGCCATCACCCCCGGCCGATTCCCTCGACGCGCTCGAACAACTCGTCGGCGTGAACCTCGCGCGGCTGCGCGCCGAGCGGCAACTCTCGCTCGACGCCCTCGCCCGCGCGTCGGGCGTTTCGCGCGCGATGCTCGCGCAGATCGAATCGGCGCGCAGCGTGCCCTCGATCAAGGTGCTGTGCAAAATCGCGAGCGCGCTGAAGGTGTCGGTCGCGGCGTTCCTGCGAAGCCACGCCACGAACGGCATCGAGCACCTTCCCGCCGAGCGCGCCGTGCGCGTCGTGAGTTCGAACGGCCGCTTTTCCGCGCGAGCGCTTTATCCGCAAGCACAGCCCGTCACCGCCGAATTCCACGAATTGCGCGTCGCGCCGCTGCACACCGAGCAAGGCGTCGCACGCCCGCCGG
Organism: Caballeronia choica; assembly: GCF_001544535.1. Taxonomy (GTDB): domain Bacteria; phylum Pseudomonadota; class Gammaproteobacteria; order Burkholderiales; family Burkholderiaceae; genus Caballeronia; species Caballeronia choica. The sequence continues at coordinate 38,183 of NZ_FCON02000056.1, read as the reverse complement.
GTACGACGGTGAATCTCGTCGTGAGCGAAGGCGCGCTCGAAATCGGCGTAAACGAAATAAAGCAGTTGCTCGCGACCGGCGACGCCATCGTCTTCGATGCCGACCAGCCGCACACGCTGCGCAATCCCGGCAACACGGAAGCGCGCGCGTTCAGCGTCACCGTGAGCGCGGAAACGCCGCCGCGCTGGCAATTCCCGGCCGATACGCGACGCCACGACCTGCCGCGCTGAATGTCGTTTCCGGACAAATCCCCCCCGCCGCGGAGGGCTGCAATTTCTGCGCGGCTGTTGTATCCTGAAAATAATCCGCAAGTTGCTTAATTCGCGGTAATCAGTGCGTCTTCAGGGCGGGGCGAAATTCCCCACCGGCGGTATGTGCGGCGGCCGAAAGGTTGTCCACGAGCCCGCGAGCGCCCGTCGAGCAGGATCAAGGCAGGATCGACGGGGTCAGCAGATCTGGTGCGAAGCCAGAGCCGACGGTCATAGTCCGGATGGAAGAAGATGTGCAGATGGTCATGTCCGTTCCCGTCGGCGACGGTGCGCCTCCATGCGTGCCGGGCCAGGCGGCGTCGCTGAAAACGACGTTGCGCGGGTGTCGCTATGCCTTTCTGCAATGCCCTGAAACGTTTTTCGCCCATTCCTTAGCGAGAGCGTTTCACATGTCCGTATCTCTTCAAAACTTGTCATTTCCGGCACCTTCGGTCATCGCCGACGATGCGTTCGCCGATCTTTCCCAGCTCGATTCCGTCGAGGTTCCACCGCGCATCGCCGCTGCGCTCCAGGCGCTGCGCGAAGGCCGCGCCGTCGTGCTGCAGGACGACGACGATCGCGAGAACGAAGCCGACCTGATCGTTTCCGCCGAAAAACTCACCGACGCGACCATGGCGCTCCTGATCCGCGAATGCAGCGGCATCGTGTGCCTGTGCCTGCCTGATGAAAAAGTGCGCGCGCTGGAACTGCCGCCGATGGCCGCCGCCAACGGCAGCCGCTACGGCACGGCGTTCACGGTATCGATCGAAGCGCGCGACGGCGTGACGACGGGCGTCTCGGCGGCCGATCGCGTAACAACGATCCGCGCCGCGATCGCCGACGGCGCGAAGCCGGCGGACATCGTGCGTCCCGGCCATGTGTTCCCGTTGCGGGCGATGCCGGGCGGCGTGCTCGCGCGTCGCGGACACACGGAAGGCACCGTCGACCTGACGATTCTCGCGGGGTTGAAACCGGCCGGCGTGCTATGCGAACTGATGAACGCGGACGGCACGATGACGCGCGGCGCGGACGTCGAGCGTTTCGCGAAGCAACACGGCCTGCCGATGCTGACGATCGCCGAGTTGGCGGAATTCCGCGCGGCGTTGGCGGCGGCGCGGGAAATGGTGGAAGAAGCGGCCTGAGATCCTAAAACCGCACGTCGCCGAACTCACCCCGGATGCCCGCCTCGACGAGCGCGGGCAGATCGTCCATCGAATCGATGATGCGCGTGATGCCGTGCTCGCGGAGTACCTGCGCGTAACCCGCCGGAATATGGCTCGCGCCGACGAACGCGATCGTCATCATGCCGGCGGCGCGCGCCGCCGTCAGTCCGGCGACGCTGTCCTCGACCACGAGACACCGCTCGGGCGCCACGCCGAGCGTTTGCGCGGCAAAGAGGTAGACATCGGGATACGGCTTCGGCCGCACGACCTGCTCGGCGCTGAACACGCGCTCGCCGAAAATCGGGTCGAGTCCGGCGCGCCGCACCGACGAGCGCACGCGCTCCATCCTGCTATTCGATACCACCGCAACCGGCAGTCGCACGCGCTGCAATGCGCAGCGCACACCCGTGATCGGGCCGACCGACCTCGCCAGTGCCTCGCCGACGCGCACCTCGACCGTATCGACAAAGCCCGCGGGCAGCGAAATCCCGAACTTGGTTTCAAGGTTCGACAGGAAGCGCGAGGTCTGCTGGCCGAACGCCGTCTTCACGACCGGCTTGAAATCGATCCCTGGGAACGTTTCCGTCAGCGTTTCCAGCAGGACGCGATCGGCGATGATTTCACTGTCGACGAGCACACCGTCGCAGTCGCAGATGAGATGGTCGATCATGATGGCTCGGATTACGGTGAGCCAACATGATAAGCGTTCGTTAATCCGTCTTCATACGAAACGCCGGTCGCCCGGCGCCTGTCTTCATGCGTCGGCGGGCTTCGCGCTGGTGACCGTCGGCCGGGCGTCGAGGCGGCTCGCGTACCACGTTACCGCGAACGCCAGGATCGCCACTGCAGCCGCCACCCACGGCAGCGAGTCGAGCGCGTAGCCGTGTGTCAGCACCACGCCGCCGAGCCACGCGCCGCCCGCATTGCCGACGTTGAACGCGCCGATATTGAGCGTCGAGGCAAGATTCGGCGCGTGCTTCGCCTTCTCGACGACACGCGTTTGCAGCGGCGGCACGGTCGCGAAAGCGGCGATGCCCCAGACGAAGATCGTGACGATGGTGCCGGTCTGGCTGTGGCTCGTGGTCGCGAAGACGGCCATCACGATGGCGAGCGCGATCAGGATGCCCATCAGCGACGGCATCAGCGCGCGGTCCGCGAGCTTGCCGCCAATCGTGTTGCCGATCGTCAGGCCGACGCCGAACAGCACGAGCACGAGTGTCACGCCGTGCGGCGAGAAACCGCCAACCTGCTCCAGGATCGGCGCGATATAGGTGAACACGACGAACACGCCGCCGAACCCGAGCACCGTCATTGCGAGCGCGAGCCAGACTTGCGGCTCTTTGAGCACGCGCACTTCGCGCCCGAGGTTGCTCGGGCCGGCGTCGTGCCGGTTCGGGACGAGCGCGGTCACGCCGAGCGCCGACAACACGCCAAGCACCGCGACAATCCAGAACGTCGCGCGCCAGCCGAATTCCTGGCCGATGAACGTGCCGAACGGCACGCCGAGCACGTTGGCGAGCGTGAGCCCGGTGAACATCAGCGCGATCGCGCTTGCACGCTTCTCGGCCGGCACGAGCGACGCCGCGACCACCGCGCCGATGCCGAAGAACGAGCCGTGCGCGAACGACGTCACGACCCGCGCGAACATCAGCAAGCCGTAGTTCGGCGCGACGGCACACAGCACATTGCCGACGATGAACACGGCCATCAGCATTTGCAGCGCGAGCTTGCGCGGCATTTTGCTCGTCAGCACGGCGAGCAGCGGTGCACCGACGGCAACGCCGAGCGCGTAGCCGGTCACGAGCAGCCCCGCGGACGGAATCGACACCGCGAGATCGCGAGCGACGTTGGGCAGCAGGCCCATGATCACGAATTCGGTCGTGCCGATGGCGAAAGCGCTGATCGCCAGCGCGAGCAGTGGAATGGGCATGAAGATTCCCCGATGAAAGTGGCGAATGGAGCCGTAAGGTGAAACCCTGAGTCCGCATTCTGCGCGGCTTACCCCGTTTTGATAATTGGCGTAGCATTTGAATCATTGTCAAATCGAAATTGAGAATCGCGATGGATCGTCTCGGCGACATGCGACTGTTCGTGGAAGCGGCGGCGGCGGGTAGCCTGTCGGCGGCCGGGCGCAAGCTCGGGCTTTCGCCGGCGGCGGCGAGCGCGCGGCTCTTGAAGCTGGAGAAATCGCTGCACGCGCGGCTGTTCGAGCGCACGACGCGCCAGTTGCGCGTCACCGACGAAGGCCGTCTCTACCTGCAGCATTGCCGGATCGCGCTGCAGGCCATTGACGACGCGGAAGCCGCGCTGCAAGCCGGCCAGAACCTCGTGCGCGGCAAGGTGCGCATTTCCGCGACATCGGATTTCGGCCGCTATCTGCTGCGCGGCTGGCTCGACGAATTCCACGAGCGCTATCCCGACGTGAGCTTCGCGCTGACGCTGTCGGATTCGGTGTCGAATCTGTTGCTGGAGGAAATCGATCTTGCGATCCGCTTCGGCGCGCCGCCCGACAGCGGGCTCGCCGCGCGGCAACTCGCGCCGAACCGGCGCGTGCTGTGCGCCTCGCCGGACTATCTGGCGCGCAAAGGCACGCCGGCGACTCCCGCCGATCTCGACGGCCACGATTTCGTCGTGCTCGTGACGTCTGCCGGTCCCTTGAGCGAACTGGACTTCGTGCGCGGCGACGAGCGCGCGACCTTCACGATGCCGGTCGAGCAGTCGTGGGAATCGAACGACGGCGCGCTGACCCGCGCGTGGGCGCTGGCGGGCCACGGCATCGCGCACAAATCGATCTGGGACATCGCCGCCGACGTCCGCGCCGGCACGCTCAAAATGCTGTTGCCGGACTGGTGCACGCACGAGGCGGCGGTTCATGCGCTGTTTCACGCGAACCGCTACATGGCGCCGCGCGTGCGTGCGCTGCTCGATTTCCTGGTCGAGCGGTTCGCATCGGCAACCGACGAACTGCTCGGCGACCTCGCGTACCCGCCCGTCGCCGGCCGCCGGCGCCCGGCCAAAACGTAAGGAACGGGGACGGGCGCTATAATATTGGGCTGAATTACATCAACAAGAACGCAATAAAGCGTCTCCTTCAACCTCAAATACCGCGCCCCCAGGTTAACCACTGCGACCGGCGAAATTCATGACCAAGAAAGTTTATGTAAAGACCTTTGGCTGCCAGATGAACGAGTACGACTCCGACAAGATGGTCGACGTCCTCGGTGCAGCGGAAGGCCTCGTCAAGACGGACACGCCGGAAGACGCGGACGTCATTCTCTTCAATACCTGTTCGGTGCGCGAAAAAGCCCAGGAAAAGGTCTTCTCCGACCTCGGCCGCGTGCGCGAACTGAAGGAAGCGAACCCGAACCTGATCATCGGCGTTGGCGGGTGCGTCGCGAGCCAGGAAGGCGCGTCGATCATTTCGCGTGCGCCGTATGTCGATCTGGTGTTTGGCCCGCAGACCTTGCACCGCCTACCCGACATGATCGACAAGCGTCGTTCGAGCGGCCGCGCGCAGGTCGACATCTCGTTCCCCGAAATCGAGAAGTTCGACCATCTGCCGCCCGCGCGCGTCGAAGGCCCGAGCGCGTTCGTCTCGATCATGGAAGGCTGCAGCAAGTACTGCAGCTATTGCGTCGTGCCGTACACGCGCGGCGAGGAAGTGTCGCGCCCGCTCGACGACGTGCTGACCGAAATCGCCGGTCTCGCCGACCAGGGCGTGCGCGAAGTGACGCTGCTCGGCCAGAACGTAAACGCGTATCGCGGGCCGCTCACCCTCGGTTCGCCCGAAATCGCGGATTTCGCGACGCTGATCGAATACGTCGCCGAGGTGCCGGGCATCGAGCGGATTCGCTACACGACGTCGCATCCGAAGGAATTCACGCAGCGCCTGATCGACACCTACGCGAAAGTGCCGAAGCTCGTCTCCCATTTGCATCTGCCGGTGCAACACGGCTCCGACCGCATCCTGATGGCGATGAAGCGCGGCTACACCGTACTCGAATACAAGTCGGTAATCCGCAAGCTGCGCGCGATTCGCCCTGATTTGTCGCTATCGACGGACATGATCGTCGGCTTTCCGGGCGAAACCGAGGAAGATTTTGCGAAGATGATGAAGCTCATCGACGAAATGAGCTACGACACGAGCTTCTCGTTCATCTACAGCCCGCGCCCCGGCACGCCCGCCGCCAACCTGCACGACGACACGCCGCGCGAAGTCAAGCTCAAGCGCCTGCAACATTTGCAGGCGACCATCGAGGCGAACGTCACGAAAATCAGCAACTCGATGCTCGGCTCGGTGCAGCGTATTCTTGTGGAAGGCCTGTCGCGCAAGGACCCGAACGAACTCGCCGGCCGCACGCAGAACAACCGCGTGGTGAATTTCCCGGCGCCGGTCGAATCGCATGCGCGGCTGATCGGCCAGATGATCGACGTCGAGATCAACCACGCCTATCCGCACTCATTGCGCGGCGCGCTGATCCTGACGCCGGCCACGACACATTGAGCCCGCTCATTTGAGTAGCCCTTCGACTGGGAACACACTTTCGCCTTGAAGACCGCCAATCAGCAGCACCTGGAATTCACCGCTCCGCGCGACGACAACGCGCGGCTCGCCAACCTCTGCGGCCCGCTCGAAGAGAACCTGCGACAGATCGAGCAAGCGCTGGACGTCACGCTCTCGCGGCGCGGCCACAAGATCACGATTCGCGGACGCGGCGCCAAGGTGGCGCTCGCGGCGCTCGAAAACTTCTACAACCGGGCGCGCGACCCGATTTCCGTCGACGACATCCAGCTTGCGCTCGTCGAGGCGAGGCATGCGACGCACCGCAGCCGGGAGTCGAACGGCAACGGTCACGGCGAACCGCCGGTCGATCCACGTTTTCGCGGCGATCCGGACCATCCGTTCGACGAACCGAGCGCGACCATCGACCTCGACGACGCCGAGGACCACGGCCCGAAGCTCTACACCCGACGCGCCGACCTGCGCGGCCGCACGCCGGCGCAGCGGGAATATCTGCGCCAGATCATCGCGCACGATCTGACATTCGGCATCGGCCCGGCCGGCACCGGCAAGACCTATCTCGCGGTGGCGTGCGCGGTCGATGCGCTGGAGCGCGACCAGGTGAAGCGGATCGTGCTGACGCGCCCAGCCGTCGAAGCCGGCGAACGGCTCGGCTTCCTGCCGGGCGATCTTGCGCAAAAGGTCGATCCGTACCTTCGGCCGCTGTACGACGCGCTCTACGACCTGCTCGGCTTCGACAAGACGGCGAAGATGTTCGAGCGCCAGATGATCGAGATCGCGCCGCTCGCGTACATGCGCGGACGCACGCTGAACCACGCGTTCATCATCCTCGACGAAGCGCAGAACACGACGCCCGAGCAGATGAAGATGTTCCTCACGCGGATCGGCTTCGGCTCGAAGGCGGTCGTCACCGGCGACACGACGCAGGTCGACCTGCCGCGCGGCCACAAGAGCGGGCTGATCGAGGCGCAGCACGTGCTGTCGGAAGTGCGCGGCATCGCGCTCACGCATTTCACGTCTGCCGACGTGGTGCGGCATCCGCTGGTGGCGCGGATCGTCGAGGCTTACGACGCGCAGTCGCAGAAGGACGCGGCGCTCGCCGAAGCGGCGAAGGCCGCGCAACGGCCGGAATGAGCGCCTCGTTCCGACGATGACACGCGCGCACAAACTCACGCTGACGATGCAGTTCCCCGCCGCGAAGGCGTTCCCGGCGCACAAGGCGATCCTGCCGCGCGCGACGGTCGTGCGCTGGATCAAGGCCGCGCTGTTCGCGGACGCGGAACTGACCATCCGTTTCGTCGACGAGGACGAAGGTCGCGCGCTCAACCGCACGTATCGCCAGAAGGACTACGCGACGAACGTGCTGACGTTCGCCTACGCGGAATCTGAGGAAGATCCGGTGGCGGGCGACCTGATTCTCTGCTGCCCCGTCGTCGAAAAGGAAGCCGCCGAGCAGGGCAAGCCGCTCCCCGCGCACTATGCGCATCTGATCGTCCACGGCACGCTGCATGCTCAGGGGTACGATCACGCAGACGAGACCGAAGCCGAAGAAATGGAATCGATCGAGACCGAAGTCCTGCGCTCGCTCGGTTTTTCCGACCCCTACGTGCCGATTCCCTGAACCGCCGTGAAAGACGAGACGCCCGAATTTCAGCCGCTTGCGCCGTTATCGGCGCCCGTGTCGCCGGATTACCCGCCAAAACTCGTCGAATCGCCGCTTCTCACCGACGAGGAACTCGCGGCATCGCGTGAACGAACGCTCGTGAACTGGGACCGCCAGTCGGACTTGTGGCTCTTCGGCTACGGATCGCTGATCTGGAATCCTGGCCTGCCGACCGTCGAAGCCGTGCGCAGCAAGGTGCACGGCTATCATCGCGGACTTTACCTGTGGTCGCGCGTGAATCGCGGCACGCCCGAGCAGCCCGGCCTCGTGCTCGCGCTCGATCGCGGCGGCTCGTGCACCGGCATTGCGTTTCGCCTTGCCGCCGACGGTGCGCCGGAGCACCTCGAAGTGCTCTGGCGACGCGAAATGGCGATGGCGTCCTACCGGCCCGCGTGGCTGCCGTGCACGCTCGCCGACGGCCGGCGGGTCGTGGCGCTCGCGTTCGTCATGCGGCGCGAAGCGGCGTCCTACACCGGCAAGCTCGCCGATCCGGTCGTGCGCACCGTGCTCGGCTGCGCGAGCGGCCGCTACGGCACGACGCTCGACTACGTGAGCCGCACCGTCGAGGCGTTGCGGGAAAGCGGCATGCCGGATCGCGCGCTCGAGGCGCTCTTGACACGCTGCAAGGCGCAGGAATGACGCTATTGATATGACCTGAGCAAGGCCGCCTTGTCCGTTCGGCCAACGTGTTTTCCTCGACATACTTCTCGCATATTTATCAGTTAGCATGGTCGCAGATCCGATCCGTGCGCCTCGCCTTCCGGCCGGGCTTTTCCCTTCGTGTATGCTTAACTTTCCGCTATTTCGCGCCCCGAAGCTTTCGGGCGCCCCGCTATGAACGACGCCTATCCCAGTCGACGCCACACCGACAAACCGCAAGAAAAACGCTCCCTGCTCGAGCGTCTGACCGATTTCATCTCGCACGAGCCCGAGTCGCGCGACGAACTGCTCGAAGTGCTGCAGGACGCCCACGAACGCAACCTGCTCGACGCCGATTCGCTTTCGATGATCGAAGGCGTGTTCCAGGTCTCCGACCTCTGCGCCCGCGACATCATGGTGCCGCGTGCCCAGATGGACGCGATCAACATCGCCGAAACCCCCGCCGAATTCATCCCCTACGTGCTCGACAAGGCGCACTCGCGCTATCCGGTGTACGAGGGAAACCGCGACAACATCATCGGCGTGCTGCTCGCCAAGGACCTGCTGCGTTATTACGCGGAAGATGAATTCGATGTGCGCGGCATGCTGCGCCCCGCCGTGTTCATCCCGGAATCGAAGCGCCTGAACGTGCTGCTGCACGATTTCCGCGTGAACCGGAACCACATTGCGATCGTCGTCGACGAATACGGCGGCGTCGCGGGCCTGATCACCATCGAGGACGTGCTGGAGCAGATCGTCGGCGACATCGAGGACGAATACGACTTCGACGAGGAAGCCGGCAACATCATCTCGTCGCCGGACGGGAAGTATCGCGTGCGCGCGCTGACCGCCATCGAGCAGTTCAACGAGGAATTCGGCACCGATTATTCGGATGAGGAAGTCGACACGATCGGCGGGCTCGTCACGCACCGCTTCGGACGCGTGCCGCATCGCGGCGAGAAGGTGCGCATCGACGATTTCGTGTTCGAAATTCTGCGCGGCGACGCGCGGCAGATCCACGTTCTGCTCGTGCGGCGTGCGCCGAGCCTGAACCGCTTCGACCACCTTTCCCGCGACGGGGAAGAAGACGATCGCGGCTGATCGCGTCCTGGTCCGCGCGGCCACTTCTGTCCGAACGGCGCGGGCTTCCTCGCGCCACTTCCCCTTCCTGCCGACCCCGACCGTGTAATCAATGGCCGATTCTTCGTTTCGCATTCTGCGCCGGCGGCGCAGCAAGTCGTCCGCATCCAGCGACGCAAGCGCGCTCCCGTTCTGGCATTACCTCGCGGCCGCGGTCCTCGGCGCGCTCAACACGCTCTCGTTCGCACCGACGCCGCACGGCGGCTGGGTCGAACTCGTCGTCTTCACGCTGTTCTTCGCCTGGCTTTCGCGCACGAGCGGCTGGAAAAGCGCCGCGATGACCGGCTGGGCGTTCGGCTTCGGTAATTTCGTGACGGGCGTCTGGTGGCTCTACGTCAGCATGCATTTCTACGGCGGCATGGCCGCGCCGCTTGCGGCCGCGGCCGTCGCGCTGTTTTCGCTGTATCTCGCGATTTATCCGGCGGCGGCGGCGGTCGTGTGGTCGCTGGTGGCAGGCCGCGCGCGCTTCGACGACGAAAGCGGCACTGCCCTCGCCGATGCCTCCGCCGAACCGCGCTTCGTTCCGACCTGGCACGGCGCGTTCGCTTTCGCGAGCGCCTGGGCGCTCGGCGAATGGCTGCGCGGGCTCATCTTCACCGGCTTTCCGTGGCTCGCGAGCGGTTATGCGCAAGTCGACGGGCCGCTCGCGGGATATGGCGCGATCGCGGGCGTGTATGGCGTCGGCTGGGTGCTTGCGCTCGTGGCGGCGCTCGTCGTGCAGGCCATCTTCAACGCCCGAAGCACTCGCAACGCGCGAAGCTTCGCGCCTGCGGTGGTCGCGGTGGCGCTGATCGTCGGCGGCATGCTGCTGTCGCTCGTCCACTGGACGACGCCCGCCAATTCGCCGCTCTCCGTGCGCCTCCTGCAAGGCAACGTGAAGCAGGAAATGAAGTTCGAGCAGGAAGGCGTGAACGAGTCGCTCGCGCTGTATCGGCGGCTCATCACCGAGAAGCCCGCCGATCTCATCGTGACGCCCGAAACCGCGCTGCCAGTGCTCGCGGTTCAAGTGCCGCAAGACCTCGCGCTGGCCTTGCGCAATTTCGCCGACACGACGAAGTCGTCGATCCTGTTCGGCGCGATCGGCGTGACGATCACACCCGAAGGCCGCGCAACCGATTTCACGAATAGCCTGTTCGGCATCACGCCGGGCTCCTTCGACGTGTATCGCTACGACAAGCATCATCTCGTGCCGTTTGGCGAATTCGTGCCGCTCGGGTTCCACTGGTTCGTGAACCTGATGGGCATTCCGCTCGGCGATCTCGCGCGCGGCCCGTCGGTGCAGAGGGCGTTCTTCGTGCGCAATCAGCCGGTCGCCGTCGATGTCTGCTACGAGGACATTTTCGGCGAGGAGATCGCGAGAACCCTTCGCGAGCAGCCAGCACCGGCGGGCATTCTCGTCAATTCGACGAATCTCGCTTGGTTCGGCAATACCATCGCGCTCGACCAGCATCTGCAGATCGCACGGATGCGCTCGATCGAAACCGGCCGGCCGATGCTGCGCGCGACCAATACCGGCATGACCGCCGTGATCGCGGCGAACGGCGACGTCGTCGCGAAGCTGCCGCAGTACACCACCGGCAGCCTCGAAGCCACCGTGCAAGGAACGTCTGGAAGCACGCCCTACGTCACGAGCGGGAATCTGACCGTGATCGCCGTTTCCCTCCTGCTGCTCGCGTTTGGCTTTGCCTTTGCGCCTTCGCGAAGGAAGTGAGACCCGCGTGGCGGCGCTGTCCCGCCATCGCCGAAACGCTCGGAAAGTCGCACAAGACCCTCATACCCGCTAAAATTCAACGTTTTAGCACTTGGCCGGCCCGGGCGCTCGTCGTTGCGACGCGTGTCCCGGCCGGTCCGCCTCAAAGGCAATCATGCTCACTTTTCAGCAAATCATCCTGACGCTGCAATCCTATTGGGACAACAAGGGTTGCGCGCTTCTCCAGCCGATCGACATGGAAGTCGGCGCGGGCACGTCGCACGTTCACACGTTCCTGCGCGCGATCGGCCCGGAACCGTGGCGAGCCGCCTATGTGCAGCCGTCGCGCCGCCCGAAGGATGGCCGTTACGGCGACAACCCGAATCGTCTCCAGCACTATTACCAGTACCAGGTCGTGCTGAAGCCCGCGCCGGAAAACATCCTCGACCTGTATCTCGGGTCGCTCGAAGCGCTCGGCTTCGACCTGAAGCAGAACGACGTGCGCTTCGTCGAGGACGACTGGGAAAACCCGACGCTCGGCGCCTGGGGACTCGGCTGGGAAGTGTGGCTGAACGGCATGGAAGTGACGCAGTTCACGTACTTCCAGCAAGTCGGCGGGATCGATTGCAGGCCGGTGCTCGGCGAGATCACTTACGGGCTGGAACGGCTCGCGATGTATCTGCAAAAGGTCGAGAACGTCTACGACCTCGTCTGGACCGAATGGGAAGAAGACGGCCCGAACGGCAAGGAAACGCGGCGCCTCACCTATGGCGACGTGTATCACCAGAACGAGGTCGAGCAATCGACCTACAACTTCGAACACGCCAACGTCGACCTGCTCTTCACGTTCTTCAACAGCTACGAGGCTGAAGCGAAGAAGATGATCGACGCGAAGCTCGCGCTGCCCGCCTATGAACTCGTGCTGAAGGCCGGCCACACGTTCAACCTGCTCGACGCGCGCGGCGCGATCTCGGTCACGGAACGCGCGGCGTATATCGGCCGGATTCGCGCGCTGTCGCGGCTGGTTGCGCAGGCGTACTACGAGTCGCGCGAGGCGCTCGGCTTCCCGATGCTCGGCAATCCGGTCCATCCCGCAGCCGGCCTCACCACCGATGAACACGACGCCGCCATGCCCGCCTGGGCGCCGCCGTTGAAGGTCGAGCGCAACCTCGACCAGGTTTGACGAGACACGAAACAACAATGACGCAATCCAACCAAGCCTCCCTGCTCGTCGAACTGCTTACCGAAGAACTGCCGCCGAAAGCGCTCGCGCGCCTCGGGACCGCGTTTGCGGAAGGCATCGTGCAACGTCTCGCCGCACGCGATCTGATCGACGGCGAGCCTAGCTTCGAAAAATTCGCGACGCCGCGCCGCCTCGCCGTGCTCGTCAGGAACGTGCGCGAAGTCGCGCCGGAAAGACAGGTGCGCGAGAAGGTGCTGCCGGTTTCGGTCGCGCTCGACAAGGACGGCCAGCCCACCGCGCCGCTCGCCAAGAAACTCGCCGCGCTCGGCTTTCCCGACTTTCCCTTGAGCGACCTCGAACGCGCCCAGGACGGCAAGGCCGAAGCGTTCTTCCTGCGCTACGCGGCGCCGGGCGCGACGCTCGCCGACGGTTTGCAGTCGGCGCTCGATGAAACGCTCGCCAAGCTGCCGATTCCGAAGGTCATGACCTACCAGCGGCCCGACGGCACCAACGTGCAATTCGTGCGTCCGGTGCAGCGCCTCGTCGCCCTGCACGGCCGCGACGTCGTGCCCGCCACGGCGCTCGGCATCGATTCCGGCGATACGACCATCGGTCATCGCTTCATGTCGCATGGTTTCGTGCAGATCGCCCACGCCGACGACTACGCCGACACGCTGCGCTCGAAAGCGCATGTCGTCGCGAGCTTCGACGACCGCAAGGAATCGATCCGCACGCAATTGCAGGCGTTCGCCGGCAACGATCGCGTGGTGATGCCCGAAGCGCTGCTCGATGAAGTGAATGCGCTCGTCGAATGGCCGGTTGTGTATCAGTGTCACTTCGGCGAGGAATTCCTGCAGGTGCCGCAGGAGTGCCTGATCCTCACGATGCAGACCAACCAGAAATATTTCGCACTGACCGACGCGAACGGCCGCCTGCGCTCGCGCTTCCTGATCGTGTCGAATATCGACACGAAGACGCCCGCCGATATCGTCGAAGGCAACGAGCGGGTCGTGCGCCCGCGTCTCGCCGACGCGAAGTTCTTCTTCGAGCAGGACAAGAAGAAGCGCCTCGCCGATCGCGTGCCGTTGCTCGCGAACGTCGTCTATCACAACAAGCTCGGCTCGCAGTTGCAGCGCGTGCAGCGCGTCGAAGCGCTCGCGGGCGAGATCGCGCCGATGGTCGGCGTCGACGTCGCGTTGACGAAGCGCGCCGCGTTGCTCGCGAAGGCCGACTTGCTGACCGACATGGTCGGCGAGTTCCCCGAACTGCAGGGCACGATGGGCACCTACTACGCGCGCCACGACGGCGAGCCGGAAGAAGTCGCGCTCGCGTGCTCGGAGCATTACCAGCCGCGCTTCTCGGGCGACGAAACGCCGTCGACCGGCGTCGGCTGCGCGGTCGCGCTCGCCGACAAGCTGGAGACGATCGTCGGCATCTGGGGCATCGGCCTGCAACCGACGGGCGAAAAAGACCCGTTCGCGCTGCGTCGACATGCGCTCGGCGTGCTGCGCATCCTGCTTGAAAAGCGGCTCGCGATCGATCTGCTCGACCTGCTGCGCGCCGCGCAAAAGCAATTTGCGGATATGCCGCAAGTCGCCGAATCGACGGAAGCGATTCACGCGTTCTTTATCGACCGCCTGCGCGGCGTGCTGCGTGAACGCGGCTTCAACGCAAGCGAAATCGACGCGGTGCTGAGCCTGAACCCGACGCGTCTCGACGACATCGTCGCGCGCCTCGAAGCGGTGCGCGAATTCGCGACGCTGGCGGAAGCGTCGTCGCTCGCGGCGGCCAACAAGCGCATCTCGAACATCCTGAAGAAGTCGTCGGAGGACGTGCCGGCGAGCGTGAATCCCGAACTGCTCGTCGAAACCGCCGAGAAGGCGCTGTACGCGCAACTCGAGCAAGTCGCACCGCGCGTGCAGGCCCAGCTCGCCGAGCGCAACTACACGGAAGCGCTGTCCGCGCTCGCCGCGTTGCGCGATGCCGTCGACACCTTCTTCAACGACGTGATGGTGAACGCGGAAGACCCGGCGCTGCGAAGCAACCGGCTGGCACTGCTCGGCGCGCTGCATCAGCAGATGAACTGCGTCGCGGATATCTCCAAGCTCGCGGCCTAACGCAAACATCCAGCGCCCATGAATCCGAACAGAAAGCTGGTCATCCTCGATCGCGACGGCGTGATCAACGTCGATTCCGACGCCTTCATCAAGTCGCCCGACGAGTGGGTCGCGATTCCGGGCAGCCTCGATGCCATCGCGCGATTGAACCAGGCCGGCTGGCACGTCGCGATCGCGTCGAACCAGTCGGGCATCGGGCGCGGTCTCTTCGACATGGCGGCGCTGAACGCGATGCACCAGAAGATGAATCGCGCGGCGGCGGCGGTGGGCGGGCGAATCGACGCGGTCTTCTTCTGCCCGCACACGGCCGAGGATCAATGCGACTGCAGGAAGCCGAAGCCGGGCATGTTGCAGCAGATCATCGACCGCTTCGAGATCGACCCCGAAGACACGCCGGTGGTCGGCGATTCATTGCGCGATCTCGAAGCCGGCGCGCTGCTCGGCTTTCCGGTGCATCTGGTGCTGACCGGCAAGGGCGAGAAAACGCTGGCGGAGGGCAACCTGCCGCCGGGCACGAAGGTGCACAAGGACCTGCGCACCTTCGTCCTCGACTTCCTCGCCGAAGAACACGACTGACGCGCTGAGTCACTTCATTCGGCGCCCATTCAGCGGCGCACTATAAGAATCCACGCCAATGCGCTTCATCCGCTCGCTGCTGTTGATGGTCTACTTCATCGTGTACACGGTTCCGTACGCGATCGCCTGCTTCATTGCATTTCCGTTCCTGCGCGCCGACAAGCGCTACTGGATGGCGGCCGGCTGGTGCAAGTCGTCGATCGTCGTGCTGCGCTATCTGAACGGCATCCGCTACACGATCGAAGGCTACGAGAACCTGCCCGATGGTCCGGCCGTGCTGTTGTCGAAGCATCAGTCGGCGTGGGAGACGCTCGCGTTTCCCGCGCTGATGCCGCGTCCGCTGTGCTACGTGTTCAAGCGCGAACTGCTCTTCGTCCCGTTCTTCGGCTGGGCGCTCGGCATGCTGAAGATGGTTCACATCGACCGCAAGCAGGGCAAGGACGCATTCGTCTCCGTGACGCAGCAAGGCCGCGCTCGCATGGATGAAGGCGCGTGGGTCATCATGTTCCCCGAAGGCACGCGCACGCGCACCGGCAGCCAGGGCAAGTACAAGACGGGCGGCGCGCGCTTCGCGGTCGCGACGGGCGCGCCGGTCGTGCCGATCGCGCATAACGCCGGGCACGTCTGGCCGCGTCATTCCTTTCTCAAATATGCGGGTATAGTCACGGTGTCGATCGGCAAGCCGATCGACACGGCGGGTCTCACGCCGGAAGAAGTCAACCAGCGTGTGGAGGACTGGATCGAAACGGAAATGCGTCGTATCGATCCGGCCGCTTACAGTTCGACGGATGCAGGGTCGACGCCGGCGCAACATGCGTCCGCGGGCCGCTGAACCGACTGCACATAAGCCGAGCCGCGCATTGCCTTTTTCGTTCTTCTCGTCATTCCTGCGCCGCGAGCGCAAAGCTGAGCCGATGCAGAAGCCCCCATCGCGGCAGCGCCCCGCTGTCGCGCTAGACAACCTGCAACTCGATCTGCCGTTCGCAGACGCGCCTGCGAGCGCCGCACCTGCGTCGCTGGTCCCCGAGACACCCGCTCCCCTGCGCGGCGACCTTGCGCCGCCTCCGGGTGCACCCCAAGCGCCTCATCCGCCTCCTGCACCTCATGCGCCCGACGGCACGCGCCTGCGCCGGCTCGTCCTCGGCCCGCGAACGCTCGACTACCGTTTGAAGCGCTCGTCGCGCCGCACGATCGGCTTCACGATCGATGGCACCGGCCTCGCGATCACCGCACCGCGCTGGGTCACGCTCGCCGACATCGAGAGCGCGATCGTCGACAAGCAAAAGTGGATCTTCAAGAAGCTCGCCGAATGGCAGACGCGCGTCGAGCAGCGCGCGCTGCCACGCATCGACTGGAAAGACGGCGCGCAGTTTCCGTATCTCGGCAAGACGATCAGCGTGTCGCTCGGGTCGACGCGAAGCGCGCTGCATTTCGATCCCGCGAGCGGCGTGCTCTCGCTCGCCCTGCCCGCGCTCGCCGATCCGCAGCAGATCAAGGACCGCGTGCAAAGCTGGCTGCAGACCGAAGCCAGGCGGATTTTCGGCGAACGGCTGGTGGTGTATGCGCAAAAACTCGGTGTCGAATTTCGCGCGTATGCGTTGTCGTCGGCGGCGACGCGCTGGGGCAGTTGTTCCAGCGACGGCAAGATTCGCCTCAACTGGCGGCTGATTCACTTCCCGGTTTCGATCATCGATTACGTCGTCGCGCACGAACTCGCGCATCTTCGCGAGATGAACCACAGCCCGCGTTTCTGGGAAACAGTCGAATCGATCTTCCCCGAGTTCCGCGAAGCGCGGCACACACTGAAGCACCATCCGCCGGAACTGTTGCCGGCGCTCTGAGCGCGCCCTGCACGCACGGGCAGCGAGCAGTACAATTTTTGCGGCAATCGCAGCGTGCGAAAGCGCGGTGCGCTCCTGCCCCGAATCCAACAACAGGAACCCCACCATGCGACTTCTACACACGATGCTGCGCGTCGGCGACTTGCAGCGCTCGATCGATTTCTACACGCGCATTCTCGGCATGAAAGTGCTGCGCCAGAGCGAGAACACCGAATACAAGTACACGCTGGCCTTCGTCGGCTATGGCGACGAGAGCGAGGCCAGCGTGCTCGAACTCACCTATAACTGGGGCGTCGACAAATACGATCTCGGCTCCGCTTACGGCCACATCGCGCTCGAAGTCGACAACGCGGCCGGCGCCTGCGACCGCATCCGCGAAGCGGGCGGCAAGGTGACGCGCGAGGCGGGTCCGGTGAAGGGCGGCACGACGGTGATCGCATTCGTCGAGGACCCCGACGGCTACAAGATCGAGCTCATCGAAAAGCATTCTTGAGTTGCAACTGAGCGGCGGTGGTGCAATCGGAGCCGCCGCTCGACCTGTCTCGCGCCGCATCAGCGCACGACCCCACGCGCGACCCAGCCTTTCGCGCAAGTCCCCGATCGGTGGCAAAATCGACGCTCCAAAACAGTGCATGCGCCGGGGCGTTCTCGAACACGCTCGCAGGCTCGAACCGCAAAAACCAAGCCGATGAGCACACCTGCCCTTTCCCTGCGTCGCGCGCCGGACGCGACCGCCGTCATCGTCATGGTGGCGTTATGCGCCGCGTGGGGCTTCCAGCAGGTCGCCATCAAGGAAGCGAACGCGTCGTTCCCGCCGATGCTGCAAGCCGGCGTGCGCTCGGCCATCGCGACGCTGCTCGTCTGGCTCTGGACGCGCTCGCGCGGCGACGCGCTGTTCAAGCGCGACAGCACGCTCGGCGCCGGCCTCCTCGCCGGCATCCTGTTCGGCGGCGAGTTCGTCTGCATCTTCTTCGGCCTGACACTGACGACAGCCTCGCGCATGGCCGTCTTCCTCTATACCGCGCCGTGCTTCACGGCGCTCGGGCTGCACTGGTTCGTCGCGGGCGAGAAGATGCGCCGCGTGCAGTGGCTCGGCATCGTCGTGGCGTTTTGCGGCATCGCGCTCGCCTTCGCCGATGGCCTCCTGCACGCCGATACGAACGGAGCGCCGGCCTTGCGCGGCATCGCGGGCGATGCGCTCGCCGTGCTCGGCGGCTTGTTCTGGGCCGCGACGACGGTCGTCGTGCGGGCGAGTTCGCTCGCGCATGCGAGCGCGAGCAAGACGCTCTTCTATCAGTTGGCGGTGTCGGCGGTGCTGTTGCTGGCACTCGCGCTCGGCCTCGGCCAGACGCATGTGGATGTGGCATCGGTGACGCCGCTCGCGCTCGCGAGCCTCGCGTATCAGGCGATTGTGGTCGCTTTCATCAGCTATCTGACGTGGTTCTGGCTGCTGACGCGCTACATGGCGTCGCGTCTCTCGGTGTTTTCGTTCCTGACGCCGATCTTTGGCGTGACGTTCGGCGTGGTGCTGCTCGGCGACCACTTCACGTTACGCTTCATGATCGCGGCGGCGATGGTCCTGACGGGCATCGCGCTGGTGAACAAGCCGGCACGCAGCCGGTAGGAGTTCAGCCCTGCGCGACCACCTGCGCCAGCTTCACATACTCGGCGACGGACACTTCCTCGGCGCGCCGCGAAAGGTCGAACCCGAGCGCATCGAAATCGACCGTGTCGCGATAAGCGGCAAGCGTGTTGCGCATCATCTTGCGCCGCTGCGAGAACGCCGCCTGCACGACCTCGCCGAGCACGCGCTCATCGACGGCCGGCAGTTCGTGCGGCGCAAACGGAATCATCCGCACGATCGCGGAGTTGACCTTGGGCGGCGGCTGGAACGACTCGGGCGGCACGTCGATCAGCTTGTCGATCACATAGCGGTACTGAAGCATCACGGTGAGCCGCCCGAAGTCCTTGCCGCCGGGCTCGGCGATCATCCGGTCGACGACTTCGTCCTGAAGCATGAAATGCTGGTCGATGACCCTGGACGCGAACGCCGTCAGATGAAACAGCAGCGGACTGGAAATGTTGTACGGCAAATTCCCGACGATGCGCAGCGATGGCTTGTCGCCTTCCAGCGCGAGCGAACCGAAGTCGAAGGCAAGCGCATCGCCCGAATGCAGCACGAGCAGACCGGCGAAGCGCTTTTCGAGCCGCGCGATCAGGTCGCGGTCGAGCTCGACGGCATGCAGCGGCGATTCGGGCGTCGCGAGCCGCTCGATCAGCGGCGCGGTCAGCGCCGCGAGACCCGGCCCGATCTCGACCATGCGTTCGCCGCGCCTGGGCGCGATCGTATCGACGATCGAATCGATCACGCCCTGATCGACGAGGAAGTTTTGCCCGAAGCGCTTGCGCGCGAAATGGCCCTGGTGCTTGGTCGACATCGAAAGAACCGCTTTGAGACTGCGTGGGTGAAATGACTCAGTGAAGTGAATCAGCCCGTGCGCCGATGGCGCGCCATCGAAACGGCGGTGTCGATCGCCGCGATCATGCTGCCGGCGTCGGCGCGGCCGGTGCCCGCGAGATCGAGCGCGGTGCCGTGATCGACCGACGTGCGGATGATCGGCAGGCCGAGCGTGACATTGATGCCTTCGCCGAACGTCGCGAACTTCAGCACCGGCAGGCCCTGGTCGTGGAACATCGCGAGCACGCAATCGGCGTCTTTCAGATAGCGCGGCTGAAAGAGCGTGTCAGCGGGAAAAGGCCCCGGCGCGTCGATGCCGAGTGAGCGGGCGCGTTCGAGCGCCGGCGCGATCACGTCGATTTCCTCGCGGCCCAGATAGCCGTTCTCGCCCGCATGCGGATTGAGCCCGGTCACGAGGATGCGCGGCGCGGACAAGCCGAAATGCGCACGCAGATCGTGATCGATGATGCGCAGCGTGTCGGCGATGCCGTCGATCGTCAGCGCCGCCGATACGTCCTTGAGCGGCAAATGCGTCGTCGCGAGCGCGACGCGCAGCGGCCGCTCGCCGGTGCCCGCCAGCATCATCACGACGCGCGGCGTGTTGGTGCGCTCGGCGAGATATTCGGTGTGGCCGGTGAACGGAACGCCGGCGTCGTTGATCGTGCTCTTTTGCAGCGGCGCGGTGACGATGGCGTCGAACCGGCCGGCGAGCGCGCCATCGATCGCCGCGTCGAGCAGGCCGAGCACGTAGCGCCCGTTGGCCGCGTCGAGCCTGCCCGCTTGCGAAGGCGCGGCCAGCGCGTGATGCTCGATCTCGACTTGCTCGCCCGACAGGCCCGGCGCCGAACCCGCGCGTTCCTGCAATAGCGTGCGGTCGCCGAGCACGGTGAAGCGCGCCGACGGCCAACGCGCCGCCGCCTGACCGAGCGCCGCTGCCGTCAATTCGGGACCGACGCCGGCGGGCTCGCCGGTGGTGATCGCGATCGAGAGCGGCCGGGCGTCGGAGGCGGCGTGCATGTTACTGGTCCTGCTGGGCGGCGATGCCCTTGTATTGCACGTACGCCGTGTCGCGCAGTTCGCGCAGCCAGTCGGAATATGCCTGCTCGGCCTTGCGCTGGCCGATCGCCTGACGCGCGATGTCGAGCTGTTGCGTGCCCGAGCCTTCGGCTTCGCGGCGTCCGAGCACCTGGATCAGGTGATAGCCGTACTCGCTGCGCACCGGGTCGCTGACGTCGCCGTCCTTCAGGTTGTTCATCGCGCGCTCGAACTCGGGCACCGTCTCGCCCGGGCTGATCCAGCCGAGATCGCCGCCCTGCGACGCCGAGCCGTCCTGCGAATACGTCCGCGCGAAGTTGGCGAAGTCGCCGCCGCCGAGCACGTCGCGCTTGATGTCGAGAAGCTTCTGCCGCGCCGCCGATTCCGACATGCCGTCCGACACGCGCAGCAGGATGTGGCGCACGTGGGTCTGCACGAGTTTTGGCGCATCGGCCGCGGTGCCCTGGCCGGTACGGCGCTCGACGAGCTTGATGATCTCGAAGCCGCCGTCGGTGCGAATCAGTTGCGGCACGACCTGCCCCGGCCGCAGCGTCGCCACCGATGTCACGATTCCGGCAGGCAGCGAACCTTGCGTGCGAAAGCCAAGGTCACCGCCCTTCGCGGCATCGGTGTCCTGCGAGTACTGCTTGGCGAGCTTCGAGAAGTCCTCGCTGCCCTGCGCTTGCTTGAGCACGGCTTCGGCCTTCGCCTGGATCGCGGCGATATCGGCCGGCGATGCGTTCGCGGGCACCTTGAACATGATGTGCTGCAGATGCAGGTCGTTCGACTGCTTGGCGTTCGGCCCACGCTGGCTCGCGATGTAGTTCGCGACTTCCGCGTCCGACACCGTGATCTTGCTGTCCACTTCCTTCTCGCGCAGCTTCGAGAGCGTGAGTTCCGTGCGCGCATCGCGGGTGAACGTCGACCAGGGCACGCCTTGCGCCTCGATGCGCGCGCGGTAGACGTCGAGCGTCATCTGGTTCTGCTGCGCGAGCCGCTCGAGCGTGCGGTTCACGGTGGCGTCGTCGACGGCGATGCCGTCTTCCTTCGCCTTTTGCAACTGGATGCGTTCGAGCACCATCTGGTCGAGGACCTGGCGCTGCAACTGCGCGGCGGGCGGCAGCGGCGCGTTTTGCTGTTGCAGGCGGCGCGTGATGAGCCCCGTGCGGTCTACGAGTTCGCGTTGCGTGATCACGTCGCTGTTGACGACCGCGACGACCGAATCGGCAACTTGCGCGTTGCCGCTGCCCTTCGACAAGGCCTGTGCACCGGCCGGTGAACTCAGAAAAAGCGCCGCGGCGAATGCGCCCGCTGCCAGCGTTGTCGATCGAAACATGTTCATATGTGCCACGGATACTCCATCAAATACGGGTCTTGCCCGCTCGTGTGCTGCTTGTCCTGCGGATATTCGCGCGCTGCGTCGCTTCTCGGTCGACGATATCCGTCACTCGTAGTTGGTGAAGCGTGCGAGCGGCGGTGGCGCAGGCGGCGGAGTCTGGTAGCCCTGCACGCTCGAGCGGAACGCGGTCACGAGACCGTTATCGACGTTCGACAGGCCCTTGAACGTGAGCTGCGCGAGCACGCGCGTGCCCGACGCCGACTGGCCCGTGGTCGTGACGCCGTTCGCGTAGCGTTGCATGCCGAAGCCGAATTGCCAGCAGTCGGCATCGTACTGGAAGCCGACCAGACCGTCGACGAGCCGATGGCTCGCGAGATCGTAGTTCACTCGCGCGACGCCATAGAGCCGCAGCGTGAGCGGCCACTGTGCCGAAAACAAGATCTGGTTGATCGGCTCGTTCACCAGCGTGGTCGCGTTCTGGCGCGTATAGCGATAACCGACGTTCACCACCTCCCGGACGGCCGGGCTGAACGAGAAGCCGATGCTCGAACGCACGAGCTGATTGTTGTCGGCATTATATTGGAACGCGGTTTCCGACGCGAAACCCGCGCCCAGCTTGACCGATGCACCCGCGATCAGGTCCGAGTGCTTGGCCTGGTCGAGCGACGTGCCCGGCGTGATCGTGACCCGCTGGCTCTGGAAATAGTACTGCTGCGCGATCACGAAGCGCGCGCGTTCGTCGCCCGTCGCCGGGTTGATGAAGCGCGTCGTGAGGCCGGCCGTCAGGCGGTTCGCATCGGCGATCCGGTCGTTGCCGACGAACGTGTTCGGCGTGTAGATTTCCGCGAGGCCGAAGTCGGCTTCGGCGGTGTCGAAGATCGGCGCGAAGTCCTGGTTGTGATACGGCGTGTAGACGTAGTAGAGCCGCGGTTCGAGCGTCTGGATGTAGTCCTGGCCAAACACCGTCACCGAGCGGTCGAAGATGAGACCGGTGTCGAACGAGAGCGTCGGGATCGATTCGGTGAAGTTCTTCGGCTCGTTCGGCGGCAGGAAACCTATGGTGCCCGGCTGCAAGCCCGTCTGGATGTTCGACAGGTCATACGACGCGAAGTGCCATTGCACCTTCGGCGTGACGAAGTAGCCCGGCGCGTTGACCGAATAGCTCAGGTACGGATTGAAGACGAACCGCTGGCCCTGGGTCGCCCCGTCTTGCGTGATCGTGAAGCGCGTGTAGTCCGCTTCCGCGCCGAAGTCGAAGCCGCCGACGTTGTACTTGTGGTACTGCACGTTCAACTGCGGCTCGCGCGCGTACGGCGGAACCGACGGCTGCAGCGTCTGCCAGCGCTGCTCCCGCGCGAGCACCGACCACGGGCCGTTGTTGTACGTCACCCCGGCTTCCTGCTGATACAGCAACTGCGTGCCGTTCAGGAACTGGTTGAACGCGTTCCCGAGGTCTTCCGGATATTGATTGTCGGAGACCTTGTTGTAGTTGACGTACCCGGCGAATCCACCGCCGAAGTTTTGCTGATGCTGGATGTAGAGCGCGTAGCGGTTCGTGTGCGTCTGACGATCGTCCGGCAGAAACTCACCCGTGATCGTGCCCGAGTAAGTGGGCGACAGGTAACGGTAGGTTGCCGCCGTCTGCACGCCGCGCCGCGTCATCAGGCGCGGCGTCACCGTCAGGTCGCGGTTCGGCGCGATGTTGAAGTAATACGGAATGATCGCTTCGAAACCGGTCGTCGAACTGAGCGAAAAGGTCGGCGGCAAGAGGCCGCTGCGCCGGTCGCCCGACAGCGGAAACGACAGCCACGGGCTCGCGACGATCGGCACGCCCTGGAAGAAGAGCACGCCGTTATGCGCGACGCCCTCGTCTGCGCCGGTATCGAAATCGAACGACGTGCCCTTGATGTACCACGCCGGATCGGACTCGCACGAGCACGCCGTGTAGGTGCCGTGATCGACGCGCGCCTGCTCGTTGTTGAGCAGGTCGACGCGCTCGGCGCTGCCCGATCCGCCCGACAGGTTGAACCGGTACTTCGGGTTCGTCATGTAGCCTTCGTTCGCTTCTACGCTCATGTGCGCTTCCGGACCGGCGAAGGTATTGCCGTTGCTGATGATCCTGACATTGCCGTATGCATCGGCCATGTCGGTGTCCTGGTCGTAATGCAGCGCATCCGACTTGATCACCGACACGTTCCTGCGCACTTCCGCCGAGCCTTTCGCGGACATGTCCTCGTCGGTGGTGCCGGTCGCCTTGTCACCGAGGAGGAAAGTGGCCGGCTGATCGCCGGGCGTGACCGGCCGCTCTTCGAGCTGCGGTGCGAGGCGCAGGCTGCCGGGGCCGTCGAGCGGCTGCGGCTCGGCCGCCGCGCCCGCGAGCTGTGCGTGCGCGAGCGCGGGCATGAGACCGGGAGCCGCCAGCAGCGCCGCGACGAGCCGCCGTCTGCGTGGCAGTGCATGACGCTTGGTAATCGATATTGGAAACTGTCGTGGCGGCATGTATGGGTGGCGGTTCGATCCCGTTATGCGTCCGCGAGCGCTGAATGCCTTGAACTCGCACCCGAGTACGCACTGAGCCGCGCAGTCGTATCCGGCAATCCGCTTGCAAACGCAGGCGGCTGCAAGGGGAATCGGTTGCGAACGAAAGATGGCACTCGATCGAATAGCGACGCTGCGGTGCTCGCGCCTGGGCGCCGGGCGAAAACGGATCGCTTAAAAAAGTCGTGGGGTATTATATGGCAAGATGTTTTGCCCCTCGAATTTATGACGCACATTCCCAACGACGCACGCCTTACACAGCTTTACGCCTGGCTCGATACGTTCGCCGAACGCCATCGACTGGATCTCCCGAGTCTCGCGCCCGCGTCGACCGATGCCAGTTTCCGGCGCTACTTCCGGCTCGGCAGCGGCGGGGAATCCGGCAAGACGCTGATCGCCGTCGATGCCCCGCCGCCCGAAAAGTGCCGCGAGTTCGTGCAGGTCGCGGGTCTCCTGGCCGAAGCCGGCGTGCATGTGCCGGCGGTTCTCGAAACCGATTTCGACGCCGGCTTCATGCTTGTCACCGATCTCGGCACAACGTCCTATCTTTCCGTCCTCGATGAAAAGAACGCGCGGCCGCTGATGCGCGCCGCGCTCGACGCGCTGATCCGCTTCCAGTCGACCTCGCGCGAAGGCGTGCTGCCGCCGTTCGACGAAGCGTTCCTGCGGCGCGAGATGGAATTGATGCCCGAATGGTTCGTCGGGCGGCATCTCGGGCACGTGCTTACCGAAAGCGAACGCAAGGTGCTCGACGATACCTTCGCCGCGCTCGTGCAAAGCGCGCTCGCCCAGCCGCAAGTCTTCATGCTGCGCGATTTCATGCCGCGCAATCTGATGGTGTGCGAGCCGAACCCCGGCGTGCTCGACTTTCAGGACGCGGTGTACGGCCCGATCACCTACGATTTGGCGTCGCTGCTGCGCGATGCGTTCATCAGCTGGGACGAGGAGTTCCAGCTCGACTGCATCGCGTATTACTGGGAACACGCGAAGAAGGCCGGTTTGCCGGTCGATGCGGACTTCGGCGAGTTCTACCGGCAGGTCGAATGGATCGGCCTGCAGCGCCACATCAAGGTGCTGGGACTTTTCAGCCGCATTTATCATCGCGATGGCAAGCCGCAATATCTCGCCGACTTGCCGCGTTTCATCGGGTATGCACGCAAGGCGGCCGAGCGCTACCGGCCGCTGCGTCCGTTCGCCCGGCTGCTCGATACGCTCGAAGGCCGTGCCGTCGATGTCGGCTACACGTTTTAAGCGCGCCGCATGACGTTTCCCCTCAAGAAGGCGATGATCTTCGCCGCCGGGCGCGGCGAGCGCATGCGTCCACTCACCGATACCTGTCCGAAGCCGCTGCTCCAGGCGGGCGGAAAACCGTTGATCGTCTGGCAGATCGAGCGACTCGCCGCGGCCGGCGTCGAAACGATCGTGATCAACCACGCGTGGCTCGGCGAACAGATCGAAGCGGCGCTCGGCGACGGCTCGCGCTGGGGCGTGCAATTGCGCTACTCGGCGGAAACGCAGGCGCTGGAAACGGCCGGCGGGATCGCGCAGGCGCTGCCGCTGATCGAAGAGCGCGGCGAGCCGGCGGTGTTCGTGGCCGTCAGCGGCGATGTGTTCTGCGATTTCGACTACGGCGTGCTCGCGGCGCATGCGGCCAGGCTCGCCGCGTCCGACCAACCCGGCATGCATCTCGTGATGGTGCCGAACCCGCGCTTTCACCCCGAGGGCGACTTCGCGCTGAACGACGGAAAGCTGTCGCTCGACGGCACGCCGCGCTATACGTTCGGCAACATCGGCGTGTACGACACCCGGATGTTTCGCGACCTCGCGCCCGGCACGCGGCGCGCACTGACGCCTTACTACCGCGAAACGATCGCGGCGCGACGGGCGAGCGGCGAACTGTATGAAGGCCGCTGGGAGAACGTCGGAACGCCGGAGCAGTTGAAGGCGCTCGATCTGGCATTGCGCGGCGATTAAGTCTGCCCGTTGCCCCTGACTTTGGGGGCACTCCCGCGCCCGGCCTGGTCGCCGCGTAGTTTTTGGCGAAATCCATGCACCCGTTCCGCGCCGCAGACTAGATTTGTCGGCGGCGCTTGATCCTCGCATCAAAACCGCCCGCCGCCGCGTCGGCCTTCGCTCCCGCGCCCGGTCTAGTCCTCGTCCGATGTTAAAATCCGTGGTTCTCCCGTCCCAAGCCGCGGCTGCCACCATGTCCGATACCCGTCCCGATACCCTCTTCGCGCTCACCGCGCTGTCGCCGCTCGACGGCCGTTACGCCGCCAAGACCGAAGCCCTGCGCGAATGGCTCTCCGAGGCCGCCTTCATGCGGCATCGCGTGATGGTCGAAATTCACTGGCTGATCGCGCTTTCGCGCGCCGGCTTCGCCGAAGTGCCGCGCTTCTCCGATGCATCCGAGCAATTCCTGCTGCAACTCGTCGAGCGTTTCACCGCGCACGACGCCGCGCGCATCAAGGACATCGAGCGCGTGACGAATCACGACGTGAAGGCCGTCGAATACTGGCTGAAGGAATCGGTCAAGGGCCAGCCGGAACTGGAACGCGCGAGCGAGTTCATCCACTTTGCGTGCACGTCCGAGGATATCAACAACACGTCGCACGGGCTGATGCTCGCCGGTGCCCGCGAACACGTGATCCTTCCCGCGCTGCGCTCGGTGCACGAACGCCTCGTCAAGCTCGCGCACGAACACGCCGCGCAGCCGATGCTCTCGCGCACGCACGGCCAGCCCGCCAGCCCGACGACGCTCGGCAAGGAAATCGCCAACGTCGCAGCGCGTCTTTCGCGCGCGATCGAGCGTATCGCCGCCGTGCCGCTGTTGGGCAAGATGAACGGTGCGGTCGGGAACTACAACGCGCATCTGTCGGCGTATCCGGAGTTCGACTGGGAAGCGTTTTCGAAGGAAGTGGTCGAGCAACGGCTGAAGCTCACCTTCAACCCGTACACGATCCAGATCGAGCCGCATGACTACATGGCCGAACTCTTCGATGCCATCTCGCGCGCCAACACGATCCTGCTCGACCTCGACCGCGACGTGTGGGGCTACATCTCGGTCGGCTATTTCAAGCAGCGGACCAAGGCCGGCGAAATCGGTTCGTCGACGATGCCGCACAAGGTCAATCCGATCGACTTCGAGAACTCGGAAGGCAACCTGGGGCTCGCGAACGCGACGCTGCGCCATCTCGCCGACAAGCTGCCGATTTCGCGCTGGCAGCGCGACCTGACCGATTCGACGGTGCTGCGCAATATCGGCGTGGCATTCGGGTATTCGCTGCTGTCATACGATTCGCTGATTCGCGGGCTGGACAAGCTCGAAGTGAACGCGGCGCGCCTGAACGAAGATCTCGACAACACGTGGGAAGTGCTCGCCGAGCCGGTGCAGACGGTGATGCGCCGGTATGGCATCGAGAATCCGTATGAGCAGTTGAAGGAACTGACGCGCGGCAAGGGCATCACGCGCGAGGGATTGCAGGCGTTCATCAGTGGCCTCGCGATTCCCGATGATGCGAAGAAGCTGCTGCTGGAGATGACGCCGGCTTCGTATGTCGGCAAGGCGGTGGAACTGGCGAAGCGGATCAAATAACGCACGCGGCTGATCGAAAAAGGGCGTCCCGAGGGACGCCCTTTTTGCTGCAACCGCGCTTCAGCGCTCTTTCACCTCTTTAAGCACCTTCTCGACGATCTGATCCGGCGTCATTGCGATATCCGCCTCGATCGCCTCGTCCGGGCCGGGCGGCTCGAGCGTGTCGAGCTGGCTTTGCAGCAGCGACGGATCGAAGAAGTGTCCCTTGCGCTCGCCCAGCCGCTCGCGCAGCAATTCCGCCGTGCCGTGCAGATACACGAACGTCACGTCGCGGTCGCCGGCGCGAAGGATGTCGCGATATGCGCGCTTGAGCGACGAACACGTAAACACAGCCGTCTCTCGTGTGCGCTGCTTTTCCTCAATCGCGGCGCGGATCGTCCGGAGCCAGGGCCAGCGGTCCTCGTCGGTCAGCGGGATGCCGTGATGCATCTTCTCCTTGTTGGACTCGCTGTGAAAGGTGTCGCCATCGGTGAAGGCGCAGTTCAGCCGCTCCGCCAGCATTTCGCCAATCAGCGACTTGCCGCAGCCCGAAACGCCCATTGCGATCAGTATCATTGAAGTCTCCTGTCGACCAGAGTTGGCGCTTTAGCGCTTACTCTGGTCCCATGCAAAGCTGTCGACCAGAGTTGGCGCTGTCGACCCGAGTTGGCGCTTTAGCGCCTTACTCGGGTCCCATGCGCTTACTCTGGTCCCATGCAAAGCTGTCGACCAGAGTTGGCGCTGTCATGCCTACACAACCGCCGCCAGACCGAAGGTCAGTCCCAAACCCAGCAGCGAAATAATCGTCTCGCACAGCGACCACGTCTTGAACGTCTGGCCGACCGTCATGCCGAAATACTCCTTGATCAGCCAGAAACCGCCATCGTTCACGTGCGAGAAAATCAGCGAGCCTGCGCCCGTCGCGAGCACCAGCAACTCCGGCTTGACGGTCCCGCCCGCCGCGGCCGCGATCGGTGCGACGATGCCGCAGGCGGTCGTCATCGCGACTGTCGCGGAACCCGTCGCCAGACGAATCAGCGCGGCGACGAACCAGCCGAGCAGCAACGGCGACAAGTTCGCCTGCGACGCCGAGGCGACGATCTGCTGCGAAATCCCGCTTTCCCGCAGGATGTTGCCGAAGCCGCCGCCCGCACCGACGATCAGCGTAATCCCCGCGATCGGCGCGAGACAGTCGCCGCAGAACTTCTGGATCTGCGCGCGATTGAAGCCGCGCGCCGCACCGAACGTGTAGAAGCTGACCAGCACGGCGATCAGGAGCGCGATATCCGATGAACCGATGAAGTGCAGCAGGTCGTTCGGCAGCGTCTTCGGCGTGAAGACGAGATCGGCCCAGCTTCCGACCAGCATCAGGATCACGGGCAGCAGGATCGTGAAGAGCGTGATGCCGAAGCCCGGCAGGTCGCGTTTCTGTCCTTCGGTATGCGTTTCGACGAATTGTTCGGCGAGCGGGTTGTTTTCCGGCAGCTTGATGTACTTGTGGATCATCAACGCGAAGAGCGGCCCCGCGACGATCGCTGTCGGGATGCCGACGATCAGACCATACGCAATCGTCTTGCCGATGTCGGCGTGATAAGCCTGCACGGCAAGGAGCGCGGCCGGGTGCGGCGGAATCAGGCCGTGCACGACCGACAGCCCCGCGACCATCGGCAGGCCGATCAGCAGCAGCGACTTGCCGGTCCGCTTCGCGACGTTGAAGGCGATCGGAATCAGCAGCACGAAACCGACTTCGAAGAACACCGGCAAGCCGACGATGATCGCAACAACCATCATCGCCCAGTGAATGTTCTTCTCGCCGAACAAGTGGATCAGCGTATTCGCGATCCGCTCCGCGCCGCCCGATTCGGCCATCATCTTGCCGAGCATCGTGCCGAGGCCCACCACCACCGCGATGTGGCCGAGCGTGTTGCCATTGCCGGTCTCGAACGCCTTGACGATCTTGTCCATCGGCATGCCGACGGCCAGGCCCAGCAGCAGCGATACGATCAGAAGTACGAGGAATGGATAGACCCTGTAGCGAGTGATCAGCAGGATCAGCAATGCGATCGCAATGACCGCGTAGACGAGCAGCATGCTGCCGTGGACAGCTTCCATGAAGCGCCTCCTTTTGGTTTTGTTGACGTTCTCGCTACGGGTGCGTTTGCCGCCGCCTGCTTGCTTCTTGTCGCGGCGTCCGGCAAGCGTACACGTGGCGCCGAGGAATCCGGATTTTACTTGTTACGTGCCGATTTGCCGCGTGTCCGCAGTGATCCGCTATCAATCGGCAAGCTCTCATCAATACAAAAAAAACCTCCGGGACGCGTGGTCGCAGAGGCTTTCGCGGGTGTGGAACGCTGGCGCGCCCGGGTCAGCCGATCAGGCCGGCGCGGCCAGCGCGCTCGCCGCGCGCGCGAGGCGCGTGACTTCCTCCCAGTTCTGCGCCGCGAGCGCCGACTTGGGCGTCAGCCACGATCCGCCTACGCAGACCACGTTCGGCTGCGCGAGGAAACTCGTCGCGGTTTCAGCGGTGATGCCGCCAGTCGGACAGAACTTGAGCGTCGGGAACGGGCCGTGGAACGCCTGCAGCATCGGAATGCCGCCGGCCTGCTGGGCCGGGAAGAACTTGACGATCTCGTAGCCGAGTTCGAGCGCCTGAATGATGTCGCTCGGCGTCATCACACCGGGCAGCAGCGGCAAGCCGGCGTCTTGCGCCGCCTTGTGCATGTCCCTCGTGAGTCCCGGCGACACGCCGAACTGCGCGCCCGCCTTCTTCGCCTGCGCGCAATGCTCGGGTTTCGTGATCGTGCCGACGCCGACGACGATGTCGTCCGAGAGCTGGCTCGCCCGTTCGATTGCGCCGATCCCCGCCGCCGTGCGCAGCGTGATCTCCAGCACCTTGACGCCGCCCGCATGCAACGCGCGCGACACGTTTTCACCCTGTTCGACCGAATCGAATGCGAGCACCGGAATCACCGGGCCCAGACGTACGATTTCGCTTACCGTTTTCATGTGATGCGACTCCTGTCAGGTGCGGCGCTTTGGTTTTTTTGTCCGCGAGTTTGTCTCTCAGGTCCTGCGCCGGCATGGCTGAGCGGCTCAGTGGCTCAATGCGTTGCGTGCGATACGTGCGTCGTGTGCGGATGATGCACAGCCTGCGGCGCGTGCGTTTCGCCGACCATCGCCCCGAACACCGATGCGCCCTGCTCCGCCGGCAATGCCGCGCTGCGGAATACGCCGAACAGCTCGCGGCCGAAACCCACTTCGTTCGCCGCCTGGTGGCGCGGCGTCTCGACGGCTCGCGCCGCCCATGTCTTCGAATCGATTTCGATGTCGAGCACGCCAGCCTGCGCGTCGATGACGATCGTGTCGCCGGTGCGCACCTTGCCGAGCGGCCCTTGCAACAACGCTTCCGGCGACACGTGGATCACCGCCGGCACTTTCCCCGATGCGCCCGACATCCGGCCATCGGTCACGAGCGCGACATGAAAGCCCTGATCCTGCAACACGCCGAGAAGCGGCGTCAATCGATGCAACTCCGGCATGCCGTTGGCACGCGCACCCTGGAACCGCACGACCGCGACGAAATCACGCTTGAGCTCGCCCTTGTCGAACGCTTCCTGCACTTCTTCCTGCGAATTGAACACGATGGCCGGCGCCTTCACCACGCGATGCTCCGGCGCCACCGCGGAAATCTTGATCACGCCGCGTCCGAGCTTGCCCTGCATCAGGCGCAGGCCGCCGTCTGGCGCGAACGGCTCCGTGATGCTGCGCAGCACCTTGGTGTCGTGGCTCTCTTCGGTGCCTGCCACCCATTCCAGCTTGCCGTCGATGAGCTTTGGTTCCCGAGTGTAATGCGCAAGTCCCGGACCCGCGACGGTTTTCACGTCTTCGTGCAGCAGGCCCGCTTCGAGCAGGTTGCGCACGAGGAACGCGACGCCGCCCGCCGCGTGGAAATGATTCACGTCGGCTTTGCCATTCGGGTAGATCTTGGCGAGAAGCGGCACGGACTGCGAGAGTTCGTCGAAGTCGTTCCAGTCGATCACGATGCCCGCCGCCCGCGCGATCGCCACCAGATGCAGCGTGTGGTTGGTCGAGCCGCCCGTCGCCAGCAACGCGACGATGCCGTTCAAGATCGCCTTTTCATCGACGATATGGCCGATCGGCGTGTAGTGGCCGCGCTCGGCGGTCAGTTCGAGCACGCGCTTCGCGGCTTGCGCGGTGAGCGCGTCGCGCAGCGGCGTGTGCGGGTGGACGAACGCCGAACTCGGCAAATGCAGGCCCATCACCTCCATCAGCATCTGGTTGCTGTTCGCCGTGCCGTAGAAGGTGCAGGTGCCGTGGCTGTGATACGCCGCCGATTCCGCTTCGAGCAACGCGCCGCGGTCGCACTGGCCGGTCGCGAACTGCTGGCGGACCTTGGCCTTGTCGTCGTTGGTGAGACCGCTCGTCATCGGGCCGGCCGGCACGAAAATGGTCGGCAGATGGCCGAACTGCAACGCGCCGATCAGCAGGCCGGGCACGATCTTGTCGCAGATGCCGAGGCAGAGCGCCGCGTCGAACATGTTGTGCGTGAGCGCGACCGCCGTGCTCATCGCGATCACTTCGCGCGAGAACAGCGACAGTTCCATGCCGGCGTTGCCCTGCGTGATGCCGTCGCACATCGCGGGCACGCCGCCCGCGAATTGCGCGACGCCGCCGCTTTCGCGCGCCGCCTGCTTGATGATGTCAGGGAAATTCTTGTACGGCGCGTGCGCCGAGAGCATCTCGTTATACGACGAGACGATGCCGATATTCGGCTCGCGCACCGACTTGATCGCAAACTTCTCCTGGCCTTCGAGGCCGGCGAAGCCGTGGGCGAGGTTCGCGCACGAAAGCGCGCCGCGTGCCGGGAACTGCCCGTGCGCGCTCGCGATGCGTGTCAGATAGGCTGCGCGCGTCGGCTTGCTGCGTTCGATCACGCGGTCGGTGACCTTCTTCAATTGCGGATGCAGGGAAACCATCGAAACTCCTTCGCCTCGCTCCGCGTGAATACGCCGTCGAGGTGCTTGGGTTGAATGTCGCGGGGATCGGCAACTGCTGTTCGATGTGTCTCTGTGCCGAGTGCCACGATGTTAGTAGAAAAACTACACGATTGCAACGAGCTTTTACGCCTCGCCGTTAAGCGTCCACTTAGACGCCATTAGCTTTACTGGTATGCCGATCAGGGAAATCCCTGATCTCCTGGCGATGCTTTTATGTAGTATTTGTACATGATCGATCATCGGCTATAGTCCAACGCAATTTCCAGCATAGGCGAGATTCCCGATGTTGCTGTCCCAAGTCGAAGCGATGCGCGAACAATTGCGTCCGTCCGAGCGCAAGCTCGCCGATTACGTCCTCGAAGCGCCGCGCGAAGTGCTCGATCTCGCGATGACCGACTTCGCGGCGCGCGTCGGCGTCAGTCAGCCGACGATCGCGCGTTTTTGCCGCGCGCTCGGCTTCTCGGGCTTTCGCGAATTCAAGATCCGCCTCGCGCAAAGCGTCGCAGGAGACATGCCCACGGTCTATCGCGACGTGCGCACGGACGAACCGGCCGCGGGCGTCGCGGCGAAGGTGCTTGACCGGACGATCGGCGCGCTGATCCAGGTGCGCAACAGCCTGTCGACGGACAGCGTCGCGGCGGCGATCGCGCTCCTCGCCGACGCACGGCGCATCGAGTTCTACGGCGCGGGCGGCTCGGGCATCGCCGCGCTCGATGTGCAGCACAAGTTTTTCCGGCTCGGCGTGCCGTCGGTGGCCTATTCCGATCCCCATACGTATACGACGTCGGCGGCGCTGCTCGGCGCGGGCGATGTCGTCGTCGCGATCTCGAACACCGGGCGCACGAAGGACATTCTCGACGCGTGCAAGTCGGCGCTCGACGGCGGCGCGCGGGTGATCGCGATCACGCACGGCAATTCGCCGCTCGCGCGCATGGCAAGCGTGGGGCTGTTCGCGAACGTCGACGAAGATACCGACATCTTTTCGCCGATGACCTCGCGAGTCTCGCATCTGGCAATCGGCGATATTCTGGCGGTGGGTGTTGCGCTGGCGCGCGGGCCGCAGTTGGCGGAGAAGCTGGCGCAGGCGAAAGATGTGCTTGAAAAGCGGCGGGTTGGCGCTTGAGGTTGACCGACCGTCAGCGCCTGGAACGTTGCGGATCGCGCTTCGCATGAGCCGGCGGCGCGCCCGGCGTGCATCGCGATTCGGCGTGCATCAATAAAAAAGCGGGCTCTTCCGAAGAAGAGCCCGCTTTTTGTTTGATGCGATGCAGAGGTTGCCGATCCGTCCGTCGCGGCCGACTCTCGCGAATCGACTGTTGGGCCGGACCGGCCGCCGGGGACAACGCATCGAAATGCGCCGCCCCGACGTCCGGCTAGCAGACTACCGGCTTACCACTGATACGAAGCGCCAGCGCCAACCGTCGTGCCGCTCGAGCTCCAACCCGCGCCCACGCGAACCTTGATGTTCTGCGTGATGCGAGCCGTGCCGCCGATGGCCGTTGCCGCATAACCGCGGTACGTGCCGCCGCCGACGCCGATCGACAGCGTCTTGTTCGCGTCGACGTCCGGGATCATCGTCAGCGCCGTAGCTGCCGCGATACCGCCGTACGACTTGCGAGCGACGTCGTTCAAGCCCGACTGCACTGCGCCCAACTGGTTCATGTTGACCGCGTCCGTGCCGTTGATGCCCGGCGCGACGTTGGTCAAACGACGCTCGTTGCCTTCCGAACCGATCGAGACCGTGTTCGGCTGATCGGCGACGGAGTTGGCACCCAGCGCGACGGCATTGTCTGCCGGAGCTTTAGCGTTGTGGCCGAGAGCCAGCGAGTCCTTGCCGCCCGACGAGGAGCCGGCGCCCACTGCAACGCCACCGTTGCCGGCAGCACCAGCACCGTTACCGAGGGCCAGCGAGCCATCGCCACCTGCGTTGGCGCCGTTGCCGACTGCGAGCGAACCCGAACCCGTTGCCGTCGGCGCCGGACCCGTGCTGCCGGAACCGATCGGACCCACAGCGACTACCGAGCTACCCGTCGTGCTGACGTTCTTGATCGCCGTGCCCAACTCGTCGACCTTGGCGTTCGTGGCGAACAACTGCTTGCCCGTCACTGCGTCCGTGCTGGTAGCCGACAGATTTGCGTCCGTCAGGTTCGTCAGCGACGTGCTCGTCGTGGCAGCCGTGCCGCCCAAGGTGACCTTGTCGTGCGCCGTCGAGTCGTACGACACCGAGTTTGCCGACGAACCGATGGTGGTCAGCGTTTGCTTGATGCCAGCGATGTCGGTCGTGTTCGACGTCACACGGCCGTCGATGTTCGACAGTGCGTCACCGACGTTATGCACCGACGTACCGCCAACGACGAACGTCGGCTGCGTGATCGAGCCATCCTTGTTCAGCGCTGCGCCGCCACCGATCGCCGTTGCCAGGCCTTGACCAGCGGAGAACAACTGCGAACCGTTGATCGCGTTCAGGCTGTCGGAGCTCACATCACCGGCTGCGACGTTGGTGATCTTGCGAGCAACACCATCCTTGTTGGCGATGTTGAGTTCCGTGCCGCCCGTCAAAGCGCCGACCGTGATGGCACTCGTCGGGGTGTCCTGCGTAACGAGGCTGGTACCGACCTTGCCGATCTGGGTCTTCACGTCGTTAAGACCGCTATCCAGCGCACCGAGTGCGGCACCGACGTTGTTCTGCGTACCGCCCTGGACGTTGTATGTCGGGCCTGTCACCTTGCCGTCCGCGCCAACTGCTGCGCCGCCGCCAAGTGCCGCGACCGCCGGCTTCAACTGACCAACCGTTGCTGCCGAGTTGTCGCCCGTGCCTGCTGCAACACCGGTCAGCTCACGCGGACCTGCGGTGCCTGCGAAGTTCACGTGCGTACCGGCCGTCGCTGCTGCAACCAGAACGTCCTGGTCAGCAGCAGACTGGGTCACGAGGCTCGTTCCGCCGCCCGTGCCAAGACCTGCAACCTTGTCGTTCAACTGCTTGACGTTCACTGCGTCAGTATCGCCCGTGCCCGTTGCCACGTTCACGATCTTGCGCTCGCTATCCTTCGCGCCAACCGAGACCACGTTGCTTTGCGAACCATCGCTGCCAGCACCGAGGATCACGCTGTTGACACCCGCGACCTTCGTGTTGCTGCCGAGAACGAAGGAGCTCGTACCCGTCACCGAGACGTTGTTACCCAAGACGACCGAGTTCGCACCCTTGACCAGATTCTTCGAACCGACTGCGATGGCGTTGTCCGTCGTCGCGTTGGCGGTGTCGCCGATGTTCGAGTTGTTACCGATCACGATGCTGTCGGTCGAACCCGATTGAGCATAGTTACCGATAGCCAGCGCACGTGCACCGTTCGTTGCTTCCGCGTTGACGCCGATTGCCGTCGAACCCACGCCGCTCGAAACTGCCGAGTTACCGATTGCAACCGAACCTTCGCGGCCAGCGCTCGTGTTCGTACCGATCGCGACCGACTGGTCACCGTTCGCGTGCGTGTTCAGGCCGATGGCGACCGAATCCGTACCGAGGGCTTCGATCTGTCCTTGCTTGTCCGTCGGACCTGCCTTGATCATGTCCGCCGGCGTGATCGTCGAAGCGGCGAGCTGGGTGACGCTCTGACTCATCATCGTCAGCGAGCGCGTGCTCTTCGCCTTCGAATCGGCGATCAACTGCGTCACCTGACCCAGGTTGACTGCATCGTTGTCATCCTGACCGTCGGCCACTTGCGTAAGCCTGCGCTGCACCGTCGCACTACCGAACGACACGACGTTCGCCTGGCTGGCTTGCGAACCGATACCGATCGCGACCGAGTTCCTGCCGCTTGCCACTGAGTCACGGCCGATTGCCAGCGCGCCAGCCGCGTTCGCGAAGGCGTTGCCGCCGATCGCGACCGAGTCGGTGCCCGAAGCCTGAGCCGTTGCTGCAACGCTCGCGCCGAAACGGACGTACTTCAGGCTGGTGTTGACCGACTTGAAGTCGGTCGCCAGGGTGTTCAATTGGCCGACCGTTGCTGCGTCGGTTGCATCGACGCCATCAGCGACGTTCGTCAACTTTACCGGTGCCGGGGCAGCCGTGCCGCCCAGCGTGATCTTGTCGTGCGACGGCGTGTCGTACTTCACTGAATCCGTGCCGGCGCCGTTCTTCGCCACTGCATCGAGGGCCTTGCCCACATCCGCGTAGTCCGTACCCGCGACGTTGTACGTCGGAGCCTTGATCGTGCCGTCCGGATTCAGCGCGGCACCACCGCCCAGCGCTGCAGCGGTCGTCGATCCGAGCTTGTACAACTGCGAACCGTTGATCGCGTCCTTGCTCGTCGAGCTGACATCACCCGCCGTCAGGTTCGTGATCTTCGTGCCCGACGTGCCTTCCAGCGTGACCTTGTCCTTCGTGCCCAGGTTGTCATACGCGACGAAGGCGTTCGTCGGGTTGCCGCTCGAATCGGTCTTTACGCCGATAGCATTCAACTGGTTGACGTTCACCGCGTCCGTACCGGCCTTGCCTGCTGCTACGTTGGCCAGCACCACCGGCGTCGTCGAACCCTTGCCACCGAACGTGACCTTGCCCTTCGTCGTGTCGTCATACGCGACGAACGAGTTCGTCACGTTGCCGCTCGAATCAACCGTTGCGCCCAGACCCTGCAACTGGCCCAGATTGACCGCGTCCTTGGCTGCCGTACCCGCTGCCACGTTGTGGATCTGCGTGCCGTTCGTGCCGCCCAGCGTGATTGCTGCCTTCGTTGCGTCGTCATACGCGACAAACGGGTTCGTCACGTTGCCGCTCGAATCGGTCTTTACACCGATGTCGTTCAACTGCTTGACGTTCACCGCGTCTGTGTCGGCCTTGCCTGCTGCTACGTTAGCCAGCGTCACCGGCGTCGTCGAACCCTTGCCGCCGAACGTGACCTTGCCCTTCGTCGTGTCGTCATACGCGACGAACGAGTTCGTCACGTTGCCGCTCGAATCGACCGTTGCGCCCAGACCCTGCAACTGGCCCAGATTGACCGCATCCTTCGCCGCCGTACCCGCTGCCACGTTGTGGATCTGCGTGCCGTTCGTGCCGCCCAGCGTGACTGCTGCCTTGCTTGCGTTGTCATATGCGACGAAGGCGTTCGTTGCATTGCCGAGCGAGTCGAGCTTGCCGCCAAGCGCTTCCAACTGGTTGACGTTCACCGCGTCCGTACCGGCCTTGCCTGCTGCGACATTAGCCAGCGTCACCGGCGTCGTCGAACCCTTGCCGCCGAACGTGACCTTGCCCTTCGTCGTGTCGTCATACGCCACGAACGAGTTCGTCACGTTGCCGCTCGAGTCGACCGTCGCGCCCAGACCCTGCAACTGGCCCAGATTGACCGCGTCCTTGGCTGCCGTACCCGCTGCCACGTTGTGGATCTGCGTGCCGTTCGTGCCGCCCAGCGTGATTGCTGCCTTCGTTGCGTCGTCATACGCGACAAA
>NZ_FCON02000055.1 GCF_001544535.1 Caballeronia choica | reverse complement strand
CTAGCGGCGCATGGCAAGGATTGGCGTTGGAAAGCTGCTTTCTTTGCTTACTTTCTTTGCAGCAGCAAAGAAAGTGAGTCCCGCCCCGGACAGGGGCAGAGCAAATAAACCAAAACCAATACAAATTCCATAGAAGCCTGAGCGCATCAAACGGCGTAAACCCCACACCCCCCAAGCGCCAGCGATCACCCCACGCTGACCATCCACGGCACGCCGAAGCGGTCGGTGAGCATGCCGTAGCCTTTCGTCCAGAACGTGGCCTGCCAGGGAATCAACGCCTGACCGCCTGCGCTCAAGGCGGTGAATAGCTTCTCGCCGGCTGCGAAATCGTCGACCGCCAGCGACAGGCTGAAGCCCGCGAAGCCCTTCGGCTTCGCGCCCGCCATACCGTCGGAGGCCATGAGCTCGCGGTCGCCGACGCGAAACGTCGCGTGCATGACCTTGTCCTGCCAGTCGGACGGCGTGTCGGCGGCTTCGGCCGAGTCCTTGAAGCGCAGCAGGAACAGCGTTTCGGCGCCAATCGACTCGCGATAGAACTCAAGCGCCGCTTCGCACTGGCCGTTGAAGAAAAGATAAGTTTCGAGACGCATCACAGACTCCTTTGCGGCGGACCGGCCGCCAGTGCGGGAAGTCTAGTGCAGCGCCGGTGCGCTCGGCACGCGCCGAATCATCAACAAATGTAAAACGGCTCCGAAACGATGAAGTCTCGGAGCCGCTTTCCGGAGCCGGTGAAGCCGCGCGGTTTACTGCAGCGCCGCGATCACCTTTTCGAGTTTGATCGCATCGGCGGCGAAGGTGCGGATGCCTTCGGCGAGCTTTTCGGTCGCCATGGCATCGTCGTTGACGGCGAAGCGGAAGCTCGGTTCATCGACGGCGATCTTTTCGACCGCACCGTTCACGACCGCGTCCGGCGAGAGCTTGCGCTCGATCTTGTCGTTGCTGTCGGCGAGCTTCTTCAGCAAGTCCGGGCTGATCGTGAGCAGGTCGCAGCCGGCGAGTTCCGTGATCTGGCTCACCGTGCGGAAGCTCGCGCCCATGACTTCGGTCTTGTAGCCGAACTTCTTGTAGTACGCGTAGATCTTGCGCACCGACTGCACGCCCGGATCGTTCGCGCCGCCGTTTTTCACTTCGTCCCACTCGGCGCCCGCCGACTTCTTGTACCAGTCGTAGATGCGGCCGACGAACGGCGAGATCAGTTGCGCGCCCGCATCGGCCGCCGCGGCCGCCTGGGCGAGCGAGAACAGCAGGGTCATGTTGCAGTGGATGCCTTCCTTCTGCAGCACTTCGGCCGCGCGCACGCCTTCCCAGGTGGAAGCGAGCTTGATCAGCACGCGCTCGCGTCCGATGCCGGCATCTTCGTACAGCTTGATGAGTTCGTGACCCTTCGCAATCGACGCCTTGGTGTCGAACGAGAGGCGCGCATCGACTTCGGTCGACACGCGGCCCGGGATGATCTTGAGGATTTCCGTGCCGAACGCGATCAGCAGGCGGTCGATGACTTGGTCCACCGGCTTGCCCGCGTGTTCCTTCACGGTTTTTTCGAGCAACGGCTTGTAGTCGTCCTTCTGCACGGCTTTCAGGATCAGCGACGGATTGGTCGTCGCGTCGCGCGGCTTGAATTGCTCGAGTTGCTGGAAGTCGCCCGTATCGGCGACGACGATGGTGTATTGCTTGAGCTGGTCGAGAGCGGTAGTCATGTCGAGTCGTCGGCGCGGTGGCGCCTTGTCAAATGCGGATGCCCGCGTTGAACCTCAGTCGCGACGCCGTCTGGTGTTTTCCACCGGCGGCTCGCCCCTCGCTGTCATTCTATTCCTGCGCGCGCGGTTCGCGCAGATACCCGTGGCGCGGGCATCGGTTCGACCTGCGGTGTCAGCATGCGTGCGCCGTGTGAAGATTCGGCGACAGGGCGTGCTTTCAGGCGCGGCGGGCGTTCAGCACGACCTGCGTGACCACGCCCGCGACCAGTCCCCAGAACGCCGGGCCGATCGAAAGCAGCGTGAGGCCCGACGCCGTCACCATGAACGTGACGAGCGCGGCTTCCCGCTGGCGGATGTCCTGCATCGCGTTGGCGAGTCCGCTCATGATCGAGCCGAACAGCGCGAGCGCAGCCACCGACACCACCAGCGCCTTCGGAAAGGCCGCGAACAAAGCGGCAATCGTGGCGCCGAACACGCCCGCGAGCAGATAAAAGATGCCGCACCAGACCGCCGCCATATACCGCTTCGAGCGGTCATGGTGCGCTTCGGCGCCGGTACAGATCGCCGCCGTGATCGCCGCGAGATTCACGCCGTGCGAGCCGAACGGCGCGAGCACGAGCGACGCGAGCCCGGTTGTCGCGATCAGCGGCGCCGAGGGCGTGGTGTAGCCGTCCGCGCGCAGGACGGCGACGCCCGGCACGTTCTGCGACGCCATCGCGACGACGAAAAGCGGAATGCCGATGCTGATCGTTGCCGCGACGGAAAAAACGGGCATCGTGAAGACGGGCTGCGCGAGCGCGACGTGAAAGCGGCTGAAATCGAGCAGCCCGAGCGCGCCCGCGACCGCGATGCCGACGGCGAGCGTCGCGGGAATTGCGTAGCGCGGCACGAGCCGCTTGGCGAACAGGTAGGTGAAGAACATCGCGAGGACGAGCGCCGTCTGGAACTGCGCGGCGCGGAAGATCTCGATGCCGATTTCGAACAGGATGCCCGCGAGCAATGCGGCGGCGATGCCGCCGGGGATCTTTCTCATCAGCGTGTCGAAGAGACCGGAGAGGCCGACGACGGTCAGGAGCACCGCGCAGACGACGAACGCGCCGATCGCCTCCCCGTACGCGACGTTCGGCAGCGACGTGACGAGCAGCGCCGCCCCGGGCGTCGACCACGCGATGACGATCGGCGCGCGAAAGCGCAGCGAAAGGCCGATCGTGCAGACCGCCATGCCGATCGAAAGGGCCCAGATCCACGAGGAAATCTGCGCGTCGGTGAGATGCGCCGCGCGGCCGGCCTGGAACATCAGCACGAGCGAGCTCGTGTAGCCCGTCATCATCGCGACGAAGCCCGCGACGAACGCGGAGACCGAGGTATCGGAGAACGGGCGCAGCGGCTGCGGCGAGAGGGCGGGGGAGGTCGACGGCGGGTTCATGCTACAGATCGGCTCAAAGGAAGCGCGAATGTTACGCGCTCGCCGCAAGCGTTCGCAATATGAACGCGATTAACGTGAACTGAACGCAAGCCCGCCTACTTCGACAGCGCTCGCATCGCGCTTTCGAGCCCGGCCATCGTGAGCCCGTACATGCGGTTGCCGAGCACCTGCCGGATCACCGAAATCGACTGCCGGTATTCCCACAGCCGCTCCGGCTCCGGATTGAGCCACGCGTGATGCGGAAACTGGTCGGCGAGGCGCCGCAACCACACCGCGCCCGCCTCGGCGTTGTTGTACTCCACCGAGCCGCCCGGCTGCAGCACTTCGTACGGGCTCATCGTCGCATCGCCGACGAAGATCAGCTTGTAGTCGGGCGTGAACTTGTGCAGTACGTCGAACGTGGGCGTGCGCTCGCCGTGGCGCCGCCGGTTGTTCTTCCACAGATAGTCGTAGACGCAATTGTGGAAATAGAAGAACTCCAGGTGCTTGAACTCGGCCTTCGCCGCCGAAAACAGTTCCTCGACGCGCTTGATGTGATCGTCCATCGATCCGCCGACATCCAGCAGCATCAGCACC
The DNA here is from genome assembly GCF_001544535.1 of Caballeronia choica. Taxonomy (GTDB): domain Bacteria; phylum Pseudomonadota; class Gammaproteobacteria; order Burkholderiales; family Burkholderiaceae; genus Caballeronia; species Caballeronia choica. The sequence goes on along the minus strand of NZ_FCON02000055.1, from coordinate 45,903 downwards.
TTCACGTTGTTGTGCCGCTCGGGCACCATCTTCAGGTCGAGCCAGCCGGCATTCGCGGCGGTGCTGCGGATCGTGTCGGGCAAATCGAGCTCTTCGGCCGCGCCTTCGCGCGCGAAGCGGCGCAGGCGCCGGAGCGCAATCTTGATGTTGCGCGTGCCGATCTCGACCTGATCGTCGTAGTCGCGGTACGCACGCTCGTCCCACACCTTCACCGCCGTGCGATTGCCCGACGACTCGCCGCCGATGCGAATCCCTTCCGGGTTATAGCCGCCATGCCCGAACGGCGACGTGCCGCCCGTGCCGATCCACTTGCTGCCGCCTTCGTGGCGCCCGGTCTGTTCGTCGAAGAGTTCCTTTAGGCGCTCCATCAGCTTGTCGAGGCCGCCGAGCGCTTCGATCTGCTTCTTCTCCTCGGGCGTGAAATCGCGCTCCATACGCTTCTTCAGCCAGTCGAGCGGGATGTCGAACGCGGCTTCGTCGAGCTTCGCCACGCCGTGGAAGTACGCGCCGAACGCCTGGTCGAACTTGTCGAAGTACTTCTCGTCCTTGACGAGCGTCATGCGCGCGAGGAAGTAGAACTCGTCGAGCGACGGCGCGATCACCTGCGCCTTCAGCGCTTCGAGAAGCGTCAGGTATTCCTTCACCGAAATCGGCAGCTTCGCGCCGCGCAACGAGTAGAAGAAGTCGATCAGCATGGTTCGAGTCTCAGCCTTCCAGCCGGTGCTTGAGATGCGCGCGCACGGCCGGCCATTCCGATTCGATGATCGAGAACACGACGGTGTCGCGATACGCGCCGTCCTTCCCGATCTGGTGATTGCGCAGGATGCCGTCCTGCTTCGCGCCGAGCCGCGCGATTGCCGCGCGCGACTGGTGGTTCATGAAATGCGTCCGGAACTCGACGGCGATCGCTTTCAGATTCTCGAACGCGTGCGAGAGCAGCAGGAGCTTGGCTTCGGTGTTGAGCGCGGTGCGCTGCACGCGTTTCGCGTACCACGTATGCCCGATCTCCAGCCGCCGATGCGCCGCCTCGACATTGAAATACCGTGTCGACCCGACGACTTCGCCCGTCTTCGGATCGATCACGGCGAACGGATGCGCGCCGAGGTTGTCGCGCATGGCGAGCGCGGCGTCGATCCAGGCGCGCGTTGCGCCGGGCGCGGGCACGCTCGTGTACCAGAGCTTCCAGAGTTCGCCGTCGGCGGCTGCGGCGGCGATCGGCGCTTCGTGTTCAACGGAAAGTGGGACGAGCTTCACGTGTTGTCCGGACAGCGTGACGGGTTCGATCCAGCGGCTCATGCGTTCGATTCCTTCGGGTTGGCGATCCAGCGATCAACGTTCAGCGATCAACGATCAACGGTTGCTGCGGTTCATGAAGAGCAGCCGCTCGAACAGGTGCAGGTCCTGTTCGTTCTTCAGCAACGCGCCGTGCAGCGGCGGCACGATCTGCTTCTGGTCCGACGAGCGCAGCGCTTCCGGCGGAATGTCCTCGGCGAGCAGCAGCTTCAGCCAGTCGAGCAGTTCGGACGTCGACGGCTTCTTCTTCAGCCCCGACACGTTGCGCAATTCGAAGAAGCTCTGCATCGCGGCGGCGAGCAGTTCCTGCTTGATGCCCGGAAAGTGCACCTCGACGATTTCCTTCATCGTCGACGGCTCCGGGAACTTGATGTAGTGGAAGAAGCAGCGGCGCAGGAACGCATCCGGCAGTTCCTTCTCGTTGTTCGACGTGATGATGACGAGCGGCCGGTGCTTCGCCTTCACGAGCTCATGCGTCTCGTAGACATAGAACTCCATGCGGTCGAGTTCGCGCAGCAGGTCGTTCGGGAATTCGATGTCGGCCTTGTCGATTTCGTCGATCAGGAGCACGGTCTGCTCGTCGGCCTCGAACGCCTGCCACAGCACGCCCTTCACGATGTAATTGCGGATGTCCTTGACGCGCTCGTCGCCGAGTTGCGAGTCGCGCAGGCGCGAGACCGCGTCGTATTCGTAGAGACCCTGCTGCGCCTTCGTCGTCGACTTGATGTGCCATTGCAGAAGCGGCATGCCCAGCGCGGCCGCCACTTCCTCGGCGAGCATCGTCTTGCCGGTGCCGGGTTCGCCCTTGATGAGGAGCGGGCGCTGAAGCGTCATCGCGGCGTTGACTGCGAGCTTGAGATCGTCGGTGGCGACGTATTGCGATGAGCCTTCGAAACGCATGGCAAGGAGTCCGGTGGGGAAAAAATTCCAGTATAAGTCAGATGGGCTATTGTCTTCAGCGCGCGGCGCGTATCGTGTGAACCGGCTCGCCGCGCCCGCCGGACCGCCCGGCGGGCACGGCGCGCACGCCCGCCCGGTGGACGGAGGGTAGGTCGCGCGGTACAATTAGCGCGATTTTTTTGGCCTGCGTGGCTAGAGCAAAAGAGACAGTCGACAGACGAAGCGTCCGGCGACGAGAGTCCCGAGAAGGTTGTGACGAACTCGGCGCGGGCCGTGGCCTTTGGGTCGGACATCGGGCGCGCCGGATTTCCCCTCATGCTAGGTTAGAGAAGCTATGAACAAATTCATCGGCAAATGTGCCGTGATCGCAGCGCTGTCGGGCCTCGCCGGCTTCGCGACCCAGGCGTCGGCCGATGTCGTCGGCAACGCGAAGGCGGCCGAGGGCAAGGTGGCGATGTGTATCGGTTGCCACGGCATTCCGGGGTACCGCACGGCGTATCCCGAGGTCTATAACGTTCCGATGCTTGGCGGCCAGAACGCCAAGTACATCGAAAACGCGCTGCACGCGTACAAGAAGGGCGACCGCCACTTCGACACGATGCGCGCCATCGCCACGACGCTGACCGATCAGGACATCGCCGACATCGCAGCGTACTACGCCGCGCAAACCCCCTCTTCGAAGAACAATCCCGACAAGTGATCCGCGCCCGGATTCAATTCGGCAGCGTGCGGCGCGTCAGCCGCGAATCACTCGGCAATCAAATTTCGCGGGATAGGAGAATTCATGAAGCCCTCTCAGGCACTCCACACAGTGTTCAAGGCAACGTGCGCGGCGGCGCTGGTCGGCCTTGCGTCGATGAATGCGGCGCACGCCGCCGATGCCGGCAACGGCAAGGCGCTGTCCGAAAGCCACAACTGCGCGGCCTGCCACGGCCCGAACCTCAATAACCCGGTGAGCGGGGAATATCCGAAGCTCGCGGGCCAGCATGCGACGTACGTGTACTGGGCGCTGCGCCAGTATCAAATGGGCAACGGCAACCCGAACTTCGGCCGCAGCAACGCGATCATGGCCGCGCAGGTGCAGAACCTGTCGCAAGGCGATCTGAAGGACATCGCGGCTTATATCGAATCGCTGAACGGCAGTCTGGTGCTCAAGAAATAACGCCGGCTTTCGTCGTTCGTCAGGTTCAACGACTACACCCCGCTCGCGCGGGGTGTAGTCGTTTACGGGCTGTGTGAGATGTGGCGCGACGCTAACTTTGCCAAAGGCGGACGGGAACATCGTCCACAAGCCTGATTCAATCCCGCGAAGCGCGCCGTTCGATCAGCGCGAGATAGGCATCGGTGTCGGGCGGCGTGTTGGTGCGCTGTGCGTCCCAGATGATCTGGCCGAGGCATTCCATGATCGCGTGCTGCGCGTCGTGGGTCGAGCCGAGCCGCGCCACGAGTTTGTCGTGGGCGCGTCGAATGCCCGGCGGCTGGTCGATCGACAACTGCTCGCTGATCGCGAGATGCATCGACAGATGCAGGAACGGATTGCTCTGGCCGCGCTCCGGCGAGTAGTCGGCCTGTTTCGCGTCGGGATCGGCGAGTTCACGCTGATATTCCGGATGCTCGCCGATCCAGTCGGCGGCGATGCTTTCCAGCGGCGTCAGGATTTCGCCCGCGCGCTGCTTGCGCCAGGTGTCGGTGAAGAATTGACGAACTTCGTCGCGGCTGGGATTGAACATGCGGCGGGTTTCCAGGGATTGCAGACCGCCATTTTAAGGCGCGGGGCGCGTTCTCCGCTCACAGCACCGGCGCCGGCGTCTTCGGCTTGTACTCGCAGAGCGGCTCGATCGCGCAATGCCAGCACTCCGGCCTGCGCGCCTTGCACACATAGCGGCCATGCAGGATCAGCCAGTGATGGGCGTCGTGCAGGAACTCTTCGGGGATGAATTTCTCCAGCGCCGCTTCGACCGCGCGCACATCCTTGCCGGGCGCGAGCCCCGTGCGATTCGCAACGCGGAAGATATGCGTGTCGACGGCGATCGTCGGATGGCCGAACGCCGTGTTGAGGATCACGTTGGCGGTCTTGCGTCCGACGCCCGGCAGCGATTCGAGCGCCTCGCGGTCGTCGGGCACTTCGCCGCCGTACTGGTCGACGAGCAGGCGGCACGTCGCGATCACATTCTTCGCCTTCGTGCGATAAAGCCCGATCGTTCGGATGTAGTCGGCCACGCCTTCCTCACCGAGCGCGAGCACTTTCGCGGGCGTATTCGCGACGGGGAACATCCGGCGCATCGCCTTGTTGACCGAGACATCGGTGGCTTGCGCGGAGAGCAGCACCGCGATCAGCAACTCGAATGGCGAGGTGTACTCCAGCTCGGTTGTCGGATGCGGGTTGAGACTCTGCAGCGTCTCGAAGATGGCGCGGCGCTTCTTTGGATTCATCGGACGCTTGGGGTCAGTGGTCGGAGTCGTTCTTCTCGGGCGCATCGCCGCGCTTCAGGCCAAGGCGGCGGCGCCGTTCTTCGGCAGCGTCGATTTGCGCCTGCACGTCGGCGCTTACGCGCTCGGTGTTCTTCGGCTCCGCGCCGAGCTTCGCCAGTTCTTCCTTCTTCTTGCGCGCACGTTCGAGCGCAGCCTGAATGATGGCGCGTTTCTTCGCATCGGCGTTATCGGTGGCATCGTCGGTGGCGGGCGCGACCGTGGACGCTTGCACGTTGCTGGCCTCAGTCGGCTGCCGTCCCGCCTGCCGTGCGGCGGCGCGCGCTTCCGCCGCCTCGCGCTCGCTCGCAAGACGCGCTAGGCGCCGGTCATGCCGATCGCGCGCGGCGTCGGCGTCATGCTGGGTCCACGCTTCCCAGCCGGTCTTGTCGCCGGTCACGGGGATCATCGCGATGCAGTCGACGGGGCAGGGCGGCACGCACAAGTCACAGCCGGTGCACAACTCGGGAATGATCGTGTGCATCTGCTTGGCCGCGCCGACGATCGCGTCGACGGGACACGCCTGCATGCACAGCGTGCAGCCGATGCACACGCTCTCGTCGATCACGGCGAGCGGGCGCGGGCGCTCGACGCCGTTCTCCGGATTGAGCGGAATCACGGGCTTGCCGAGCAGGCGGGCGAGCCGCGCGACGCCTTCGATCCCGCCGGGCGGGCACTGGTTATGGCTTGCAACGCCTGCCGCGATGGCTTCGGCGTAGGGGCGGCACGCGGGATACCCGCACTTGGTGCACTGCGTCTGGGGCAGCAGATCTTCGATGCGGTCTGCGAGCGTCTTCGGAGCGGTTGCGGTCACGTTCACGGCTTGAGGTGGCGGCATCGTAGGTCATGCGACCGCCAGGGGGCGACGACCAGGCATCGACGCGCTCATGTTTCGACACCGCGGGGAGCGGCGCGGGTTATGCTCCCGCGCTCGGGCTAAAGGCGCCATTATCGCCCAATTCCCTTTCATTCCCAATTGCCAATAGGCAATCGATGTGCGCATAATCGAAGCGCTTTTCCGATTGACCGCAGGACGGTGTTCCCCAATAACCTTGGCGCGCCCGTTCCACGTCATGTATCCCTCGACACGGGCCGCGTGACGCTATCCGGATAACGCGGCTCTCGAATCATGCGACCATGAATCAGCCGAAAATCAAAAGAGATCCAGAAGGCACCCGCCGGCGCATTTTGCTAGCTGCAGCGGACGAGTTCGCAGCCGGTGGTCTGTTCGGCGCTCGCGTCGACCAGATAGCCCGGCGTGCCGAGACCAACGAGCGAATGCTCTATTACTACTTCGGCAGCAAGGAGCAATTGTTCACCGCCGTGCTTGAACACGCTTTTGGTGCGCTGGTGGACACCGAACGCTCGCTCGACCTCGATGGTGTCGCGCCAGTCGAAGCGATGACCCGTCTCGCGCATTTTGTCTGGGATTATTATCGCGATCACCCGGAATTGCTTCGACTGATTAACAACGAAAATCTGCACGAAGCGAGATATATCAAGGGATCGACACGCATCCGCGAATTGATTTCGCCGGTTGTCGCGACACTTGCGGGAATTCTCGAACGCGGCACAAAGGCCGGACTATTTCGAAACGACGTCGATCCGCTCAAGTTTTACGTGACGCTCTCGGGGCTTGGCTACTACATCGTTTCGAATCGCTTCACGCTTGAAGCGACTTTCGGCCTCGATTTCAGCCAGGCGGAACAGCGCGACGACATGGTGAAGATGAATACGGAGTTGCTGCTCGCGTACCTGATGCGGCGCTGACACGCATCAGTGTCCTGAACGTCCTGAACAAAAACGCCGCGCTCGGAAATCGAAGCGCGGCGTTTTTGTTTGTACGGCTGACTGCTGCTGAATCTACATCAAGCGAGCACCGCTTCCGTCTTCGGCGCCTTGTCGTGTTCGAGGATGAACTCGCGCAGTTGCGGATAAACCATCGTCCGCCAGCGACGGCCCGAGAAAATGCCGTAATGGCCGGCTTTTTCCGCCGTGAAATGCCGCTTGTTCTTCGCCGGAATGCCGGTGCACAGGTCGTGCGCGGCACGCGTCTGGCCGCAGCCGGAGATGTCGTCGAGTTCGCCTTCGATCGTGAAGAGCGCCGTATGCTTGATGTCCTGCGGACGCACGAGTTCGCCGTTCACGTCCCACGTTCCTTCCGCAAGACGGAATTCCTGGAACACGATGCGGATCGTCTCGAGGTAATACTCGGCGGCCATGTCGAGCACGGCGTTGTATTCGTCGTAGAAGCGGCGATGCTGCTCCGCGTCTTCGTCGTCACCGCGCAGCAGGTTCTGATAGAAATCCCAGTGCGCCGTCAGGTGACGCTCCGGATTCATCGCGACAAAGCCCGCGTGCTGCAGGAATCCGGGATAAACCTTGCGGCCGACCCCTGGATAATTTGCCGGTACCGTGTAAATCACGTTGTTCTCGAACCACTCGTACGAGTGCTCGTTGGCGAGCGAATTGACCGATGTCGGGCTGCGGCGCGCGTCGATCGGGCCGCCCATCATCGTCATCGTGCGCGGGGTGTCTTCACCGCGGCTCGCCATCAGCGAGATCGCGGCGAGCACCGGCACGGTCGGCTGGCACACCGAGATCACGTGCAGGTCGTTCGCGCCGATATGGCGGATGAACTCCTGGATGTACTCGACGTAGTCGTCGAGATGGAACGCGCCATCCTCGAACGGCACCATGCGCGCGTCGATCCAGTCGGTGATGTAGACCTTGTGGTCCTGCAGGAGCGTCTTGACGGTATCGCGCAGCAGCGTGGAATGGTGGCCCGAGAGCGGCGCGCAGACCAGCACGACCGGCTCGTCCTTCATGCTTTTCACGGCGGCGCTGTCGTCGGCGTAGCGCTTGAAGCGCAGCAGGCGGCAGAACGGCTTCTCGACGACCGTCTGCTCGACGATCGGGATCTTGTGACCGTTCTTCTCGATCTGGTGGATTTCGAACTCGGGTTTCTCGTAGTCCTTGCCGAGCCGGTAGAGCAGTTCGTAGCCGGCGGCCAGCCGGCTGGAGCCGGGCACATACGCGAGCGGACTGGCCGGATTCACAAACGACTTGGATGCGGCCTGAGCCCAGGCTGTCAGGGGGTACAGCATGGCTCGCTGGAATTCGTGAAATTGATAGAGCATGTTTGCCCCGTGTAAAACCGGTGACGCCGTTTATACCGTGTCTAGCGGTCACGCGCCCGGCGATTAGCCTCTTACGGCAGTCAATGGTTCAGCCTGTTCGGCCTCGCGACTCTGTTCGGAAGCGAAGCGGCGATGCTTTGCTTGATGCTGGCTCCTGGTTATCGGCGGATCGGTCGAAGACTGTGAGTCGGAACGAACTACGCTCACAGCCTACGACCGAACGGCCGGTCGGAATTTCTTTCGCATGATAGCTAACAAAATGTTATTGTGCAATGCAACAATTCATTCAATCAACAGGCAATTTCCCGAACTGAAACATTGCTTTACGATTGGCTTTCCGTTGTTGCACCCGCTTCGGTGGGCCGATCGTGCTGACTGCTGGGCTGGCCCGTCGCGCGGGCGATTTCCTGCTCGTGACGCATCAGATTCATCCCGGTATGGACGAGCGCAACGTGGGAAAACGCCTGTGGGAAATTACCGACAAGACGCTTTGCCACGGTGTCGTATTCCTCCGATAAAAGACCCACATCGTTTGCCAGTCCGATGAGACGCTCGAACATCGCGTGCGCCTCGTCGAAGCGGCCCTGGAGCGCCAGATTGTCGACCAGCCAGAAGCTACAAGCCAGAAACGTGCCTTCTCCGGGCGGCAGGCCATCGGCGACTTCAGTCGTGTGATAACGCTTCACAAGGCCATCATGGGTCAGTTCGGTTTCGATTGCATGTACGGTTCCGGTCACTCGCGCATCATCTGGCGGAAGAAAGCCGAGCAAAGGGATCAAAAGCAGGCTCGCGTCGAGCGCATCGCCGTGATAGGCCTGCACGAACGAATTCATCGGCGCGTTCCAGCTTTTCTCGCAGACGTCGGCATGAATCTGCGCGCGCAGGTCGCGCCAATGGTCGAGCGGGCCTGGAAGGCCGAACTTTTCCGCCGACTTGAGCGCGCGGTCGAATGCCACCCACGCCATCACTTTCGAGAACGTGAAGTGCTGGCGGCCCCCTCGCACTTCCCAGATGCCTTCGTCGGGCTCCTGCCAGACGGTTTCCAGATGCTTGAGCATCGCGCACTGGATCGACCACGCGGTTTCGTCGCTTTGCAGGCCGCCGACGCGCGCGAGATGCAGCGCGTTCATCACTTCGCCGTACACGTCGAGCTGCAGCTGGTTCACAGCGCCATTGCCGATGCGCACCGGTTGCGCGCCCTCATAGCCCGGCAGCCATTCGACGATCCACTCCGGCAGGCGCCGCTCGCCCGCGATGCCGTACATGATCTGCACCTGTTCGGGCGATCCCGCCATCACGCGGCCCAGCCACGCGCGCCAGGCGCGGGCTTCGTCGTAGTAGCCGCCGCGCATCATCGCGAGCAGCGTGATGGTGGCGTCGCGCAGCCAGCAATAGCGATAGTCCCAGTTGCGCGTGCCGCCGAGCTGCTCGGGCAGCGACGTCGTCGGCGCGGCGACGATGCCGCCGGTCGGCTCATAGGCGAGCGCCTTGAGCGTGATCAGGGAGCGGCGGATCGCCGGCGCCCATTTGCCTTTGAGGTCGCTCTGCGCGGACCATTCGCGCCAGTGGTTCTCGGTGCGCGCGAGTTGCGTGTGCGGATCGTGCGCGGGCGGCAGGCGCAGGTGCGATTGCGAGTAGCAAAGCGAGAAGGGCACGCGTTCGCCGGCCTGCACGGTGAAATTGCCGACCGTCTTCATGTTCTCGCCGACGAGGTCGATCGGCGTGCGCAGCACCGCGAGATCCGGTCCGACGACGGCCTTGATGCCGCTGTCGTCGGGCAGGCGGCTCACCCACGGCACCGACGAGCCATAGTCGAAGCGCAGGACCAGTTCCGTCTTCATCGGCACGGCGCCGCGCCGGCCGACCACGATGCGCACGAGTTCCGAGTGGCCGTTTCGCGCGGGCATGAAATCGACGATCGTCACTGCGCCGTCCGGCGTTTCGAAATCGGTTTCCAGGATCAGCGTGTCGCCGCGATACCGGCGTGTGATGGTTGGCGGCGCGGCATCCTCGGGCAGGTCCGGCGCGATCAGCCAGCGGCCGTGCTCGGGCGTGCCGAGCAGCGCGGCGAAGCACGCGCCGGAATCGAAGCGCGGCCAGCAGAGCCAGTCGACCGAGCCGTTGCGGGCGATCAGGGCGGCGGTATGACCGTCGCCGACCATGGCGTAGTCTTCAATCGGTGCGGGCATGGCGGATGGAAACTCTCGTCGTGCGGCGCGCGATGCGGCGCCGCGGATTGTCCGGCACATCGACGCCGCGCGTGTACGCGCGCTCACGGCGTGGTCGATGCGATGAAAACGCCTATCGAGGCGCATTCTGCCGCAATAGTCTGGCCTCGGCAGGAACTTGATCGATGCGCCGCGTGACAAACCGTCACGAAACTGACGCAATGGCCCTTGGAAAATAAATGGTCAGCGCTTTAGAATGAAGATTGGCAGGGACACTTTGTGCGCGCGCTTCTAGATGTTTTTTCATCGTTCATGTTGCCCTTCGCGTGCATCCGGCCTCATCAGAATGGTTTCCTTGTGCGCGTGCCTCCGGGGTTTCATGCAGGTTGTGAAGCAACAACGTGTGGCGGCGCATTGCTGGTCTTCAAATCGTCGTTTGGACAATCCGTCTTCAGCGTATCGTTTTCGAGGAACAGAATCCCATGCTCAACCCGTCGAAAGCCGACTGCATCGCGATACTATCCGCAGCAAGCCGCGTCTCTGACGCCGACTCGCTGCTTCCGCTCGATCACAAGCACCTTGGTCTTTCTCGCAACGCCATGGAAACGGCGGCGGCCTTTCTGACCGAGCGCGCCTGCTTCACGCGCTTCACTTATGGCGTCGGCGGTATTTCCGTCGGTGGCCTGTCGCTGCAGGGACGCCTGCGTCTCGATCAACTCGCGCACGGTTGATCCGGCGGTACCGCACCTCATTCGAATACGACCAGGAACGCAGGATCGACGAGCAGCCGGGCACGGCGCTCGACGATCCTGCTCGTCCGCGTCTTGCCGCGCCTCATTGCCTTGAGCCACGCGCGGAACCCGGCCACGAAATCGGCGTCAGACGCAGGGCGGACGACAGAAACGCCGCTCTCCGCTCAGAAATGCGCTGCCCCCAGCCCGAACAAACCGATGAGGCCGATCACGATCAGGTAAATCGCGACGATGAAGTTGAGCAGCCGCGGCATGATCAGGATGAGAATCCCAGCAATCAGGGATACGAGCGGGCCCAGGCTAACGTGGATGTTCATCGCGACTCCTTTGTTGGTATGACTTCGTGGGTTTGACTGGTGAATGCTTCTTGTCAACCTGGAGAACGAATCTTGCGCGGGTCGACGTTCATCACAGTGGCAAGAATCGCGCCGCGCCGTGACCTGTCATCTCGCCCGTGAAAACAAAACCTGAATAACCTCGAAAAACAAGCCGCAAACAGACGATCAGGAGGTCACATGCATTCCGTTCAGCCGTCGGTCATGGTCGAAACGCCGCGCAACACGGCGCCCCGAGCATCGCACAAGTTCGCTGTCAGGCCCGCTGCATGGGCAAAAGGTTTCGCGATGATTGTTTCGCTGGCAGCGTCTCAGGCGTTCGCGCAGACGCCTTCCGCAACGGCTTCGTCCGTGATGGCGGCGTCCGCGTCCGCCGATGGCGTCTACGATCTGCTGATCGGCACCTATACCGGCAGCGGCAAGAGCGAAGGCATCTACGTGTATCGCTTCGACACGAAGAACGGCGACCTCACGCGCCTGGCGTCGGCGCAGGCGGTGAACCCGTCGTATCTCATCGTGAGCCGTGACCGCCAGTACGTCTACGCCGTCAACGAACTCCCGGGCGACAACGGCCCGGCCTCGCAGCGCGGCGGCATCAGCGCGTTTCACTTCGACCGGCAGAGCGGTCAACTGACGTTTCTCGACAAGGTCTCGTCCGCTGGCAACGATCCCTGCTATCTCGCGATATCGCCCGACGGACGCTACTTGCTGACCGCCAACTATTCGGTCGCCGCGAACCCGGGCGGCAGCTTCGCCATGTTCCCGCTGAAGTCGAACGGCGAGGTCGGGCCCTCGGTGCTGACGGTGCACCACGAAGGCGGCGGTCCGGTGAAGGGGAGGCAGGACAACTCGCACGTGCACTCGACCGTGTTCTCGCCCGACGGACGCTATCTCTTCGCGCAGGACCTGGGCGCGGACAAGGTCTACGCATACCGCTATACGCCCGACGGCAGCCGCGGCCTCCTCGGCCCGACCGACACCCGCTACACGACGATCAAGCCCGGCGCCGGCCCGCGCCACCTGATCTTCGACGCGAGCGGAACCCACGCCTACCTGACGACGGAGATGAACGCGTCGGTCATCGTGTTCGACTATCGCGACGGCAAGCTCACGCCGGTCCAGAGCGTGTCGATGACCGCGCCCGGCTTCAAGGGCAAGATCGGCGGCGGCGCGATCCACTTGTCGCCGGACGGGCGCTTCGTCTACGCGACCAATCGCGGCGACGTCAACGAACTCGTGACCTTCGCCGTCGATGCGTCGAATGGACACCTGAAGCTCGTCGGACGTCACCCGACGCTCGGCAAGACGCCGCGCGAATTCACGATCGACCCGAGCGGGCGCTGGCTGATCGTCGGCAACCAGGATAGCGACAGCGTCTATTTCTTCCGCCGCGATCCGCAAACCGGGGAACTCGCATCCGATCCGAAGCGGCTCGAAATCGGGTCGCCGGTGGACTTCAAGCTGGTGTCGCCGTCGTGAACGCCGGCGCCTGGGATTGGGGTGTATGGTGTACACAGCGCCCCAATCCCCGGCGGTACGCCGTCCCCATGACGCGAAAGGAAACGAAACGTTGAACAGCCGCAATATCGAACTGGACAGCAATCGCGCCCAAGCCGACAAAAACCGCCCCGTCCCCACCGGCTTCATCACCGCGTTTCGCTTCTCCGGCCCCGAGGCGGTGCGACTGTCATGGGACGAGGCGCGCGCCGAGATCGCCGGCGACGGTCCCACGTGGCTGCACCTGAGCGCCAACGACGACACCGTCGAGAACTGGCTGACCGGCGTCACGTCGATGCCCGACATCGCGCGCGAGTTCCTGAACGGCGAGGACAAGCGCCCGCGCGTGCACATGGGTTCGAACTTCGTGTACGGCGTGGTCGCGGATGTCGAGCGCGCGGTAGTGTCGCCGACGGGCAGCGTCGAGGCCGATCCCCAGGTGCGCGCGTCGAGGCGCGCGACCGGCGCGCTGCGCTTCTACGTCGACAGCCACCGGATGATCACCGTGCGCGCGCAGCCGCTGCAATCGACCGACCGGCTGCGTCACGCGGTGCTCGAAGGCGCGTACTTCCGCGATACCGTCGATCTGTTCGCGGGTCTGATCCGCGCGCTCAATGAAACCTTTGCCGATCGCATCGACGAACTCGGCGACCGCCTCGACGACGTGGAGGAGGGCGTGCTCGATGGCCGGCATTCGATCCTGCGCGCGGAACTGGGCGACGTGCGGCGACGGCTCGTCGAGGTGAAGCGCTTCATCGATCCCGAACGCAACGCGCTCACGCAACTCGTTACGCGACGGCTCGACTGGGCCGAGCCGCGCTCGATGGAAGCGCTGATCCAGGCGATCCAGGTGCTGAACGGCCTCGGCTCGGGGCTCGAAGGGCTCTATGAACGGGCCAAGCTGCTGCAGGACGAGATCGCCGCGCAGCTTTCCGAGGACATCAACCGCAAGCTGCTGTGGCTCGCGATCATGTCCGCCTTGCTGATGCCGGCGACGCTCATTTCGGGCATCTTCGGGATGAACGTCGCGGGGTTGCCCGGGACGCACGGGCCGGCTTCCTTCTGGATCGTGATGGGCGTGATGGCCGTATGCGCCGCGATCACGCTGGGGTTGTTGCGCAAGCTGCGGCTCTGGTGAAATCTGCTGAGTTCCAGCGAGACGCGGCTCGCGCGGCTCACTCTGCCGGCCCCGGCGGCGCCAGCACTTCGCGGTTGCCGTTGTTGCCCATCGGCGAGACGAGGCCGGCCGTCTCCATCTGCTCGACGAGCCGCGCGGCGCGGTTATAGCCGATGCGCAACTGTCGCTGCACCGACGAGATCGACGCCCGCCGCGTACGGACCACGAACGATACGGCTTCGTCGTAGAGCGGGTCGGCTTCAGCATCCGGCGCCTCGCCGAACAGGTCCTGCGCCGCCCCCTCCGAAGCCGGTCCCGACAGAATCCCTTCCTCGTATTCCGGCTCGCCGAACTGCTTCAGGTACTCGACCACGCGATGCACTTCGTCGTCGGCGACGAACGCGCCGTGCACGCGCTGCGGATAGCCCGTGCCCGGCGGCAGGAACAGCATGTCGCCCGCACCCAGCAGCGACTCGGCGCCCATCTGGTCGAGAATCGTGCGCGAGTCGATCTTCGACGACACCTGGAACGCCACGCGCGTCGGAATGTTCGCCTTGATGAGGCCGGTGATCACGTCGACCGACGGACGCTGCGTCGCGAGAATCAGGTGGATGCCGGCCGCGCGCGCCTTCTGCGCGAGCCGCGCGATCAACTGCTCGATCTGCTTGCCGGCGACCATCATCAGGTCGGCGAGCTCGTCGATGATCACGACGATCATCGGCAACGTCGACAGCGGTTCGGGCGCATCGGGCGTCAGCGAGAACGGGTTCGTGAGCTTCCGTCCGGCTGCATCGGCATTGCGCACCTTCTGGTTGAAGCCCTGCAGGTTGCGCACGCCGACGGCCGACATCAGCCGGTAGCGTTTCTCCATCTCGCCGACACACCAGTTGAGTGCGTTGGCCGCGAGCTTCATGTCGGTGACGACGGGCGCGAGCAGGTGCGGAATGCCTTCATAGACCGACAGCTCCAGCATCTTCGGGTCGATCATGATGAGGCGCACGTCCTCGGGCTTCGCCTTGTAGAGCAGCGAAAGGATCATCGCGTTGACCGCCACCGACTTGCCCGAGCCCGTCGTGCCCGCGACCAGCATGTGCGGTGCGCGCGCGAGGTCGGTCACGACCGGATTGCCGACGATGTCCTTGCCCATCGCGATCGTCAGGTTCGATTTCGAATTGCGATAGACGTCGTCTTCGAGAATCTCGGACAGGCGGATCATCTGGCGCTTCGCGTTCGGCAATTCGAGGCCCATGCAGGTCTTGCCGGGAATCGTCTCGACGACGCGGATCGACGTGAGGCCGAGCCCGCGCGACAGGTCCTTCATCAGGCCGACGATCTGGCTGCCGCGCACGCCGAGCGCGGGTTCCACTTCGAAGCGCGTGATGACCGGCCCCGCCGACGCGCCGACGACCGTCACCGGGACCTTGAATTCCTGCAGGCGCTGCTCGATCAGCTGGCCGGTTTCGGCGAGGCGTTCCTCGGAGACGGGCTCGATGTCGTCGGATGCGCGTTCGAGCAGGTCAAAGCCCGGTAATTCCACTGCCGAAGCGGCAGGGGCGTGGAACTCGAATTCGGTTGGCGTGAAGCCGCGGATGGGAGCGCGGGGCGTGCCGGGTTGGGTGGCTTCGGGCGGTTCCTCGGCCGATTGCTCGCCGATTGGCGATGCCGTGGGCGCGATCGCTACGCCGGGGAAACGCACCACGTTCGATGCGGGTTGATGCGCGGCGGGGTTGGTGTCGTCGTTTTCGGCTTCCGTATTGCCGATTTGCAGCGGTAGCGGTGGGGCAGGGCGGTGGGCTTCGGGTCGCACGACGGCGGCGAGCCACGGCAGGGTATCGGAGGGTGATTGTGCCGGCGGTGATAGCGGCTGCGTCGGTTCGAGCGCGGCGGCTGGTCGCGGTGTCGTCATCGCCCATGCTGTGCCGGTGAGCGCTGCGCCAGATGCTGCGGCCGCTTGCAATGCCTCCACCCCCGTCGTTTCGCCGGTGAGCGTACCGTCAGATCGGGCGGACCCTTCGGGCGTGGCCGATGCCAGCGAAGTCGCGGTCGTATCGGAGACTAACGGCGTGTTTTGCCCGGGGACCCGCTGTGGCATGGCCTCGGTTTCCCGCAGAGCCGTCGCTGCGGGCGCGCTCTTGAGGGCATCTTCAGGTGCGGCTTCGTCATCACGACGACGCTCGCTGTCGACAGGGGGCGGCGCGACACGCGCTTCCGTCGGCGCATTCCCCGCGCCACTGGCGACATCGCCAGTGATTGCGTGCAGAGCGAACGAAGGCGCACTGCTGCCTGCGGCCGAAATCGCATTCGAACGCACGGCATCACCTATCGGCGGCGCATTCGCGGATTTCGGCGTTTCGCCGGCGGCACGCGTCGCGCCCGAGTGATCCGAGCCGCCTTGCAACCCCGGCTGCCTCTCTTGCGGCTCACGACCGCTTGCAAGACCGGCGCCCGCGAGCGTTGTCCAGCGCGCGGCATTTTCTTCGATTGAGCGCAGCGTTGCCTGGATGGAATCCGGTGCGGGCAGAGGGCCGGGAGGTTCAGCGGGGCGCGAGTGCACGGGCGCACGTGACGTTGCCGCAGACGGTGCCGCAACGCTGCCCGTAGCCGGACGACTCATCGAAGCCGCCGGCCGCTTCACCGAGGATCGCGACGGTTGAACCGCATGCACCGCGCTCGCGGCGACCGTCGTGCGCGGTGCGGCGCTGGGCGCTGCCGCCGGCGCATCAGTGCGCACGAATCCTCGCGATGCCGCGGGTGCGGTGACCGGACGTACCGTACCCGGATTCGCAACCTTCGACGATCCCGCGCCTTCGCGCGACCCCGCGCGCATTCCGGAACCGCTGCCCAGCCAACCAATCGGCGCAACCGGTTCGACGAGGTCTCGCGGTATCGCGCGTCCCGTCGCCGGTGCCGGGTTGCGAGGAGCGTTCGCATTGCGATCCGCAAAGACATCGACTGACGGCGACGCTGCGGCAGTGCTCCGCTTCACATCGCCGCGCTGGATCGCGGGCGGCCGCCAGACGGTCGGCCGCTGATAGCGTCCGCCTTCGCGGCTAGTGGCCGCCGGCATGCCAAGCATCGGAGCATCATGGGCGATGCGTCCCGGGATGCCGCCAGCGCGATGCGCCGGCTCGCCCCGCGCTCTGCGCTTGCGCGACGGCTTTTCGCGCGGCGTCTTTTCACGCGCGTCGAACCACTGCGGGTTGAATCCGAGCCCGAAAGCAACGTTCGCCCAGCCGATCGCCGAGCGCCACTGGAAATCGCACAGCCACGGCAGGCAAACGAGCAGCGCGGCGGCCGCGATCGAACCCCCGCCGACCCTGCCCGCAAGCCCGGCGAGCGCGTTCGCGAGCGCATGCCCGCAACGATTGACGCCCGCCGCCGCCTCGAACGAGCCGAGCAGCGCGCCCTCGAGTGCCATGCTGGCGACCAGCACGCCGACGAAGCCGAGCCACAGCCGGATCGTGCCGGGGCCGCGCAGGCCGTCGCCGCCGGGGAGCATCGATTTGGCGAGTCGCCACAAGAGAGGAACAAACCAGACGACTGACCCGCCGAACCAGCCGAGAACTACCGTGTGCATGCTAGGAACCAACGAATGAGGAAAGCGGCATAGACCGGGCCGCCGAGTTTAACCGGTGAAGCGAGCAATGGACGGCCCGGCCATCGGATCGAGTCGAACAACAAACCCGATATGCAACGCGAGCGGCACGGTGCGCAAACGCATCGCGACACGAGCGCATGGCCGGAGCGCGCAGCATCACTTCCCGCGACGCGTGAATGTCAGCACCTGTCCATCGTCGAGCGTCAATTGAAGCGTTGGCGGCGGATTCATCTGCACGCCCGACTTTGCGATGTGCGCGAGCCCGGTCAGATAGGGCTGCTCGAGCGCGTCGCCCGCGCCCGTACATGCCATGCGCGTGCCGGCGAGCGGGCCGAACGTGAGCTTGCCATCCTTCAGGTCGTAGGCACCGGTGTAGCGATTGCAGCCCGAATACCCGCTCACGCGACGCTTGCCGCTCTCGGTGGAGAAGTCCAGCGTGATCGGCTGGCCGTTGTCGCCGTGCGGGATCGCGCGCGCCCCGCCGTTTGCGTCGGCCCAGCGCGTGAGTTCCCACTGCGTATCGTCGAGCAGTTGCGTGGCGGCGGGGTTGTACGGATCGGTCGGCGGGGCGGCGCTGTCGGGATGTTTCGGCATGGTGCAGGCTCCGAGCAGCGCGGCGAGTGCGAGCCCGGCGCAAGCAGCGGCAAGTCGCGAGGGACGTGACCTGCACGCCGGAGCGGAAGTGTTCGAGTGAGAACGCGATGAAGTACGCGACAAGGAAAGGGAAGGCTGCGTGTGCATCGATGATCCTCGAACTGGCGAAACCGTAAGGGTATCGCACTCGTCCTATGATTTTGTCAGCGTGGTTGTGCAACAACATGCCCGTCGCGTGTGATCGCGGACGCCGTTATCGCTCGCGCAGCGCCTGTCAATATGCCGACCGGACGAGTGTCGAGCGCCGGGTCGTGCGTGTTAACATCGCCGCCAGTTCGGATCAACTTCCTGGAGCACGCATGCAGACCGCCCCTCATGGAGCAAGCACCATCGGCACGCCCTTGTCGTCCCATGCCACGCGCGTGATGCTGCTCGGCGCGGGCGAGCTCGGCAAGGAAGTGATCATCGCGCTGCAGCGGCTTGGCGTCGAGACGATCGCCGTGGACCGCTACGCCGACGCGCCCGGCCATCAGGTCGCGCATCGTTCGCACGTGATCGACATGACCGACGGCGCCGCGCTGCGCGCGCTGGTCGAGAAGGAAGCGCCGCACCTGATCGTGCCGGAGATCGAAGCCATCGCAACCGACACGCTCGCGGAGATCGAAGCGGCCGGACTCGCCGTCGTGATTCCGACCGCGCGCGCAACGCAGCTCACGATGAATCGCGAAGGCATCCGCCGGCTCGCCGCCGAAACGCTCGGGCTGCCGACGTCGCCTTACGCGTTCGCGCAATCGCTCGACGAAATGAAGGCAGCAATCGCGACGATCGGCTTTCCGTGCGTCGTGAAGCCGGTGATGTCGTCGTCGGGCAAGGGACAGTCGGTGCTCAAGCGCGACGCCGATATCGAACCCGCCTGGCAGTACGCGATGGCGGGCGGCCGCGTGAATCGCGGGCGCGTGATCGTCGAAGGGTTCATCGACTTCGAGTACGAGATCACGCAACTGACCGTGCGCGCCACCAACCCGCAC
The DNA here is from genome assembly GCF_001544535.1 of Caballeronia choica. Classification (GTDB taxonomy): domain Bacteria; phylum Pseudomonadota; class Gammaproteobacteria; order Burkholderiales; family Burkholderiaceae; genus Caballeronia; species Caballeronia choica. The sequence goes on along the minus strand of NZ_FCON02000055.1, from coordinate 27,012 downwards.
ACCGGTGCAATTGACACATACTTTTGCGAACCCATCGGCCATTTGCAGGTCGCAGGAGATTACGTGGAATCGTGGCAGCCGCAGCCGATGAGCGCGGCCGCGCTCGACAAGGCGCGCGATGTCGCGGCGAAGGTCACGACGGCGCTCGGCGGGCGTGGCCTCTTCGGCGTCGAGCTGTTCGTGCGTGGCGACGATGTCTGGTTTTCGGAAGTGAGCCCGCGTCCGCATGACACGGGGCTCGTCACGCTCGCGACGCAGCGGTTTTCGGAGTTCGACCTGCACGCGCGCGCGATCCTCGGCTTGCCGGTCGATACGTCGTTGCGTACGCCCGGGGCGTCGGCGGTGATCTACGGCGGGCTCGATGAAGCGGCGATCGCGTTCGAGGGTGTCGCCGATGCGCTCGCGGTGCCCGATTCGGACCTGCGCCTGTTCGGCAAGCCCGAAAGCTTCAACAAGCGCCGGATGGGCGTCGCGCTCGCAACGGGGCGCGACATCGACGAAGCGCGCGAGCGAGCCCGGCTGGCGGCAGCGAAAGTGAAACCCGTCTCGACAAGGTGACGGATCTTGAAGTGCTCTCGCAAGAGAGCGTAAGGAGTGGCAGGGTGAAATTGTGTGTTCTGGCGGCGCTTTGCGCTGCGTGTCTGGGTTTGAGCGGCTGCGGTGTCGCTGCCGCGCCGTGCCGGGTGACTTCGGCGGTTTTGAAGGCGGTGCCGCTGGTCGGGCATGTGGCGGCCGCGCCGACCGATGCCTGTGCGGATATCATCGATTGATGAGCGAGATCCAATAGACGGGGCCGCGATGGCGAATCGAACAATCAGGAAGCTGTGCGCGGCGTTCGCCGCATTCGTCGGCGCTCACGCGGCATCGGCGATGCCGCTGACCGTGCCGCAAATCCAGGAAGGGTCGTCGCAGACGGTCAAATACGACTGCAAGGATGGCAAGAGCGTGAGCGTCCGCTACACCAACACGAAGAATCGGCAGAGCTTCGCGCTCTTGACCGTCGACGGGCGCAAGTTGCTGTTTGTAAACGTGATGTCGGGTTCGGGCTCGCGCTACGTGGCCGACCAGTACACGTGGTGGACGAAGGGCCCGCAAGGGAACCTGTCGAATGGCATGGGCGATCCGAACGGGCCGCCGCTTCTGGCGGACTGCAAGGCGCGCGGTAAATAGGGATGACATGTCGAAGTGACGGCTGATGGCCCTCCGGAATGGGCCGAAGCGAGCGCCCGGACCGTGACGGCGCCAGCCGGACCGTCCGATGGGTACCCGGAACCGTCACGGGCGGAGTGCTACAATGTGCGGCTTTCGGCGGTGGGCCTTGCCGCCAGCCTGATGGGTCACGAAGCGGGCTGAAAGCACGCCTGAAGCAGGCGACGCCGCTGTAAGCCAAGAGGGCCAATCCCGAAGGCGCGGCGCGCAAACATGCATCGAAACGCTGTTTGAAGACAGCGCGAACGGCGCCGAGGGCGCACTGCCCAGCGCATCCGGCAGACTCGACGCGAACGAGCCCCGGGCCGTCCGATCCAGGCGCCCATTTGCCGCGCACCCGAACGAATTCACGCATATTCACCGCTGCACGCGCCGCCTCTGGCGCATTTTTAGCGAAAGCCAGATAGTCACCATGTCCGATTCCGTCTCCACGAACACGTCCGCCGCTGCCCCCGAAGCCGCACCCGGGACCCCCAACGCACCCGCCGCAGCCGCGCCCACGTTCGACCAGTTCGGTTTGTCCGCCGACATCCTGAAGGCGGTGACCGAATCCGGCTACACGATCCCGACGCCGATCCAGGCGCAGGCGATTCCCGTGGTGCTGGCCGGCCGCGACGTGATGGGCGCGGCGCAGACCGGCACCGGCAAGACGGCGAGTTTTTCGCTGCCGATCATCCAGCGCCTTCTGCCGCAGGCGAACACGAGCGCATCGCCCGCGCGCCATCCCGTGCGTGCGCTGATCCTCACGCCGACGCGCGAACTCGCCGACCAGGTCGCCGCCAACGTGCAGGCCTACTCGAAGCACACGCCGCTGCGCAGCACGGTGGTGTTCGGTGGCGTCGACATGAATCCGCAGTCGGAGGCGCTCAGGCGCGGCGTCGAAATCCTGATCGCGACGCCAGGGCGGCTCCTCGACCACGTCCAGCAAAAGACGCTGAACCTCGGCCAGGTGCAGATCCTCGTTCTCGACGAAGCCGACCGCATGCTCGACATGGGCTTCCTGCCGGACCTGCAGCGCATCCTGAACCTGCTGCCGAAGGAACGTCAGACGCTGTTGTTCTCCGCTACGTTCTCGGGCGAAATCAAGAAACTCGCGGCAACCTATCTGCGCAATCCGCAGACGATCGAAGTCGCGCGCAGCAATTCGACCGCGACCAACGTGCGCCAGATCGTGTTCGAAGTGCACGAGAGCGACAAGTCGGGCGCCGTCGCGCAATTGATCCGCGAGCGCGGCTTGAAGCAGGTGCTCGTGTTCTGCAACAGCAAGATCGGCGCGAGCCGGCTCTCGCGGGTGCTGGAACGCGACGGCATCATCGCGACCGCGATTCACGGCGACCGCACGCAGGGCGAGCGCATGCAGGCGCTCGACGCGTTCAAGCGTGGCGAAATCGAGGCGCTGGTCGCAACCGATGTGGCCGCGCGCGGTCTCGATATCGTGGAACTGCCGGCCGTGATCAACTTCGACCTGCCGTTCAACGCCGAGGATTACGTGCACCGCATCGGCCGTACGGGCCGCGCGGGCGCGTCGGGCGATGCGCTGTCGCTTTGCAGCGCAAACGAGAAGAAGCAGCTCGCCGACATCGAGAAGCTGATCAAGCGTCCGCTCGAAGTCCAGACGCTGACGGTCACGACGCCGCTACGCCGTGAAAGCTCGCGCCGCGACGAACGGCCGGCCCGGCCCGAGCGCGGCGAGCATCGCCATGCGCGCGAGGAATCGGGAAGCCGCCGGCGCGCGACATCGTTCGAGCGATCGCATGCGCGTCAGCAGCCGATCGACGAGTTCTTCCTGAAGCCTTATGAACCGTCGCCGTCGTCGGTCAAGCGGCACGACGAAGCCGTCGAACTCGAGCGCAAGAGTACGCCGAAGCAGCCATTGGCGGCATTGCTGGGCGGTTTGGGGATGCCGCGGAAGACGACCTCTTCGTGAGATTGTGAGCAGTGTGAGAAGCGGCAGCGATGCCGCTTTTTTGCGTTTACGGCCCGAATCGTTTCGCCCATTCGGCCGTTGCGGCCGCGTAAAAAGCATCGAGCGAACCCGCGTCGCGAATTTCGATACCCAAATGCCGGGCCGCAACGGCCAGTGTGGCGACGGGGTCGTCGATATCCAGCGCCGTCGCGCCCGTCTGCTTGCTGAGCTTCTCGCCTTCCTCGTTCGTGACGACGGGCACATGCAGATAAGCGGGCGTCGGCACGCCGAGGCATTGCTGCAAATAAATCTGCCGCGCGGTGGAATCGAGCAGGTCGGCGCCGCGCACCACATGCGTAATGCGAGCCTCGGCATCGTCGACGACGACCGCCAGTTGATACGCCCACACGCCATCCGCGCGTTTCAGCACGAAATCGCCGACTTCCGTCGCCAGATCCTGCGCTTGCGCGCCCTGCCAGCGATCGACGAACCTCGCGTGCGCAGCCTCCCCATCGGGCACGCGCAGCCGCCACGCGCGAGGCGCGCGGCCGTGCAGACCGTCGCGACAGGTGCCCGGATAGGCGAGCGTCGCGTGCCGCGCGTGCGCGTTCAAAAGCGAATCGGCGATTTCGCGGCGCGTACAGCCGCATGGATAGATGAGGCCCGTCGCCTGCAGGCGGTCGAACGCATGTTCATACGCGGCCTCACGCTGGCTTTGCCACACGGGCGGCTCGTCCGAATGCATGCCGAATCGTGCGAGGCCCGAGAGAATGTCGCGGGCAGCGTCCGGCACGGTGCGCGGACCGTCGACGTCCTCGATCCGCACGATCCACGCTCCCCGATGCGCTCGTGCATCGAGATAGCTCGCGAGCGCGCTCACGAGCGAGCCGATATGCAGCGGCCCGGTCGGCGAGGGCGCGAAGCGTCCGCGATAGCCGCTCACGCCGCTTGCGACTCCTCGCGAGCTTCCGGATGGCACGACGGGCAGGTCTTGCCCGGCACGTAATACGCTGACTTCTGATCCTCGACGCTCACCACCGCCCGGCAACCGAAGCACTGCGAAGTCGCGGTCGGTTCGAGATTCGGATTGAGCGCCGTGCGGTAATCGAAGACAAAACATTCGCCGTTGTAATGCGCGCCGCCGACTTCCTCGAAGTACTTGAGAATGCCGCCCTCGAGCTGGTACACGTGATCGATGCCGACTTCCTTCATGTGAATCGCTGCCTTTTCGCAGCGAATTCCGCCGGTGCAGAACGACACCACCGTCTTGCCTTCCAGGTCGGCGCGATTCTGCTCGATCACTTCGGGAAACTCGCTGAACTTCGTGATGCGGTAGTCGAGCGCGTTGTCGAACGTGCCGACATCGACTTCGAATGCATTGCGCGTATCCAGCATGACGACCGGGCGGCCTTCGTCATCGTGGCCGCGATCGAGCCACGTTTTGAGCGTCGGCGCATCGACGAACGGCGCGCGGCCGAGTTCCGGCCTGATCGCGGGCTTTTTCATCGTGATGATTTCGCGCTTGAGCTTCACCAGCATGCGGCGAAACGGCTGCTTCTCCGAGAGGCTTTCCTTGAACTGCAAGTCGGCGAATTTGCCCTCGAAGAGCGCGTCGGTGCGAATGTAGTCGATGAACGTGCGGACGTTTTCGATCGCGCCCGCGATAAACAGGTTGATGCCCTCCGGCGCCAGCAGGATCGTGCCTCTCAGGCCAAGCGCGTTGCAACGTTCGGTGACGAGCGGGCGCCACGCGGGGCCGTCGTCGATGGTGACGAATTTGTAGGCGGAGAGGTTGAGGATATTCATGTTCGGGTTGCTTTAAAAACCGGCGCAGCCGGAAAGTCCGGCATTTCGCCAAACCCGTATTATCCCGCAAACCGCGCCGTCACCCGACTCGGCCGATCGGTCAATCCGCCGCACCTTCCGTCGCTTATTTCATCGGCCTATTTTCGGGATGAAGCGAGCCTTGTCCGAACGGCTAACGCGGGCGTCCGCGCGAATTTCGCGAAGAGGCGCATGTACAATATCGCCCATGTCAGATCCTCGTTTCGTTCATCTCCGCGTCCACTCCGAGTTCTCGATTGCCGATGGCATCGTGCGTCTCGACGACGTCGTCAAAGCCGCTGCCAAAGACGGACAGGGCGCGCTCGCGCTCACCGATCTCGGCAATGCGTTCGGTCTCGTTCGCTTCTACAAGGAGGCGCGCGGCAAAGGGGTCAAACCCATTGCCGGCTGCGATGTCTGGATCACGAATCCGGCCGACCGGGACAAGCCTTCGCGTCTCGTCTTGCTCGTGCGGAACAAGACCGGCTATCTCAATCTTTGCGAATTGCTGAGCCGCGCGTGGCTGACGAACCAGTATCGCGGGCGCGCGGAGGTCGAGTTCGAGTGGCTCGATGGCGGTCTCGCCGAGGGCTTGCTGGCGATCTCGGGCGCGCAGCAGGGCGACATCGGCATGGCGTTCGCCGCCGGCAACGACCAGGCGGCGGCGCGCCATGCCGAACGCTGGGCGAAGCTTTTTCCGAACGCGTTCTACATCGAATTGCAGCGCGCCGGGCAGCCTGGCGCGGAGACTTACATCCAGCAGGCTGTCGCGCTCGCGGCGAAGCTGAAGCTGCCGGTCGTCGCGACGCATCCGCTGCAATATATGACCCCCGACGATTTCACCGCGCACGAAGCACGCGTGTGCATCTCGGAAGGCGACATTCTCGCGAATCCGCGCCGTCAAAAGCGCTTCACGACGGACCAGTATTTCCGCACGCAGGACGAGATGTGCGCGCTTTTCGCAGACATTCCGTCGGCTATCGCGAATACCGTCGAGATCGCGAAGCGCTGCAATCTGACACTCGAACTCGGCAAGCCAAAGCTGCCGCTGTTCCCGACGCCCGATGGCATGTCGCTCGACGACTACCTCGTGCAGTTGTCAAAGGACGGGCTGGAAGTGCGGCTCGCGCAGCTCTATCCCGACGAAGCCGAGCGTGAGAAGCAGCGCGAGACTTACTACGCACGGCTCGATTTCGAGTGCGGCACGATCATCAAGATGGGCTTTCCGGGCTACTTCCTGATCGTCGCGGACTTCATCATGTGGGCGAAGAACAACGGCGTGCCGGTTGGCCCGGGGCGCGGTTCGGGCGCGGGTTCGCTCGTCGCGTATGCGCTTGGCATCACCGATCTCGACCCGCTGCGCTACAACCTGCTGTTCGAGCGCTTCCTGAATCCGGAACGCGTGTCGATGCCCGACTTCGACATCGACTTCTGCCAGGAAGGGCGCGACCGCGTCATTCAGTACGTGAAGCAGAAGTACGGCGCGGATGCCGTCTCGCAGATCGCGACCTTCGGCACGATGGCCGCGAAGGCGGCGGTGCGCGACATCGGCCGCGTGCTCGATCTCGGCTATATGTTCACCGACGGCATCGCGAAGCTGATCCCGTTCAAGCCGGGCAAGCACGTCACGATCGCCGACGCGATGAAGGAAGAGCCGGCGCTCCAGGAACGCTTCGACAACGAAGACGAAGTGCATCAGTTGCTCGAACTCGCGCAGCGCGTCGAGGGCCTGACGCGTAACGTCGGCATGCACGCGGGCGGCGTGCTGATCGCGCCCGGCAAGCTCACCGACTTCTGTCCGCTCTACACGCAGGGCGAGGACGGCGGCGTCGTCAGCCAGTACGACAAGGACGACGTGGAAGCCGTCGGGCTGGTGAAGTTCGACTTTCTGGGCCTGACCACGCTCACGATCCTCGACTGGGCCGAGCGCTATATCCGCCGGCTCGATCCGTCGAAGGAAAACTGGAACCTCGCGCAGGTTCCGCTCGACGATCCGGCTTCGTTCTCGATTCTCAAGAAGGCGAACACGGTCGCCGTGTTCCAGTTGGAAAGCCGCGGCATGCAGGGCATGCTCAAGGACGCGCAGCCCGATCGCTTCGAAGACATCATCGCGCTCGTCGCGTTGTATCGTCCGGGCCCGATGGACCTGATCCCGAGTTTCTGCGCACGGAAACACGGGCGCGAGATTGTCGAATATCCGGATCCGCGCGTCGAATCTGTCCTGAAAGAGACCTATGGCATCATGGTCTACCAGGAGCAGGTGATGCAGATGGCGCAGATCATCGGCGGCTACTCGCTCGGCGGCGCCGACTTGCTGCGCCGCGCGATGGGCAAGAAGAAAGCCGAGGAGATGGCGGAGCATCGCGAACTGTTCCGGCAGGGCGCGGCGAAAAACGGCCTGAGCGCCGAAAAAGCCGACGAAATCTTCGACTTGATGGAGAAATTCGCTGGCTACGGATTCAACAAGTCGCACGCGGCGGCCTACGCGCTGCTCGCGTACTTCACGGCGTGGCTCAAGGCGCACCATCCGGCCGAATTCATGGCGGCCAACCTGTCGCTCGCCATGGACGACACCGACAAGGTCAAGATCCTCTTCGAGGATTGCATCGTCAACGGCATGTCGGTGCTGCCGCCGAACATCAACCAGTCGGCATACCGGTTCGAACCGGTCGCGGAAGCCGACGGCAAGCGTTCGAAAACGATCCGCTACGGTCTCGGCGCCGTGAAAGGCAGCGGCCAGAACGCGATCGAGGAAATCCTCCGCGTGCGCGAGGAAGCGCGGTTCACCGACCTGTTCGACTTCTGCATGCGGGTGGACCGGCGCGTGGTGAACCGTCGCACGGTCGAGGCCCTGATTCGCGCCGGCGCGTTCGATTCGCTGCACGAGAACCGCGCGCAGTTGATCGCCTCGGTCCCGCTCGCGATGGAAGCCGCCGAACAGGCCTCCGCCAACGCGATGCAGGCCGGTCTCTTCGACATGGGCGACGAACCGCAGCAGGGCCACGATCTCGTCGACGAACTCGCGTGGTCGGACAAGAAGCGCCTGCAGGAAGAAAAGACGGCGCTCGGCTTCTATCTGTCGGGTCATCTGTTCGACGCCTACAAGTCCGAAGTGCGCCGCTTCGTCCGGCAGAAGATCGGCGAGCTGAAGGAAGGGCGCGACAAGCTCGTCGGGGGCGTCATCACGATGATGCGCACGCAGATGACCCAGCGCGGCAAGATGCTGATCGTCAATCTCGACGACGGCACCGGCCAGTGCGAAGTCACCGTCTTCAACGAACAGTTCGAGGCCAACAAGGCGCTCTTCAAGGAAGACGAATTGCTCGTCGTGCAGGGGCAGGCGCGCAACGACGCGTTCACGGGCGGCATCCGCTTCACGGTGGAATCGGCGATGGATCTCGAACGTGCGCGCAGTCGTTACGCGCAGGCAGTCAAGGTCGAAATGAACGGCAACGCCGATGCGCAGCGCCTGAAGCGCGTGCTCGAAGCGCATTGCGCGGGCCCCGAAGAGCGGGCGCCGGCGGCGGTACAAATGCCGTCACGCGGGCCGCGCGGCGGCGAGCGCGATGGCGGCCGGCCGCAGCGGCAGCCGGTGCATATCCCGAACGGACTGAACGTGAGCATCGTGTATCGCAGCGAGCACGCCGAAGGCGAAGTACGTCTCGGCGATGCCTGGCGCGTCAAGCCCACCGACGATCTGATCACGGCGCTGCGCGGCGAACTCGCCGGCAGCTCGATCGAGATCGTCTATTGATGAAAATCGGCATCTCCGCCAACGCGCTGCGCTTGAGCGGCGGTCTGGAGCGTTACGCGATGGACCTCGTGCGCGGCCTCGCGGACGCCGGTTTCACGGGCAGTCTCAAGCCGGCGTTCTTTGCGCGCAAGATCGACCCGGCGCTTGCGGAGACGAAGCTCGTCGAGGCGCATCGGATCAGCGTCGGCTTCTTGCCCGGCAAGTTGCGCGACACCTGGTTTTCGTGGGTGCTCGAACGCGCGCGTCGCAAGGCAAACGTGGATGTGCTGATCGGCTGCAATCGCGTGGAGTCGTCGGAGATTGCGATTTGCGGCGGCACGCATATCGGCTTTCTCAACGCCACCGGGCGCCGCGAAAAGCCGTCGGACCGGCGCCAGATCGAACTCGAAAGGCGGCAGTACCGCGCGGCGCGCGTGATCGTCGCGCATTCGAAGCTGATGCAGGACGAATTGCGCACGCTCTATGGCGTCGATGAAGCGAAGATCCGCGTGCTTTATCCGCCCGTCGACAGCGCGCGCTTTTCACCCGTCGATGCGTCCGCGCGTGCGGGTTTGCGCAAGCGCTTCGGTTTCGCCGACGACGAAATCGTCCTGCTGTTTCCGTCGAGCAGCCATGTGCGCAAGGGCTTGCCGCTCATCGAGGAGGCGCTGGCGGGTAGCCGTCTGCCGGTGGTGGTCGCCGTCGCCGGGCGGCCGCTCGACCGAGCCTCGGAACGGGTGCGCCATATCGGCTACGTGCCGGACATCGAGAATTGCTACCGCGCCGCCGACTTCACCATTCTTGCGTCGAGCTACGAGCCGTTCGGGCTCGTCGGCGTGGAATCGGTGATGTGCGGAACGCCGGTGATCATCCCGGCAAGCATCGGCTGCTGCGACGCGATTGCGGCGCATGCCAAGCATGTCTTCAAGCCCGGCGACGCGGCGGACCTGCGCCGCGTCATCGCGCGGGCGGTCGAATCGCCGGATTCGCACACGAGCGTCGCGCGTGACGCCGTTCTTTACGACGCGGATGTCTCCGCGCATGTCGCGGAGTTGATCGCGCTCGCGAAGGACATCCACGCGAAGCGCTGATATTCAACGCGTCTTGTTCAGATGGGCGAGCTTCAGGAAACGGTAGTAGACGGTCTGCGCATTGAAGAGCGCGATCATGAAGCCGGTGCGGCCGTCGAGAAAGCCGCGCCGCAGAAAGTAGGTCCTCACAAACGCCCAAAACCCGCGCGACACCGCGACGCCGAAACTGCCGCGCTTGCCCGCGGCATGGCGTTGCAGCGCGCCCGCGGTCGAATAGTCGTCGAGCTTGCGCAATACGGTCTCGAAATCCTCGTACGAGTAATGCATCAGTTGTCCCTTGAGTCGCGCGGTCTGCGCCGAATCGGACAGCACGAGCCGCTCGTGCACGAGATCGTCGGAAAAGCGCGCGGTGCCGCGCTTGAACAGGCGCGGAATCCAGTCGGGATACCAGCCGCTGTGCTTTACCCACACGCCGCAGAAACTCGATAGCCGGTCGAGCAGGTACGCGTCGGCGTGAGGGTCGCGGATTGCCGCGCGGATCGACGCGGCGAGTTCCGGCGAGACGACTTCGTCGGCGTCGATGGAGAGGATCCAGTCGGTCGACAGGGCGTCGAGCGCGCGGTTTTTCTGCGGGCCGAAACCCGGCCAGTCGTGCGCTTCGATGACGCGCGCGCGATGCGCTTCGGCGATGCCGACCGTCGCGTCGGTGCTGCCGCTGTCGACGACGACGATCTCGTCGGCGAAGGAGACGGCCTGCAGGCATTGAGCGAGACGCGCCGCTGCGTTGCGGGTAATGAGGGCGACGCCGAGCGTGGGCTGGTTCATGGGGCGAGTCAGGAGTTCGCGCGGACGCATGGGCGCGCCGCTTGCGGGCAAGGGCCGCCGTTGAGGGAGCGGAGTTCGGCGACCGGACGCGACGTTTCGCGCATCACGCCCGCAAATGCCATTTGACGAAGAAGAACGGGCTCATGAGCCACGGACACGTCGCGTAGACGAACATCCGGATGCGAAATCCCGCGCTCACGCTGCTCGCACTCATGAGCATCGCAAGCTTTCGCGACAGCGGCCGGTCGCTGAATACGGCGGCGACATAGTCCTCGCGGGCCGCCTTTTTTGCCAGCAACGCGCGCATCGCGTCGCCCGCGCCGACCCGGTCCGCGTCACGCTGCAACTGCCGCGTTTCGCCCGTGCCGTTCACGTTCGCGAGCTTGATGCGCGCGACGAAGTCGGCCGGGGTGCGCCAACGGCGCTTTCTCGACAGCCCGCCACGCCGATACTGCACGAGCGGTTCACGCAGCGTGAACGCGCCGCCGCTCATGATCGCGCGAAACACCATGATCTGGTCTTCGCCGTAGATGCCGGGTTCCATCGGGCCGAATTCCGTGAAGAGCCGCCGCGCCCAGGCATGCGCCGCGCCGACGACGTGTGGCCGGTTGCGCGACCAGTCGTCGAAGCTGTGATAGGCGGACAGGTCGGTCACCGTCATGACGTCGTGAAGATTGCCGTCGGCGTCGAGATCCCGCAGGTCGGTCGCGATCAGGTCGTAGCGCTTGCCGCTATCGAGCCACGCGTTCATCACGCGCTCGCAGCGTTCCGGCATCGAGATATCGTCGCCGGCGGCCACGAACAGCATTTCCCCCGACGCCCGGGCCGCCAGCGCACTCAGATGCGCGCTGATGCCGAGGTTCGTCTCGTTGCGATAGAGGCGCACGGCATGCGGGCCGGCGTACTCGCGCACGCATTGCTGCGCGACGGCGAAGGTGTCGTCGGAGGAGGCATCGTCCGAGATGAGAATCTCCAGCGGCGACCAGGTCTGTGACAATGCGCCCCGAATGGCTTCGGCTACGCTATGTTGCTGATTGAACGTGATAAGCATCAGGCTCGCGAGCGGCCGAGCCAGCTCTCGATGAGGCGTTGCGGGCATTTCCGGTCCAGGGGAGTCTCAAGGCCTGCGCAGCCGCGGCTTCGGGCATCTCGCGATGCCGGGCTCCGGTATGCGCCAGGCGGCTGCGGCTATAATAGCGCGGGTTTTTGGGATAAGCGAACGGACCATTTGGTCCACCCACGTGACGTTTATGATTCTGGAAAAAAATCTACGCTTTCTCATTGCCAGCTTGGTTTTTCTGGCGCCGGCGACAACGCTGGTCGTGCGCGGCGGCACCGGCTACTGCTTCTTCCTGTTATTTGCCCTTGCACTGGCGCTCGCCTTCACGAAGCGATATCGGCTGGACTCGAAGCTGTTGTTCAAGGCGTTTCCGTTATACACCATCGGGATGCTCGGTTTCATGGTGCTTTTGCCCGCCCAGCAAGCGATCGACGGATATTACCTGCCGCGCGAATTCGACGGCATGTCGCGTTTGGCGCTCAGTCTGCCGATCTTTCTCCTGCTCGTGAAGGTGCCGGTCAAGTCCCTGAAGGCGCTCGGCTGGGGCTGCGCGTTCGGCGCGATCGGCGCGGGCCTCTGGGCGCTCGACAGCGCCATCCACATGACGGCGTCGGAGGTCGAGCGCCTCGGCAACGACTACACGAACCCGATTCCGTATGGCAATACGGCCCTGCTGCTGGGCTTCCTTTCGGCGATGTCGATACGCTGGGACGACCGCTACAGGCGGCTCGCCATCCCGGTCAAACTGCTCGGGCTGGTGGGCGGCGTCTACGCGTCGTATCTGTCGGGCACGCGCGGCGGCTGGCTCGCGATACCGCTTTTCCTGGTCCTGTGCTCGCTCAACTTCGGCTGGATCAGGCAAAAGCGGCACTGGCTCGCGGCCGTGGCTATCGCCATGATCGCGATGGCGGCGCTGCTCGCGACCCCGAACGGTCGAGGGCGCCTGATGGCCACGCAGGCGGATTTGATGCGCCTCGAACAGGGCGCCCCGGCCGCCGACAGCTCGATCGGCGCTCGTCTGCAATTGTGGCGCGCGTCGCTGCGCCTTTTCGAGGCGCACCCGGCGCTGGGCGTCGGAAAGGGCAAGCTCAAGTCGTCGCTCCAGGAGATGGCGAACGCGGGGGAGGTGTCGCCGCTCGTCGTCAATCAGCGCGCGCACAGCGAGTTTTTCTCGACCATCGCGGAGCTCGGCAGCGCGGGCGTGATGTGCCTCCTGCTGATGTACGTGGGCCCGCTCGTCTATTTTCTCCGCTACCGAAAATCGCCCGACCGCGATGTATCGACCGCTGCATATTGCGGCATCGCCGTTTCCGGCTCGGTTATCATCTTCGGCTTGAGTATCGACGTGTTTACGGTCGTCATGAGCACCGCGCTGATCGCGCTCCTGTGGGCCGTGCTGCTCGCCATCATCACGCACGACGCGCGCACGCCGCTTGGCAAACCGGGCGCGGGGCCCGCCGCCTGACGGGCGCGACGCTGTCCCGTGCGCGGCGCGCACGATTCGAAATGGCGGGCGCGAAACGCAAAACGCGACGTCCCGATTGCTGTACTGCGAAGTGAGGTGCGTTTTTGAATCAACAAGCGGGTTTGAGCAAGACCATCGGCGAAGGCCAGAACACGTCCCCCACGGCCGTGATGAGGCGCCTTTGGCCTTATATCCGGCCGCTGATGGGCATCGTGGCGCTCGGTCTCATCGCGATGGCGTTCGTCGCGGCGAGCGAGGCCGGCATTCCGATGCTGCTCAAGCCGCTGCTCGACCACGGCTTCGGCACCAAGGGCAGCGACAAGGCCCGCTGGGTCGTGCCGGTCGCGGTGATCGGGCTCGCGCTCGTGCGCGGCGTCGCGCAGTACGCGTCGGGCTATCTGCTGTCGTATGTGTCGAACAAGATCCTGCTGCAACTGCGGCTCAAGATGTTCGACCGCATGATCCATACGAGCGCCGGATTTTTCCAGCGCGAGACGGCGAGCACCGTCATCAACGCGATCGTCTTCGAGGTCAACCAGATCCTGCAGGTGCTCTCCAGCGTGATCGTCACGCTGGTGCGCGATTCGCTCACGGTCGTGTTCCTGCTCGGCTATCTCTTCATCCTGAACTGGCGCCTGACGCTGATCGTCGCGGTGATCCTGCCGGGCATCGGCTGGCTCGTGTCCAAGATCAACCGGCGTCTGCGGCGCCTGAACCGCGAGCACCAGATGCTCACGAACGAGCTGTCGTATATCGTCGAGGAGACGGTCGGCGGCTATAAGGTCGTGAAGGTGCACAACGGCGAGCCCTACGAAACCGCCCGCTTCACCGACATGAGCAACCGCCTGCGCGGCTATTCGATGCGCATGCAGGTGTCCGGCGGCCTCGCCCAGCCGCTCACGCAATTCCTCGCGTCGATCGCGCTCGCGATCGTGATCACGATCGCGGTCGTGCAGTCGGCGAGCGACCAGACGACGGTCGGCGGCTTCGTCGCGTTCGTCACGTCGATGCTGCTCGTGATCTCGCCGCTCAAGCACCTGATCGACATCAACCAGCCGCTGCAACGCGGCATGACGGCGGCCGAAATGATCTTCGGCCTGATCGACGAACCGGCCGAGCCCGCGGGCGGCGGCCAGAAGCTTGCGCGCGCCCAGGGCAACATCGAGTTTCGCGAGGTGTCGTTCAGCTATGGTTCGCCCGAGCGGCCGACGCTCGACCGCGTGTCGTTCAAGGTGGCGCCGGGCGAGATGGTCGCGCTCGCGGGGCCCTCGGGCAGCGGCAAGACGACGCTCGTCAACCTGCTGCCGCGCTTCTTCGATCCGACGAAAGGCGAGGTGCTCGTCGACGGCGTGCCGCTCACCGAGTACGACCTGCACGACTTGCGCGGCCAGTTGGCGATGGTGAGCCAGGACGTCGTGCTCTTCAACGACACGATCTCGGCAAACGTCGCCTACGGCGTGGAACCGGATCGCGAACGCGTCCAGGCGGCATTGCGCGCGGCGAATCTCGCCGACGTCGTCGCGGCGATGCCCGATGGCATCGATACGCTGATCGGCGGCAACGGCATGCGCCTGTCGGGCGGCCAGCGCCAGCGTCTCGCCATCGCGCGCGCGATTTACAAGGACGCGCCGATCCTGATCCTCGACGAAGCGACCTCCGCGCTCGATTCCGAGTCCGAGCGTCACGTGCAGTCCGCGCTCGAGACGCTGATGAAGGGGCGCACGACGCTCGTCATCGCGCACCGGCTGTCGACCATCGAGCGCGCCGACCGCATTCTCGTGATGGAGGCGGGACGCATCGCCGAGCATGGCAGCCATGCGGAATTGCTGCAGCAGGACGGGCTGTACGCGCACCTGCATCGCATCCAGTATCAGCAGCAGGCGGCCTGATCCGCTTTGGCTCGTGCATTGCCGCGACGCGCTTCGAATCGAATCGAATCAAATCGAAGCGCGCGCCGGATCCATTGATCAACCGGGCGGCTCCCGCTCGTAACGTGGTTGCAGAATGAAGCGAATCTTGGTTGTGAAGGTCACCTCGCTGGGTGACGTGATCCACGCGCAAGCGGTCGTGGGCGACTTGCACCGGGCGTTTCCCGGCGTGACGATCGACTGGGCCGTCGACGACGCGTTCGCCGACATTCCGCGCTGGAATCCCGGCGTCGCGCGCGTGCTGTGCGCGCCGCTGCGGCGCTTCAAGAAAATGCGCAGCATCAAGGATTTGTCGGCGATCTGGTCGTCGATCTCCGATCTGCGGCAGGAGCGCTACGACGCGGTGCTGGACCTGCACGGCGTCTACAAGAGCGCGATCATCTCCTTTCTCACGCGCTCGAAGCGGCGGTTTGGTTATTCGTCGGTGAACCTCGGCGAGCGCGGCGCCGCGTTTGCCTACACGCACCGGTTTGCGCCGCGTAACGATGCCAACGCGTGGGAAGGCATGCGGCGCACGCTCGGCGAGACCTTCGGATACGCGATCGAAGCCGTTCCGCCGACTGTCTTTTCGATCCCGAAGCCGGCCACCGTGCCGGACGCGGTGAAGGACATGCCCTTCGCGCTACTGTTTCATGCGACGTCGAAGGAGGAGAAGAAGTGGCCAACCGCGAACTGGATCGCCGTTGCACATTCGCTTCGCGAACGTGGCATGACGCCGCTGATTCCATGGGGTTCGGACGCCGAGCGCCGCGAAGCGGAGGCCATCGCGGCGGGCGTGCCCGGGGCGCGCGTGCTGCCGAAACTGACGATCGAGCAGATCGCGCAGCATGTCGACCTCGCTGCGCTCGTCGTGGGGACGGATACGGGGCTCGTGCATCTGGCGACGGCGCTGCGCAAGCCCACGGTGATGATCTTCAGCGCGACGTCGCGGCCGCATTTCGGCGTCAGCATTCCGGGGCTGTGCGCGTCGATCGGCGATGATGGCCGGCCGCCTTCGGTAGAAGAGGCGCTGGAGGCGATTGCGTCGGTGCAGCGGCCGAAATAAGCGATGGGGTGGGTGGGTCGGGGGAAGCTACATCAGCACGATATCGTACTGCTCCTGACTCAAATTCGACTCCACCTGCAGCGACACCGGCTTGCCGATAAAATCCATCAGCATCGCGAGATGCTGCGACTCCTCTTCAAGAAACAGGTCGATCACCTGCTGCGACGCCACCACGCGAAACTCGCGCGGATTGAACTGGCGTGACTCGCGCATGATCTCGCGCAGCACGTCGTAGCACACCGTGCGCGGCGTCTTGACCTGCCCCTTGCCCTCGCACGTCGGACATGGCTCGCACAGCACATGCGCGAGCGACTCACGCGTGCGCTTCCTCGTCATCTCGACAAGCCCCAGTTGCGAGAACCCGTTCACCGTCACGCGCGTTCGATCGCGTGACAGCGCCTTCTTGAGCTCGCCCAGCACCTGGTCGCGATGCTCGACGTTTTCCATGTCGATGAAATCGATGATGATGATGCCGCCGAGATTGCGCAGCCTCAACTGCCGCGCGATCGTGTGCGCGGCTTCGAGATTGGTCTTGAAGATCGTATCGTCGAAATTGCGCGCGCCGACGTAACCGCCCGTGTTGACGTCGATGGTCGTCATCGCCTCGGTCTGGTCGATCATCAGGTAGCCGCCCGACTTCAAATCGACCCGCCGCGACAGCGCCCGCTGAATCTCCGCCTCGATGTTGTACAGGTCGAAGAGCGGCCGCTCGCCGGTGTAGTGATGCAGCCGGGACGCCACCGCCGGCGTGAACTCGGCCGCGAACTCGGCGAGCATCTGGTACGTCTCGCGCGAATCCACCTGGATGCGCGTGGTCTCGTCGTTGACGAAATCGCGCAGCACGCGCTGCGCGAGATTCAGGTCCTGATAGAGCAGCGTGGTCGGTGGCACGCGCTGCGCCTGCGCCACGATCGTCGCCCACGTCTTGCGCAGGTACGCGACATCGCCGGCAAGCTCTTCGCTCGTCGCATCCTCTGCGATGGTGCGCACGATATAGCCGCCTTTCTCGTCGGCGGGCAGCACGGCGGTGAGCCGCGCGCGCACGGCTTCGCGCTCGGCCTCGCTCTCGATCTTCTGCGAAATCCCGATATGCGGTTCCTGCGGCAGATAAACCAGCGTGCGCCCGGCGATGCTCACCTGTGTGGAAAGCCGCGCGCCCTTGGTGCCGATCGGGTCCTTCACGACCTGCACCATCAGCGATTGCCCTTCGAACACGATCTTTTCGATCGGCGTATGCGGCGTGTTCGAATGCGACACGCCCGCGATGCGCGGATGCCAGATATCGGCGACATGAAGAAACGCGGCGCGTTCCAGCCCGATATCGATGAACGCGGACTGCATGCCCGGCAGCACGCGCACGACACGGCCGAGATAGACGTTGCCGACGCGCCCGCGTGAAAGCGTGCGTTCGACATGAAGCTCCTGCACGGCGACTTGCTGAACGAGTGCGACGCGGGTTTCCTGCGGTGTGACGTTGATCAGGATTTCTTCGTTCATGGCCTGTTTAGAAGTCGACGCGCGCCACGCGCAAGAGTGCTGCGGTTTCGAAAAGGGGCAGACCCATGATACCCGAATAGGACCCCTCGATCCGCTCGATGAACGCAGCCGCCCGTCCCTGGATGCCGTACGCGCCGGCCTTGCCGAGCGGCTCGCCGGTGGCCGCGTAACGCTGCAATGCAGCACGGTCGACGCTGGCTACGCGCACCTTCGAGCGCGACAACGCGGGCGGGAGCAACACACCTTCCGCGTCGACGACGGCGAGCGCCGTCAGCACTTCATGCTCGCGGCCGCAAAGGCGTTCGAGCATCGCGACGGCTTCGGCGGCATCGGCGGGCTTGCCCATGATGGCGCCATCGATCGTGACGGTGGTATCGGCGACGAGGATCGGCGCGGCCGCATGATGGCCCGCCACGCGCCGGGCGTGCGCGGCTTCGGCCTTCAACGCGCAGACGCGCACGACATAGGCATCGGGTGCTTCGCCGGGAAGCTCGGCTTCGAGCGCTTCGGCGTCCTCGTCGGGACGCGGCAGCAGCAACTCGAACCGTGCGCCCAGTTGTTGCAGCAACTCCTGCCGTCGCGGACTTTGCGACGCGAGATAGACGAAGGGATGAAGCGGAGAAGAGGGTGTCTGCATCTGGAAGCGGGTCTCGGAAGGCGAGCACGAGGACCGCTTTCGATATGACAGGGCCCTCAAGCGCGATGATAGGGATGATTCTGCGTGATGCTCCACGCGCGGTAAAGCTGTTCGGCGAGCAGGACTCGTACCATCCCGTGCGGCAAGGTGAGGCTGGATACGCGCAGCAGCACTTCGGCGCGCGCCTTCACTTGGGGATCGAGTCCGTCGGCACCGCCGATCACGAAGGCGACGTCGCGCCCGTCCTGCTGCCAGCCGGGCAGGGCGCCCGCAAGCTGCATCGTGGTCCAGTCGCGGCCGCGTTCATCGAGCGCGATCAGGCGCGCGTTCTTCGGCAGCGCGGCTTCGATGCGTTGCCGCTCGGCGGCCATCACGCTTTCGGCATTGCGGCCCGACGACCGTTGTTCCGGCTTGATCTCGCGCAACTCGATGCGCAACTCCGGCGGCATGCGTTTCGCATACTCGTCGAAGCCGGTGGCGATCCAGTCGGGCATCTTGTGGCCGACCGCGAGGATATGCAGTTTCACGACACGCGACGCATGAAACCGCTGGTCAGCGGCGCGTCGTCTTGCGGGCCGGTTTCGCGGCGGGCGCGTCGTCCTCGTCGTCTGCGTCGTCGCTCAGCGGCTCGCTGGCGCGCGCGCCGCCGAACGTGTTCCGGGTCTGCAGCTTGACGCGCACCGGCTTGTCGCCCCAGACCTCTTCGAGGTTGTAGTACTGGCGCAGCGCGGGTTGCAGGATGTGCACGACGGCATCGCCGCAATCGACGAGCACCCACTCGCCGACTTCCTCGCCCTCGGTGGAGATGATGTCGCCGCCCGCTTCCTTGACTTTCTCGCGCACGCTGTTGGCCAGCGCCTTGGTCTGCCGGTTCGACGTGCCGCTCGCGACGACCACGCGATCGAAGAGAGAGGTCAGGTGCGTGGTATTGAACACCTTGATGTCCTGCGCCTTGACGTCTTCGAGACCGTCGACGATCGCGCGTTGAAGTTTTTGAATTTCCATAGTTACCGTTGGTACAGATGATGTTGAACAATATAGTCCCATACGGCGGGCGGGACCTGACTTCTTGCGTCAGGCTGGCCCGCCGGCTGGGCGCGGAGTGTGTTGCGAACCTGTTCGCGGATGGCCGTCGCGGACACTTCCACCGCGAGCGACGCGTCGATCATCAGATGCCCGTGCGGCGTTGTGCGCAACACGTCCGGCTGCGCACTGCGCGCGGCGACCACGGCGGCGACGGCATCGGGCAACGAAGCAATGTCGAAGCCCGGCCGCGTTTCCACGCAGACATGCGCGAAGTCGAAGAGGCGCATCCAGTCGTGCCACGAGTTCAGGTGCACGAGCTGATCGGCGCCGATCAGGAGTGCGAGCGACGCGTCCGCGCCTTCGCGCTCGCGCCACGCGGCGAGCGTATCGACGGTGTAGGTCGGGCCGTCGCGCTCGATTTCATCGGTGGCGACGATCACCTCGACGCCTTCCACGCGCATCGAAGCCGCTGCGGCGCGCGTCATCGCGAGCCGGTGCTGCGGCGCCGAGACGTCCTTCTTTTGCCACGGCTGACCGGCTGGCAGAAGCACGAGTTCGGTCAGTTGCAGCAACTCGACGAAGCGCGCCGCGATCGCGAGGTGTCCGTCGTGGATCGGGTCGAACGTGCCGCCGAGCAGGCCGACGCGTCGAGCGCAAGGCTGGTTCGAATTCAGTGGTCGATCCTTTGTCCGATGAGTGGCATGCCGGTCAGATCCATTCCCTTGGCACCAGGAAGTCGGTATAAAGCCGCGCCTCCGGCGTGCCGGGTTCGGGCTGCCAGTTGTAGCGCCAGTTCGCGACGGGCGGCATCGACATCAGGATCGATTCGGTGCGGCCGCCGCTTTGCAGCCCGAAATGCGTGCCGCGATCGAAGACGAGGTTGAATTCGACGTAGCGGCCGCGCCGGTACGCCTGGAATTCGCGCTGGGCCTCAGTGTACGGCGTGTCGCGGCGACGCTCGATGATCGGCAGGTACGCCTTCAGGAACGCATCACCGACGCTTTTCATCATCGCGAACGAGCGCTCGAAACCGGGCTCGGCGAAATCGTCGAAGAAAATGCCGCCGATGCCGCGCCGCTCGTCGCGATGCTTCAAGTAGAAATACTCGTCGCACCACGTCTTGAAGTGCGGATACAGCTCGGCGCCGAACGGGGCCAGCGCATCGCGGCAGACGCGGTGAAAATGCCGCGCGTCGTCTTCGTAGCCGTAGCAGGGCGTGAGATCCATGCCGCCGCCGAACCAGAAAAGCGGCGCTTCGCCTTCCCGGGTCGCCATCAAGAGGCGCACGTTCATGTGCACCGTCGGGCAGTGCGGATTCAGCGGATGCATGACGAGCGAGACGCCCAGCGCCTCGAAACCGCGCCCGGCCAGTTGCGGGCGGGCGGCGCTCGCGGACGGCGGCAGCGCGTCGCCGGAAACGTCGGAGAAGCCGATGCCGCCGCGCTCGAAGAACTTTCCGCCTTCGAGAATCCGCGTGCAGCCGCCGCCGCGCAGGCGCTCGTCGGGGCCGCGCTGCCACGCGTCGATGGCGAACGTGGCGCCGTCGAACGCGCCGAGCGTCTCGGCGATCTGCGTTTGCAGGCCGGTGAGGTAAGTGCGGACAGCTTGTACGTCGGGAGTCGTGTCGGTCATCGTTGCTGCATTGCGCTAAGCGGATTCGGGCACCTTTCTAAAGCGCCCCCTTAAAAAACGCGCTGCCGGACGCGAAGGTCCGGCAGCGCGAGTGTTGCCTGATCCGTCGGACCGGGTCAGCCGTGGCGATCGTTCTGCTTGCGGTTGACCGCGCGATAACCGATGTCGCGGCGATACTGCATGCCGTCGAAGGAAATCTGGTTGACTGTATCGTAGACCACGGATTGCGCGCCGCGAACCGAATCCGACAATCCGACGACACACAGCACCCGGCCGCCCGAAGTCGTGAGCTTGCCGTCGGCGAGCGTCGTGCCGGCGTGGAAGGTCACGGCGGTCTCGGTTTCGGCGGGAATCCCGCTGATGCGGTCGCCGCGGCGCGGCGTGTCCGGATAGTTGTGCGCCGCGAGCACGACGCCGAGCGCCGTGCGCCGGTCCCATTCGAGCACCGCGCCGTCGAGCGTCCCGGCGATCGCCAGTTCGATCACTTTCGAGAAATCGCCCTTCAGGCGCGCCATGATCGGCTGCGTTTCCGGGTCGCCCATGCGGCAGTTGAATTCGAGCGTCTTCGGATTGCCCTGCGCGTCGATCATCAGGCCGGCGTAGAGAAAACCCGTGTAGCGGATGCCTTCGCTTTCCATGCCGCGCACCGTCGGCTGGATGATCTCGCGCATCACGCGCGCGTGCAGTTGCGGCGTGACGATCGGCGCGGGCGAGTAGGCGCCCATGCCGCCGGTGTTCGGGCCACGGTCGCCGTCGCCGAGGCGCTTGTGGTCCTGGCTCGACGCCAGCGCGAGCACATGCTTGCCGTCGACCATCACGATGAAGCTCGCTTCCTCGCCTTCCAGGAACTCCTCGATCACGACGCGCGCGCCGGCGTCGCCGAGCTTGTTGTCGGCGAGCATCGAATCGACGGCGGCGTGCGCTTCTTCGAGCGAAGTCGCGACGACCACGCCCTTGCCGGCCGCGAGCCCGTCGGCCTTGATCACGATCGGCGCGCCCCTGGCATCGAGATACGCGTGGGCGGCGGCCGCGTCGGTGAAGGTTTCGTACTCGGCGGTCGGAATGCGGTGGCGCTTCATGAACGCCTTCGCGAAGTCCTTCGAGCTTTCGAGTTGCGCGGCTTCCTTCGTCGGGCCGAAGATCTTGAGCCCGCGCGAGCGGAACAGGTTCACGATGCCAGCCGCGAGCGGCGCCTCGGGACCGACCACCGTCAGCGACACGTGCTCCCGCTCGACGAAGTCGGCGAGGGCGGCGGGGTCGGTGATATCGATGTTGCGCAAACGCTCGTCCTGCGCGGTGCCGCCGTTGCCGGGCGCCACGTAGACGATCTGGACGCGCGGCGACTGCGCGAGTTTCCAGGCGAGAGCATGTTCGCGACCGCCGGAACCGACGACGAGTAACTTCATTTGAATCCCCGAATTACTTAAAAAGCCAGTGGCGGCGTCGCGCGAGTCCCGCGCGAGTCGAAAATGCTGCAGTGACCAAGTCTGTGTCTATTGGGAAGGCGGCTCGCGCGGATGTCTGCTGCGTCACGCACCCTTCCGACAGCAATTTCATACGTCGGCACGCTCGCCCGCCTGCATCGAGCTTCATCTCAAGCGAAACCCGTTCCACGCGCGAGGCGGGCGCGCCGTGAGCCTTACGCTTCTTACCCTTCGCCGATCGCCGCGTTTGTATAGACTTCCTGCACGTCGTCGAGATTTTCGAGCGCATCGAGCAGTTTCTGCATTTTCACTGCTTCGTCGCCGCTGAATTCGACTTCCGTTTGCGGCTTCATCGTCACTTCGGCGATTTCCGCCTTGAACCCGGCGGCTTCGAGCGCAGTCTTCACCTTCGGGAAGTCGTTTGCCGGGCAGATCACCTCGATGCTGCCGTCGTCGTTCGTCACGACGTCGTCCGCGCCCGCTTCGAGCGCCGCTTCCATCAGCTTGTCTTCCGCCGTGCCGGGCGCAAACAGGAACTGGCCGACGTGGTCGAACATGAACGACACCGAGCCGTCCGTGCCCATGTTGCCGCCGAACTTCGAGAACGCGTGGCGCACTTCCGCGACGGTGCGCGTGCGGTTGTCCGTCATCGTATCGACGATGATGGCCGCGCCGCCGATGCCGTAGCCTTCGTAGCGGATTTCCTCGTAGTTCGCGCCATCGACGCCGCCCGTGCCGCGCTGGATCGCGCGGTTGATGTTGTCCTTCGGCATGTTGGCGTCGTACGCCTTGTCGACGGCGAGCCGCAGGCGCGGGTTCGTGTCGGCGTCGCCGCCGCCCATGCGGGCTGCGACCTGGATTTCCTTGATGAGACGCGTCCAGACCTTGCCGCGCTTCGCATCGGTCGCTGCTTTCTTATGCTTGATGTTGGCCCATTTCGAATGACCCGCCATTACCTTTCTCCGTCCCGCGCGCGGATTTGGCTGCCGCGCGCCTGTGTTTCAGTGTGTCCGCCCGGGCCGACTGTGGCGAGCGGTGATCGATGCGTGCTGCTTGCCTTGACTGACGTTGTTGGTACGCGTCTTCTGGCTTCGCGCCAATGCGCCTGTGCGACGGAACGCCCGTGATGAAAGGCGAAGAGCCGGCGGCGCCCGCCTTCCAGTTGCGCGCTGTAGAGACGCTAAGCAGACAAGAATTTTATCATGGCGCCGGAAGCCGGCAGCGGCCGGGCGGCGGGAAAAGCGCGGGCGGAAGGGCGGGAAGCGTCGAGAGTCGGCGATTTTCCGGCGCGGGTCGAAAACCTCCGCGCCGAAACTGCGTTCACAAGAGCGTTCAGTTCTTCGTGCCGAACAACCGGTCGCCGGCGTCGCCGAGACCGGGCACGATATAAGCATGGTCGTTCAGGTGCGAATCCAGCGACGCGACATACAGCTTCACGTCCGGATGCGCATCCGAGAACACCTTCACGCCTTCCGGCGCCGCGACGAGCGCCACGAACATGATGTTCTCGCCCTGCACCTTGCGCCGCTTCATCACGTCGACGGCGTGGACCGCCGAATAACCCGTCGCGACCATCGGATCGCACAGGATGAACACGCGCTCCTCGAGATCCGGCGGCAGGCGCACGAGATACTCGACCGGCCGGTGATCCTCGGCGCGATACACGCCGATATGGCCGACCCGCGCCGATGGCACGAGATCGAGCAAGCCGTCCGACATGCCGATTCCCGCGCGCAGCACCGGCACGATGGCGAGCTTCTTGCCGGCGATGACGGGCGCGTCGATCTCGACGAGCGGCGTTTCCACGCGTTTGGTCGTGAGCGGCAGGTTGCGGGTGATTTCGTAGCCCATCAGCAGCGTGATTTCGCGGAGCAATTCGCGGAAGGTGCGCGTGGACGTGTCCTTGTCGCGCATGTGCGTGAGCTTGTGCTGGATCAGCGGGTGGTCGAGGATGAAGAGATTGGGAAAACGGCTGTCCTGTTTCATGGGATTCGCGCGCGTGGCGCCGTGAGTGTTATTCGGCCGACGGCGCTCGTGCCGCGTCGTTTTCGAGGCGCTTCGACGCGGAGCGGGCAATCTGTTGCGCCGGGCTGGGACAATGCCGCCAGTTTACCGAAATCGGGATGAGGATTTGCGAACATTCATCGGGCGTTCGCGGACGTCCCCAACGTACGCGTCCCGATTCTTCTAGAATTGCGCGGAAAGCATCCGCAGCGATTTTTCCGAAGCCACGGATCGACCCAACGCAACCGAAAGGAGCAACGATGGACATGGGAATCGCGGGCCGCACGGCCCTGGTGTGCGCCGCCAGCAAGGGACTCGGGCGCGGCTGCGCCGAAGCGCTCGCCGCCGAGGGCGTCAATCTCGTGATCGTCGCGCGCACGCAGGCGACGCTCGAAGCCACCGCCGCCGAGATCCGCGCCAAATACGGCGTCGACGTGAAGGCGGTGGCGTGCGACATCACCCGCGCAGAAGGCCACGCCGCGGCGCTCGCGGCCTGTCCTTCGCCCGACATCCTCGTGAACAACGCGGGCGGCCCGCCGCCGGGCGACTTCCGCGAGTTCACGCGCGACGACTGGATCAAGGCGCTCGACGGCAACATGCTCACGCCGATCGAACTCATCAAGCAGACCATCGACGGCATGATCGGTCGCGGCTTCGGGCGGATCGTGAATATCACGAGCTCATCGGTGAAGGCGCCGATCGACGTGCTCGGATTGTCGAACGGCGCGCGCTCGGGGTTGACGGGTTTCGTCGCGGGCGTCGCGCGCAGGGTTGCCGCGACCGGCGTCACGATCAACAACCTGCTGCCGGGCACGTTCGACACCGATCGCATCGCGGTGACGATCGAGGCGCAGGCGAAGGCACAGAACATCTCGCTCGACGAAGCGCGCGCCCTCCGCGCCAAGACGCTGCCCGCGGGACGCTTCGGCACGCCGGACGAGTTCGGCCGCGCCTGCGCGTTCCTGTGCAGCGTGCACGCGGGCTACATCACGGGACAAAACTGGCTCATCGACGGCGGCGCCTATCCGGGCACGTTCTAGGCGCGTCGCGGTCATCACAACCTTACTTGCAGCAACGACAGGAGCCACACCTCATGAGCACACGCGTCGCGCTGATCGCGCACGACATGAAGAAGGACGACATCGTCGCCTTGGCCGGCGAATACGTCGATACGCTCGCGCGCTGCCAGTTGCTCGCGACGGGCACCACCGGCTCGCGGATCGCGGCGGCGCATGGGCTCGAAGTGGAGCGCAAGCTTTCGGGCCCGCACGGCGGCGACCTGCAGATCGGCGCGGAACTGGCGGAAGGGCGCGTGGACGTCGTGATCTTCCTGCGCGACCCGATGACGCCGCAGCCGCACGAACCCGACATCAATGCACTCGTGCGCGCCTGCGACGTGCACAACGTCCCGTGCGCAACCAACATCGCGACGGCGCGCATGATCCTCGACGACCTCAAGCTGCGCTTCTCGCGCGCGGCCTGAACGACCAGCAAGGCGCTACGAACGGAGACACCATGACAAAGGCAATTCGATTCGACAAGGCAGGCGGCCCCGAGGTGATGAAGTGGGTCGACGTGGACGTCGGCGAGCCGGGCAAGGGCGAGATTCGCGTGAAGCACCACGCGGTGGGCCTGAACTTCATCGACGTGTATTTCCGCACCGGGCTGTATCCGATGCCGTTGCCGGGCGGCCTCGGCATGGAAGCGGCGGGCGAGGTGACGGCGGTCGGCGAGGGCGTCACGCGCTTCGCGCCGGGCGATCGGGTGGCGTATGCGTCGCGTCCGCCGGGCGCGTATGCGGAGGAGCGCGTGATGTCGGCGGAATACGTCGTCGCGTTGCCCGACGCGATCGGTTATGAGGATGCCGCCTCGATCATGCTGCAGGGGCTCACTGCGCAATATCTGTTGCGGCGGACCTATCGCGTGAAGGCCGGCGACACGGTGTTGATTCACGCGGCGGCGGGCGGCGTCGGGATGCTCGCGTGCCAGTGGGCGAAGGCGCTCGGCGCGACGGTGATCGGCACGGTCGGCTCGGATGAGAAGGCTGAGCTTGCGAAGGCGCACGGCTGCGATTATCCGATCGTGTACACGCGCGACAATTTCACGAAGCGAGTGCGCGAGATCACGAACGGCGCGGGCGTGCCGGTCGTCTACGATTCGATTGGGAAGGACACGTATACGGCTTCGCTTGATTGCCTTGAGCCGCTGGGGCTTTTCGTGAGTTTCGGGAATTCGTCGGGGCCGCTGCCGCCGATCGATTCGTCGGAGTTTGCCGGGCGCGGTTCGCTCTACTTCACGCGGCCGACGCTGTTCAGCTATATCGCGAAGCGGAGCGATCTCGATGCGATGGCGGCGGAACTGTTCGAGGTGATCGAGTCGGGGAAGGTGAAGACGAACGTGCGGCAGCGGTATACGTTGGCGGAGGCCGGGCGCGCGCACGAGGATCTGGAAGCGCGGAGGACGACGGGGTCGACGGTTCTATTACCGTAGGTTTGCCGCTGGCGCTTGGGGAGGGTGGGGTTTACGCCGTTTGATGTTTTTGCGCTTCTATGGAACTTGTTTTCTTAGTGGTTTATTAGCTCTGCCCCTGTCCGGGGCGGGACTCACTTTCTTTGCTGCTGCAAAGAAAGTAAGCAAAGAAAGCAGCTTTCCAACGCCAATCCTTGCCATGCCCCGCTAGACCGGCCCCTCGGAGTGGTCCAACCGGGGGAGTGTCGTTAGCGGGGTTTCATCGTTGTTGGCATGTAGAAAAGGCGCGCACGTCGC
>NZ_FCON02000054.1 GCF_001544535.1 Caballeronia choica | reverse complement strand
TACGGCATCTCGCGCGAAGACCAGGACAAGTTCGCGGCGCTGTCGCAGAACAAGGCCGAAGCCGCGCAGAAGTCGGGCCGCTTCAACGACGAAATCATCGCGATCGACATCCCGCAAAGGAAGGGCGAGCCGCTCAAGTTCGCCACCGACGAGTTCGTGCGCCATGGCGTGACGGCCGAAGCGCTCGCGGGCCTGAAGCCGGCGTTCTCGAAGGAAGGCACGGTGACGGCCGCGAACGCGTCGGGCCTGAACGACGGCGCGGCGGCGGTGATCGTGATGTCGGCGAAGAAGGCGGAAGCGCTGGGCTTGACGCCGATCGCGCGCATCAAGGCGTACGCGAACGCGGGCGTCGATCCGAAGGTGATGGGCATGGGCCCGGTGCCGGCCTCGAGGCGTTGCCTGGAACGCGCGGGCTGGTCGCCGGCTGACCTGGACCTGATGGAAATCAACGAAGCCTTCGCGGCGCAGGCGCTGGCGGTTCACAAGCAGATGGGCTGGGATACGTCGAAGGTGAACGTCAACGGCGGCGCGATCGCGATCGGTCACCCGATCGGCGCATCCGGCTGCCGGATTCTCGTCACGCTGTTGCACGAAATGCAGAAGCGCGATGCGAAGAAGGGCTTGGCGTCGCTGTGTATCGGCGGTGGCATGGGCGTGGCGCTGGCGGTCGAGCGTCCGTAAGCGGATATCCGCAAACAAAAAGGCTTGTTGAGACAGCGGGAAGCGGCTGGCGGGATCGCCGGCTTCCCGCATAACGAAAATGGAGTGACGAATGACGAAGCGCATAGCGTATGTGACGGGCGGCATGGGTGGCATTGGCACGAGCATCAGCCAACGTCTGCATAAGGACGGCTATACGGTCGTCGTGGGCTGCGGCCCGAATTCTCCGCGCCGCGTCAAGTGGCTCGAAGAGCAGAAGGCCAACGGCTACGAGTTCATCGCGTCGGAAGGCAACGTCGGCGACTGGGAATCGACCAAGAACGCGTTCGACAAGGTCAAGGCCGAAGTCGGTGAGGTTGACATCCTGGTGAACAACGCCGGCATCACGCGCGACGTCGTGTTCCGCAAGATGACGCACGAGGACTGGACGGCCGTCATCGACACCAACCTGACGAGCCTCTTCAACGTGACGAAGCAAGTGGTCGACGGCATGGTCGAGCGCGGCTTCGGGCGGATCATCAACATTTCGTCGGTGAACGGCCAGAAAGGGCAGTTCGGCCAGACCAACTATTCGACGGCGAAGGCCGGCATCCACGGCTTCACGATGTCGCTCGCGCAGGAAGTGGCGACCAAGGGCGTGACGGTCAACACCGTCTCGCCGGGCTATATCGGCACGGACATGGTCAAGGCGATCCGTCCCGAAGTGCTGGAGAAGATCGTCGCGACGATTCCGGTGCGCCGTCTTGGCCGGCCGGATGAAATCGGCTCGATCGTGGCGTGGCTTGCATCGGAGGAGTCGGGCTTTTCGACCGGTGCGGACTTCTCGCTGAACGGCGGTCTGCATATGGGCTGACGGGCGGCGGTGGTGCGTGGCCTGGAACCGCGCGCTGCCGCTTCTTGCCGGAAACGAACCGGCAGCAACGCTCTTTTGCGTCCACGCAAGACACGTTTGCTGCCATCGCAGTAAGGTTTTGCGTTTAAAGGCGTTAAATGACCACTACTACTACAAAGAAACCCGCCGAACGACTCATCAAAAAGTATCCAAACCGTCGGCTGTACGATACGGAAACGAGCACCTACATCACGCTTTCCGACGTGAAGCAGCTCGTGCTGGATCAGGAAGATTTCAAGGTCATGGACGCGAAGTCGAACGATGACCTGACCCGCAGCATTCTCCTGCAGATCATTCTGGAAGAGGAAAGCGGTGGGCTGCCGATGTTCTCGTCGGTGATGCTTTCGCAGATCATCCGCTTCTACGGCCACGCGATGCAGGGCATGATGGGCACGTACCTGGAAAAGAACATCCAGGCGTTCATCGACATCCAGCAGAAGCTCACCGACCAGAGCAAGGGCCTCTACGACGGCAACGCGCTCAATCCGGAAGTGTGGTCGCAGTTCATGAACATGCAGGCGCCGATGATGCAGGGCATGATGACGAGCTACATCGAGCAGTCGAAGAACATGTTCGTGCAGATGCAGGAGCAGATGCAGACCCAGGCGAAATCGATGTTCAACACGTTCCCGTTTCCCACGCCGACGGTGCCGCCGTCGACGGAGAAGAAGTAGGGGCGATGGTGCTTGCCCGCTTGCGGGCAGTGCTGCGGGAGCCGCGGGGAACTGTCGCGCGCCGCAGCCGGTCGCCGGCGCGGTACGATACGGACATGGAAATTCGCCCCCTGCACACTGAGGAAGACTACAACGCAGCGCTCGCGATTGTGTCTGAACTCGTTGATGCCGATCCTGCACCTGACACGCCCGATGGCGACCGCCTTGATATTTTGTCGATACTGGTTGAACGCTACGAAAACGAACATTTTCCGATCGAGCGTCCTGACCCCGTCGAAGCCATCAAGTTTCGGATGGAGCAGGCCGGACTGACAGTCACGGACATGAAGCCGTACATTGGCAACACAAATCGTGTCTACGAGATTTTGGGCGGTCGGCGTCCGTTGAGTCTGGAAATGATTCGCCGCCTGCATAGTGGACTGAAGATCCCGGCCGAAGTGCTTATCGGCTGATCAATCGTCGAACGGAGAAACCTGGCGACAAATACGGTCATAGACCGCCAGACAGCCGCTTAAGCGGCTGTTTTCATTTCCCGGGACAGCGGGCGTCGTCGCATTTGCCATATCGACGAGGCGGGATGCAGCGAATCAACCACCTCCGCGCAGCGGCCCAAATCCAGCCACGCAGTACAATACGGGGTTACGTTACCGCGATCCGCCGGACCATCCCCTATGCCGCAGACTTCCTCCCCCATCACGCCGACGACGACCGCCCCCAAGGTCGGCTTCGTCTCCCTCGGCTGCCCGAAAGCCCTCGTCGATTCCGAGCAGATCATCACCCAACTGCGCGCCGAGGGTTATGAAATCTCCGGCACCTACGACGGCGCCGATCTCGTCGTCGTCAACACCTGCGGGTTCATCGACGAAGCCGTGCAGGAAAGCCTCGACGCCATCGGCGAAGCCCTGAGCGAGAACGGCAAGGTGATCGTGACCGGCTGCCTCGGCGCGAAAAAGAGCGCGAGCGGCTCGGGCCTGATCGAGGAAGTGCATCCGAAGGTGCTGGCCGTCACCGGCCCGCACGCCACGAACGAAGTGATGAACGCGGTGCACACGCATCTGCCGAAGCCGCACGACCCGTTCACCGACCTCGTGCCCGCCGCCGGCATCAAGCTCACGCCGCGCCACTACGCGTACCTGAAGATCTCCGAAGGCTGCAACCACCGCTGCACGTTCTGCATCATCCCGTCGATGCGCGGCGACCTCGTCTCGCGCCCGGTCGCGGACGTAATGCTCGAAGCGGAGAACCTGTTCAAGTCGGGTGTGAAGGAACTGCTCGTGATTTCGCAGGACACGAGCGCGTATGGCGTCGACGTCAAGTACCGCACGGGCTTCTGGAACGGCAAGCCGGTCAAGACCCGCATGACGGACCTCGTCGGCGCCTTGGGCGAACTCGCCGCGCAGTACGGCGCGTGGGTGCGCCTGCATTACGTGTATCCGTACCCGAGCGTCGACGAAATCATCCCGATGATGGCCGAAGGCGCGTTGAAGGGCCGCGTGCTGCCGTATCTCGACGTGCCATTCCAGCACGCGCATCCCGACGTGCTCAAGCGCATGAAGCGCCCGGCCAACGCCGAAAAGGTGCTCGAACGCGTGCAGGCATGGCGCAAGATATGCCCGGACCTGACGATCCGCAGCACGTTCATCGCGGGCTTTCCGGGCGAGACCGAAGAGCAGTTCCAGACGCTGCTCGACTTCATCCGCGTGGCCGACCTGGATCGCGTCGGGTGTTTCGCGTATTCGCCGGTCGAAGGCGCGAGCGCCAACGATCTCGACGGCGCGCTGCCCGACGAGGTGCGCGAGGAACGCCGAGCGCGCTTCATGGAACTGGCGGAAGAACTGTCGGCGGCGCGTATGAAGCGCAAGGTCGGCAAGACGCTGAAGGTGCTCGTCGACGAAGTGAACGCCGATGGCGGCATCGGGCGCACGGCGGCGGATGCGCCGGAAATCGACGGCGTGGTATATATCGCGCCGGCGACCAAAGCGTCGAAGCGCTACAAGGCGGGCGATTTCGTGTCGGTGAAGATTTCCGGCGCCGATGGCCACGATCTCTGGGGCGAAGTCTAAACATGACGGAGACACGCATGACGCAGACGCCGCAAGTCCTCGCGCTCGGCGAGGCGATGATCGAGTTCAACCAGTCGACCAAAGGCGCGCCGAACTATCTGCAAGGTTTCGGCGGCGATGTATCGAACTTCCTGATCGCGGCGTCGCGGCAGGGCGCGTCGACGGGTTTCGTGTCGGCGGTCGGCAACGATCAGTTCGGGCAATTGCTGCTCGACCTGTGGCGTACGGAGCGCGTCGATACCTCGACGGTTCGCGTCGACGACAACGCGCCCACCGGCGTCTATTTCGTCTCGCATGGCGAGAACGGACATCGCTTCGATTACCTGCGCGCCGGTTCGGCTGCGAGCCGCTATGCGCCGTCCGACTTGCCGCTCGAGGTGATCGCGGCCGCGAAGGTCGTGCACCTGTCGGGCATCAGTTTCGCGATCGGCGTGTCAGCCTGCGACGCGGCGTTCGCCGCCATCGATCATGCACGCAGCCACGGCGTGAAAGTGAGCTTCGATACCAACTTGCGCCTGAAGCTGTGGCCGCTCGCGCGAGCGCGCGCAGTGATGCTCGAGGCGATCCGCTCGACCGACATCTGCCTGCCGAGCTGGGACGACGTCACGGACCTGACGGGCCTCACCGACAAGGACGCGATCGTCGACTTCGTGCTCGCGCTCGGGCCGAAGGTGGTCGCGTTGAAGCTTGGCAAGGAGGGCTCGTATATCGCGACGCCGGAAGAACGGCGCGTGGTGCCGGGCCGCGTGGTCCAGGCCGTCGATGCGACCGGTGCGGGCGACTGCTTCGGCGGCGCGTTCATCGCGCGGATCGTCGCGGGCGACGACCCGTTCGCGGCGGCGCGCTACGCGAACGCGGCGGCAGCTCTGTCGACGCAGGGCTTCGGCGCCGTCGCGCCGATTCCCGACCGCGCGACCGTCGAGCAGGCGCTCGCCGGGTGATGACCCGATGATAAGATGATTAGCATGCCGGAATGACAGGGAGCCTGTTTCGCGCGAGTGCTGACAGGCTCCGGTACCCGTACCTTCAACACGCAGGACCATTTTGAATGGAGACGAAAAATGCAACGTGAAGTGGTGGTGGTAAGCGGCGTTCGGACCGCAATCGGAGATTTCGGCGGCGCTTTGAAAGACTTTCCCCCGACCGATCTGGCCGCACGCGTCGTGCGCGAAGCGCTGTCGCGCGCGAAAGTGTCCGGCGAGGACGTCGGTCACGTGGTGTTCGGCAACGTCGTCCATACCGAGCCGAAGGACATGTATCTCGCGCGCGTCGCGGCGATCAACGGTGGCGTGGCGCAGCACACGCCCGCGCTGACCCTGAACCGCCTGTGCGGCTCGGGATTGCAGGCGATCGTGTCGGCGGCCCAGTCGATCCTGCTCGGCGATGCCGACATCGCGGTCGCCGGCGGCGCCGAAAATATGAGCCGCGCGCCGTACATCATGCCGGCCGCGCGTTTCGGCCAGCGCATGGGCGACGCGCGCATCGTCGACATGATGCTCGGCGCGCTGAACGATCCGTTCGACACGATCCACATGGGTGTGACGGCGGAAAACGTCGCGGCCAAGTACGGCATCACGCGCGAGGCGCAGGACGCGCTCGCGCTCGAATCGCACCGCCGCGCGGCGAAGGCCATTGAAGCCGGCTATTTCAAGGAACAGATCCTGCCGATCACGCTGGCATCGAAGAAGGGCGAGACCCTCTTCGTTCGGGACGAGCACGTGCGCATGAACGCGACCCCCGAGGATTTCTCGAAGTTGAAGCCCGTGTTCGCGAAGGAAAACGGCACGGTGACGGCCGGCAACGCGTCGGGCATCAACGACGCCGCCGCGGCCCTCGTGCTGATGGAGCGCAGCGTCGCGGAGAAGCGCGGCTTGGCACCGCTCGGGCGGCTCGTCGCGTACGCGCACGCGGGCGTCGATCCGACGATCATGGGCATCGGCCCCGTGCCGGCGTCGAAGAAGGCGCTGGAACGGGCGGGGCTCACGGTCGCGGACCTCGACGTCATCGAAGCCAACGAGGCTTTCGCCGCGCAAGCGTGCGCCGTCACGAACGAACTGAAGCTCGATCCGTCGAAGGTCAATCCGAACGGCTCGGGCATTTCGCTCGGCCATCCGATCGGCGCGACGGGCGCGCTGATCACCGTGAAGGCGCTCTTCGAACTACAGCGCATCGGCGGGCGGTACGCGCTCGTGACGATGTGCATCGGCGGCGGGCAGGGCATCGCGGCGATCTTCGAGCGCATTTGAACATCGCAGTCGAAAGGGAAGGAAGCAGAGGATGATGCAGACGAATACGGCGGCAATCGGTAAAGCAGGATTCGGCGCGGTTGTGGCGCTCGCGGTGCTCGGGATGGTCTCGGTGCTCGCAGGCTGCAACTCGCCGATGCCGCCGGACCAGTCGAGCGCCGCGACCGCCGCGTCGGCGGCAAGAAGCGACCAGACGATCGGCGCGAACAAGGCGATCGCCGCGCTCGCGCTGCCGCCGGTCAAGCCGCTTGCGCCGAATCCGGAGTACGCGCGTTTTCCGCGCTACGTCGGCACGCTCGGCGGGCGGCAGGTCGACATGCGGCTTGGCGCGAAGACCGACGAGGCGTCGGGCATTCACGGCGAGTACCAGTTCGTTGGCAGTTCATCGGTGATCCTGGTCGCGGGCGATCGCGACGGCGACGCGCTCGAAATCGAGGAATCGAACGACGGCACGCATATCACCGGCAACTGGGTCGGGAAGTTCGCGGCGGACGGCAGCGTGTCGGGCGAACGCATGAACGCCGACGACTCCGATCCGCAGCCGTTCGAATTGCGGCCGGCGGTGGCGGGCGTGACGGTGCCGGCCAATCGCGTGCCGAGCGCCGCGGCGCCTTCGCTGGAACCGGCGCCGCCTGCCGCTCCTGCCGCGCCGCCGCGCAATGCCGTCGGCGGCACGAGCAACGTGATCATCGGCGAGTAGCGGCAACCACCCGGCAATCAGCGGCGCAACGCTGCATCGAAACGAGCCTGATACGCCATCGAACCCCGTTCGATGGCGTTTTTTCTCCGAGTCCAAACACAAGCAAGCACGCCATGACCGATTCCAGCAAGAAGGCCCAAGAACGCGGGATGCAGACCCGCATCGTCCATCCTGAAGACCGCCTGACGCCCGGATTCGAAGCGTTTCCGGTGCCCGTGACGCGCGCGTCAACCATCGTGTTCCCAAATTTGGCCGCGATGCGCGAACTCGTCTGGAGCGACGACTCGCAGTGGCGCTACGGCCTACACGGTACGCCGACGACCATCACGCTTGCCCAGCGCCTCGCCGCGATCGAAGGCGGCGAGCACGCGCTGTTGCAGCCGTCGGGGTTGTCGGCGATTTCAAATGTCTACTTCGGTTTCGTGAAGTCGGGCGATCACGTGCTGATTCCCGACAACGCGTATTCGCCGAATCGCGAGCACGCCGACTGGCTGGCCGCCGACTACGGCGTCGAAGTGACGTACTACGATCCGATGATCGGCGCGGGCATCGAGGGCCTCATCAAGCCGAACACGAAGCTGATCTGGGTGGAAGCGCCCGGCTCGGTGACGATGGAAGTGCAGGACGTGCCGGCGATCGCGTCGGTGGCGCGCGCGCACGGCATCGTGAGCGCGATGGACAACACCTATTCGGCGGGACTCGCGTTCAAGCCGTTCGAGCATGGCGTCGATATCTCGGTGCAGGCATTGTCGAAGTACCAGTCGGGCGGCAGCGACATCCTGATGGGCGCGACGATCACCGTCGATCGCGAGCATCACATGAAGCTGAAGCGGGCGCGGATGCGGCTGGGGATCGGCGTGTCGTCGGATGATTGTTCGCTGGTGCTGCGCAGCCTTCCGTCGATGATGCTTCGTTACGAAGCGCATGACCGCACGGCGTTCGGGTTGGCGCAATGGCTGAAGACGCGGCCGGAAGTCGCGGCGGTGCTGCATCCGGCGCTCGCCGATTGCCCCGGGCACGCGTTCTTCGAGCGCGATTTCAAGGGCGGCGCGGGTGGTCTGTTCTCGATCGTGTTCGAAAAGCGGTATAGCGCGGCGCAGGTCGATGCGTTTGTCGAAGCGCTGGAGCTTTTCGATATCGGCTGGAGTTGGGGCGGTTCGCACAGCCTTGCCATGCCGTACAGGATCGGGACGATGCGCACGGCGGTGAAGTGGCCGCATGAGGGCGTGCTGGTGCGGTTTTTTGTCGGGCTGGAAGATGAGGCGGATTTGCGAGGGGATATCGAGCGGGCTTTGGTGACGGCATTCGGATGAACCAACTCCGGGTGGTGTCCGGCGACGCGCGGGGGTGGGCACAAGAACGGCTGCGGCGATTTGGCGTCGATATCTCACCGGAACCGTGGCATGAAGTTGGACTCACTGGGCGTATTGACCAAGTGGATCAATCTGGACTAATATGGACTTAGTCCACTAGGAGCAGATATGCAAACGGTCAATATTCACGAAGCGAAGACCCAATTTTCGCGCTTGGTCGATGCAGCAGCCAGCGGCGAAGAAATCGTGATCGCCAAGGCGGGCAAACCGGCCGCGCGGCTGGTGCCGATGGAGCGGCTCAAGGTGGCACGCCGGTTTGGTGGGCTGAAGGGCAAGGTTCGCATTGCGGAAGACTTCGATGCACCGCTGCCGGATGACGTGATCGCGGCATTCGAGGGCCGTTGATGCGCCTGCTTCTCGATACGCACATCTACCTCTGGTCGGTCATGGACGACCGCAAGCTGACAAAAGCAGCACGCAAGCTGATACTGGATGCCGACGATGTTTTCGTTAGCAGCGCGAGTATTTGGGAAGCGTCGATCAAGGCCGGGCTTGGCAAGCTCGACGTGGACGTGAACCTCCTTGTGTCTGAAATTGAAGCGAGCGGTTTTTCTGAATTGCCGGTACGAGCCGTTCACGCAGCGATGGTTCGCGATCTGCCTGACATTCATCGCGATCCGTTCGACCGGCTTCTGGTCGCACAAGCACTGTCCGAACCGCTACGTTTGGTCACTTCGGACGGCCATCTGTCGAAGTACACCGATCTGGTCATCACGGTGTAGGAAAAACGCGCAACAACCCATCCAGCCCCACGAAATCAAACGCGACACTCGCCGCTTCCCGCACTACCGGCTTCGCGCGAAATGCCACCGAAACGCCCGCTTCCGCCATCATCTTGAGATCGTTGGAGCCGTCACCCATCGCGATGGCGCGTTGCGGATCGATGCCGATCTTCGCGCAGGTCTCGCGCAGCGTCCGCGCTTTCACATCGGCGTTGACGATCTCGCCGATCACCTTCCCCGTGAGCTTCCCGTCGATGATCTCGAGCGTATTCGCGTTCGTGAAATCCAGCCCGAGCCGCGCCTTCAGCTTCTCGGTGAAGAACGTGAAGCCGCCGGAGACGAGCAGCGTCTTCAACCCGGCCGCGCGCGCACCCGCGAGCATCGTCTCCGCGCCCGGCGACAGTTGCAGCCGCTCCTCGTAGACGCGTTCGAGCGCACCCGCATCCAGCCCCTTCAAAAGCGCGACGCGGCGCGTCAGGCTCTCGTTGAAGTCCTTGATCTCGCCGCGCATCGACGCTTCCGTGATCGCCGCGACGTCGGCCTTCAGTCCGCAAAAGTCCGCGATTTCGTCGATGCATTCGATCGTGATCAGCGTCGAATCCATGTCCATCGCGACGAGCCCGAAATCGGCGAGACGCGCGTCGGGCGCGACGAACGCGTGATCGAGCCGATGCGCCCCGCAATAGGCGTCGATGTCGGGGCGCTGCAACGGATCGGCGCCGATGAAGCGCACGAGTGTGACGTCGGCGCGGATCGTTTGCGACGAGCGGGCGAGGGCGGCGAGCGGCTTGAGATGCGCGTCGGCGATCGGAGAGGGGCTTTGGACGACGAGGTTCATTGAGGGCGGCGCAAAGAGGGAAGGAGCGAAACCAGCCATTGTAATGGCGCGGACCGATGGCGGAGCCGCGCGCCCGGCGGCTATCATGCGCAAAAAGAATCGAACCCGGAGACTCCGATGAATTCCGCCGTACCCGCAGCCTCAGCCGAGGCCGCCGAACTCGCCCGCACATTCGACCTGCGCCACCTCGACGCCTCGTTCTACGCGAACCCGTATCCGATCTACGACGCGCTGCGCACACACGAGCCGATCAAGCGCATGCCCGACGGCTCGCTGTTTCTCACGCGATACCGCGACATCCAGGCGGTCTATCGCGATGCGAAGGTGTTCAGCTCCGACAAGACGGTCGAGTTCGGACCGAAGTACGGCGCCGGCACGCCGCTCCATGCGCATCACACGACGAGCCTCGTCTTCAACGACGCGCCGCGCCACACGCGCGTGCGAAAGCTGATCGCGGGCGCGTTGACGGCGCGCGCGATCGCGGCGATGGAGCCGGGGCTGATCGCGCTCGTCGACGGCCTGCTCGATCGGGCCGAAGCGCGCGGGCAGTTCGATCTGATCGACGATTTCGCGTCGGCGATTCCCGTCGAGGTGATCGGCAACCTGCTCGACGTGCCGCACGACGAGCGCGGTCCGCTGCGCGACTGGTCGCTGGCGATCCTGGGCGCGCTGGAACCGTCACTGAACGCCGACCAGCAAGCCCGCGGCAACCGCGCGGTGACGGAGTTCATCGACTATCTGAAAGGGCTGGTCGCCGCGCGCCGCGCGCGGCCGGGCGATCCGCAACACGACGTGCTCACGCGCCTGATCGATGGCGAGACGGACGGCGAGCGGCTCGACGAGGCCGAACTGCTGCACAACTGCATCTTCATCCTCAACGCGGGCCACGAGACGACCACCAACCTGATCGGCAACGGCCTCGTGCTGCTCGCGGCGTGGCCCGGCGAACGCGAGCGCTTGCAGCGGGAGCCGGCGCTGCTGGAAAGCGCGATCGAGGAGTGCCTGCGCTTCGAGAGCTCGAACCAGCTCGGCAACCGGATCGCCGTCGCCGATGCGCTGATCGGCGAGACGCCCGTTCCGCGTGGCACGCCGGTCACGCTTTGCATCGGCGCGGCCAATCGCGATCCCGCGCAGTTCGAGACGCCGGAGCGTTTCGACATCGGCCGCGAGCCGAACCGGCATCTCGCGTTCGGTTTCGGCGTTCACCAGTGCGCGGGGCTGTCGCTCGCGCGGCTGGAAGCGCGCATCGCGATCGGGCGCTTCGTCGCGCGGTTTCCGGCGTATCGGATGAGCGGCGAGCCGGAGCGCGCGGCGCGGGCGCGCTTTCGCGGCTTTGTCGGGGCGCCGGTTTCCATCGAATGAAGCGGCGTGGCTACCGCATCACCCGCGCCGGTTCGGCATCCCAATACGGCGGCTCGCCGAACTGCGCGGCGAGGAAGTCGACCAAAGCGAGCGTCTTTGGCGGCACGAACACCCGGCTCGGATAGACCGCCCAGATCGCGACCGTCTCGGCGAGCGGATAATCGTCGAGCACGGTCACGAGTTCGCCGCTGTGCAAAAGCGGCGCAACACTCCACGTCGACTTCAGCCCGATGCCGAAACCGGCCGCGAGCGCATCGCGGATCACTTCGCCGTTGTCTGTCACGAGCCGCCCCGATACCCGCACGTCGATCACGCCCGTTGGCGTGACGAAGCCCCAGTCGCGCTGATCCGCGAGGATCACGCATTCGTGCTGCGCGAGATCCGCCGGATGGCGCGGCGTGCCGTGCGCTTCCAGATACGCCGGCGACGCGCACAGCACGCGCCGGTTGCTCGCGAGCTTGCGGGCG
This sequence comes from Caballeronia choica, assembly GCF_001544535.1. Lineage (GTDB taxonomy): Bacteria > Pseudomonadota > Gammaproteobacteria > Burkholderiales > Burkholderiaceae > Caballeronia > Caballeronia choica. The sequence continues at coordinate 37,882 of NZ_FCON02000054.1, read as the reverse complement.
ACGAGCGTCGAATCCTTCAGCGCGCCGATGCGGATCGCGAGGTCGATGCCGGCATCGACCAGATCGACAACCTGGTCCGTCAGCCGCAAGTCCACCGAAACGCCCGGATACTGCCGCAGGAACGCGGGAATCAGCGGCGAGACGTGCTGGCGTCCGAGCGACGACGGCATGGTCACGCGCAAGCGGCCGAACGGCTCGGCAAGCGCGCGGCCGACCGAGGCGCGGGCGGCCTCGGCGGAATCGAGCAATTGCCGCGCATGTTGCGCAAAGACTTCACCTTCCTGCGTGACGCTGATGCGGCGCGTCGTGCGATGCAGGAGCCGCGCGCCAAGCGTGCGTTCGAGGCCGGCGAGCCGCGCGCTTGCGGCCGCCGCCGACAACCCGAACTCGCGTCCCGCCGACGACACGTTCGCCAGCGCCGCCGCGCGCACGAACAGCGCGACATCGAGCAGATCGAGGCGATCCCGCGACAGGTCGCCGACCGGAAATTCAGAAGCCATTTGCTTGTTTTTCCGAATAATGTTTCAGTCATTATGACGGTTTTCAATGAACCCGGATCGGCATAGCATCGGGTCCATGCGTTGCGGAATCCATCGAACGTTCATTGAAGGAGCCACCATGAAAGCCGTCGCCCTGACCCGCTATCTCCCGATTTCCAACCCCGAATCGCTGATCGACATCGAACTCGACAAGCCCGCGCCGACCGGCCGCGACCTGCTGGTGAAAATCGAGGCGATCTCGGTGAACCCGGTCGACACCAAAGTCCGGGCGCCGAAGGACAAGGTCGAGGAAACACCGCGCGTACTCGGCTGGGACGCGGCGGGCGTCGTCGAGGCGGTCGGTCCGGACGCAACGCTTTTCAAGCCGGGCGATCCGGTGTACTACGCGGGCAGCGTCACGCGGCACGGCGCGAACTGCGAGTTTCATCTCGTCGACGAACGGATCGTCGGCGCGAAGCCGAAGTCGCTCGACTTCACGCACGCGGCCGCGCTCCCGCTCACGACGATCACCGCGTGGGAAGCGCTTTTCGAGCGCCTCGGCGTGTCGCCGCAAGGCGCGGACGAGGGCAAGTCGGTGCTGATCATCGGCGGCGCGGGCGGGGTCGGCTCGATCGGCATCCAGCTCGCCAAGAAGGTCGCGAAGCTGACCGTGATCGCGACCGCGTCGCGGCCTGAATCGGCGAAATGGGCGACCGAGCTCGGCGCCGATCACATCGTCAACCACTTCGACGACATCCCGAAGCAACTCAAGGCGATCGGATTCGAGAACGTCGACTACGTGCTGATCTTCAACGACACCGACAAGCACTTCCCGGCCGCCGCCGAAGTCGTCAAGCCGCAGGGCGGAATCTGCACGATCGTGGAAAACAGCCGGCCGCTCCAAGTCGAATTGCTGAAGTCGAAGAGCGCCGCGTTTCATTGGGAGTTCATGTTCACGCGCTCGATGTTCGGCACGCCCGACATGATCGAACAGCACAAGCTGCTGTCGGAGGTGGCGCGGCTGATCGACGCAGGCACGCTCACCACCACGCTCGGCCGCAACCTCGGCAAGATCGACGCGGCCAACCTGCGCGAGGCGCATCGGCTGCTGGAAGAAGGGCGCTCGATCGGCAAGCTCGTTTTGACGGGGTTCTGAAGCACGCGTCGTCATGCTGGTCCGCCGGACGGGGCACGGGTTTTCCCTAGGGCCGTCCGGCGTGCGCCGCGCTAGACTGAACCGCCTCACGCGACTCCACGCGCGCGCCTCCCGCGTCCGCCTCGGCTCGCGTGACGACCCACTTCGGAGGTGCCGGCATGAATCGTCGTCTGAACGTTTGTCGCTCTCGAGCCGGTTTCGCGGCGCTCGCATTCCTGGTTGCATCGGCGGTCCATGCGACGCCGGGCATCAAGGTTCAGGAAGAGGCCGCCAATGACGGGCCGATCAAGTACACGGTGAAGATGACGTCGAAGACGTTCGGCAACGAGCAGGAAACACGCACGATTCGCTCGGGCCAGACCGACGACTTCACCTGGCAGAGCGCGGCGCCAGGCGGCGCGCAGGCGGTGCCCGACGATTGCCCCAACGCGGCGGGGCTCGCGCGCAACGCGGAAGGGAAGGCGGTCCGGCAGGTGCAGATCCGCTTTGCCGCGGTGGTCGCGGACAACGGTTCGGCGAACGTCCAGCTCAGTTTCCAGGCGCGCGCGCCGAAGGGCACGAACAAGGTGATGGTGAGCGGCAAGGCGCTGCAATGCCCGGTCGAGAATCGCCTGAGCCAGATCGTGCGTTTCACGATGCCGACGACCGGCAGTACCAAGACCGTCACCTTGAACGACGGGACGCAGCTCACAGTCAGCGCCAGCCGGAAATAACCCGCTTGCCTTCGGACCCGCCGAGGCGGATTCGATATGGCTGCATTTGAAGTCGCTAACGCAACTAACTGTCGATTTCATCCCCATCTTTGAGTTTCGCCCGGTCGGCTCCTTCACGCAATCCAGGTCAGGCAGGACACGGGGGAGCGAATGCAACAATGACGGATCGGGTTATCCCCTTTCTGTGGGCAGCCTTGCGGATAACTAGATGGGGCGTAATGCTAGGTGCCTGATTCTTCACGGATCCGGTCGCCCTGCCTTCAGCATGTGGTGGACCGGCCGCAAGCCCTGCTGGCAGTGGTCATATGGTGCGGAGGGTTTTCCGCGCGGCGATTGCGGGACGGTGGCTTCCCGGGTAAACTAAGTCCAGTGAACTAAGTTTATTGGTGCAATCATGCAGGTCTACAACATCCATGATGCCAAGACCAATCTGTCGCGGCTCATTGAGGAAACCGTGAATGGCGGCGAGCCGTTCGTGATCGCCAAGGCTGGCAAGCCGCTGGTCAAGGTCGTGCGCATTGATGTGGAAGTTGGAAAATCACCACGGCGGATTGGCTTTATGAAGGGGCAGATCAAGGTTCCGGCTGACTTTGACACCATGGGCGCAGACGAAATCGCCGGCATGTTCGAGGGCAAGGCGACGTGAAACTGCTGCTCGACACCCATCTGCTGGTCTGGGCGGCTGCCGACGATCCTGCCTTGCCCGGCGAAGCGCGCACGGCCATCGAGGACACCGAAAACACTCTTTACTTCAGCGTCGCGAGCCTGTGGGAAATCGTGATCAAGAGCGCGCTGGGACGTGACGATTTCCAGGTCGACGCGCGCGTTTTTCGCAGAAACCTGCTCGACGCTGGCTACGAAGAACTATCCATTGAAGCGCAACACGCGTTCGAAGTTGCGGCCCTTCCGCCGCTCCACAAAGATCCGTTTGACCGGCTACTCGTCGGTCAGGCGATGTCAGAAGGCATTGTGCTGCTGACCCATGATGAGCAGATCAAGCGATACGACTTTGCTCCGGTCCGGTACGTTTAGCTCCGCTGACGAGTAAACCGGAAACAATCTCTGCAGGGGGAGTGCGCTTATCTATCTGAAATATGCTGGAACGTAGATCGAGCGATCATCGCGTTCCCGCGTATGGGCGGCCTGGTGAGCTACCGGTGTCGGACAGCGTTCACATCGAAGTGGCTCCAGTCCCTGCCCCTTGACGTAAGTGTCGGCGTGCCATTCCCGCCCGGCACTGTCCAGCGCAACACCCATCTTGATGCCCATACACATGCTCCGTCATTGATCTGATGAATAGTGTATCTCAATGACATATTCGCACGTCACACGCGTCGTCGACTTCTGGCAGGACCCAATCAGCCTAGCGGCGTTGATGCGCGCCTGCATCGGCCAAAAATCCCACCGCACGGCAATCGTTACCGGCACCTGGCGGACACGAAACCGCCGCTTTTGCCGCGCCACCGCCACAACCCCTCTGGCACGTTTTCTGCTGCCTTCCGATACGCTCCGGCCGCCGCACAGCGCCGGCCTGCGACTTCCCAAAACCCAACGCGCACCGACTCAGGTTCGAGCGAGGAATCGCGATGCCGCACATGATCTGGAAAGGCGCGATCAGCTTCGGGCTGGTCCACGTGCCCGTGCAACTCTATCCGGCGACGCAGTCGGAGAAGGTCGGCTTCAATCTGCTCGACAAGCGGTCGATGGACCCCATCGGCTACAAGCAGATCAACAAGAACACGGGCAAGGAAGTCACGCGCGACAACATCGTGCGCGGCTTCGAATACCAGAAGGGCAAGTACGTCGTGATGACCGATGCCGAGATCCGCTCGGCCAATCCCGAATCGACGCAGACAGTCGATATCCTCGCCTTCATCGAGGCGCCCGAAATCTCGTTCCTTTCGCTCGACACGCCGTACTATCTCGCGCCCGACCGCAAGGGCGAAAAGGTCTACGCCCTCTTGCGCGACGCACTGAAGGACACCGGCAAGATCGGCATCGCGAGCGTCGTCTTGCACAACAAGCAGCATCTCGCGGCGCTGATTCCGGTGGGTCCGGCGCTCGCGCTCAACACGCTGCGCTGGGCCGACGAAGTCCGCGACTTCGATGAATTCAAGTTCCCCGCCGAAGACACCAAGAAAGCGGGCGTCACGCCCAAGGAACTGGAGATGGCGAAGCGCCTCATCGAAGACATGAGCGACACGTGGGACCCGGCCAAGTATCACGACACGTTCCGCGAAGACATCATGGCGCTCGTCGAGAAGAAGGTGAAGGAGGGCAAGACGGCCGAAGTCGCGGAGGTCGAGGAGTCCGGCGAGGGCAAGTCGTCGGCGGAGATCCTGGACTTGTCGGAACTGCTCAAGCGCAGCCTGAAGAAGGGCAAGCCGGCAGCGAAGCGCGGCGCCGCTGCCGATGAAGCCGAAGACGATGCGGAAGAAGAGGCGCAGGAAGCGGCCCCGGCGCCCGCGCGTCCCGCCCGGAAAACGACGCGTCGCAAGCGGGCATGAAGCGGGCATGACGCGGATATGAACCGGGGTATGAAGCGCGCGAAGCAAAAGGGAATCGCGAAGAACACCACGTGACTCACGGAGCCGATCCCGACGATGGCCGAAAAACTCGAAACCTACCAGCGGATGCGCCGTTTCAACGAGACGCCCGAGCCGTCGGGCAAGGTCGCGGCGAAGAAGACCGCGAGCGCGAAGCGCAAGCCGTCATCGAAGCAGGCGGACCATGCGCTCTCATTCGTGATCCAGGAACATGACGCGCGGCGTCTGCACTACGACTTCCGCCTCGAACTCGACGGCACGCTGAAATCGTGGGCGGTTCCCAAGGGTCCGAGCCTCGACCCGTCGGTCAAGCGCCTGGCCGTGCATGTCGAGGATCATCCGCTCGACTACGGTTCGTTCGAAGGCGAGATTCCCGAGGGCAACTACGGCGCGGGCAGCGTGATCGTGTGGGATCGCGGGACCTGGGAGCCGCAGACGGGCAGCATCGCCGAAGCGTCGGAGGCTTATGCGGCGGGCAAGCTCAAATTCCGGCTCGACGGCGAGAAGCTGCACGGCGGCTGGACGCTCGTGCGCAGTCACATGCGCGGCTCGGGCGACAAGGAACAGTGGCTCCTCATCAAGGAACGCGACGAAGACGCGCGCAACGAAGCCGACTACGACATCCTGCTGAAGCAGCCCGGCAGCGTGCTGACCGATTCGCTCGGTGCGCGCAACCAGAAAGGCCAGTTGATCGAGCGCCCCGAACGCAAGGCAGGCGCGCGGAAAACCGCGAAGGCCCCGGCGAAGCAAGCGGACAAGAGCGCGCGTCCCGACATCGTCGCGAATCGCAATACCGAGTCGCTGCGCGAGCTGGCGCATGAACCGTCGATCGAAGGTGCGCTCAAGGCGAAGCTTCCCGCGACGTTCAAGCCGCAACTCGCCACGCTCGTCGATGCCGCGCCAACGAGCGGCGACTGGGCCTACGAAATCAAGTTCGATGGCTACCGCGTGCTGGCCCGGATCGACCGGGCGTCGTCATCGAACGCGGTGCAGGTCTGGACGCGCAACGGCAACGACTGGACCACGAAGTTCAGCAAGCAGGTGAAGGCGCTCGGGCAACTCGAGATCGACAGCGCATGGCTCGACGGCGAAGCCGTGGTGCTCGACGATCGCGGCTTGCCGGATTTCCAGGCGCTGCAAAACGCGTTCGATGCGGGACGTCCGCAGGATATCGTCGTCTACTGGTTCGACGTGCCGTTCCTGAATGGCTACGACCTGCGCCACGTGCCGCTCGTGCAGCGTCGCGCGATCCTTCAGGCGCTGCTCGAACGCGTCGGCGATCCGACGCTGCGCTTCTCCGAACACTTTGCGTTCAAGGCCGACGATCTGCTGAAAAGCGCTTGCGACATGGCGCTCGAAGGGATCATCGGGAAGCGCGTGGACAGCACGTATGTCTCGGGGCGCAGCAGCGCGTGGATCAAGCTCAAGTGCCGTCGGCGCCAGGAGTTCGTGATCGGCGGCTATTCCGAGCCGGCGGGCAGCCGAGCACATTTCGGCGCATTGCTGCTCGGCGTGTACGACGCCGACGGCAAGCTCCAGTACGCGGGGCGCGTGGGCACCGGCTTCGACCAGTCGACGCTCGCCGGCATCTGGAAGCAACTCGACAAGCGCGAGACAAGCAAGATGCCGTTCGCGCGCGAGCCGATCGAACGCAGCCGCACGCCGGTGCACTGGGTGAAACCGGAACTCGTCGCGGAGTGCAATTTCGCTGAATGGACCAAGGAGCGCATCGTGCGGCAAGCATCGTTCGTGAGCCTGCGTGACGATAAGCCGGCGCGGCAGATCGTCAAGGAAGAGCCGAAGCCGGTGGAGAGCGTCGAGGCGGAGGAAGAAGGGAAGGCTTCGAAGCCGGCGAAGAAGTCGGCAGCCAAAGCGGCGACCAAAACCGCTACCAAAACCGCCGCGAAGAAGGCGAAGGAAACAAGCACGGTCGCCGGCGTGAAGATCAGCCATCCCGAGCGCGTGATCGACAAGTCGACGGGCATCCGCAAGATCGATCTCGTGAACTACTACGAGTCGGTCGCCGACTGGATGCTGCCGCACTTGAAGGATCGGCCGGTGTCGCTCGTGCGCGCGCCCGAGGACATCGGCGGCGAACTGTTCTTCCAGAAGCACAGCGCGAAGCTCGCGATCCCGCACATCAAGCAACATCCCGGCATCGATCCCGGCCATCCGCCGCTCCTGACGATTGAATCGGTCGAAGCGCTCGTCGGCACCGCGCAGATGGGCACGGTCGAGTTGCATACCTGGAACGCGCTCGCATCGGATATCGAGAAGCCCGACCGCATGGTGTTCGATCTCGACCCGGGCGAAGGCGTCGGCTGGAACCGCATGATTGAAGCGGCACGGCTGACGAGGGAACTGCTCAAGGAACTCGGCCTCGAGGCGTTCTGCAAGACGAGCGGCGGCAAGGGCTTTCACGTCGTCGTGCCGATCGCTAAGCAGGCGCCATGGGACGAGGTGAAGGGCTTCTCGCAGGCCGTCGCGCAACACATGGCGAACACGTTGCCCAAGCTCTTCTCCGCGAAGATGGGCATGCAAAATCGCCAGGGCAAAATCTTCATCGACTATCTGCGCAACAACCGCGGCTCCAGCACGGTTGCCGCGTTCTCGCTGCGCGCGCGGCCGGGCATGGGCGCGTCGGTGACGCTCGACTGGGACGAACTCGACGAAGTGAAAAGCGGCGATCAATGGAACATCGGCAATGTGCGCGAACGGCTCGACTCGCTCGGCGCGGACCCGTGGGCCGGTTACGGCAAGAAGCGCCAGCGCCTGACCGTAGCGATGAAAAAGCGTCTGGGGATGTGACCTATTCCCTGGAACAAGACAGCACCAAGTTGCACGTGCCAGAGCAAGCGCAAGTACACCGCCAACTTTGGCCGACCGCAAATTGCATGGGGCCAGAGTAAGCGCATGGGACCACAGTTAGCGCTAAAGCGCTAACTCTGGCCGACAGGAGACTCAAATGAAGCAATCGACAACTGAACCCGCAGGCCCGACCGACCGAGGTCGCGAACTCGAAAGCGGGAACGCTCGCCAGCAAGCTCGCGACGACGCCCCGGACGCACCGCTTCCGCACGAAACGGATCAGCGTCCCGAGTCGCAGCACGAGGAAGGCACGCGCGAAGTGGGCGAGCAGGCGCATCGCGATATCGAACGCGGGCTCGTCGATACCGACCGGCGCGGCGGCGACGAGTACCAGAAGCGCACGCAACGCGACGAACACGCGAACGTGAACAGCGAGGGCGAGGGCAAGCATTGAGCGCGTGGCGAAGCGTTCCAGCGTTGCGTAGAATGATTCGCCACGAAGCGGCATTCCGCATCGCGTAACGAAGAGGCGCGCGAAGCCGACATTTCTACCGCCGCCGCGCGCTACAGGAAGCGCGGAGCCAGTAAGCGATACCGACGGGGAATCTCTCGAAAGTCCCGCGAGTCACATCGATTGGCGCGTCAAGAAAGTCACGCCGCGCACGCGCCGACCCGAAATCGAATCCAAACGGAACCATGCAATACGACCTGTTGACTCGCCTGAAGCACGAAACCGCCCCATGTCACACGCGGCTCGAGAACGCACTCGACCTGATGCGCGACGACTGGTCGCGCGAAGCGTACGTCGCGCTGCTCGAACGGTTCTTCGGCTACGTGGCCGCATGGGAGAGCGCGGCGCGTGCGCATCTGCCCGCGCATCTGCATGCTTTCTTCGATGCACGCCGCAAGGCCGCGCTTCTCGCCGCCGATCTCGATGTGCTGACGGGCGATGCCGGCCACGCCGCGACGGTGCCGCTCGCCGATGCCGACGCCCGACTTCCAGCCCTCGACTCGACCGCACGCGTGTTCGGCTCGATGTACGTGATGGAAGGCTCGACGCTCGGCGGCCGCTTCATCGCGCCGCACGTCGCGCGCCTCTTCGATCTCGCGAACGGACGCGGCAACGCGTATTTCGATGCTTACGGCCCGCGCACGGGCAGCATGTGGAACGCGTTTCGCGAGACGGCCACGGCGACCGTTCCCGCCGACCAGTACGACGACGCGGTCGCCGCTGCCATCGCGACCTTCGATGGCCTGCATGCGTGGCTTGCGGGCGTGCGGGTCGAGTCGGGAGTGACCGCATGAGTGCGGATCCGGCTGCACCAACGAGCGGTGCACGCGCGTACCCGTCTTCGCCCGATGAGGAAGCGCGCCGCCGTACGCTTGAATCGGGCGTCGCGAACCGCGATTGCGACGCCGAGCCGATCCACATTCCCGGCGGCATCCAGCCACACGGTTATCTGCTGTCGGTGTCCGACGACCTTGGCATCCTGCAGGCGAGCGATAACCTCGCGACGCTGATCGGCGAGCCCGTCGAGACGCTGCTCGGAAAGCCGTTGAGCGCGTTGCTCGGCGTGCCGGCGGCGGAGCGCGTCGCGCACGCCGTTGCCACCGCGAAACTCGATCAGGCGCCGCTTTATCTTGGCGTGGCCGGCAATCCGCTGCATGAAAGCGCAACCGCAGGCCCCGAGCAATTCGACATCACGATCCATCGCCATGACGACAACCTGATCGTCGAACTGGAAGTGGCGAGCCATCGGACCGGCGATACGTTCGCCTCGATGTACCCGCTCGCGCGCACCTTCACGCGCAGCCTGCAGGACGTCGCGACCGTCGATGAACTCGCGCGTCTCGCGGTGCATGAAGTGCGCGCGATCACCGGCTTTGGCCGCGTGATGCTGTACCGCTTCGACGAGGAAGGCCGAAGCCACGTGCTCGCCGAAGACCGCGACGAGCATTACGCGTCGTTCCTGAACCAGTTCTTTCCGGCCTCCGACATCCCGCGCCAGGCGCGCGCGCTGTATCTGCGCAACCGCATCCGCCTCGTCGCCAATGTCGACTATCAACCCGCACGCCTCGTGCCGCCGGTCAACCCCGTCACCGGCCGCCCGACCGATCTCACCTACGCGACGCTGCGCAGCTTCTCGCCGGTGCATCTCGAATACATGCGCAACATGGGCACGCATGCGTCGATGTCGGTGTCGATCGTCGTGCGCGGGCAACTGTGGGGCCTGATCTCGTGCCACGATCACGACCCGCGCCTCGTGCCGTTCGAAGTGCGCATGGCGGTCGAGCATCTCGGCAATATCTTGTCGCTGCAGATCGAGGCCAAGGAAGAGCGCGCGGAGAGCAACTATCTGCAGACCCTGCGCCGCACGATGGCGCGCCTCATCGGCACGATGGGCGAGCATGAAAACTTCGTCGTCGCTCTGGGGGCGGCGCCGGACGACATGCTGTGTTTCGCGTCGTCGGGGGGCGCGGCGATCGTCGTCGACGACAAGGTCACGCTGATCGGCGCCACGCCCGACGAGGACACCGTCCGCGCGCTCGCGCAATGGCTCGCGGGGAGCACGTCGGGCGTCTATGCCACCGACACCCTGCCGAAAGTCTGGCCGCGCGCCGCGCAGCATGCCGATACCGCGTGCGGCGTGCTGGCCGTGCCGGTCTCGCAGATCTTCCGCAACTACCTGCTGTGGTTCCGGCCCGAAGTCATGCGCACGATCGAGTGGGCGGGCGAGCCGGTCAAGCTGCGCGCGGCCGACGGCGCGAACGCGCCGCGCACCGACTTCAGCCCGTGGCTCGAAACCATACGGGACCATTCGGCGACATGGCGTGCTGTCGAGATCGAGATCGCGAACGAGTTTCGTGCGGCGATGCTCAACATCGTGCTGCGCCGCGCCGAGGAAATGGCGCAACTCGCGACCGAACTCGCGCGCGCGAACAAGGAACTCGAAGCTTTTTCGTATTCGGTCTCGCACGACCTGCGCGCGCCGCTGCGCCATATCGCGGGCTACGGCGACCTGCTGCGCGAGCAGGAAGGCGAGCGCATGTCGGACCGCAGCCAGCGCTTTCTTAACAACATGCTGCAATCGGCGCGCTTTGCCGGCACGCTCGTCGACGACCTGCTGACGTTTTCGCAGATGGGCCGCGCGGCGCTCAGGCCCGGCGCGGTCGATCTGAATCAACTGGTGAGTTCGGTCGTCGGCGAGTTCGGGCCGGAGACGGCGGGACGTGACGTCGAGTGGGTGATCGGCGCGTTGCCGAGCGTGATGGCGGACGCCACGTTCCTGCAACTCGCGCTGCGTAACCTGGTGTCGAACGCGGTGAAATACACGCGCACGCGCGAGTCGGCCAAAATCGAGATTTTCGCGGACACGACGGCGACCGAACACATCATCGGCGTGCGCGATAACGGCGTCGGCTTCGACATGAAATATGTCGGCAAGCTCTTCGGCGTGTTCCAGCGGCTGCATCGCGCCGAGGAATTCGACGGCACCGGCATCGGCCTCGCGAACGTCAGGCGCATCGTCGAGCGGCACGACGGCCGGACCTGGGCCGAAGGGCGCGTCGACGAGGGCGCCGTGTTCTATTTTTCGCTGCCACTCGTGTTCAGGACCGAAACAGGCGCGCGGCAGAAGCCGCGGGCTGCCCCAGACAATTCGTCGAAACCCGATCATGCTTAAACCCATTCTTCTCGTCGAAGACAATCCGCACGACCTCGAACTCACGCTCGTCGCGCTCGACAAGAGCCAGTTGGCGAACGAAGTGATCGTCGCGCGCGACGGTCAGGAAGCCGTCGACTACCTGACGAGCCAGGGCGCCTGGAGCGAGCGCGTGCCGGGCAATCCGGCCGTGATCCTGCTCGACCTGAAGCTGCCGAAGATCGACGGCCTCGAAGTGCTGGAGATGATCCGTGCGAGCGCGCCGCTCAAGAGCGTCCCGGTCGTGATGCTCACTTCATCGCGGGAAGAGCAGGATCTCGTGCGCAGCTACGAGCTCGGCGTGAACGCGTACGTGGTGAAACCCGTCGAGTTCTCCGAATTCGTCGAGGCGATTGCCGATCTGGGCGTATTCTGGGCTGTGCTGAACGAACCGCCGCCGGGTTCGACGCGTTTTCGGCGTCCGCCGGTCAACGAATGACGCCGATGCCGATGCAAATGCCGATGCCGTCCCGTTCACCGGTTCCCGCGGCCGCCAGCGCGTTTCTCCGTCAGGCCGTCTAGAAAAATGCAGCCCTTGCACCTGCTTCTCGTCGAAGACAACGCGCTCGATGCGGAGTTGACGCTCGCCCAACTGGAACGCGCCGACTATGCGGTCGAGGCGCAGGTCGTCTACAACGAAGCCGATTTCGTCGCGCAAATCGAGGCGCGGCGCTTCGACGTGATCCTCGCCGACTTCGTGATGCCGAGCTTCTCCGGCATCGAGGCGCTGACGATCGCGAGCGAGCGCGCGCCCGATACGCCGTTCATCTTCGTGTCGGGGCTGCTCGGCGAGGAGCACGCGGTGGAGATGCTCAAGCGCGGTGCCACCGATTACGTGCTCAAGCAACGCCTGCAACGGCTGCCCGCCGTCGTGCGCCGCGCGCTGCGGGAAAGCACGGAGCGCCAGCAGCGTATCGCGGTCGAACGCGTGCTGCGCGAAACGGAGACGCACTTTCGCCTGCTCATCGATGCGCTCAAGGACTACGCCGTCATCACGCTTGATCCGGAAGGGCGCATCCGCACCTGGAACGCGGCCTCGGAGCGCATCCTGGGGTATCCGGCGCAGGACGTGGTCGGCCAGTCGGCGAGCGTGTTCCTGAGCCCGGAAGACCGCGACGCAGGCGCGTTCGAGGACGAACTCGCAACGGCCCGGCGCGAAGGCAGCGCAAGCGACGACCGCTGGCTCTGGCGCAAGGACGGCCATTCGTTCTTCGCCTCGGGCGTGACGACCGCGATCCGCGCGGAGAATCACGAGCTGATCGGCTTCTCGAAGATCATCCGCGACGCGACCGAAGCCCACATGGCCGCCGACGCGCTGCGTCTCGCGAAGGAGCAGGCCGAGACGGCGAACCGCGCGAAGGACCATTTTCTCGCGGTGCTCTCGCACGAATTGCGCACGCCGCTCACGCCGATCCTCGCCGCGGTGCGCCTTCTGGAGATGAAGCATCAGATGCCGGAGGGCGCCCATCCGACGCTCGACCTGATCCGCCGCAACGTCGAACTGGAAGCGCGGCTGATCGACGATCTGCTCGACCTGACGAGCATCGCGCGCGGCAAGCTGAGCCTGAATTTCACGACCGTCGCGCTCGATACGCTGATGTCGAGCGCGCTCGACATGTCCGTGTCCGACCTGCGCGTGAAGGGGCTCACGCTCGACACGCGCTTCGAGGCGGGCGCATCGCTCGTGCTCGGCGACGGCGCGCGGTTGCAGCAGATCGTCTGGAACCTGATGAAGAACGCGGTCAAGTTCACGCCGGCCGACGGGCGCATCGAAGTGCGCACCTGGAACCCGGATGCGTCGACGATCGCGGTGTCGGTGACCGACAGCGGCATCGGCATCAGCGCGGAGGCGTTGCCGCGCATCTTCTCCGCGTTCGAGCAGGCCGACGATTCGATCACGCGCGCGTTCGGCGGTCTCGGGCTGGGGCTCGCGATCGCCAGCACGCTTGCGCAGAAGCACGGCGGCACGCTGACGGCGCAAAGCGAGGGCCGCGACAAGGGCGCGCGCTTCACGCTGACGCTGCCGCTCGTGAAGGCCCAGCTGGAATCCGAGAGCTCGCCGCGCGCGACGGTCCAACCGGGCGACATCGTGCGCGCGCTTGGCGTGCTGCTCGTCGAGGACAACGAGTACACGTCGTCGGCGATGGCCGAGGTGCTCGAAGTGCTGGGGCACAAGGTCTCGGTGGCAACGACGGTCGCCGATGCGCTTGCGCTCGCCCAGGGCGAATCGTTCGACCTGCTCGTGAGCGATATCGGCTTGCCGGACGGCAGCGGATTGGACATCGCGCGCGCGTGGCAGGGATTGCAGCCGGGCAAGCCCTCGGTCGCGATCACCGGATACGGCATGGACGAGGACATCCGGCGCTGCCACGACGCGGGCTTCAACGATCATCTGACCAAGCCCGTCAACTTTGCGCGGCTCGAAGCGCTGATCCATGCGCTCGCACAGAAGCCGGCCGACGAGTGAAATTTTGTCCGCGCGTGTCGATTGCGCGGCGGGTCGCTCGTCATAGTGGTGGGGCGCCTGCCATTCCGGCCGGGCGCGTCCCGATTCGTCGGATTTTTACTCCAAAGGAGCCTCTGTCATGTCAACACCCGCCGTCAAGCCCATTCCCGAAGGCATGCACTCGCTGACCCCGCATCTCGTCTGCGCGGGAGCGGCCGAGGCCATCGCGTTCTACGTGAAGGCTTTCAACGCGGTCGAAATGGTCCGTCTGCCCGCCCCGGGCGGCAAATTGATGCACGCGTCGCTGAAAATCGGCGACTCGACGCTGATGCTCGTCGATGAAATGCCGGGCTGCGGCGCGCTCGGGCCGACGTCGCTGAAGGGCTCGCCCGTCACGCTCCATCTTTACGTCGAGGACGTCGATGCGGCCTTCGCGCAGGCCGTCGCCGCCGGGGCCAAAGCGACGATGCCCGTCACCGACATGTTCTGGGGCGATCGCTACGGCCAGGTCGAGGACCCGTTCGGGCATCGCTGGTCGATTGCGACGCACAAGCGCGACGTCACGCCCGCCGAGATGCAGGAAGCGATGGCGAAGATGGGGCCGATGAGTGGTCAGTGAGTCCCGAATGAGTCGTCAATGAAGCTTGCGAAAGGAGATTCCATGCAAAAGATCGCGACGTGCCTGTGGTTCAACGGCCAGGCGGAGGAGGCCGCGAATTTCTACACCGGCGTGTTCCGCAACTCGCGCATCGTCGAGGTGCTGCGTCACGGGGACGCGGGACCGGGTCCGAAGGGAAGCGTGCTGCTGGTGTCGTTCGAACTGGACGGCGTGGAGTTTCTGGCGCTCAACGGCGGGTCGGCTTTTACGTTTTCGCCCGCGACTTCGCACTTCGTGAAGTGCGAGACTCAGGCCGAGGTCGACTCGTACTGGGAGAAACTCCTCGAAGGCGGCGCGCCGATGGAATGCGGATGGTTGACGGACCGCTTCGGGGTGTCGTGGCAGATCGTGCCGACCGCGCTTCCGAGGATGCTGCATGACACGGACCCGGTGAAATCGGCGCGGGTCATGCGGGCGATGATGACGATGGTGAAGCTCGATATCGCGGGGTTGGAGCGGGCTTATAACGGTGACTGACCGATGCGGGCGATGCAGGAATGCCACGCGTCGCCCGCGTCGGCCAATTCGCCCATGGCGTGGCTCGCTGGCGCCGGTCGAGGACTTCCTTGACGACCGGCGCAGCCGCGCTATTTCCCCCGTTCCACCAGTTTCCCCGCCATGAACCGATGCTCCGGCGAAAACAGCCGCCGATAAGTCAGCACGACCGCCCCGACCGTCCCCAGCGCCGACGCCGCCGCGATCAGGAACATGATCACGATCTGATACCGCACCGCCTGTAGCGGCGACTGCCCGGCAAGCACTTGCCCCGTCATCATCCCCGGCAAGCTGACGAGCCCGACTACCGCCATCTGGTTGAGCGTCGGAATCATGCCCGCCCGCACGGCCTGCCGCGCGGGTCCCTGCGCGGCTTCCCAACGCGTCGCGCCCAACGCGAGCGACATCTCCACCGCGCCGCGCCCGGCGGTCAGTTCCTCGGTCATCCGCTCGATCCCGAGCGACACGCCCGTCAGCGTATTGCCGAGGATCATCCCGAGAATCGGAATCGCATATTGCGGCTCGTACCAGGGATGGATGCGAATCACGACAAACAGCCCGAACGCCCCGACGACCCAGCTACTCGCCCAGATCGACGCGATGCTGTCCGCGCGCTGTCCGGCGTAAGTGCGCCGTCCGCGATTCGATGCCGAGACGCCCGCGATCAGCGTCATCACGACCATCAGCGGCAGCACCACATACCAGCGGTCGAATGCGAACACCCAGCCGAGCACGTAGCCGATCAGCAGGAGTTGGACGACCGTGCGCACCGCCGCCCACGCGAGCTTGCGTTCGAGGTCGAGCTTCAGCGCGACCGACAGCGCGCCGTTCACGACGATCAGCGCCGCCGACAGCGCGATGTCGAAGAGACTCAGGTTCTGATAACCGTTCATGGCGCGCCCTCGGTGAGCCTGCCCGCGACCATCGTCAGTTGCCTTTCGCCTACGCGCCGCGCTTGCTCCGGGTCGTGCGAGACCCAGATGCTCGCCCGCGCCTGGTTCCCGGCGAACCACGCCTCGACGAGCGCCTCGATTTCGCGCGCGGAGGTTGGATCGAGCGACGCGGTCGGCTCGTCGAGCAGCAGCACGTCGGGGGCGAGTTGCAGCACGCGGATCAACGCCGCGATCTGCGCTTCGCCGCCCGAGAGCTCGCTCGCGCGCTTGTCGAGAAAATCCTCGCCGCGACTCGCCGCCGATGCGAGCCGTGCCACGGCCGCGCGATCGAAATGCAGGTCGCGATAGACCTTCAGCCCGAACGGATAGCGCAGATTGTCCTCGACCGAGCCGTCGAGCATCGCCGGCCGTTGCGCGATATACGCGACGCGCCGCCGGTACGCCGGCACGCCAGAGCGCGGGATCGCCGCGCCGCGCCACAGGATGCGGCCGGCATCGACGGGGTCGAGCAGGGCCAGCGTGCGCAGGAACACGCTTTTGCCCGAGCCCGACGGGCCGGTGATGACGGCGCGTTCGCCTTCGTGCAGGGTGAAATCGGTGGGGAACAGAAGCGTCGCATGGCGCACCGGATCGCGGCGCTCGATGGCGCAGGCGGCCACGAGTGCAGCATGCACAACCCGCGACGACGAGGACGCTGCGAGAGAATCGGGCATCGGGATCATGAAAAGTGAGAAAGCCAGCGATCTTAAGCCGAATCAGCGTGGGCGGTGCGCCGCCTGTTGCCGGGCACGCTCCGTGCTGGCCGAAGCACAACGAGAAAAAACGTTGGAGCCGTCATGGCAGCAGGCCGCACAATCGGAAAAATAGTCGCATGGTTCTTTGCCGTCCTCGCGGTGTTGATCGCGGTGCTCGTGATCGTTTTCCTGACCTTCGACTGGAACCGCGCGCGCCCGTGGGTCGACGACAAGGTGTCGCAAGCCATCGGCCGGCAGTTTCACATCACCGGCGACCTCAAGCTCGGCTGGCAGCGGCCGCCGGCGGAAACCGGCTGGAAGCGCTGGGTGCCGTGGCCGCGCTTTTCCGCGCAAAAGATCACGGTGGCGAATCCCGAGTGGGCGAAACAGCCGTTCTTCGCCACGCTCGACGAGATCGATTTCCAGGTCGCGCTCCTGCCGCTCCTCGCCCACGACATCGTGATTCCGAGCATCAACCTGGTCAATCCGTCGGTCGATCTGGAGCGGCTCAAGGACAATCGCAACAACTGGACGCTCAAGTTCAAGCAATCGGCCGAACCGTCAACCTGGAACCTGAAGCTGCACGACATCGCGTTCGCGAAGGGCAATATCGCCTTTTCCGATGAAATCACGAAGGCCGACATGCAGGCCGTCGTCGATACGCTCGGCCAGGCCGTGCCGATCGGCGAGGTGATGAAGCAGCAGGAAGAGGCGTCGCGCAAATCGTCGGCGGAGATGGTCGGCAAGGGCGGGGCGAGCAAGCTCGGCAAGCAGGCGGAAGCGGAAGCGGCGTCGGAGGCATCGGCGGCTTCGGCTGCGTCCGCCGCAGCCGCGGCGAGCGGTGCGCCCGCGAATCCCGCGAGCACGTCGGCGAATACCAGCATCACGACCAAGAACGGCCCGAAGCCGCCGGTGCCGCCCTACGGCATCGGCTGGACGGTGAAGGGCACCTACAACAAGACCGCCGTCTCGGGCGAGGGGAAGGTCGGCAGCGTGCTCGCCGTGCAGGACGCAGAGCGCCCGTTCCCGGTACAGGCCGACGTGAAGATCGGCGACACGCATATCGCGCTCGTCGGCACGGTGACCGATCCGGCGCATCTCGCCGCGCTCGACCTGCGCCTCTGGCTGCAAGGCGTGAGCATGGCGCATCTTTATCCGCTCACCGGCGTGACGCTGCCGGAGACGCCGCCCTACGCGACCGAAGGCCGGCTCGTCGGCCAGTTCAGGGAAGACGGAAGCGTCTTCAAGTATGAGAATTTCACCGGCCGCGTGGGCGGCAGCGACCTCAACGGCTCGCTCGTGTACGCGGGCCGCAAGCCCCGGCCGCTGCTGTCGGGCGAACTGGTGTCGCATCTGCTGCAGTTCTCCGACCTGGCACCGGTCATCGGCGCCGACTCCAACGCGAGCAAGGCGAAGCGCGGCGAGGAAAACCGCCAGCCGTCGAGCAAGGCGCTGCCGACCGAGGAATTCAAGACCGACCGCTGGAAAGCGATCGATACCGACGTGAAGTTCACCGGCCGCCGCCTCATCAAGGACCCGGACCTGCCGATCACCGACCTCTATACGCACGTCATCATGAAGGACGGGGTGCTGTCCCTCGAACCGCTCAAATTCGGCGTCGCGGGCGGCACGCTGGCGTCGAACATCAATCTCGACGGCAGCGCAGTGCCGCTCAAGGGCCGCGTATCGACGCAGGCGCGGCACCTGAAGCTCAAGCAGTTGTTCCCGAACGTCAAGACGATGCAGACGGCGCTCGGCGAAGTGAACGGCGACGCCGCACTCTCGGCGACCGGCAATTCGCCGGCGGCGCTCGCGGCGACCTCGAACGGCGAAGTCAAGGCGCTCATCACCGATGGCACGGTGAGCCGCCTGTATATGGAGGCGGCGGGCCTGAACGTGGCGAACGTGGTGTACGAGAAGCTGTTCGGCAAGCGCGACGTGAAGATCAACTGCGCGGCGGCCGACTTCGTGGCGACCAACGGCGTGCTGGAATCGCGCGTGTTCGCCCTCGATACCGACGACGCCGTGATCAACATGGACGGCCACATCGACCTGAAGACCGAGGAGATGGACCTCAACATCCATCCGCATACCAAGGGCTTCCGGGTGTTTTCGCTGCGCTCGCCGCTCTACGTGAAGGGGACGTTCAAGGACCCGCACGTCGGCGTGAGCGCGGGCGCGCTCGCGGTACGCGGCGCGGCGGCGGTCGGACTCGGGCTGATCAATCCGTTCGCCGCGCTGATCCCGCTGATCGCGCCGAGCAACAACAAGCCGCTCCCGTGCGCGCAGATGCTCGCGGACGTTCGCAGCGCGCCGAACGCGCCGCCGGCGGGCCAGCAGCAGAAAGCGAAGGCGGCGCCGTCGTACATGCCGTCGGACGCGGCGGCAGCTTCCGCACCGAAAGCCAGGGCGCCGGCGAGTTCATCGCCCGCGAGCGCGGCGCAGTATCGGGGGAGTTGAGCACGCGGGGTTTGCTGCCCTTCTGATCGTGGCATGGCTGGCGGCCCGCGACGCGAAAGCGTCGCCGGCCGCTCTTTTTCGTGCGCCCGTATCCGATGATGGAACGGAACGCTTCGCAGGCTCGTGTGCGACACTCGTCAGAGCACACATTTCCACGTTCCATTTTCAGCGCCACGTATAGTGGCCGCAGTGCTTTATAGCCTACGCATTCCTAACAGTTGCCGGGCGAACGGCCAGTCGGGCGCGAATCGCGGACACCGGTTTCATGTGACCGCGCAGCCTTTCATCGACCAACCTCCAAGCCATCATCGACCATGGGAAACCTCACCCGCTTCGTGTTGAACCGTCTTATCGCCGAACATCGCGTGACGCACCTGATCGAGACGGGCTATGGCCAGGGCACGTCTTGCAACGCGGCGCTCGACGCCGGATTCAAGCAGGCGTTGTCGTGCGAGATCTACGAGCCGCTGTTCGCGAAGGCGCAGCAAAGCGAGCGCGTGCAGGTCATGCACACCGACAGCCTCAGCTTTCTGCAATCGCCGTCCGTGGCCCATGCGCTGGACGACTCCCGCTGTCTGGTCTTTCTCGACGCGCACTATCCCGGCGCCGACCACGGCGGCGAAAGCTACTCGGACACCGGCCGCCCCGCCGACGAGCGTCTGCCGCTCCTGGCCGAACTCCAACTATTGCGCGGAAAAATCGACGGCGCATTGGTGATCGTCGACGACATCCGGATTTATCGACGCGATTTCGAGGTGGCGTTCGGGCCGTTGCCCGACGCGGTCGAGAATGCGTTTCACAAGGAAGCCGAATTCGTCGCATTGCTCGAAAGCTATCGCGCCACGCACAGCGTTCACTGGCACGCGGAGGACACGGGCTATGCGGTGCTCTGGCCGTTGGCGTGGGGCGCGTGCGACCTGACGAAATGGGTCCGTCCCGGCGACAGGACCAGCGCCGACATGCTGCATCTGGGCGTGCCCGGTACGACGTGCATGTCGATCAATCGACGCATGCACGACGCGCGCTTCAGCAATCGCTGGCTGGTCGGCAACGGCCTGGATATCGGCGGCGGGCCGGACAGCATCGGCCTGTATCGCGCCCTGTTTCCGCGCATGGGCAGCGTGACGGTCTACGATTGGGCGCAGGGCGACGCGCAGTTCCTCGCGAACGTGGACGACGCGCAATTCGACTTCGTCTACTCGGCGCATTGCCTCGAGCATGTGATCGAGCCGCGTGCTGCGATCCAGCAATGGCTGCGCGTGCTCAAGCCCGGCGGACATCTCGTCGTCACGGTCCCCGACGAGGACATGTACGAGCAGGGTGTCTGGCCGTCGACGTTCAACGGCGACCACAAGCACACGTTCACGATGTTCAAGCAGCGGAGCTGGTCGCCGGTCTCGGTCAACGTGCTGGAAATGCTGCAAGGGTTCGATGACGAAGTCAGCATCGAAAAGGTCGAGCGCCTGACTCAAGGCTTTCTGCCAGAACTTCCGCGCTTCGACCAGACGCGCACCGCGTTCGCCGAATGCGGTATCGAATTCGTTGTGAGGAAGCTCTGAGATGTCGCGCGGATGCGTGTGAAACGCGGCTCGCGACTCACACGAGGTCGGCGGTTCAAAGTCGTTGTCGATCAACGGCTTGCCACGACTACCGCGCGCTTATGAACAAGGCTGTCCACAAAAACTGTGGATAACAAGCGTGTGCTCGCGCGCTCGCTGGCGTGTCTGCGACGCTGACTCAAAGCGCATCGCAGACGTTTTAGCCATGCGAATCAACGGCGTAGGCGAGTAGCCCCGGGCTTGTCCACAGCCCTTTCAACATTCGCCGGGGATAAGTCATCCCCGTCTTCGATACGAGTGACGCGCTTTGAAGCGGCCACGATATCCGCTTTCGCGTCAGACACTTGGGCTCGTTGTCAGACGCTTGTCAACAGGGTGTTCCCCAAAGACTGGGGACAACCCGGGCGCGCGATCAGAAGCGGAAAGTCGCGGCGAGCGATGGGCCGATCGCATCGATCTGGAACAGCCCCGTTGTCTGCCACTCGCAGTCGAGGAAGCCACTGCCCCTAAGGTGGTCGAGGTGTCGTGGCGACCAAAACTCCAACGAGTTGTCGGCGCGTTCGACGGGCTGTTCCCGGATCGCTTGCGCGCGTGTCTATTCGTGTCTCGATCCGGCCGCGTTCGCCTGTTGCGTCAAGCCTGCGGGCGAGCCCATCGCCTGAAACAGCGACGCCGTATCCGAGAGGCGCGCGCTCGAATAGCGAATCGCGCTCAACTGCGCATTGCGGTACTGCTGCTCGCTCGCGCGAGCCGCGCGCGGCGGGATCGCGCCGAGCCGCACGCGTGCCGTGGCATCGTCGAATGCGCCTTGCGACGCGCGGCTCGCGGTCTCGGCCGAGGCGAGCGCCTGGCTGTCCTGCTCCAGCGATGCCAGCGTATTCGCGACGTTCTGGAACGCCGCGAGCACCGTCTGCTTGTAGCTGAGCACGGCGGCGTCGTAGGTCTTCTGCGCCGCGCGCCGCTCGGCGAGCAGGGCGCCGCCATGAAAGATCGGCTGCGAGAGCGATGCGCCGATGCTCCACAAAGCGCCCGCGCCCGAGAGCGCGGTCGGCCAGCTGAAGCCGCCTTTGCCCATCGACGCTGACAGCGACAGGCTCGGGAACAACTGCGCCGTCGCCACGCCGACTTGCGCGGCGGCGGCCTTGACGACGGCGTCGGCGGCCTGGATGTCGGGGCGCGTCGCGAGCAGTGCCGACGGCACCACCACCGGCACGTCCTGCGGCACGGCGAGGCTCGCGAGGTCGATGTCTTCGGGCGCCTGGTCCGGCGTGCGGCCGAGCAGCACCGCGAGTGCGTGGCGCGTCGCGAGCCACTGCGCGCGCAAGCCCGGTAACGATGCCGCGAGCGACGCCGCGCTCTGCTCCGCATTCAACGCATCCGAGCGCGACGCCGAGCCAAGTTCATAGCGACGGCGGGCGTCGCGCGCATCGTCGTTGGCGAGCGACACGAGGCGCTCGGTCGTATCGATCTCGGCGCGCAGCGCGGCCGCGCCGATCGCGCCGGTCACGATGTTCGCCGCCAGCGCGCGGCGCGCGGCATCGAGCTGAAAGGCCTGTTGATCGACTTGCGCGGCCAGTGACGCATTCGCGTAACGCGCCGCGCCGAACAGGTCGAACGTGTATTGCGCCTGGATCTGGCCGACGAACAGGTTGTAGAGCGCGGTCGGCGGGCCGAATTCGGGTATGCCGAGACCGAGCTGGCGCGAGGCCTGCGCACCCGCGTCGATCGACGGCAAGAGCGACGAGCCGATTTGCGCCTTCAACTGCTCGCGTGCGGCCGCGAGACTCTTGTCGGCGGCGGCGAGGTTCGGGCTGTTGCGCAAGCCTTCGTCGACGAGCGCGTTCAGCGCATCCGACCGGTAGAGCTTCCACCACTCGGGCACCGGTTTCGCAGCGGCGACGAAACGCTGCGACACGCCCTCGGCCGCGACGGTTTGCGCCGGCTGCGCGAGCGCGCCATAGTGCTCGGGTTGCGGCATCGCGGGCGGCGTGCCGCTCGGGCCGAACGAGCAGGCGGCGAGCGCGAGCATGAGTGTGAGAGAAGCCGCCGTCGCGCACCGAAGAACCGTGCCGTTACGGTTGCGCAACCGCGCCACTTTCCAGTCATTCATCATGGTTCGACTCCTTCCGGCGCATCCTCGCCGCGACCCGCGCGCTCGTCGTGCCTGACGCGAAACGACGCCGCATACAGCGCCGGCAGATAGAACAGCGTGAGCACGGTCGCGCTCGTGATGCCGCCCATCAGCGCGGTCGCCATCGGGCCGAAGAAGTCGCTGCGCAACAGCGGGATCAGCGCGAGCACAGCGGCTGCCGCCGTCAGCGTGATCGGCCTGAAGCGCCGCACCGTGGCGCCGACGATCGCGTCGAAACGCTTGTGGCCGGCGGCGATGTCCTGCTCGATCTGATCGACGAGGATCACCGAGTTGCGCATGATGATGCCGGACATCGCGATCACGCCGAGCATCGCGACGAAGCCGAACGGCTTGCCGAACGCGAGCAGCGCCGCGACCACGCCGATCAGCCCGAGCGGCGCGGTGAGCACGACCATCATCACCCGTGCGAAGCTCTGCAACTGGATCATCAGGAGCGTCAGGACGACGATCACCATGATCGGCATCTGCGCGTTGATCGAGGTTTGTCCTTTCGCGTTTTCCTCGACCGGCCCGCCGACCTCGATCCGATAGCCCACCGGCAGCGATGCACGCAGCGATTCGAGCTTCCTGTCGATCGCATTGGTCACGTCGATGCCCTGCGTGCCCGCCTTCACATCGGACTGCACGGTGATGGTCGGCTGCCGGTCGCGTTCCCAGATCACGCCGTATTCGAGATCGCTGACGACGCGCCCGAGCGTGCCGAGCGGCACCGGGCCATTGGGCGTGGGCATAGCGAGTGTCGCGAGCCGCGACGGATCGACGCGTTCCGCAAGCGGCGCGCGCAAATCGACGCCGATCAGCTTGTCGTGCTCGCGATACTGCGTGACGGTGTAGCCCGACAGCGACATCGCGAGAAAGCTCGACACGTCCTGCGAACTCACGCCGAGTTCACGCGCCTTCTTCTGGTCGACTTCGAAGCGCACCGAGCGCTCGGACGGCTCGTCCCAGTCGAACTGGACGTTGGTCGTGCGCCCGTCGGCGCGCATGTCGGCGGCCACTTGCTCGGCGATCTTGCGCACGGTCGCGATGTCGTCGCCGGAGACGCGCAACTGCACCGGATAACCGACCGGCGGCCCGTTCTCCAGTTGCGACAGACGGGTGCGGATCGCGGGGAATTTTTCGCGCAAAGTGGGTTCGAGCCACTGCGACAGCTTCTCGCGATCTTTCACCGTCTTCGCCGTGATGACGAACTGCGCGAAGTTCGGCTGCGGTAGCTGCTGGTCGAGCGGCAGATAAAAGCGCGGCGCGCCCGTGCCGACGAAGCTCACCACGTGATCGATTTCCGGGCGCCCCTGCAGCGTCTTTTCGAGGCGTTTTGCTTCGCGCAACGTCGCATCGAACGAGGCGCCTTCCTGCAGCCGCAGATCGACGAGCAATTCCGGCCGGTTCGAACTCGGGAAGAACTGCTGCGGCACGAGCGTGAAGCCCGCCAGGGCGATCACGAACAGCGCGACCGTCACGCCGAGCACGACGAAACGCCGCTCGACGCACCACGTCACCCAGCCGCGCAGGCGTCCATAGAATTTCGTGTCGTAGATGTCATGCTCATGGTCGTCGGGGAGATGCGCCTCGTGCGCCTCGCGCTTTCTTTCCGGCAGCAGCTTGTAGCCGACGAGCGGGATCAGCACGACGGCCGCGAGCCACGACACGATCAGCGCGATCGCCGACACTTCGAAGATCGAGCGCGTGTACTCGCCGGTGCTCGACTTCGCGAGCGCGATCGGCAGGAAGCCGGCGACCGTCACGAGCGTGCCGGTGAGCATCGGGAACGCGGTGCTCGTGTACGCGTAGGCCGCGGCGCGCGTGCGATTCCAGCCCTGTTCGAGTTTCACGGCCATCATCTCGACGGCGATGATCGCGTCGTCGACCAGCAGCCCGAGCGCGAGGATCAGCGTGCCGAGCGAGATCTTGTGCAGGCCGATGTCGAAGAAGTACATGAAGAACGCGGTGACCGCGAGCACGACCGGAATCGAGATCACGACGACCATCCCCGTGCGCACGCCGAGCGACACGAGGCTCACGACCAGCACGATCACGACCGCTTCGGCGACGGCTTCCAGGAAATCGTCGACGGAATTCGATACCGCGTGCGGCATGCTCGACACTTCCGCGAGCTTGAGCCCTGCGGGAAGATGGGCGCGCAGGTCGGCGGCCTTGGCGTCGAGCGCTTTGCCGAGGCGGACGACGTCCTGTCCCGGCTGCATCGTGATGCCGATGCCGAGCACCGGCTGCCCGCCCGAGCGCATCTGTGTCTCAGGCGGATCGACATAGCCGCGCTTGATCGTCGCGATGTCGCCGAGGCGAAACGAGCGGCCGTTCACGCGGATCAGCGTGTCGGCGAGCGCGTCGATGTCGGCGAACTGGCCGCTCGGGCGCACGAACACACGGTCGTCGGGCGTGTTCAGCGTGCCGGCGGGCGCGACGGCGTTCTGGCCGTTGACCGCCTGCGCGATCTGCTGCGGCGAGATGTTCAGGCGCGTGAGTTGTGTGTTCGCGATCTCGATGTAGACGCGCTCCTCCTGGTCGCCGAAATAATCGACCTTCGCGACGCCCGGCACGCGCAGCAGCACCGCGCGCAGTTGATCGGCGTAGTCGTGCAGTTGCACCGGCGAAAAGCCGTCGCCTTCGAGCGTGTAGATGTTCGTATAGACGTCGCCGAACTCGTCGTTGAAGAACGGACCCTGCACGCCTTGCGGCAGCGTCGCCGCGATATCGCCGACCTTCTTGCGCACCTGGTACCACTCCTCGGGCACATCCTTCGGCGGCGCGCCGTCCTTCATCGTGAAGAAGAGCAGCGACTCGCCGGGGCGCGAATAGCTGCGCAGGAAATCGGTCGACGGCGTTTCCTGGAGCTTCCGCGCGATGCGGTCGGTGACCTGTTCCTGCACCTGCCGCGCGGTGGCGCCCGGCCAGAACGTGCGGATGACCATCACGCGAAACGTGAACGGCGGGTCTTCCGACTGCGCGAGCCGCGTGTACGAAATGATGCCGAAGATCGTCGACATCGCGATCAGGAAGACCACCAGCGCGCGATGCCGCAGCGCCCACGCCGACAGGTTGAAGCGGCCTTCCTCGTGGCGATGGTCGTTGTCTTGCCCGGGTTCCGGCGCGCTCATGACGCGAAGTCCTCGGGATGCAAGGGTGCCACGACGCGCACTTTCTCCCCGGCCGACACCGTATGCACGCCTTGCCACACGACGCGCTCGCCCGCGTTCAGGCCGCGCGTGACGGTCACCGTGCGCTCGCCATAACGCGCTACGTCGACGCGGCGCAACTCCAGCGCGTTGTCGGACTTCACGACCCACACGGCGGGCTGCTGGTTGTCGTGGAATAGCGCGGTGGCGGGCAGCGTGAACGACGCGGCGTTGTGCACCGGCGCCGCTTGCGCGAACGTGACGTCCGCGGTCATCCCAAGGCGCACGTCAGGCGTCGGCGCTTCGATGGTCAGCTTCGCGCGATACGTGCGGCTCTGCGGGTCGGCGGCCGGCGACAGTTCGCGCACGCGCGCCGCGAACGCTTTGCCCGGCAGCGCCGCGAGCGTGACGTTGGCCCGCTCACCGACCGAGAGCGCCGCCAGCGCGCTTTCGGGCACGTCGCAGACCACGTCGATGTCGCCGTTCCACGCGAGGTTGTAGACGGCCTGGCCTGCCGTGACGTTCTGGCCGGTGTCGGCCTGCTCGGCGGTGATGACGCCCGCGTGATCGGCGGCGAGCGTGGTGTACTTCAATTGATCGGCGGAAAGGGCGGCTTGCTGCTGCGCCTGATTGCGCTGCGCGAGCGCCGACGCATACGCGTTCTGCGTCTGCTCCAGTTGCGCCGGCGCGATCAGGTTCTCCGCCGCCTGCGCGCGGTCGCGATCGAGCTGCTGCTTCGCGTAGTCGAGCTGATGCTGCGCCGCGTCGAGTTGCGCGGCGGCGCTTGCTGAGTTCTTCGATGCATCGGCGGGATCGAGCCTCGCCACGATCTGGCCGGCCTTCACGGCGTCACCCAGACGCACGCGCCGCTCGATGATCTTCCCGCCGACCCGGAACGACAGCGGCGTCGAATAACGCGGCTCGATCTGGCCGGGCAGGGTGGCGCGCGGCGGCTGTCCGTCGGACTGGATTGCCACGGCGACGACCGGGCGCAGCGCGGGCGGCGGCGCTTCCTTCTTGCCGCAGGCGGCGAGCGCCGTCACGACGAGCAGGCTCAAAGCCAGGCGAAAGCACATCGACGCAGACGCGCCGGAAGAGAAACGGATCACGGAAGACCTCGACACCGGGACGAGAAAAGCGGCTTGAATCGACGTTCCGAAGATGCACGCGGACGCAATTTCAAGATACAGGGGGCGCGGGAAGGAAGAGGGCGAGCAGTCTGAACACCAATAGCGACAAGCTTTCCAGGATCACGCCAGCAGATACACGGTGAATTCTAATACAGACTTGTATCCGAATGCAAAGGTGCATTTCGATGAATCCGGAGGGCGCCTTCGGTGCTAAACTCCGCGCATGAAACCCACACGCCTTACTCGCGAACAAAGCCGGGACCAGACGCGGCAGCGTCTGCTCGACGCCGCGCAGACGATTTTCATGAAGAAGGGATTCGGCGCGGCGAGCGTCGAGGACCTTGCGGCTGCGGCGGGCTATACGCGCGGCGCGTTCTATTCGAATTTCGGAAGTAAATCGGAGTTGTTGCTACAACTGCTCAAGCGCGATCACGAGACCACGATGGGCCGGATGCGTTCGATTTTCGAGGATGGCGAAGCCTCGCGTGCCGACATGGAGGCGCGGGTGCTGGAGTACTACAGCCAGGTGCATTTTGAGAACAAGTGCTTCTTGCTGTGGGTCGAGGCGAAGCTGCACGCGAGCCGCGATGCGAAATTCCGCGTGCGCTTCAATGCGTTGATGAGGGAGTTGCGGCAGACGACGACCGATTACATCCGCGCGTTTTCAGAACGGGTCGGGACACCGTTGCCGATGCCGGCGGAGCAGTTGGCGCTCGGGTTGATTGCGCTGTGCGACGGAGTGCAGTTCTTTTATTCGTCGGATCCGCAGTCAGTGCCGGGGGAGTTCGCCGAGGCGGTGCTGGCGGGTTTTTTTGCGCGCGTGGTGTTTGGGGCTGCGCGAGGAGATTAAACCGTTAGCGGCACAAACACATCAAACGGCTGAATACCTCACCGCGAGCGGCAGCGAAATCAAACCCCTGGCCCGCCGTTCGCCCCGAGCAATTGCTCAACGGAATCCGCATCGGCGTAATCCTGCTCCGGCAACGCATCGAACACGGTAATGACGTCGTTGCTCACACCGGCGTCTCGCGCGGCATCGACGATCGCATCCTTGTTCGCCGGATACTTGATCGCACGCAGCACCTGTGCGATTTCATCGTCGATCGGCTCGTCGTTCAAAGAGTGGCTGGCGTGCGTGTCGGTCATTCGAATGGTCCGGGTAGATAACGAAGCTAAGCAAAACGCGTCACGTCTGCACCTGCGTAGGCTGGCTCGCCATGCCATGGCTCGGCGCCCGCGACTTCGGCAATTTCACGTGTCGCCAGCGCGCATGGTCGAGGTCCTGAGCGATTATGTCCGGCGCCGGCGGCGACACCGGCGCGGCGTTTGCCCGCAGCGCGGCACGCATCGCGCTCGCGCCGACCGTCGAGCCGTCGGTGTCGCTCGTGTGCAGCGGCGCCGCATAGCACGACACGGAAACCAGAGCCATCGACAATATCGTTGAGGTCTTCATCGCTCAACCCCTCCTGACGTAAGCCACGGAAAAGCAACGAGCAAAGGCCATGCCAATTGCGTCTCGCGTGCCTCTGAAAATGCCAGCAGACCTGACTGCCCACAACGCGCGAGCGCCCCGCAACGGGAGCGCCGTGAACACACTTCGAGTGACTTCTGAAGTGCGCCCATACCGATGCCCGGCTTCGCCGCCAGGCATCCACGCGCTGCAAAATTGCACAGTAGCGCAAGTTCAGCGCGTCGTCGGGTTCAAACGGAAGTATGCGTCCAGTAGTGACGTCTTGTACACGACGCCGAGCAGGAGCGGCTGCGCCCGGCGCTCGATCACCGGCAGGCGCTCGCCCTGGAACGCGAGGAAGTGCTGCAGCGCCTCGCCAAGCGACATGTCGGGCGTGAGCACGTCGAAGTGCGGCTGAAGATAATCGGCGGCGGTCTTGGTCTCGGTGTCGCGCTCGTCCAGCAGGTCGGACGTGATGTCCTTTAGCGCGACCACGCCCTGGAAGTGCTCGCCGTCGTCGACGACATACAGATACTTCACAGGATATTCGAGGAACACGCGCGTCATCTCCTTCACGTTCGCCGTGAGCGGCACCACGGTGTCGGCGGGCTTGACCAGCTCGCGCATCTGCGTGGCGGCAAGCCGCGTGCGCTCCTTTTCCTCGCGCGTGCGGCGCAGCGTCACTTCATACATCGAGGTCTGCTCCGACGTGCGCGCGATGAAATACGCGACCACGCACGAGAGCATCAACGGCAGCACGACCTGATACGACAACGTCATCTCGAAGATCATCAGGATCGCCATCAGCGGTGCGTGCGTGGCGGCGGCGAGGAACGCGCCCATGCCGACCATCGCGTAGGCGAACGGCGCCGAGGTCGAATGCGGCCAGATCGTGTGCACTGCGATGCCGAACAGGCACCCGAGCACCGCGCCGACGAAGAGCGTCGGCGTGAAGATCCCGCCGACTGCGCCGGAGCCCGCCGTCGCGGCGGTGGCGATGATCTTGAAGACGAGCACGGTGAGAAGCGCGGTCCACGTCCACGGTTCGTGCAGCAGCGAGTTCACGACTTCGTAGCCATTGCCCCAGACTTCGGGCCACCAGATCGAGATCACGCCGACGATCAGTCCGCCGAGCGCGAGCCGCACCGGCAAGGGCAGCGGCAGCAGCGCGAAGCGCTTTTTCGATGCCGCAAGCAGCCGCAGGAAATGCGGGGCGAGCGCGCCGCACAGGAGTCCGAGCACCACGAACAGCAGCACTTCGACGCCGGTGATGGTCGGGAACACCGGCATCTCGTACGGCGGCCGGTAGCCGGCGAACTCGCGCATCGTAATGTTCGCGACCACCGACGACACGACGATCGGCCCGAAGCTTTCCATCGCGATCGAGCCGAGCACGATCTCGGTGACGAAGAACGCGCCGGCGATCGGCGCGTTGTAGGCCGACGTGATCCCGGCCGCCGCCCCGCATGCGACGAGCAGGCGCAGGCGCGGCGGATCGAAGTGGACGAAGCGCCCGATCAGCGATGCCGAGAGCGCCGCAAGCTGCACCATCGAGCCTTCGCGCCCGATCGAGCCGCCGCTCGCGATCGTGAAGAGCGACGAAAGGCTGCGCCAGAGGCTCTGCCAGACGGGCACGACGCCGTCGCCGATGGTGACGGCTTCCATGTAGTCGGCGTGAGCCTGCTTCGATGCGCGGCGCCGTGCGATCAAGAGACACACGCCCGCGATCAGTCCGCCCGCCGCCGGTACGACGACGCGCACCGGCCAGGGCAAGTGCTTCGCCATCTGCACGAAGTTGCCGGCCTCAACGCCGAACATTCGCTGCAACTCATCGATGCCTTCCCGGAACGCGGCGGTCGCGAAGGCGCCGGCGATGCCCACGATCACGGCCCACACGAGCATCGTGTGGTCATCGGAGAGGCGAAAGAGCGTTTGCGCGCGCGTGCGCAGTTTGAGCAGGAATGAAAGCACGTGAGCGGGGCGTTCGGGATGGGTTGAGCAAAGGGCGCCGCAAGGATAGCACTCGACCGGTGCGTGTTAGAAGCGTCGGGAGAAGCGTCGTCGTAAGCACCGGGCGACGGCGAAAAAAAGCCCGGACTCACCAGCGAGGCCGGGCTTCATGAGCGGATCGCGCGCATTACCACTTCGGCGCGAACGGCGGATTCGCGTGGCGGCGGCCTTCGTCGAGGGCGTCGATGCGGGCGATATCGCCGGCGTCGAGATTGAGCTTCTGTGCGTCCCAGTTGACCTGCTGGTGCTCCGCGTTCGTCGACGCCGACAGCACCACGATCCCGCGCGACAGCAACCATGCGAACGTCACCTGCGCGGGCGTCGCACCGTGCTTCTTCGCGATGTCGACGAGTGTCTCGTCCTTGTGGGCGCGGCCTTCGGCGAGCGGCATGTACGCGGTCACCTTGACGCCGAGCTTTTGCGTCGCCTCGACGAGCGCGCGATTCGCGAGAAACGGGCTGACTTCGAACTGGTTCGTCACGATCTCGCTGCCGCCCGGCGCCTGCAGCGCTTCCTCGAGCAGCGGCGCGGTGAAATTGGACACGCCGTAGTGCCGGAGCAGCCCGAGCTTGCGCGCTTCCTGGAACGCGGCGAGCGTCTCGGCGATCGGCACGACACTGTCGGGCGACGGCCAGTGGACCAGCACGAGATCGATCGCGCCGACGCCGAGCTTGCGGTGACTTTCTTCGAGGCTCGCGATCAGGGCGTCGCGGGAGAGCCGGTTCCACCAGACCTTCGTCGTGATCCAGACGTCCTCGCGCGGGATGCCGGAATCGCGCAGGCCCTGGCCGACTTCGGCTTCGTTGTCGTAGTACTGCGCGGTATCGATATGACGATAGCCGAGTTGCAGCGCGCTCTTCACAGACTGCGCGGTTTTTCCGGCGGCGACGCGAAACGTGCCGAGACCGAATGGGGGAATCGTGTCGATCATGCTGGCTCCTTGGGATGTCGTTGGGACGATGGTGACGTTACTTTGCGTCCTGATCGAGTTCGGGATAATGCCTGAAGATGCCTGATTCGTTGAACGGGATGCGCCGCTCGGAATCAAGGTAGCTCGCGATGTTCGGACGTTCGAGCACCGCGTCACGCAACGCGGCGACGCGCGGATAGTGCTGGCCGAATTTGCGCATCGCGCGCGGAAACGCGTAGGAGAGACCTTCGACGATCTGGAACATCGACAAGTCGACGTAGGTCGTGGTCTTGCCGGCCATCTGCGTGTCGCCGTCGGGATTTTGCTTCAGCACGCGCTCGAAGTAGCCGAAGAACTTCGGGATGCGCTGCTCGATGAAGTTCCTGGTGCGCACCTTGGCCGCTTCCTTCTGGTCTTCGTAGTAGAGGTCGGTGGCGAGCGGGTGATGCGTGTCATGCACTTCGGCGACCAGGTCCGCGATCGTCAGTTGCAGGCCATGCACGACGTAGCGCTGCGCTTCGTTCTTCGGCGCGAGGCCGAGCTTCGGCCCGAGGTAGAGCAGGATGTTCGCGACGTGCGGCACGATCAGGTCGCCATCCTTCAGGAACGGCGGGGCGAACGGGATGTGCGGCTCGGTCTTGCTGCCCATCAGCTTCAGCATCGCGTCGGTGCCCTGGCCGTTTTTCTTCGTGCCGCGCGCGACATCGACGTATTCCGCGCCCGCATCTTCCAGCGCAAGCCGGACGAATTCTCCACGGCCTTGCAGGCCGTCCCAGTAATACAGTTCGTAGGGCATGGCGTCTCCTCGTGGATTGGCTTGCTCGGGTGTTCGCTCGGGGCACACGGTACACGACACCGGGCACCAGCGTGAACCTCGAGCATCGTCCATGCCACACAAAAGCGAAAACCCCGCACGCGGCGGGGCTTTCGCAACCGGGTCCTGCTTCAGCCAAACATCCGCTCGACGCCCAGCGTGATCGCCAGTCCGCCGCCGATCAGCCAGACATACAGGATCGCGCCCGTGGCGAGTGCCCGCGGACCAGCCTGACGAATCTGCGCGATGCGCGTTTCCATGCCGAGGGCGGTCATCGCCATCGTAAGCGCGAAGGTGTCGAGCATGTTGAGCGTGCTGGTCGCGGCTTCCGGCAGGATGTGCAGCGAGTTGACGATCACCAGCGCGAGGAAGCCGAGCGCGAACCAGGGCACCGCGAGCTTGCCGCCTTGCTTGCCTTGCGCACCCTGAGCCGCACGCGAGCGGTTCAGCCACAGGCCCAGGCCGAGCAGCACCGGCACCAGCAGCATCACGCGGGTCATCTTGACGATCGTCGCGATATGCGTGGCTTCCGGGCTCAAGTTGCTCGCCGCGCCCACCACCTGCGCCACTTCGTGAATCGTGCCGCCGAAGAAGAGTCCCGTGCCGAGCGTGTCGAGCGGCAGCCAGCCGGCGTGCAGCGCGATCGGGTAGAGGAACATCGAAAGCGTGCCGAACAGCACCACGCTGCCGACCGCCATCGCGCTTTGATGCGGCTTCGACTGCAGCGTCGACTCGAACGCGAGCACGGCGGCCGCGCCACAGATCGCGCTGCCGGCGGCGGTGAGGAGGGCGGTGTCGCGGTCGAGCTTCATCAGCTTCATGCCAACCCAGGTGCCGATCGCGAGCGTGCTCACGACGATCAAGACCGATGCCGTGACGCCAGCCAGCCCGACCTGCGCGATCTCCTGCAGGCTCACGCGCAAGCCGAAGAACGCAACCGCGATGCGCAGCAGCTTGCGCGCCGAGAAGTTGACGCCGGCCGCCCAGCTATCGGGCATGCCGTGGCGCAGCGCGTTGCCATAGAGCGCCCCCGCGACGATCCCGACGATCAGCGGGCTGATGCCGAGGCCGGCGATGGCCGGAATCGCCGAAAGACGCGTGACGGCGGCAGCGAAGAGCGCGACGAACAGAATGCCGTTCAACTGGCCGCGCGTCGACGGCTTGCTGGCGACGAAATCCTGGGCTGTCGGGAGTGTGGACATGGCGGATGGGCTTAATTTTGGGATGTGCTTATCCTAGACTCGATATATCGATGTGAAAAATCGTCATTTAGGATGCCAAGTATCGGAATAGCCGATATTATTGGCACCATGACCCCAGACCAGCTTATAACGTTCGCTACCGTCGCCGAGCACGGGAATATCAGCCGCGCGGCGGTTGCGCTACATCTGTCGCAACCGGCGGTGTCGGGACAGCTTCGCCAGTTGCAGGACGAGTTCGGCGAGCCGCTTTACCAGCGCGACGGACGCGGCGTCCGGCTGACGGCGGCCGGCGAGCAACTGGTCCATTACGCGGCGCGGATCCGCGAGACTTACCAGCAGGCGCACGCCTTCCGCGACGCGCTGCGCGGCCTCGAACGCGGCCTGCTGCGCATCGGCGCGAGCACCACGCCCGCAAGCTACCTGCTGCCGTACCTGATCGCCGCGTTCCACCGGCAGTTTCCCGAGGTCGACATCACGACCATCAATGGCAATACGTCCGACATCGTCGCCGCGCTGCCGGCGCTCGACATCGCGATGATCGAGGGGCAGGTCGGCGAGGATTTACCCCCCGGTACGGGCGTCACGCCGTGGCGCGAGGACGAGATCGTCGCGATCGTGCCGGCTTCCCATCCGCTCGCGCCCGAGCGCGGCGAAGCCTCGCTCGAAGCGATCTCCGCGCATCCGCTCGTGCTGCGCGAAGGCGGCTCGGGCGTGCGGCAGATCGTCGAGCGCGCGTTTGCCCGCGCGGGCGCGCCGCTGCGCGTCGCGCTGGAGATCGCGGGCGTCGAGGGCGTGAAGGAGGCGGTGCGGGCGGGGATGGGCATCGGCTTCGTGTCCGCGATGTCGATGCGGCACGAAGACAGCGCGCTGCGGCGTCTGAGAATCGTGCCCGAACCGCTGACGCGGCGTTTTTCGATCCTGATGCCGCATTCGGCCGCGCCGTCGCGCGCCGCAGGGCGGTTTCTCGACCTGTGCCTGAACGAATCGAATTCGGGCTAGGGAATTCCACTATGGCGCGCTTCCGACCACCGGGCGCACCATTCGATTTGACAAGGACGCCACGGCGTCTTTTTTGAAAACCACGAATGGAACCGGTTCCATTTACACGATCAGGCGAGATTTCAGGTGAACGAGCGCAAATTCGAATCGCGGGCTGAAGTGGTGATCGTCTCCAGCGCGTTTGGGGCGGAGGCAATTCGCCGCGACGGCCACGCGTACTGGGCGGCGGCGGCTTCCCGTGCAGGCGCGAACGGATTCGAAGTGCGTCGCGAATTGTTCGCGGACGAATCCGACGCGGCGGCCGGCGCGCTGCGCGAACTCGGCGAGCAGATTCGCGCGCTCGGACTGTGGGCCGTGTTCTCGACGCCCGCGACGCTCTTCGCCGCCGACGGCGCCCTCGATCGCGACGCGCTCACGCAGGCCATCGACGAAGGCGCGGCGCTTGGCGCGCGCATCGTCAAGCTGCAACTGGGCGGAACGCCGGACGGCACGGCGACCGACGCCGCCACGCTCGACCGCGCGCTGACGGCGATCTCGACGTCCCGCGCGCAGGTGGTCGTCGAAAACGGGCAGTTGAGGGCGGGCGGCACGATCGATGCGTTCGCCGCATTGTTCGACGCGTTGCCGTTGGATTCGGACGCGCTCACGATGACCTTCGACACCGGCAACTGGCTGTGGGCCGGCGAAAACCCGCTCGACGCCGCGCAGCGCCTGGCGCGCCACGTCCGCTACGTGCACTGCAAGGCGGTGCAGGGCGAGGGCGCGCGGCGTTTCGCCGTTGCGCCCGCGGCGGACGACGCCAACTTCGCCGCGCTGCTCGCGCTGCTGCCGCGCGACGTCCCGCGCGGCATCGAATTCCCGTTCGACCCGGCGGCGCTCGAAGCCGACGCGGCGGCCAGGGTCGCGTGGCTCGCGACAGCCTGAAACGAGCTGGAAACGAGTCCGAAGCGACTATTCCTCAAGAGAAGAGACAGATCATGCAAGCACAATCCCAAGCGCTCGATGTCGTGACCTACGGTGAAGCCATGACGATGTTCGTGGCCGCCGAGACCGGCGATCTCGCGAAAGTCGGCCAGTTCACGAAGCGCGTGGCCGGTGCCGACCTGAACGTCGCGATCGGCCTGTCGCGGCTCGGTTTCAAGGTGGGCTGGATGAGCCGCGTCGGCCGCGATTCGTTCGGGCGCTACGTGCTCGACGTGCTGGCGGCCGAAGGCATCGACGCCAGCCGCGTCACGCTCGACGATCGCTATCCGACCGGTTTCCAGTTGAAATCGAAGAACGACGACGGCAGCGATCCCGCGGTCGAATATTTTCGGAAGGGGTCGGCGGCGAGCCATCTG
Organism: Caballeronia choica; assembly: GCF_001544535.1. GTDB lineage: Bacteria > Pseudomonadota > Gammaproteobacteria > Burkholderiales > Burkholderiaceae > Caballeronia > Caballeronia choica. The sequence goes on along the minus strand of NZ_FCON02000054.1, from coordinate 2,093 downwards.
TCGCTCGACGATTACGCCGCCGACTACGTGACCGGCGCCCGCCACCTGCACCTGACGGGCGTCGCGCCCGCGATTTCGGCGACCTCGTGCGAACTCGCGTTCCACATGGCCCGCGAGATGCGTGCTGCCGGCAAGACCATTTCCTTCGATCCGAACCTGCGCCCGACGCTCTGGCCGTCGCGCGAGGCGATGGCCGAGTCGCTCAACGCGCTTGCCGCGCTCGCCGACTGGGTGTTGCCGGGCGTGAGCGAAGGTCTCGCGCTGACGGGCTACGACAAGCCGGAGGACATCGCCCGCTTCTACCTCGATCAGGGCGCGAAGGGCGTGATCGTCAAGCTCGGCGCGCACGGCGCGTACTTCCGCACGGCGGACGACGAAGGCATCGTGCCGGCGATTCCGGTCGCGAAGGTCGTCGACACGGTCGGCGCCGGGGATGGCTTCGCGGTCGGCGTGGTGAGCGCGCTGCTCGAAGGCCGCGACTTGCGGCACGCACTGGAACGCGGAAACCGCATCGGCGCGCTCGCGATCCAGGTGATCGGCGACAGCGAAGGCCTGCCGACGCGCGCCCAGTTGACCGCTCTGGAAGCACCCGAGAACTTGTCGGGCGAGACGGCAAAAGCCACGCTGAACATCGCCTGACCCAGCCGAATATCCGCGCACATCTGCGAAATATTCGCGACTACCGAGATTACCGGAGACAAACATGCAAACCCCGACCTCACCCAAGCTAGCCGTTCGCCGCTGGTGGGCGATCATGCCGATCGTCTTCATCACCTACAGCCTTGCGTATCTCGACCGCGCGAACTACGGTTTCGCCGCCGCTGCCGGCATCAACCACGACCTTGGGATCAGCAAGGGCCTGTCGTCGCTGATCGGCGCGCTGTTTTTCCTCGGCTATTTCTTCTTCCAGATTCCCGGCGCGATCTACGCCGAGCGGCGCAGCGTGAAGAAGCTCGTGTTCGTCAGCCTGGTTCTCTGGGGCGGGTGCGCGGCGCTCACGGGCATGGTGAGCAACATTCCCTCGCTGATGGTGATCCGCTTCGTGCTCGGGGTCGTCGAGGCGGCCGTGATGCCCGCGATGCTCGTCTTCATCGCGAACTGGTTCACGAAGTCCGAGCGTTCGCGGGCGAACACCTTCCTGATTCTCGGCAATCCGGTGACGGTGCTGTGGATGTCGGTGGTGTCCGGGTATCTGGTGAATTCCTTCGGCTGGCGGCACATGTTCATTGCCGAAGGCGTGCCGGCGATCGTGTGGGCGGTGATCTGGTGGTTCATCGTGCAGGACAAGCCGGCGGAGGCGAAGTGGCTCACCGCGCAGGAAAAGAGCGATCTCGACGCCACCTTGCGCGCCGAGCAGGCCGCGATCAAGCCGGTGAAGAACTATGGCGAAGCGTTCCGCTCGCCGGCGGTGATCAAGTTGTGCGCGCAGTATTTCTGCTGGAGCATTGGCGTGTATGGTTTCGTGCTGTGGCTGCCGTCGATTCTGAAGAATGCGTCGAGTTTCGGCATGGTGGAGACGGGGTGGCTATCGGCCGTGCCGTATCTTGCCGCGACCATTGCGATGATCGCGGCGTCGTGGGCGTCGGACAAGCTGGATCGCCGGAAGCTTTTTGTGTGGCCGTTCCTGCTGATTGGCGCGGTGGCGTTTGCGGGATCGTATTTGCTCGGGTCGACGAATTTCTGGGCTTCGTACGCATTGCTCGTGATTGCCGGTGCCGCGATGTACGCGCCGTACGGGCCGTTTTTTGCGATCGTGCCGGAGTTGTTGCCGAAGAATGTCGCCGGCGGGGCGATGGCGCTGATCAACAGCATGGGCGCGCTGGGGTCGTTCGTCGGGTCGTATGTCGTGGGGTATCTGAATGGGGCGACCGGGTCGCCGGGGGCCTCGTATGTGTTCATGAGCGTGGCGCTCGTGGCTGCCGTGGTGCTTACACTTGCCGTGAAGCCGCAGCAGGGTGCGGCGCAGAGCGGGGGGAAGCTTGCTGCGCGGTAGGATTGGGGGCTGGCGCTTGGGGTTGGGGGTGGGGTGTGGTTTACGCCGTTTGATGCGCTTGTGCTCCTATGGAACTTGTTTTGTTTTTGGTTTATTTGCT